>NZ_ACFY01000156.1 GCF_000174195.1 Roseburia inulinivorans DSM 16841 | reverse complement strand
AAAAATCTATTATTATACAGTAAGAGCACTGAATGGAGATAGAATAAGTCCATCCTTTGATGCAAGTAAATCTATTACTTACAAAAAGCCTTCCACACAAGTTCCACAGACAACCTTCTCAAAGACAAGTGGTAATGTGACCTTCAAGGTGCAGTATCCGGAAAATATAACATGTGGAGCGCCTACGACTTTCAAGTTGTCCTCAGAGGGAACTACGGACAAGGTACAATATGCTTTATATAGTCTGACAACAGAAGATGGAACAATTGTTTATGATACAAGTTATGGGTCTAATGGAAAGTTTTTTCGAAAGATAGCTTTGATTTCACATTTTATGCTTCTGGAACATACTATATTCGTTTTGCAATCATGGATACAGGAGTGTCTCCGTATGTGTGGTTTAACACAGGTTTATATGGCATAAAACTTGTAATTGATGATAAAGGTTATCCGACAGTAGAAAATGTCGTAGCGGATTTAAAAGCGCAGTGTGAGAAAACGTGCACAACGGATTTCGAGAAGGCAGTTTGGTTTAATGACTGGCTGGTTGAAAATTGTCGTTATGATTCCAGTTATTCTTATTGTGCGCCTGAGGGAGCGTTAGCCAGAGGATCAGGAACCTGTGAGGCATATCATAGAGCATACGTGATGCTTTTGAATTCGGTTGGAATAGCAACAGATAGAATTTCTGGAGATGGTCATGTATGGACAGGTGTTCAATTAGATGGTAATTGGTATCATATTGATACAACCTGGGATGATGCCGGTTATGAGGATAATAGTGTAGATCTTCAGCATTTATATTTTGGATTAAATGATGAATTGATGAATCAGATTCATAGTTCAGTTACTTCATCTAATGGAATTAGTGCACATTCTTTAGAAGATAATTATTTTATTAAAACTGGTAAAATAAAAAATGGTCAGATCAGTATGTGAGCACTATCAGGGAGCATTTGAATAATGGAGAGAACACATTTGATATCACAATAAATGATTCTATGATAGATTCTTATAAACAGATTATTTATTATCTGGTCGCATATCAGTTGTCTAATACTGATTGGAGTGGAGAAAAGCTTATGGTAACATATTCTCAGAATATGTTACATTGTGTTATTTATTAAAAAAGTGGGTATCTGATTTTCAGCTAGTAACCTTTATTATGGATGAACAATAATGAAGGTTACTTATATGCTGTGATAACGAAAAATTACGCCATATCGAATGGTGTAATGTGAAAGAAAAATTATAATAAACATATTGTTTCCTATGTGCTGAAACTTTGTGGATTGCTAAAGAAGTGCTTGCATAGGGTATACTGAAATGATATAACTATATATGTACGAATAAGATAATAGGGAGATAAAATGGAAGGAAAAAAAGATGTGATATATATTTCTTCCAAAGAGGCTTTGATAAAAATCTTTGTATTAGTACTTACTATTGGAATAAGTGTATTGGCATCTATGTTGGACTATAAATCGTGTTATGTAACCATATTAGTGCAGGCATGTAATAATATGTATGATTTTTATCAATATACAGATAATAAGAAATATGTAACTATAGTCAGAAGAGAATCAATTGCAATTATATTTTTTTCGAATTATTGCAATTATTGGGGCTATAATGGCATTGCTTGAATTATATGCTGTTATGCAGTCTATTTGGATAAAGTTGATTGCAATTTCGTTTGTAACGATACCGTTGATTGTTGTGTATAATGATTACAGAATAAATGTAAAAAAGAGAATGAGTTGGAGGTTTGATTTTGTGAGTGATATTACAGTTGTTGTTGGATATATTATAATTATCTTTATAATGTGCAAAGCTTGGAATTGGCATGTAATGAAGCGATATGCGAAGCAAAAAGAGAAGAAATTAAATTTTACAAAGATTTTTTGTGAAAAATATTTAGAAAAAATAGAAATAGTTGGAACTGGAAATGATGGGAATAGTGATTTTGATGTTTTGGATGCTATAGGAAAAATAGAGTTGCCTAATGATGTGAGGATTAAAGTCTAATGAATAAAGTAGATTTTTTAATATTTTATGACCATGTAGTAAAAGAAATAGGAATGCGATTGCAAAATGAGTATAGACAATTTAGGTTTTGTGATAATCCAACTTCTTTGTATGAAGAATATCTCAATCAAAAGACGATGTTAAGAATTTTATACGAAAAAAAAGAAGGCGAAAATAAAACTTTATTAGATAGGCATAAAGTGTGTGCTTGTATGACAGTAGCAATTATAAAGGTTAGATTGATAAGTGGAGATATTCAGACGGATAAAGATTTTACTTTATCATCTGCATCAAGAGTCAATGAGCAACTAGCATTTATGAGTGCGTGGGAACTTTTTTTGGGATTTATAAGACTTCATAAAGAAGAAACAAATAAAAATTATAAATTGCCTGATACTTATCATAATGAATCTTTTTTGGACACGATTACAAGATCATTATTTATGGCTAATCAGCTAAATTCTTTATCAACTCCTTTAATAGCTAATATTTTCTTTTTGTTGGAAAAGTATTTTGAAGTAGAAGAACAGAAAAGTATAAAAAATGAATTAGACGTAAAAAAATAGATAGGCATATTAGATATTAAGTTATCTGATATGCTCTATTTGTTATATAGTACATTGTTGGAGGCGCAAATGAAAAAAATAAATCAAACGAATTTAAAAAGAAGAATATCATTAATGCTTTTAATTACAATTTTCTTGATGTCAAGTTTAGTTGTTGGATGTGGAAAGAAAAATGTAAACACAGTAAGTACAAAAGAAGATGCATTGGTAGAGGAAACAGAAGAAAGTGAGAAAATAGAGCAAGAGACAGAAATAGTTCAGACAGAAAGTGAGGAGAAAAAAGATTTAGGAACATTTGTATTATATTTCAGCGGAATTGATGTTTGGGGATGGACAGATACAAAAAGCAGAAGTGATGTAAATATTATAGCTGCAGTCAATACAGAGACACGACATGTACAGCTGATTAATACACCGAGGGATTATTTTGTTGAAATGCCAATTAGTAATGGAGCAAAGGACAAGCTTACACATGCTGGATTATATGGTGTTGAGAATTCGGTTGGAACACTTGAAAAGCTGTATGATATTGATATTGATTATTATCTTAGAGTTAATTTTTCCGGATTTGAAGCTATTATTGATACATTGGGTGGCGTAGATGTTTATTCAGAGTATGATTTTACAGTTGATCCAATTAAGCATTATACAGAAGGATATAATCATTTGACAGGATTAGAGGCATTGGCTTTTGTAAGAGAAAGGCATGCCTTTGCATCAGGTGATAATCAGAGAGGACGTAACCAGATGGCGATGCTTCAGGCATTGATTAAAAAAGTGTGCTCAATAGAATTTCTTGAAAATTATAATGAAGTTATGGATGAACTTACTGATATGTATAGGACGAATATACCAGATGAACTGTTGAAAGATTTGGTTTTTAATCAGTTGATGGATGGCACAGAGTGGACTGTTGATATTTATTCGGTTACTGGAAGTGGCGGAAGTGAGAAAACCTACTCGGCACCAAATTCAGCAGCATATGTTATGATTCCAAATGATAGTGATGTCGCACAGGCAAAGAGCCTGATAGAGGCTGTTTTAAATGAAACACCATAGATGAATATTCAAAGGAAAGAAAATTTAAATGATACAATCCAGAAAGAATTTATTGCATGGGTGCAGAGTGCCCAGAACAGTGATTTTAAGTGTTTTATCAGTTGAATACATAATACTTTTTTACAGTAGTTTGCAGAGGTTAGAGGGAATATTATTATTTATTGGGTATTTTTTGCTGACAGTTGCGATAACTTGTAATAATCATGGAAGAAATGTACAAGTGAAGTATGAGCAGGAGCTGAGCTTAATCTTAAAATGTGTAGCTGCTAATCTTATTTTGAGTGTATTTATGTGCGCTGTATATGTAGATAATTGCATACCATATATGATTAGATTGGGGATTTTGCTTATACTTCAATTACTAAGTATTGTTATCATGTGCGAAATAGTAATGAGGATTACTATTGAAAATTATAAGGGAAAGCGTTTGTATTTATATCAGGAGAAGACAATAGATATTTCATCGATTCCACAGGCAGAATCAATGTCAGTAGATAAAGTCTCAATGGAAATTATCAAACAAAAAATAAAGGAATATGATGAAGTGTATTTGTTTGATCTTTCAGCAGAAAAGAGAAATGATTTATTAAAGATTTGTTTTAAGACAAACAGACCGGTTTATTTTACTACAAAATTATCAGATATGGAGCTCAGAGCGGCAGGATTGGCACAAGATGGAGAAACACCGATATTTTATAGGCAGGCAGGACGAATAGGTGGAATTTCTGCTGCTTTAAAGAGACTTTTTGATATTTTATTTTCAGGTGTACTTCTTGTTATATTAGCTCCATTATTTGGCATTATTGCATTATGCATAAAATTGGATGATGGAGAAAATGTATTTTATTATCAGACAAGATGCACGCGTGGAATGAAAAAGTTTCAAATTATAAAGTTTCGGAGCATGGTTGTTGGAGCTGAAAAATTTGCGGGGGCACAGTTGGCTCAAAATAGAGATCCAAGAATGACTCGTGTAGGTTATATTTTGAGAAAGTATAAGCTGGATGAAGTGCCACAGTTAATTAATATATTTAGAGGAGAGATGAGTTTTGTAGGTCCTAGACCAGAAAGACCAGAACTAATAGAGGAAATAGCGGAAAAAGTTCCGGAATTTACATTTCGAACGACAGTGAGAGCTGGATTGACTGGTTATGCGCAGGTGCATGGAGATTATCATACAGAATTTTTAGATAAATTAAAATGGGATTTGATGTATATTGAAAATTATTCATTAATGCTAGATTTAAAAATTCTTTTGATGACCATTCCAGTTGTATTGAAAGGAACAGATGATGTGAAATAAAAGCATTTCTTTTATTGACAAATGAATTTCATATGTTAAAATAAATCATGTTAAAAGCATAAAATATGACGTTGACGAGGAGTATTAAGAACGAAAAAGTGTCAGAGAGCTGTCGGGTGGTGCAAGACAGTATTTGGAAGTTCCCAACTCGCCTCTGAGTTTTCTGATTGAAATGAAAAAATAAGTAGGTCAGAACGTGTGATTCGCGTTAAGAATGTGAGTGCGTATTTGGATGAATCGTTCATCCTGCGAATGAGAGTGGTACCACGGAGTGAATAGATATCTTCGTCTCTTTTTGGAGACGGAGATTTTTTATGTAATAGGAAACTTTGTCCTATTACCACAAAATCCACAAAATTATGAATCATGCTTGATAAAAAAGAAGGAGGAATACCATGGCAGAACTTTATAACCATAAGGTAGTCGAAAAAAAATGGCAGAAAGTCTGGGATGATGAGAAAGCTTTCGCAGCAACCAATGACTTTACCAAACCAAAATATTATGCATTAGTTGAGTTCCCGTACCCATCAGGACAGGGACTTCACGTAGGTCATCCAAGACCTTACACAGCACTTGATATCGTAGCTAGAAAGAGAAGAATGCAGGGATACAACGTACTCTATCCAATGGGATGGGATGCATTCGGACTTCCAACTGAAAACTATGCGATCAAGAACAAGATTCACCCGAAGATCGTAACAGAGAAGAACGTGGCAAGATTCAAAGATCAGCTTCATTCGCTCGGTTATTCTTTTGACTGGGACAGAGAGATCAACACCACAGATCCAAATTATTATAAATGGACACAGTGGATTTTCTTAAAACTTTTTAAAGCAGGTTTGGCTTACAAGAAAGAAATGCCAATCAATTGGTGTACTTCCTGTAAAGTAGGTCTTGCAAACGAGGAGGTTGTAAACGGTGTCTGCGAGCGTTGTGGAGCTCCGGTTGTCCGTAAAGTAAAAAGTGAGTGGATGCTAAAGATCACGGATTACGCAGAGAAACTGATTGAAGGATTAGATCATGTGGATTATATCGAGCGTGTAAAAGTTTCCCAGAAGAACTGGATCGGTAAATCCATGGGTGCTGAAGTTGATTTCTCTATTAAAGGAAAAGGAGATAAACTTCGTGTATACACAACCCGCTGCGATACATTATTCGGTGTTACTTACATGGTTGTATCCCCGGAGCATCCGATTATTGATAAGTACCAGAGTGAGATCAAAAACTGGGATGAGATCGTGGCATACCGCGAGGAAGCTGCAAAGAAATCTGATTTTGAACGTGCAGAACTTGCAAAAGACAAGACCGGTGTATGCATTGACGGTCTGACAGCAGTAAACCCTGTAAATGGAAAAGAGATTCCGGTCTGGATCTCTGACTATGTATTAATGTCCTATGGTACAGGTGCAATCATGGCAGTACCGGCACACGATGAGCGTGACTGGGAATTTGCAAAGAAATTCAATCTTCCAATGATCCAGGTGGTTGCAAAGAACGGAGAGGAAGTAGACATCAATGAGGCTGCATTTACAGATGTCGCAACAGGTGTTCTGATCAACTCAGACTTTATTAACGGACTTGAAGTAAAAGATGCAAAAGCAAAGATGATCGCATTTTTAGAGGAAAAAGGCATTGGAACGGCCAAGACAAATTATAAATTAAGAGACTGGGTATTCTCGCGTCAGAGATACTGGGGTGAACCAATCCCAATTGTACATTGTGATAAATGCGGATATGTTCCGATCGATGAGAGCGAACTTCCATTAATGTTACCGGAAGTTGACAGCTACATGCCGACAGATAACGGTGAATCACCACTGGCAGCTATGACAGACTGGGTTAACACAACCTGTCCTTGCTGTGGCGGACCGGCTAAGAGAGAGACCGATACCATGCCTCAGTGGGCAGGATCCTCCTGGTATTTCTTAAGATATACCGATCCACACAACGATGAAGCGCTTGCAAGCCCGGAAGCATTAAAATACTGGATGCCGGTTGACTGGTATAACGGTGGTATGGAGCATACAACCTTACATTTGCTGTACTCCAGATTCTGGCACAAATTCCTCTATGATGAGGGTGTTGTTCCTTGCCCGGAACCATATCAGAAGAGAACTTCCCACGGTATGATCCTCGGTGAGAACGGTGAGAAGATGTCAAAATCCAGAGGAAATGTCGTAAATCCGGATGATATTGTAAGAGAATACGGTGCAGATACTTTGAGAACTTACGAGATGTTCATCGGAGCTTTCGATTTAAGCGCTTCCTGGTCGGAAGATGGCGTTAAAGGCTGCCGTCGTTTCTTAGAGCGTGTATGGAAATTACAGGATCTTATGACTGACGAAGAAGGTTACTCCGCTGATATGGAGACAAAGATGCATCAGACGATCAAGAAGGTAAGCAGTGATTTTGAAAATCTGAAATATAATACTGCAATTGCAGCAATGATGGCACTTATCAATGACTTTTATAAGAAAAATGCGATTACAAGGGGAGAATTTAAAACATTAATTACTTTATTGAACCCAGTTGCTCCACATATCACTGAGGAGTTATGGCAGATTGCAGGTTTCGAAGGAAAAGTTTATCAGACAGCCTGGCCTGAATTTGACGAGGCTAAGACCGTTGAGAGTTCTGTGGAAATCGCAGTCCAGATCAATGGTAAGACCAAGGGAACACTTTCCATTGGAAAAGACGATGCAAAAGAGGATGTCATTGCAAAAGCAAAAGAAGCGATTGCAGATAAACTCACGGGAAATATCGTAAAAGAGATTTATGTACCGGGACGTATCGTGAATATTGTTATGAGATAAGAAAAAATGCCGTGGCAGCTGCCACGGCGTTTTTTCTTGCATAGGAAATTGCTTCCTATGCAAGAAAAATGCTCAACAAGGATGCGACTGATGCGCAGAAGAATTATGCAAGCTAAAGCTTGCACGCATCAGCGTCCTACCGGTAAGTCTTGTAAAAATGAATAAATTCCGCAAGTGATTTAGAAGGCTTGGTTGTTGTCTTGTATGCAAAACCGACTTCACGTTTGTGGATTGGAAAGCCAAGTGGAATTTCCATGAGAGTTCCGTTTTCCAAATCTTCCCGGACAAAGTTCTTGATGACACATGCAACACCGACACCGATGCGGGCAAAATCGATCAGAAGATCCATGTCAGAAATATCGATGGAATCTTTGATGATAATCTGATTTTCCTGTAAATAATCATCAATGTACTGTCTTGTCATATTGTTTTTATCAAGCAGCATGAGCGTGGAACTCTGTAAAATATGATCTTTCTGAATCCCTCTTGCTTTCAGGTTTCGCAGATAATCTTTGGCTGCAACGAAAATGTCTTCAATTTCCTCCAAAAAGTCAAAATGAATATTTTTCAGATTTTCCGGTTTCCCGATCAGACCGATATCAATTTTGTTATCTTCCAGCAGTTTTTAAGGTATCATTGGTGGACTGGCAGGAGATGGAAATGGAAATATGCGGGTTCTGCCGGATAAATTCTTTCAGGTAAGGCAGAAGCAGATATTTGCAGAGCGTGGAGCTGACACCGATTTTTAAGTGTCCGACACCGAGCTCGATGGAACGTTTTAATTTTTCTTCGCCCATAGTCAGGGTCTCAAACGCTTCACTGACATGCTCATAGAGCAGTTTTCCCTCATCGGTCAGAACAACGCCGCGGGAACTTCTGGAAAAAAGTTTGCAGCCAACGCTTTCCTCCAGCTTCTGGATGGATTTGCTGATCGCAGGCTGGCTGATATAAAGCTCCTTTGCAGCCTTTGAGATATTTCCGGTGTTTGCAACTGTATAAAAAATACGGTAAGAGGATAAATTCTGATTCATAAAAACTCCTTTTTGTTATCTGATAAATGTATTATTGAGTGAGTTTTTGTCCGCAGTGCATGCCAGAAAAATCAGAGATTTTTCTGGCTGACGGGCATTCGCCCTATCACTCTCGATATATACAGACCTTACCATGCAAGCATGTCCGGTCTGTATATTCCCGATTGGCACTGCTCATTGCGTACGCATATTATATCATAAAAGATAGTTATGGTAAATATGTTTATTATGTATTTGTATTATAATATTACCTATGCTACAATGAATACAAGTAAAAGGAACCGTGAGAAATGAGAATATCACGGGAATATAAACAGAGTAATTGTTTTGATGATTTATGATAACAGCAGGGAATCGGAATAATTACGTGAAGGAGGATTTTATCATGGGAATGACAATGACGCAGAAAATCCTGGCGGCACATGCAGGGCTTCCATCTGTAAGTGCAGGACAGTTGATCGAGGCAGAATTGGATTTAGTTCTTGGAAATGACATTACATCACCGGTGGCTATCCATGAGATGGATAAGATGAAAGTGGACGGTGTGTTTGATAAAGATAAAGTAGCACTGGTTTTGGATCATTTTGTTCCAAACAAGGATATTAAATCAGCAGAGCACTGTAAATGCGTGCGGGAATTTGCGTGCAGACATGACATTACCAACTATTTTGATGTAGGGGAGATGGGAATTGAACATGCGCTGCTCCCGGAAAAAGGACTTACCGTGGCAGGAGATGTAATCATTGGTGCAGACTCCCATACCTGTACTTACGGAGCACTTGGAGCATTCTCTACCGGTGTCGGAAGTACGGATATGGCGGCAGGAATGGCAACCGGAAAGGCATGGTTTAAAGTTCCGTCTGCAATGAAGTTTAATCTGACCGGAAAACCGGCTGCGTGGATCAGCGGAAAAGACATTATTTTACATATTATCGGAATGATCGGTGTGGATGGTGCACTTTACAAATCGATGGAATTTGTGGGTGATGGAATCCGGTATCTGACGATGGATGATCGTTTTACAATTGCAAATATGGCGATCGAAGCAGGTGGAAAGAACGGTATTTTCCCTGTGGATGACCTTGCAAAACAGTACATGGAAGAACATTCCAAACGTCCTTACGTTGTTTATGAAGCAGATGAGGATGCGGAATATGATGCGGAATATACGATTGATTTAAGCACCTTAAAACCAACCGTTTCATTTCCGCATTTACCTGAAAATACAAGAACGATCGATGAAGTCGGAGATGTGAAAATTGATCAGGTTGTGATCGGTTCCTGTACCAATGGCCGTATGGATGATCTTAGGATTGCAGCTTCCGTGTTAAAAGGCAAGAAAGTGAAAAAAGGACTTCGCGTAATCGTGATTCCGGCAACACAAAAGATTTATCTGCAGGCAATGGAAGAGGGACTGTTAAGAACCTTTATCGAGGCAGGAGCGGTTGTCAGCACACCAACCTGTGGACCATGTCTTGGAGGATATATGGGAATCCTTGCGGCAGGCGAACGGTGTGTGTCCACAACAAACCGGAACTTTGTAGGTCGTATGGGACATGTGGATTCGGAAGTATATCTTGCGAGCCCGGCAGTTGCAGCGGCAAGTGCAATCACAGGTAAGATTTCCAGCCCGGAAGAGGTTATGTAAAACAAGGGAGACAAAAGGAGGCTAAATCCTCTCCTCGCCTAAAGAGGCTCGGATTTTGCTTCGCAAAACAAGGGAGGCTAAATCCTCTGCTCACCAGAGGGTTCGCATTTTGCTTCGCAAAACAAGGAGGATTATATGAAAGCAGCATGTGGTCATGTATTTAAATATGGAGACAATGTCGACACAGATGTTATTATTCCGGCAAGATACTTGAATTCTTCAGACCCGAAGGAACTTGCAACACACTGTATGGAAGACATTGACAAGGACTTTGTGAAAAATGTAAAAGAGGGAGACATTATTGTAGCCAACAAAAATTTTGGCTGTGGATCTTCCAGAGAACATGCGCCGATTTCAATTAAAGCGGCAGGCGTAAGCTGTGTCATTGCAGAGACATTTGCGAGAATTTTTTACCGGAATGCGATCAACATCGGATTGCCGATCATCGAGTGCCCGGATGCGGCAAAAGAGATTGAAGCAGGTGATGAGGTGGAAGTGAACTTTGATACAGGTGTCATCACCGACAAGACAAAAGGAACTTCTTATCAGGGGCAGGCGTTCCCGCCATTCATGCAGAAGATTATCGACTGCGAAGGACTGGTCAACTATATCAATCAGAAATAATTTCAAAATACAACTTAGAAACAGGAGGACTGTTGCATAAACGATCAGGTTTGTGTGGCGGTCTTTTTGTATGTGGCGCAGTGGCTGAAAAGTTTTTCAGGCATTGCGGTTAAACTAATGTTTTCAGGTAATCTGTATATTTTTTTGAGATTTTTACGTGGTTGTAGAGGTCAGCATATTCGCTTGGATCCAGTGTGTCTACATAGTTCTCCGGGAACTGCTTTGTCACACCGCAAGCCTTTGCAAGATCGGCAGCTTTATTATAGGCAACGGCAGCGCTGGCTTCGCTGGCATAGCTTCCGATTTTGTAATTGCCGTTAATATGGATAAAAACCTTATAATGTGTGGATCCGTTTTTCTCATAGCTGTAAACACCATGATAACGGTTGATGTTCAGAATGTTGGAATAACGGAAATCATGCGTATCACCGTTAAAAAACAGATAGTCTCTGCCGGTAACTGCATAGGGTTTGATCCCGTAGCGGGACAAAATGGAGTACTGCATGCCATAATCGCTTACAAATAAATGTCCCTGGCGTTTCTGGATGCGATGACCGGCATAATAAAACAGATCATCAATGTCGAATTTCAGTTCCATATCATCGGAAAGAAAATAACTGAAGTAGCCTTTGCGCAGATAAATAGGGTTATGAAAATACAGATGATTATCCCGGAAGTTTAAAAGACATACTGCTTTGTCAAAGGACAGATGGCGAATCTGACTGTGGATGTTAAAAAGTGTGACTGCTTCATTTTCCAAAAGGTTACAGGCTTCTAAATAGGCAGAGTGTGCATCTTCTTCCGATGAAAAGCTGCCGAGACTGATGTGTTTTGTCTGGTATGTAATGTTCGCGCGATAATAGACGGTTCCGTCCTTTTTTTGGGCAGAATAAACTCCAGTTTGCATGTTATAGTTTTCCTTCCATAAAATGATTACTTTACACTTATGAGATGATATATGCTATTTTAACATGACAGAACAGGAAGAACAAGAAAATTATGGTGACTGTTCGCTCAGCAGAAAAACACTTGCTGTTTTGCTGTGTAAGAAAGTGATTCAGAATATGGTAAAAATATAAATTTGATATGCTGTAAAATATTGTTTCGTAAGTAAGAATTTGGTATAATATTACAAAGTGATTTTCTGATCAAAAATGCAATTGGAATTTGAAAAGAGGAAAACAGATATGAGCGAAAGAACAAACAGAAAACAAAAGAAAAGTGGAAAAGCAGGAGGCGTAAAGTTACAGAGCCGGATGAGCCGGAAAGTTTTGATCCCTGTTATCTGTCTTGTGATCATTGCAATTTTATCTTCTGTGATCGGACATCGGAATTTAAAGTCCATGTATCAGGCGAGCAATGAGATCACAAGTGTTTATATGACAAAAACAGCACAGTTGAATGAGATCTCGGACAAATTTAAGGAAATGGAGATCCTTGCTTACAGCATGTGTGTGACAAAGTCGACAAATGACCGTGCCAGTATGCTCGAACAGAGCGCAGCAACCAAGGAAGAGATCAATAGTCTGCTGGAACAGTTAGATCAGATGGCAGTGACAGAGGATGAGAAGAGCAGGGTGAAGAATATCACCGCTTATTATCAGGGCTTTACGGATGCATACCAGAAGGTGACGGACAGTATTGAGAACGGTAATAAGACACAGGCACAGGAATACTGTAATCTTGAACTTTTTAAAGCGGCAAATAAATTGAGTGATGAACTTGCGTCTTATATTGAATTTTACAATGCAGATGTAGACCGGGTGGTTGCAAACCAGAGTACGGTATATGACAGTGGAAATTATGCAAATCTGATCGTTATCGGACTTATTGTTGTGAGTCTGATCGCATCGTTGTATATAACGATCTTTAAAGTAGTTCGTCCGATCAGGAAGACGTCAAAGGAACTGAAAGTGATCGTCAAAGATATGCAGTCCGGTCATGCAGATCTGACAAAACGTGTGACCGTAAAGGGAAATGATGAGATCGCAGAACTTGCATCCGGTATGAATGTGTTCCTTGACACCTTACAGGAAGTTCTCGGAAAAATCGCAACAAACTCCAATGCGATAGGGGATGTCGTCCAGAATGTCGGAAGGAGTGTGGAGACAGCCAATACGAATGCCTATGATGTATCTGCTGTTATGGAAGAACTTTCTGCAACGATGGAGGAGGTTTCTTCTTCCGCTGCAACCGTGACCGATAATATTTCAAATGTAAATGATGAAGTGATCAGCATTGCGGATGATTCGAAGGCAATGAATGATTATGCATCCACTATGCAGGAGCGTGCCGAAGAGTTAAAACAGAAGGCAGTAAACAATCAGGAAAATACAAGCCGGATGATCGCCGGCATCATCGAGTCGCTGAAGTCAGCGATCGAGGAGAGTACCAGTGTCAGACATGTCAATGAACTGACGGAAGAAATCTTAAGCGTATCCAGCCAGACAAACCTTCTCGCGTTAAATGCTTCTATTGAGGCGGCAAGAGCGGGAGAGGCAGGAAAAGGATTTGCAGTTGTGGCAGATGAAATCCGGAAACTTGCAGATTCCACAAGAGAGACAGCGAATAATATCCAGAGTATCAACGCACAGGTCACAGATGCGGTGGAAAAGCTTTCTGACAGCGCAAACCAGCTTGTTACCTATATTGATGATACGATCATGCCGGATTATGACAGCTTCGTAAAAACAGGCGAGCAGTACCGGACCGATGCAACTTATGTCAATAGTACCATGGATCACTTCGAGGAGCGTGCAAACAGTCTGAAAGAGGTTGTCCTTGTGATGAAACAGTCAGTAGAGGATATTTCCACGGCGATTGAGGAGAGTGCGAAAGGAATCGCAAATGCTGCGGAAAATACCGATATCCTTGTAGAAAACATGGATAAGGTCAAGAAGAAAATGGAGACAAACCAGCAGATCAGTGACCAGTTGAAAGCAGAATCAGATCGTTTTCAGGGGATTTCGGACAATTTAATGCTTTAATGCATTGACATGAGAGAACGTTTTATCTATAATGAGCGAAAGAGAGAAAAAGGATAAGAGGATTGTGAAAATGGAATTGATGTACACAAGCACCAGAAATGCAAATGAAAAAGTGACAGCTTCACAGGCTATTTTAAAAGGACTTGCAGAGGACGGAGGATTATTTGTTCCGGAACAGCTTCCGACATTGGATAAGACGGTAGATGAACTTGCAGGAATGACTTATCAGGAAACAGCTTATGAAGTTATGAAGAAGTTTTTGACAGACTTCACGGAGGAAGAATTAAAGAATTGTATCAATGCAGCTTATGACAGCAAGTTTGATACAGAAGAGATCGCACCATTGGTTCAGGCGGACGGAGCGTATTATCTGGAGTTGTTCCATGGCTCAACGATTGCTTTTAAAGATATGGCATTATCCATCCTGCCACATTTAATGATCACATCAGCGAGAAAGAATCAGGTGAAAAATGATATTGTAATCCTGACAGCTACTTCCGGGGATACCGGAAAAGCAGCATTAGCCGGATTCGCAGATGTAAAGGGAACAAAGATCATTGTATTTTATCCAAAGAACGGTGTCAGCCCAATTCAGGAAAAACAGATGGTGACACAGAAGGGCGATAATACATTTGTTGTAGGTATCCATGGTAACTTTGACCAGGCACAGACTGGTGTGAAGAAGATTTTTGGTGATAAAGAAATGGCAGCGGAATTAGCAGCTGCAGGTTATCAGTTCTCCTCCGCGAATTCCATCAATATTGGACGTCTGGTGCCACAGATTGTCTATTATGTATATGCATATGCAAAATTATATGCAAATGGTGTTATTGGAAAAGATGAGAGAATCAATGTCGTAGTTCCAACCGGTAACTTTGGTAATATTCTGGCAGCATTTTATGCGAAGAATATGGGAATCCCAATTGCAAAATTGATCTGTGCATCCAATGAGAATAAGGTTCTTTACGACTTTTTCACAACCGGAACTTATGATAAGAACAGAGAATTTATGCTGACAAGCTCTCCATCCATGGATATTCTGATTTCCAGTAACTTAGAGCGTCTGATTTACCGTATTGCCGGAAATGATGCTGCAAAGAATGCGGATTTCATGAAAGCATTAAATACAAACGGAAAGTATGAGATTACGCCTGCAATGAAAGAACAGCTTGCAGATTTCTATGGAAATTATACAAGTGAGGAAGAAACAGCAGAAGAGATCCGGAACTTATACGAAAAGACAGGTTATATTATTGATACTCATACAGCAGTTGCGACAGGTGTATATCATAAGTATTTAAAAGATACAAAGGATACGGACACCAAGACCGTGATCGCATCTACTGCAAGTCCGTTCAAGTTTACAAGAAGCGTGATGGATGCGATTGATAAGAAGTATGATGCAATGACAGATTTTGAACTTGTCGACGAACTGAGCAAAATTGGAAATGTTAAGATTCCAAATGCCATCGAAGAGATCCGTACCGCAGAGGTAAGACATAAGACCGTATGTGAAGTGGATGAGATGCCAAAGGTTGTAAAAGAATTTTTGAACGTGAAATGATCGTGCAGATTTTTAGCATTTGTATCTTATTAAAACGATAATAGAAAAAATAAGGCTGTCTGATAAAACTATCAGCAGCCTTATTTTTGTGACCTGAAAATTGATTTTCTATTGATACAATTCCATTATTATTTCTTCAATTCAAAAATGAAATTAACAACACCAAACGGATACATGACCTGAAGTAAATAAGATGAACTGGACAATTCAATCAATTCGTCAGAAACAACTTCAGGAGCCTCTAATGTTAATTCTTTTCCGAGTGTATTTGAAATATTCACATTATATAATCCGTTATGAAGATTTAAGAAATCTTCCAGAGAAGCCTGAACGTATTCATCAAACTCTGTAAATTCCTCATTTACGTATCTGGATGCAAAGCTGATACAGGTTGTCTCAGGCATATCCAGATAAACTTTAGCGGATAAATCGCCATGGATCGTCTGCGAAACACAGTAATTTACAGGATACTCTTTGCATGGGTTAAAACACAGCGGAGTGAAATCATCCCCGATAAAACGCGTCAGATCATTGAACAGCAATCGCATATAGGAAGCATTGTATTCGTCTGCAGCTACATCAGTTGTATGGAAGAAATTTGCAAGAATCCGGTCAAGATTATCCTGTTTTTCGTTGCTGTAATCTAAATCCGTTAATTCATTTTCGGATTCATAATCAACGATCAGTGTTTCCAGCTGCGTATTCGTAATATAACCTTCATCTACAAGTGTCTGTCCTAATAACAGAAAATCAGGATACTGTGTCTTGACAAGTTCATCGACCTGTTCCTGTGTCAGATATCCCTCGCGGACAGCTAAATCGCCAAACCGACAATCATTATGTGTCTGTGAAATGATGACATTATCTACTTCATTTGCAGTCATATATCCCTTCATAATGGCGAGAGTGCCAAGCTTCATATGCTGGGAGGATTTTTTGCCAAGGGCACTGAGCAGCTGATCTTTTGTCACTACATTGTGAGATAATAAAAATGTTCCAAAAAACTGTGCGTACATATTTTATCTCCCTTCAAATCTTGAGGTAAGGATGCTATGCAGCTGCTCTGGATTTAAAGGTTTCTGGATAAAATCCTTTGCACCGGCTTCAATGGCGGAACGCAGCTGTGACTGTGTTCCGACAGAAGAAACGATAATGATTTCTGCATCTTTGTCAAAATCAATAATTTCACGGATTGCTGCATTGCCATCTTTTACTGGCATAACGATATCAAGAAAAGATAAATCAGGCTTTTCCTTTTTATAGATATCAATTGCATCCTGTCCGTTGGATGCCTCGAAAAAAAGTTGGTGTACCATATTTTGAAATAAAATCTTTTAACTGCTTTCGTGCAAGTATGGAATCATCACTAATAAGAATTTTTGCATTGTCTAGTCTCATAGTAAATCCCCTTTTCCTAATTTGTTTATAGAACCTATTTTACACTAAAAAAAATGGGCATGCAATTGTAATATACAAAATTCGTGTTGTTTTTTCTCGAAAAAACGCAAAATATGGATTGATTTTGTTCTTGAATCTTAAGGATGGAGAGATTATAATGAGTGCATCTTTGTAAAATTATGTAAAATCAGAAATGGAAGGGTAAAAGAAGATGGATGTAATGCTTGTATTTAACGTGGTGGTTGCGTTATTCGGTGCCTATATGATATGGTCAGCACTTCAGATGAAGAAGAGTGGTAAGATTAATTCCATGGTACTGGCACAGGAAGAGTTAAAAAAAGTGAAAGATACAAAGGGATTCATTGAATTTTTGTATTGGCGGGAGATGTTGTTTGGTGCGCTGGTATTGATTGTTGGGGTTCTTGGAGTCTTAAATGAGACCGTTATGCCGATTGGAAAAGCAAGTATCCTGGAAGTGATCATTTTCCTTGCAGCTTTCATCTGGTTTCAGAATTCATTGGCGAAAGCGAGAGAAAAGTTTTTACATTTATAATATGAGTTACATAAAAAACAGTTGTCATGGAAACAGACCGGAACCGGTAATATCCGGTGTGTTCCCAGTGGCAACTGTTTTCTTATTTTAACGTTCCTCCATAGGAACATAAGCTTTTCGTTCGCCAACATTCTTGTATGCAGGACGCATGATCTTGCCACTGTGTGCCACTTCCTCAAGACGGTGTGCACTCCAGCCGGAGATTCGTGCAATGGCAAAAATCGGTGTGTAAAGTTCTACCGGGAGTCCTAACATGCTGTAGGCGAAGCCGCTGTAAAAGTCAACGTTTGGACTGACACCCTTGTAGATCTTACGTTCTTTTGCAATGATCTCAGGGGCAAGCCGCTCGACCGTTGCATAGAGTTTGAATTCTTTTTCATAGCCCTTTTCTTCGGAGAGTTTTTCTACGAAAGAGCGGAAAATAACAGCTCGTGGATCGGAAAGTGAGTAAACCGCATGTCCCATACCATAAATTAGACCAGCGTGGTCGAATGCTTCTTTATGCAACAATTTTGTCAGATAATCTGCAATCTCATCCTCGTTTGACCAGTCTTTCACCTGTTTTTTCATATCATCAAACATTTTTACAACTTTGATATTGGCACCACCGTGTTTCGGTCCTTTTAAGGAACCTAAAGAGGCTGCAATCGCGGAATAGGTATCGGTTCCGGAGGAAGATACCAGATGCGTGGTGAATGTGGAGTTGTTACCACCACCGTGCTCCATATGCAAGATCAGGGCGGTATCTAACAATTTCGCTTCCAGTGGTGTGAATTTACTGTCAGCGCGGAGAATATGTAAAATATTTTCTGCAGTAGAATATTCTTCTTTTGGAGGATGGATAAATAAGCTGGCACCATCGTGATAATGCTTATATGCCTGATAACCGTAAACAGAAAGCAATGGGAATAAACTGATCAACTGAAGACATTGTCTCAATACATTTGGAAGAGAAATATCATCCGCCCTGTCATCGTAGGAGTAAAGTGTCAACACACTCCGCGCAAGGGTGTTCATCATATCCCTGCTTGGCGCTTTCATGATGATGTCACGTACAAAACTGGTAGGCAGTGTGCGGTATTTGCTCAGCATGTTAGTGAATTCTTTTAGTTCGTCTTTTGTTGGAAGACTGCCAAACAGAAGAAGATAGGTACATTCCTCAAATCCGAAATGGCTGTTCTCGTCAATTCCGGCAATAATATCTTTTACATTATAGCCGCGGTAATAGAGTTCGCCGTCTGCCGGCTGGGATACTCCGTCCACGATCTTTGTCGAACATACATCAGAAATCTCGGTCAGTCCAACGAGCACACCTTTACCGTTTATGTCACGCAGCCCGCGTTTTACGTCGTATTTGCTATATAATTCCGGATCAATGACAGAACATTTGGCACTTAACTCAGACAGATGCTCTAACTCCGGTGTTATCTCACAAAATGGATTATTTTTTGTCATTTAAAGCCCTCCTTCAATTTATCACGTTAACTTATAATAGCATATGTACTAAAATTAATACAAGAAAATTGTTCCAAATTTAAAAAATTTAAAAATTTTTAGAAAAAGTTTACATATAAACATGAAACTTCTTAATTATTCCTATACTTTCAGGAGATATTAGATTACAATAAAAAATGTAAATAATATGTCGTTTGTTGGAAAAAACAGTATAAAAATGGAAAAACAGGAGTTTGACAGGATGGAAGCGGAAGAGTTAATAAAAGCAGCTATGGAGGCAAAGGAGCATGCGTATGTCCCATATTCCCATTTTCGGGTTGGAGCGGCACTTCTAACAAAAAGCGGTAAGGTTTATCAGGGATGCAATATTGAAAACGCAGGATATTCTCCGACAAACTGTGCGGAGCGTACAGCATTTTTTAAGGCAGTCTATGAGGGAGAGCGTGAGTTTGCAGCAATTGCGATCAATGGAGATGGAGACGATTATCTGTATCCGTGCGGTGTGTGCAGACAGGTCATGGCAGAATTCTGCGAGCCGGATACGTTTCGAATTTTTGTTTCCAAAAAGAATGGAGAATATCGGGAGTATACGCTTGGGGAATTGTTTCCGGGTGCATTCACAAAGGACGATATAGAAAAAGCCAGAGTTTACTAGGTGGAACATGTTTTTGCCATTTTGTCAATGGATAAAACTACAAGAAAATAGTAGTAATTTTGGTAGTATTTTTTACGTTCCGGCATTAATTTTTGCTTGTGAATCAGGGAACATTAAAGTATAATAAGACTATCAAAAAACAGCCTGGGATGTGCGACACCCTACTATTTTGAACCTACATTTACTTTAAACGGGATTCCAACATTTTCAATTGGATGCCAGGCCTCAGTAATTCGCTACGGCGGCGGGGGAAGGCAAAAGCTTGATTGAGGTTACCCACCTAGCGTTGGCTAGGAGTCAAAATTGTAGGAAACGGCATTTTGGGTATTACAAAAGATAGAATGTACGAAAGAATTTATAAAGTACAGAAGAAGTTTTGAAGACACAAAAGCGTTCACAAGACACAGAAGATTTATAGTGAGGTACAAAAGATTCCGAAAGTACAAAAGCATTTTTGAGACACAAAAGAATCATAAAAGTACCAATGAAGATAGAAGATACACACGAGAATAAAACAGAAGATACAAAAGCGAGAAGCTGCTTTCTTAGAAAGCAGCTTCTTTTTAGGTAGTGCGTGAGGGGGAAAGTGCGTTTGAAAAGAAAAATCGGACTGCTTGTCATTTTGTTACTCATATTGTGCGGCATGCTATTGGCAGGAACGAAAAAAGGGTATCATAAAGACGTTTATTCAGAGCATTATGTTCCGGTAGAAGAGGTGCAGGATGAACTGTCTTTTTCTATATATAAGGAGATGGACTGGGAGCAGATATTGTTACAGAAACAGGAGTATCTGACAAAAAAGGCTGCCAGCGAAATTTTAGAGTTTCTTGGATTAAAGGATTACATACAACTTCCAGAGAAAAGTGAGAACGCTGCGCTAGACCGCGGGGAGTGGAACGCTGTTTATACAGAAATCCTTGCTTATCTAGATGATGAAAAAACAGTTACAACACAGGATCTGTTGCTGATGGATGTGATTGAATCGGACAGCGGATGCATTCTGGTCACAAATGAGGGGGATTATCCATCAAAGTTTGGACAACATTTTCTCACAGCATGGGATAATTACCGATTGTATTTGCTGGATGGTAAATGTGTTGGAATTGCGGGAATCAGTGAAGAGGAAGCAGAGGTATATAATACTTATATCAAGGCTGTCGAAGATGGAACACTTACTTTTTTATCCGGTGGTGCAGAATATGAGATTACAATGGATGCATCGGAAAAAGATGTGACAGAAGGCGTGGCGGATCTTGTTTTTTCAAATGGAAAGCTCCAGATCGTGCGAAAAAAAGAACAGGAGATCGGTGGAAAATTATTGTCCTATGATGAAAATACGATAGAGATTGAAGGCTATGGAAGAATCTCCCATACCGGGAAGATCCCGGTTTATGAACTTTTAGAAGGGGAAGATGTCACGGAGAGTTCGATTTCGAAAGTGGTTCTCGGAAACATGGAAGTATCCTATGTGATCGGGGAAGAAGAAGTCTGTGCAATTTTGATCAGGACACCGGCAGTAATCGAAAATATCCGGGTTCTGTTACTGGCAGACGATGGTGGAAGATTCCGCTCCGCAGTTTATCTGAAAGCAGATGTGGATGCAAGTATTAAGTTTGGTGAAACTGTGTCGGACTATGCGGCGGGAACGCTGCTTGATGTAAGTACGTGGTTTACAGAACGTGATGATACATTTTCCATTCAGCCTGCAACGGAAAATGGAAAGATTTTTCTGTGTGATGAAGCGGGAAATACCATCTCAAACGGATATTCCGGCAGTGTGGAGGTGCGCCGTTACGAGGAGGGCTACACCGTTGTGAACAGTGTTCCGTTTGAAACTTATCTTACTGCAGTGGTTCCAAGTGAGATGCCATCTACCTATGAAAAAGAGGCATTAAAGGCGCAGGCAGTCTGTGCGAGAAGCTATGCCTATATTCAGCTTATGAGGGCAGATCTGGCGGCTTTCGGAGCGCATATCAACGACAGTACGTCCTATCAGGTTTATAATAAAGTAGAGGCGGGCGAGGCATCCAGACAGGCGGTGGAGGAGACAAAACATGAGGTAATGACTTATGCGGACGAAGTAATCGAAGCATATTATTTCTCGACGTCTATGGGTTACACGGACACCGCAGAGGTATGGAATCCGGAAGAGATGGAAAACTATGGGTACCTGAAAAAGTATGCTTAAATACGCCGGAGACAGATATTGATCTGTCAGATGAGAAAACATTTTTAGATTATATCCGGAAACCACAGACAGGATTTGACAGTGAGATCAAGTATTATCGCTGGAGTGCACAGGCGGATTTTAACGGAAAAGAAGCCGGAATCCGGCAAATTTTGGAAAACAGGCATTCCATTTCTCCAAGGAACGTGATATATTATGAATCTAATGGTAAAAATGAGACGGACTCCATGGCAGATTTTGGAAAGCTGAAAGGCATCGAAGTGGAGAAACGGAGTGCGTCAGGTTCCATCCTGACGTTACGGCTTTCCTATGAACATGGTATGGTAAAAGTTTTTTCCGAGTATAATATTCGTAAAGTACTAGGACTTGGCGCGGCAAACATTGCGTATCAGGATGGAAGTGAGAGTGCTGAGGTGACGATTCTGCCAAGTGCGTTTGCCAGTCTTGTGAACGAAGCAGACGAAACATACACTCTATATGGCGGAGGTTACGGACACGGACTTGGCATGAGCCAGAATGGTGCCAATGGTCTGGCAAAAACCGGGATGAATTATCAAGATATTTTGCATTTCTTCTATAAAGATGTCTCGATTACCAGTCTGACAGAAAAAAGTGAATTTGCGAATCAGGATGATGAATAAATTGCAGTAACAATGGAGGAAAGAAAATTGATTTGGAAGATTATCGGAAACGGAAAATCTTTTTTTGATAAATGTAAGCGGGATAAGATCAATGCATATTCTGCCCAGTCGGCATTTTTTATTATATTATCGACAATTCCATTTTTGATGGTGTTTTCTTCCCTTCTTCAATACACACCGATCACGGAGGGGACTTTGTTAAAAATGTATCAGACTGCATTGCCAGATTACATTTCAGCTTTTTTGATTTCAATCACGGATGAAGTATATAACCGTTCGGTTGGAATCATCTCCATTACGGCGATCGTGGCAATCTGGTCTGCTGCCAAGGGAATCCAGTATATGACAGATGGACTGAATTCGGTCAATGACCTGGAGGAAAACCGAAACTGGTTTGTGTTAAGACTCTGGGCAATCGTCTATACGATCGTATTTTTGTTTGCAGTTGTATTTACACTGGTTGTCCTGGTCTTTGGAAATACGCTGCATGATCTTGCGGTAGAGTATATTCCGCTATTGCAGAGTCTGACGGATCTGATCGTAAGACTTCGTGGCTTTGTGCTTTTTGGAATTTTATTTGTATTTTTTGATATTATTTTTACCATGCTGCCAAACAAAAAACTGACGTTTAAAAGCCAGATTCCGGGCGCAGCGATCTGCGCGGTGGCGTGGTATGTGTTTTCGTTTGCTTTGTCCATTTATGTGGATTACTTTAATGGATTTTCTATGTATGGCAGTCTGACAACCATCGCATTGATCATGCTCTGGCTTTATTTTTGCATGTATATTATGATGATGAGTGCAGAAGTGAACGTGATCTTCAATGAAAGTTTCCGCAAATGGCTTAAGCGTGACCGGACAAAGAAAAAAGGGGTTGAGTTTTAGAAAACCCTGTGATAGAATAGCAATTGAATTTGATGCTGATCATGGGCATCAGAAATAGGAAAAGGCTGTGAATGTGTCAGTAGAGCACTATACTTTTTAAAGAGAGAGCGGGTCACCGGCTGAGAGCCAGCTTAAGGTAAGATAGGAATCGAATTTCACACAGGAGCCGCATTTGTGAACGCAGGAGATCTTGTAAATAGCAGATGACGCCTGATACACGTTACGTATCTACAAAGTGCTTTTCTTCGGATAAAGAAGAGAAGAATCAGGGTGGTACCGCGGAATCATTCGTCCCTACTAAGGGAGGATGGTTCCTTTTTTATGTCCTGAAAGATGTTTATAGACAATTGCGAAACTCATAAAAACCTAAATTGAATTGTGAAAAATTAATAAAAGCTTGAGAAAACACTGGGGAGCGGTCGGTTCTTAGAAGGCAGGTGCGATGTCAATCGTGACTGGCTTCTTAGTACCGTTACCAGCGACACGTAGCGAGAGCGTGTTTTCGAAAATTTTGTTAATTTTGAACAATTTAGAGAAGTTATGAGGAGTTTCGCAATTATCTAGAAAGATGTTTATGAAAAAGGAGAAATGAAAATGAAAGACAAATTGCAGCAGATCAGAGAGAAAGCAATTGCAGAGATCGAGGGATCTGACGGATTAGAGCGTCTGAACGAAGTCAGACAGGCAGTGCTTGGCAAAAAAGGTGAACTTACAGCAGTATTAAAAGGAATGAAAGATGTAGCACCTGAAGACAGACCAAAAGTAGGACAGTGGGTAAACGATACACGTTCTGCAATCGAGACAATTCTCGAAGAGAAAATGAAAAAATTAGAGGCAGATGCCTTAAAGAAAAGATATGAAGCAGAGAAAATCGATGTTACGATGCCGGCAGTGAAGCATGAAAAAGGAAATATGCACCCGGTGACACAGGTCCGTAACCAGCTCATTGATATTTTTGCCTCTATGGGATTTGAAGTTTATGAGGGAACAGAGATTGAGACAGATTACTATAACTTCACAGCTTTGAATACACCTCAGGATCATCCGGCAAGAGACATGCAGGATACTTTCTACCTCTCACCGGAATTCCTGCTCCGTACCCAGACATCTGCAGGACAGATACATGTTATGGAAGCAAAGAAACCACCAATCAAGATTATTTCCCCTGGTAAGGTATTCCGTTCCGATGATGATGCAACACATTCCCCGATGTTTACACAGATGGAAGGTCTTGTGGTAGATAAGGGAATTACACTCTGCGACTTAAAGGGAATGTTAGATGAACTTGTAAAGAAGATTTTCGGAAAAGAGACGACCACACGTCTTCGTCCATCCTACTTCCCATTCACAGAGCCTTCCGTAGAAGTTGATGTAAGCTGTTTCCAGTGTGGCGGATGCGGATGCAAACTCTGCAAAGGTACAGGATGGATCGAAGTATTAGGAGCAGGTGTTGTTAACAATAAAGTTTTAGAGGGTTGTGGAATTGATACCAATGAGTACAGTGGCTTTGCATTCGGTATCGGTATTGAGCGTATCGCAATGTTAAAATATGGTATCAACAACATCAAATTACTGTTTGAGTCCGATATGCGTGTATTAAAACAGATCGATGACTAAGACAAACAGATAGAGATATAGATAATTGCGAAACTCATGAAAGTGTAAATTGAATTGTGAAAAATTAACAAAAGACATGAAAGACATTGGGGAACCGCCGGTTCTTAGAAGGTAGGTACAACTGTAAGTTGTGCCTGGCTTCTTAGTACCGTTGCGAGTGACACATAGCGGGAGCGTGTCTTGAATGTTTTTGTTAATTTTGAACAATTGAAAGCAGAATATGAGGAGTTTCGCAATTATCTAGATAGAGATAAAAGAAAAGGAGACTTATCATGTTAGCACCATTAAGCTGGTTAAAAGATTATGTAGATATAGATGTTACTCCAAAGGAGTTAGAGGAAAAACTTTTTTCCTGTGGATTTGAAGTTGAGGAACTGATTGAAGTTGGAAAAGATGTAAGCGGCGTTGTTGTAGGTCTGGTTGAGACATGCGAGCCAATTCCTGACACACACTTAAGCTTATGTCAGGTAAATGCCGGTGAGCACGGAACCTTCCAGATCTGCTGTGGAGCAGACAATGTCCATGCAGGCGGCAAATTCCCACTCGCACTCGTAGGCGCAACAGTTTATGCAACTGCAAAAGACCATGTCACGATCGAAGGTGTGATGACAATTAAAAAAGGCAAGCTCCGCGGATATGAATCCTTTGGTATGCTTTGTTCCGGAACAGAGCTTGGATTAAACGAAGATTTATATCCGGGCGCAGGATACAACGGATTACTTGTGTTACCGGAAGATGCCAGAGTTGGAGCAGACGTAAAACCGATCCTTGGAATGGATGACTGGATTTTTGACATTGCGATCACCGCAAACCGTCCTGACTGCCAGAGTATTTACGGTATCGCAAGAGAAGTAGCAGCCGTTCTCGGAAAAGAATGCAAAGAGCCTGCACTTGATTTCACAGAGACAGATGTAAAGAAGGATTTCCATGTAACTGTTTCTGCGAAAGATCTCTGCCCGAGATATATCGCACACTATGTTCATGATGTTGAGATCAAGGAATCTCCTGCATGGATGAGAAGAAGACTGGCATTAGTCGGAATCGGTGGTATCTCCAATATCGTAGATATCACAAACTACGTCCTAAAAGAGTTAGGTCAGCCGATGCATGCATTCGACTATGCATATTTAGAGGGTGACGAGATTAATGTCAGACGTGCAGATGATGGCGAGAAGATCACAACATTAGACGAAAAAGAATTTGAATTAAATAATTCAAATCTTGTCATCTGTGACGGTAAAAAACCGGTTGCACTGGCAGGTATTATGGGTGGTTTGAATTCTGAAATCCAGGACACCACAAAAGAAGTGATGTTCGAGGCTGCAAAATTTGCCCGCGACAACATCCGTAAAAGCTCCAGGGCACTGGGACAGTCCTCTGATTCCAGCGCAATGTATGCAAAGGGTGTTTACGAATACACAACTGTTATGGCAATGAAACGTGCTCTTCATTTAGTAGAGGAGTTAGGCTGTGGTAAAGTTTCTTCCACACACATTGAAGTGTCTACCGGAAACTCCATCGAGCCAAAAGAGATGAAAGTAAGTGTAAAACGTGTCAATGGGGTTCTTGGAATCGAAGTCCCAGATGCTGACATCGTTCGTATTCTTACTGCTTTAAATTTTGCACCGGTCATCAACGGTGATGAGCTGACATTGCAGATTCCTGCTTACCGTGAAGATATGGATTCTTACCCGGATGTGGCGGAGGAAGTGATCCGTATGTATGGCTATGAGCATGTAATCCCAACCTTTATGCCGACTGCGAAAGTGACATTAGGTGGATTAAACTTAAAACAGAAGACAGAACTTAAAATCAAACGTGCACTCTGTGCAGCAGGAGCTTATGAGGGAATTCATTACTCCTTCTTCTCACCGTCTGATCTGGATCTGTTAAGACTGCCGGAAGATGCAAAAGAGAGACATGCAATCCGTCTGATCAATCCAATTAATATTGATCTTTCACTGATGAGAACTACACTTGCACCGCAGATGATCCATGCGATGGCAAGAAACCAGAAAAAAGCAATTTTAGAGGGAAGAATCTTCGAACTTGGAAATGTATTTATTCCAAAAGATCTCCCACTTACGGAGTATCCGGATGAGAGAGAGACACTGTGCGTTGGATTATTTGGCGAGAAGGAATCTTTCTACACATTAAAAGGATTTGCAGAGACGGTTGCAGATGCACTGAATATTACATTCACATACGAGGCAGCCGAGAATACATTCCTTCATCCATATCAGACAGCAGAGATTTTCTGTGAGGGTGAGAAAGTCGGATATCTTGGAAAGGTTTCTTACGAGATCATGGATGAACTTGATATGCGTGTACCGGCTTACGTCATGGAGATTGATCTTGCATCCCTGAAAAAATGGTATGGAAAAGAGCAGATCTTTACTCCGTTGCCAAAATATGCAGAAGAAAAACGTGATTTCGCATTTGTGGTAGACAAAAACATCACCTGTGCGCAGATTGAAAATGGTATCAAAGAGGCCTGCGATTATGTCACAGATGTAACATTATTCGATGTCTACGAAGGAATCCAGCTTGGACCGGATAAGAAGAGCATGGCATTCTCAGTTGTATTTACTCCGGCTGACGAAGAATTCACAACGGAAAGAGTGGAAGGTTTTGTCAAGAAAATCTTAAAGAACTTAGAGAAAACACTTGATATCAGGCTTCGTGCATAATATGATAGAAACATGGCAAAGAGTCGCAGCAGCGGCTCTTTGTTATGTACAGAAAATGCTAATAGATGGAGAACAATCATGGATGTAAAAGATTTTTATTATGATCTTCCACAGGAACTCATTGCACAGGATCCATTGGAGGATCGTTCCAGCTCCAGACTGATGGTTTTAGATAAGATCACAGGAGAAGTGGAACACAGACATTTTAAGGATATTACAGAGTATTTAAGACCGGGCGACTGCCTTGTCATTAATAACACAAAGGTAATCCCGGCACGTCTTTATGGCGTGAAGGAAGGTACCGAGGCCAAAATCGAAATCCTTCTCTTAAAAAGAAAAGAAAATGATATCTGGGAAACACTCGTAAAACCGGGAAAGAAATGCAAGATCGGAACGAAAATTGTTTTCGGCGAAGGGATTTTGACCGGTGAAGTTGTCGATATTGTAGAGGAAGGCAACCGGCTCATCCAGTTCCATTATGAAGGGATTTTCGAAGAGATATTAGACCGGCTTGGCCAGATGCCGCTGCCACCGTACATTACACATCAGCTTCAGGATAAGAACCGTTACCAGACAGTCTATGCCAAATATGACGGATCCGCTGCAGCTCCGACAGCAGGGCTTCATTTCACACCGGAATTGTTGCAGCAGGTGCGTGACATGGGGGTAGAAATTGCGGAAGTAACACTGCATGTCGGACTTGGAACGTTCCGTCCGGTCAAGGAAACAGATGTGTTAAAGCATCATATGCATTCTGAATTTTATAAAATCGAACAGTCAGAAGCGGATAAGATCAATAAAGCGAAAAAAGAAGGCCACCGTGTCATTGCAGTGGGAACAACAAGCACCAGAACTTTAGAGTCTGCTGCGGACGAGAATGGTTTCCTCACAGAAAAAAGCGGATGGACAGAAATTTTTATTTATCCGGGATATCAGTTCAAAGTCATCGATGCACTGATCACTAATTTCCATCTGCCGGAATCCACACTGGTAATGCTTGTATCCGCACTTGCCGGAAGAGAACATGTACTGGCAGCCTATGAGACCGCAGTAGAAGAAAAATATCGTTTTTTCAGTTTTGGCGATGCGATGTTTATTGTAGACCGGGAGTCTTAAAACTACTTGTAATCGCAAAGAACTTGTTATACAATTATCTTAAATATTTCATGAAGGAGAAGTGAGGTATGGAGGAGCGGAGAAAGCATAAGAGACTTGATCTGGAAGTCATGGTTGAATTAGAACGATTAGATGAAGAAAGCGTGACCACTTTGAAATATGTCCATGTCGAGGTGACAGATATTTCAAGAAGCGGTCTCGGATTTAAGTCGAAGGCAGATCTTGAGATTGGGAGCTATTACGATACAAGGATTCAGATCTGGACGAAAGAAGTTGTGGATGCTGTTATTGAAATCGTCCGGAGAGATGCTTTGCCGGAGGGCGGTTATAAATATGGATGCAGGTTTATTGGGATGACGGATACTGACGCACTCAAGATAGATATTTACCAGATATTTAATGATCTGTAAAAGAACCGGGGATCCGATACTACAATGCAGGAGTATATCGCTATGTCGTTTCAAAAAGTAAAATCATCTACATCACGGTGTTTTGATATCAGCACAGCAGCATTGCATATCATTGCAATGCTGTTCATGCTGATGGATCACCTTTGGGCAACACTTCTTCCGGCGCAGGAATGGCTGACCTGTGTTGGCAGGATCGCATTTCCGATTTTTGCATTTATGTCGGTAGAAGGTTATTTTCATACCCATAATTTCAAAAAGTACTTATTGCGAATGCTGGTTTTTGCAGTGATCTCAGAGATACCGTTCGATCTGATGTATGGTGGAACATGGTTTTATCCGGTCCACCAGAATGTGATCTGGACGTTTATCCTTGGTCTTTTAGGAATCCATATAATGGAAACAGTACGAAAGAAAAAGAAAACACCTGTTTTTGTACTGACAGCCATACTGGTTACGATTGCCGGAGGTTTACTCGGGACACTGACAATGGTGGATTATTATGGAATCGGAGTACTGACTGTTTTTATTTTTACTTTTTCCGCGGACGCAAATGGTGGTGTCTGCTTGGTCAAATTGTGGCTCTTTATTGGGTAAATGTGGAATTGCTTGGCGGATTAATGTATCCGGTCCGTTTGTTCGGCATGGAGTTTGAACTTTGCCAGCAGGGTCTTGCATTGCTTGCATTAGTGCCAATCTGGCTGTATCGTGGACGACAGGGATATCACAGCAAACCATTCCAGTATTTCTGCTATGCATTCTATCCGGTCCACATGCTCATTCTTGTGCTGATACTGGGCTTTGTGAACCGGTGATCTGTCTGATGTTGACCGGTCAAGAGAATATTTTTAATTTGTTGTCTCCCGGCGGATAAGGATAGGCGTAATTTGTTTATGGATCGGTTCTGCCAGCGGAACTGGTTTTCTCTTTTTACGTTCTTCCATCTGCTGCACTAATAATTCCATGGAGGTGTGTGCGATCACATCGATTTGCTGTCCAATGGTTGTGATCGGCAAAATAGCTTCACTGGCAATCGGAGAGTTGTCAAACCCTACCAGTTCATATGTGTCAGGGAGACATCCATATTTTTGAAAGATTAGATTCAGGAACATATTTGCATAGGTGTCGTTCGCAAGAAAGACACCTTTTTTTTGTCCGGGATATTTTTCATCGATATCAGCAAAGATGATTTTCATTTGTGAAAAGAGCTCCTGATAAGAATCTCCACACACATTAAGATTTAATTCATAAGGCACATGATGTTCTTTACAGGTGTCTTCAAATGCACGAATTCTGTTGTAGGCAGGAATAATCTTTGGCACATCTGCATTAATATGAATCAGCACATCACAATGGTCACGGATCAAAAGTGATGCAGCCTGCAGAGCTCCCATATAATTATCAGTTGTGACACTGCAGATATGTTCTGCCTCACGTTCAATTGCTATGACAGGAATCTGATAAGAAGCAAGCTTTTCGGAAGAAAGCGTATGGCTTAATACGATCAGGCCTTCGATCTGATAAGACATCAATTCTTCAATATACTGCTCCTCCTCATCCGGTCCGTTATCACTGACAAAAACAAGAAATTTATAATGATAATCACGGTAGCTGGAAAGAAGCTGGGTAAGCATTTCTGAGTAGTAGTGAAGGTAAAGATTTGGTACGATAATCCCGATAAATTCACTTTTCCCATTTGCGAGCACCTTTGCGAGTTTGTTCTTTTTATATCCTAAATCCTCAAGAGCCTGAGATATTTTTTCCTGATTTTCAAGTGTCAGTGAATCCGGATGATTAAAATATCTTGAAATTGTAGTTTTGGAAAAATGCGTGTATTCTGCAATGTCAGCAAATGTCACCTGTTTTTTCGCCATAAGTATCTGTCTCCTTTACGCATTGTCTATTGTATTTATCAGTATGTTAAAATATGAATCGTTTCGTTACAGTTTCATATTACACATAGTATAGCAATTAAGTTCTGGAATATCAATAAAAAAATAACTGGTTACGTAACTGGTTACTTTAACTTAAAAAAGTGTTGACATCTATTGGAAAATAGGTTATTATCCAATTATAAAGTAACCGGTTACTTTACCGATTATACAACAAGACTAAATGGAGGAATAGTGTATGAAAAGAGGGTTGAAACCAAAAAAGTCTACAGGCAGACAAACGCTTGTAAGTAAAGTTTCCTATGTCAAAAGAAACTGGCAGCTGTATGTGTTTTTCCTGATGCCGGCATTGGTGTTAACAATTATATTTAAGTATCTTCCGATGGGTGGGCTGCTCATCGCATTCGAAGATTATAATGTGATCAAAGGTGTTTTTGGAAGTCCCTGGGTAGGGCTGGAATACTTCAAACGTTTTTTATCCTCACCGGATTTTATGAGTTATCTGTTAAACACATTAAAGCTCAGCATTTATGGACTGCTTTGGGGTTTTCCGATTCCAATTATCCTGGCATTATTACTGAACCGGATCCGTAAGCAAGGTATAAAAAAGAAAATACAGCTTTTAATCTATGCACCTAACTTTATTTCCGTTATTGTACTCTGTGGTATGGTACGTATGTTTTTATCACCGGTTGGTCCGATGAACCGTATTCTCGGTATCACTACAAATTGGATGACAATGCCGACTGCCTTCAGGACAATTTATATTGCAAGCGGAATCTGGCAGGGAGCAGGATGGGCATCCATCATGTACACGGCAGCTTTAGCCAATGCCAGTAAAGAATTAGAAGAAGCGGCTGTTATGGATGGTGCAAATCTGCTGCAGCAAATCTGGTATGTCGAGTTGCCGGCCATTAAAGATATTATTGTAATTCAGTTTATTTTACAGGCCGGAAACATTATGAGTATCGGATTTGAAAAAGCATATGCATTACAGACGGATATGAACCTTCCGGCATCTGAGATTTTATCAACTTATGTGTATCGGATCGGACTTCTGAACGGAGATTATGGCTACTCAACGGCTGTCGGATTGTTCAACTCTGTCATTAATGTTATTTTATTGATTTTCGTAAATTTTGTAGTAAAGAAAATAAACGATGGAGAAGGATTATAGGAGGATGAAAAGATGGAAACATCAAGAAAAATAAAATATTCGGGAATTGACCGTCTGATTTTAGGTATAGCATATGCGCTTCTCGGTTTGTTTGTTCTTTCGATTGTTATTCCTTTGATATATGTGGTTCTGGCATCTTTTATGGATCCGACTGTTTTAAATAATCAGGGACTGAGTTTTCGGATAAAAGACTGGACATTAGATGCATACCGGCGTGTTTTAGAGAATGAAATGATATGGAGAGGATTTTTTTAATTCATTTTTCTACTCGCTGGCGTTTACTGCAATTTCTTGTTTTTATAACACTTCTTGCAGCTTATCCGATGTCAAAAAAAGAGTTTGTCGGCAGAAATTTTTTTAATGTAATTTTTCTGATCACTATGTTTTTTGGTGGTGGGATGATCCCGACATTTATATTAATCAACCGTTTACATATGGTGAATACTGTATGGGCTATTTTAATACCCGGAGCATTCAACGTATGGAATATGATTCTTGCAAGAACTTATTACCAGTCAATACCAAAGGAACTCAGAGAGGCGTCCTCCATTGATGGTGCAAATGAAATCCAGCATTTTTTCAAAATTATGATTCCGGTGTGTAAACCAATCATCGCCGTACTGGCACTCTGGTCTTTTGTTGGAATGTGGAACAGCTATTTTGATGCACTGATTTATTTGAATGATGCAGATCTGCAGCCATTACAGCTTGTGCTTCGTTCCATTCTTGTACAGAATACACCACAGCCTGGAATGATCGCTGACATCCAGAGTACGGCTGAGATGGCAAAAGTAGCGGAACAGTTAAAATATGCGACTATTGTTGTGTCAAGCTTACCATTATTAATTATGTACCCATTTTTCCAGAAATATTTCGATAAAGGAATTATGGTTGGATCTGTAAAAGGTTAAAGAAGGGGGAACTTCCTATATGCGTAGAAAAATAAATAGAATGTTGTCATTCGGGCTTGCACTGATCATGATGTTTAGTATAGCCGGCTGCGGAAGCAATGCACAGCCACAGGCAGAGATAGATCCGGACACTCCGGTTTCCGAAGTACAGTTTCCGTTAAAAGAAACTGCGGAATTATCCTTTATTACCAGTGCACCGGCAACCTCAACGCAGGATCCGAATGAAAGGATCATTTTTCAAAGACTTGAGGAACAGACGAATGTGCATATTAAATGGACGTGTTTTGTATCGGATCAGTTTTCTGATAAAAAAAATCTTGCATTAGCACAATTTGGCAATCTGCCGGATGGCTTGTTTAATGCCGGAATGAGTGATTACGATCTGCTTCGTTATGCAAAGCAGGGGATTATTATTCCCCTTGAAAATCTGATCGATAAATATATGCCAAATCTTCAGGCTGTATTTGAAAAATATCCGGAATACCGCACAATGTGTACCGCACCGGATGGACATATATATTCATTTCCATGGATCGAACAGCTTGGTGCCGGTAAAGAAGCCATACAGGCCATCGGAGATATCGCATATATCAATAAAAAATGGCTGGATTATCTTGGATTGGAAATACCCACAACAACGGATGAACTGGAACAGGTATTAATTGCATTCCGGGATCATGCAGATGAATTGCAGGAAGAATTTGATATTGAAGGTGATGTGATACCGATGTCCTTTATTATCAACAATGGAGATCAGGATCCCGCCATTCTGATCAATGGATTTGGAGAAGGCTATGGTGATACCGGTGATCATTTTGCAGTGACGGATGAAGGAAAGGTCATTTACACAGCTGTTCAGGAAGGATATAAAGAAGGCATTGAATGGCTGCATAAATTAGTTACAGAAGATCTTATAGATCCGGAAGCATTCACACAGGAATGGTCTACCTATGTTGCAAAAGGTAAAAACCACCGATATGGTCTTTGCTTCTCCTGGGATATCGCAAATATTGATAATAATGTTGATTATGTAATGCTCCCTGCACTTACAGGTCCGACGGGCGTGCGGAATATCACAAGACAGAACAATAGTGAGACAAGCGGATTTGACAGAGGACGTTGTGTACTTACGACCAGTTGCAGAAATACTGCACTGGCAGCAGCATGGATCGATCAGATGTATGCACCATTACAGTCTCCACAGAACAATTGGGGCAGTTATGGTGAGACAGATTCCTTTAATATTTTTGAATTATCTACAAACGAAAAAGGTGACCCGATGTTAAAGCATATGGATTTAGGCGACCAGTCTCCGGTAGAAGTCCGCGAGGCACAGTCAGTCAATGGTCCGCTTGCCATCTTAAATGAATATTATGGTGAGTATGTAACACAGCCGGAAGATGCAAAATGGCGGCTTGACAATATGCATGAGACATATTTGGCAGATATGAACAGTAAATACGTTTATCCGAATGTATTTATGAGTATAGAAGACACGAATAAGGTGTCGCAATATGACACAGATATTAAAAAATATGCCGAACAGAAAAAAGCCGACTGGATTTTAAATGGCGGCATAGAAAAGGAATGGGATTCCTATCTTGAAAAAATGGAAAAATATGGATTATCAGATTATCTTTCCATTAAGCAGAAATACTTTGACAACTATCAGAAATCATTATCAGAATAATTAGGAGAGAAATAATATGAGCAATATGTTAGAAAAAGCCAGAAAATACGAGACAGAAAAAATTGCTGCTACAGATCCGCAGACAAAACCTTTATTTCATGTTTCTGCTCCAACCGGATGGATCAACGATCCAAATGGATTTTCGTTTTACGATGGACAGATACATCTGTTTTATCAATATCATCCATATAACAGGGAATGGGGACCAATGCACTGGGGGCATAGCGTTACGTGCGATATGATCCACTGGGAACAGCTTCCAGCGGCACTTGCTCCGGATGAAGAATATGATAAAGCCGGATGCTTTTCAGGAAGTGCGATCGAAGCAGATGGTAAACATGTACTTGTATATACAGGAGTAACCAGAATAAAACAGCCTGACGGAAGTGAGCAGGATCGTCAGAATCAGTGTATTGCATTTGGTGATGGAAAAGATTATCAGAAATATGACAAAAATCCTGTCATGACCGGAGAAATGCTTCCAGAGGGATGCAACAGGGTAGATTTCCGTGATCCGAAGATCTGGAAAGAAAATGATACCTATTATATGATCGTTGGCAATAAAAATGAAAATCAGATCGGACAGGTTGTGTTATGTTCAAGCAAAAATCTGACTGACTGGAAATTTGAAACAATTCTTGCTTCAAACGAAAGCGGAAAAATTGGTACAATGTGGGAATGTCCGGACTTCTTTCAGCTGGGCAGTAAAAGAGTGCTGATCTGTTCACCGCAGGATATGAAAGCGCAGAAATATGAGTTTCATAATGGACATAACAGTGTTTATTTTCTTGGGGACTATGATGAAAAAACACATACATTTGTAAAAGAATTGCCGCATGCACTAGATTATGGAATGGATTTTTATGCACCGCAGACAACTGAACTGCCGGACGGCAGACGTATTATGATTGCATGGATGAAATCCTGGGATGCATGTGTGATTCCAAATTCACAGGATTGGCAGGGAATGATGACACTGCCGAGGGAATTGGAATTAAAAGATGGTAAAATCTGGCAGACACCGGTGCGTGAAATTGAAAAGTATCATAAAAATCCATGTCGATATGATCATGCAGAAATAAATCAGGAAACAACACTGTGCGGAATTGAAGGTCGGACGATCGACCTTACCGTTTTACTGGAAGAGGATGAATTTCAAACATTTTCCATGAAACTTGCCGCAAATAAGGAATATGAAACAAGCTTTACTTATCATAAGGCTGAAAATATGCTTGAGATCGATCGCACTTATTGCGGTGTGACAAAAGATGTTGTCTGCGTGCGGAAACTGAAGATTTCAAATCCGGAAGGGCTTAAGAAAATGAGATTTATTTTGGATCGTCAGTCGATCGAACTATTCCTGAACGATGGGGAACAGGTTGCGACAACAGCCATCTGCACGCCGTTGGAAGCGCAGGAAATCCATTTTTACAGTGACAAAAAAATACATATTAATGTTGAAAAGTATGATATAATGAGTGCAAGTGAGAAGAATGCATTTATGCATTCGGCGAACGACGAAATTATTGAGTGATGAAATCACGATATAGTAAAATTATAAAACAAAAACTACTATCAGACACGGAGGAAAAAGTATGGATGTTGTAGCTTTAGGCGAATTACTCATTGATTTTACTGAGAATGGGATCAGCAGCCAGGGAAATCCATTATTTGAGGCAAATCCGGGTGGTGCACCATGCAACGTACTGGCAATGTTGACAAAGCTCGGACATAAGACAGCTTTTATCGGAAAAGTAGGAAATGATTTTTTCGGAAAACAGCTGGAACAGACGATTATTGATGTTGGGATTGATGCATCAGGCTTACAGAAAGATGATGACGTACATACAACGTTAGCACTGGTACATACTTATCCGGATGGAGACAGGGATTTTTCGTTTTACAGAAATCCTGGTGCAGATATGATGCTGACAGAAGCGGAAGTACCGGAAGAGTTGATAAAGGGAACACGAATCTTTCATTTTGGCACACTGTCCATGACACACGAAGGTGTACGAAATGCAACAAAAAAAGCACTTCGTGCTGCAAAAGAAGCCGGTGCTGTCATTTCCTTTGATCCGAATCTGCGCGAGCCGCTCTGGAACTCCTTAGATGAAGCAAAAGAACAGGTGCTTTACGGATTAGGACAGTGTGACATTTTAAAGATTTCTGATAACGAGATTCAGTGGCTGACCGGAGAAGAAGATTTCACAAAGGGTGTACATTGGATCCTTGAGAGATATCATATTCCATTGATCCTTGTATCCATGGGCAGGGAAGGAAGCCGTGCTTATTATAAAGATCTTATTGTAGAAGTGAAACCTTTTATACAGAAGAATACGATAGAGACAACCGGAGCCGGAGATACCTTCTGTGCATGTGTTCTCCATTATATTTTAGAGCATGGACTTACCGATCTTACAGAGAATGACCTGAAAGAGATGCTGACTTTTGCAAATGCAGCGGCATCCATTATCACTACACGCAAAGGCGCACTCCGCGTAATGCCGGAACGGGAAGAGGTTGAAAAATTGTTATCCTGTTTCAATTGATACTGTGTATACAATATATGAGCGGCAGATTACCGCTCATATATTGTATAATGATGTTTTCTAAGCAACTGTACTGCTGCATCTAATGATATTCTGTCATACATTTCCAGACGTAATACTCCATCTTCAAACTCACGGTTGTGAATGATGCCGATATTTTTAATACTCAGATGATTACTTGCAAGTATTGTAGCAACTGTCGCAATACCACCAGCCTCATCTAAAAGATCTAAATACAGTTCATATATTTCTTTGATCGGACCTTTGTTCGTGATCGCAATTGAATCCCTGTAATCTTTGGCGGACTGAAAATCCTGAAGCAGTGCATCTGCATCAGAAGATAAAATATCGTGTTTGGTTTTCTCTAACATTTCCTCATAGGCATCGATCAGCCGCACGATCTGTTCACTGTTGGACTGGCAGATATTCTGCCACATAACAGGAGAGGAGGAAGCGATTCTGGTCAGATCTTTAAATCCCCCGGCAGCGATCGTCTTCATCGTCTCGTCTGCGTCGTCGGATTTTTTGACAAGGTTGACGAGACTGTATGCGATGATGTGCGGCAGATGGCTGATGGCAGCTGTGGCATAATCGTGTAAATGATAGTCTAATACCAGGGCGACAGCACCTAACTGGGTCACCAGGGAACGAAATTCTTCTAAGCGTTCCGGTGATGTCTTCGTTGTGGGTGTCAGAATATAATATGCATTTTCCAGCAAATATTCATTTGCATTTTTTAAGCCTGTTTTTTCAGAGCCGGCCATCGGATGCCCGCCGATAAAGCAGTCCTCCATTGCGAGGGCAGTCACTTCTTCGTGAATATCTGTTTTGACACTTCCGACATCTGTGATGATACATCCGTTTTTGATATTTCCTTTTAACTGGCGCAGGTATTCGATATTTCTTTTTACCGGTGTGCACAGAAAAATATAATCGCAGTCATAAAAATCTTTGATTTCACATAAATTCTGATTAGAGATCAGATGTTCTCCGTAAGCTTCTGTAATGGTTTTCTGATGACCGGCAGTTGCGATAATGGTTACATCAGGGTAAAGTGTATGAATTTTTTTTGCAATGGACCCTCCGATCAAACCAAGTCCGATAAATCCTATTTTCTGAAACAAATCATGTTCCCCCATAAGTCATTTTGTATATTTAGAAAGTCTTATACATCATATCCACATTTTATGAAAAAGTCAACACGTTAAAGTATAAAAGTGATTGGTTAAAGTATTAAAGTGATTAGTTATTAAATTCCGTGGCACGGCACTGCCAAAAGATTATCATGAAAAAGAAAAACAGAACATTTCCTACGAATATGTACAAATTATGAATATTGTGTAAACAATCAAATGAAAATTGCTAAAAATGTTCAAAATACATACATAATATATAAACAATCCAATGATAATATAATAATAGTTAGTAAATATGAATAAATATATTGTAAAAAAGTGGAAAATTTAGTAAAATATAACCATTAACAACATTCGGTGATGACGAAACAAAATCATCAATGAAAAATGTATGGGAGGATTTGCTATGAACGTTTACACAACTGACAAAATTCGCAATGTGGTTCTCTTAGGCCATGGGGGATCCGGCAAGACAAGTCTTGTCGAGGCAATGGCTTATCTTGCAGGAATGACAACCCGTATGGGAAAAGTTGCAGACGGCAACACGATCAGTGATTACGACAAGGAAGAGACAAAACGTCTTTTCTCCATCAACACTTCCGTGATCCCGGTTGTCTGGGGCGATACGAAGATCAACATCCTTGATACACCCGGATATTTTGATTTTGTAGGGGAAGCAGAAGAAGCAGTGAGCGTGGCAGATGCGGCGATCATTGTAGTTTCCGGTAAGGCAGGGATCGAGGTCGGAACGAAGAAAGCATGGGAGATGTGCGAGAAATACAAACTTCCGAGAATGGTATTCGTAACGGATATGGATATTGACGAGGCAAGCTACCGGCAGGTTGTGGAAGATCTTCAGCAGATGTACGGCAAGCGCATCGCACCGTTCCATCTTCCGGTCAGAGAGAATGGACAGTTTGTCGGATATGTCAATGTGCTGCAGCAGAGAGCCAAGAGATGGAAAGAAGATGGAACCGTAGAAAAGTCTGATGTTCCGGAATACTCCAAAGACAACTTAAATATCTGCAGGGAAGCATTGATGGAAGCTGTCGCTGAGACGAGTGAAGAGTTTATGGAACGCTATTTTAACGGCGAAGAGTTCTCGGAGGATGAGATCCGTCAGGCACTCCGTGTGAATGTGGCAGACGGCAGCATTGTTCCGGTTCTGATGGGTTCCAACACACTGGCAAGAGGAATGTATACATTGCTGGTCGATATTGTGAAGTATCTGCCAAGTCCGGAAAAACGTTCCTGTACCGGTATCAACGCCAAGACGAATGAAGTGTACAGTGCAGATTATGATTTTGCAAAACCAAAGTCAGCTTATGTATGGAAGACGATCGTAGATCCATTTATTGGAAAATACTCCCTGATCAAAGTAAATTCGGGCGTTTTGAAAACGGATGATGTGTTATATAACCATCACAAAGATGTGGAAGAAAAAATTGGAAAACTGTATGTGCTCTGTGGAAACAAACCGGAGGAAGTAAAAGAACTTCATGCAGGTGATATCGGTGCTTTGGCAAAATTAGCAAGCCCGGCAACCACGGATTCCCTTTCCACAAAAGCAAATCCGATTTTGTATATTCGGACCTCAATCTCCACACCATATACTTACATGAGATATAAGGCAGTGAATAAGGGCGATGAGGATAAGATCTCACAGGCTCTCCAGAAACTTATGATGGAAGATCTTACACTGAAAGCAGTCAATGACAGTGAGAATGGTCAGACACTCCTCTATGGAATGGGAGACCAGCATTTGGAAGTTGCAGTCAGCAAACTTTTAAACCGCTACAAAGTGGAAGTTGAACTGAAGAAGCCTAAGATTGCATTCCGGGAAACGATCCGCAAGAAAGCAGATGTGGAGTACAAGTATAAAAAGCAGTCCGGCGGTCACGGACAATATGGACACGTCAAGATGACATTTGAACCATCCGGCGATCTGGAACAGCCATATGTATTTGAACAGACGGTTGTTGGCGGAGCAGTTCCAAAGAACTATTTCCCGGCAGTAGAAAAGGGAATTCAGGAATCCTGTCTGAAAGGTCCTGTCGCTGCATATCCGGTTGTCGGTGTGAAGGCAGTTTTATACGATGGTTCTTATCATCCGGTAGATTCCTCAGAGATGGCATTTAAAACCGCTGCAAAGCAGGCATTTAAGAAAGGCTTCTTAGAGGCTTCCCCGGTTCTCTTAGAACCGATCGCATCATTGAAAGTGGTCGTGCCGGATAAGTATACCGGAGATATTATGGGAGATCTGAACAAGCGGCGTGGACGTGTGCTTGGAATGAACCCGACAGATCATGGTTATCAGGAGATCGTTGCAGATATTCCGTATATGGAATTATTTGGCTATAACACGGATCTTCGTTCCATGACAGGTGGAAGCGGTACATATTCTTATGAGTTTTCAAGATATGAGCAGGCTCCGTCTGATATACAGGAGAAAGAGATTGCTGCAAGAGCAGGCAAAGTAGAGAAACTCGACGAGTAAAGGAGAAGATGTGGATTTATGAAGATCACAAGAAATATTTTCATAATTTTATATGCAATACTTCTTGTGATCAACGATCCACAGGTCGCACGTGCCCATACGATCGAAGGAATCGGAATCTCTCAGGCAGGTATCATTGAAAACAAACCTGTTTATGTTGATCCGTATGAAGAAACCGGTCAGAAGGCATATCATATTACCTATATTCTGAATGGAGGAGAGAACAGCATTTCCAACCGTGAGGTCTATCACGAAAAGGAACTTCCGGTGACACTGGATGTCCCGGTGAAGGAAGGTTATAATTTTGCCGGATGGTATACAGACAGCAGTTATACAAAGAAGGTGACAGAGATCACAAAGAAAAGTCCTTCTGAACTTGTTCTTTTTGCAAAATGGACAAAGACAATCGACAGTTATCTGAACGTTGAGATGTATTCTTATCACACCGGAAATCTGCTTGCGATGAACCAGAAAGAATTAAGACAGTGCAGTTATAATTTTATGGATGAATTATCCATTCCGGGAATGCCTTCCACCAGAGAAAAAGATTATGTAAACAACTATATCAACACAGCAGATATGTGCATGCAGGGACTTTGTTTTACACCGGATTACGTGATCATGACAGCATACACTGAGGATAAAAATGAACCGGGAGCCCTGATGGTATTTGATCGGGAAACCGGAGATTATCTTGTGACACTTGGAATGAAAAAAGACAGTCACCTTGGTGGTGTTGCTTTTGACGGAGAAAATTTATGGGTATGTCACTCTAATTCCAATACACTAGAGCGTATCTCCTATGAATATATCAGGCTGATCGCGGAAGATGCACCTGGTTATTGTATTGATGCATCTGCAATTTCAGATGAATATCATCTGAGAAATACGCCTTCCTGTATCACCTGTTATGGAGGACGTATCTGGGTGGCAACTTACAATAAGATGTTCCGCTCCAAAATGTATGCATACACCTATGACACACAGTTAGACAAATTGGTTGCATTGAGTAATTACAATATTCCATGCAAAGTGCAGGGAATTGCATTTGATTCACAGGGTGCCGTATACTTAAGTACATCGCTTGGAAGAAGCAATTCTTCTTATCTGAAAGTATATTCCTCCCTGATCGCTTTGAACCAGAGCCCGTCAACACCATCCGTTAAGGTGGAGATGCCTCCGTGTTCCGAGGAAATCGCAATTGTGGATAATAACCTTTATGTTTTGTTTGAGTCTGCAAGCTCAAAGTATTTTGAAGGTACAGATGGCAAGGGAACCAGTGTAGCACCAATTGATAAAGTACTAAAAGTGAATGTTGCAACTATCTGGTAAGAAATTGCCAGATGGAAACATGCATCATAAAGTGTATGAGAAAGAAGCGGGCGGCCTCTATTGAGACTGTCCGCTTCTTTCTTTCATGAGCCGGATGATTTTATCTGCTTTTTCTGCTTCCTCAGGTGACATGCTCTGTTTTAATATCGAAATCATAAGTTCTGTTTCAGGCTTTGTGAACTGGATATTCTGCTTTTTGGCGGAGGAGAGCGTTCCGAGCAGAAATGGCATCATGTCTTTCATTTCGGTAGGTTTTTTACTGTTTGCAAAATTCATTAAAAAAGAAAGCTTTTCCGGTGACAGATTCTGAAATACCGGATTGGTTTTAAAAACATCATTTTCCATAGAAAATCCTCTCTGATTTTTTTACAACAAATAAAGGCTGATGGTGTTATCCTGCAAAAATCGTTTCATAGGTTTCAAGCATGGAAAACATATTGGTCAGCATATCAATCGTCTCAAGCTCTTTTGGGGTACAGAAAGGGCGGAGGCTGTTTAAAAGTGACTGTGGGTTGTTTTCCTCTTCCGGCAGGGAACCATGGATAAGACCTGTTTCTTCCTGTGAAAAAATATGAAGCGTTATTTTGAAGTTCACTTATACTTTTATTAATATGGCAAATTGTTTTTTTTTGTGAACTTTTTCATGTATGGAATTACGGTTTTTTAACATCTGGATCTCTCTTGTCTGAGTCATCGTATCGAAAGGGGTAAGTGGTGTAGCTTCGTCCATAAGAATTGCCTTTTCTTTTATTTTATGTGGAAAAAGAAACAATATGCCAGATATGTCGCAAACGGATTTTCGCAGCATAGGATAGAGAGAGGAGGAAAAATGTCATGTTAGTGGTGGAAAATAACAGTGTTTATGAGATAGATGAAGAGTGTCTCAAAAGAAGAAGTGTGCCAGAGGAATGTGAGGTATACAAGAAGATTGTCAGAGAGCGGGAAGTGGCAAAGAACAAAGAGAAAACGGAAAAACCAAAGTAAACGACAAAAAACCACCCAGACCGTGAAGTCTGGGTGGTTTACCGGTCAGGGGAACTTTAGGTCCCCCATTGATGTCTGCCTGCGATTAGCAGAAGCCGTTTCCGTTACCACATCCGCCACAGCAGAGAAGAAGTAAGATGATCCATAAGCAGTCATTTCCACCGCCACATCCGTTGTTGCCACAGAATCCGCCGTTATTACCACAGCAGCAGCTCAATAAAATGATGATCCAGAGAATAGAGTTGCATCCTCCCTCATTACATCCACATCCACCACAGTTTGTTGCAGCTAAATCACTCATGTTAAATCCTCCAAATTTTTCTTACACTGTATCTTATGGAACAGAGGAGAATGTGTTACAGTTTTTGAAAAATAAATTTTTTTTGCTATTGAGATATAAAAATGGGTTTGCTATAGTTAAGTTAATCATAACAATAAAAGTATAAAATAATGATATAGAATCACAACGTACACAGGAGGATGAGGATGGAATTTGTAATGATCGTAGAGCCGGATGAGGTGGGGAGAAAAAGACTTGAGGCAGTTTTCCAGACAGAAAAGCCTTCTTTTTCTTATCAGATTACAGGGAGACCGGAGGAGGCACTGGATATATTAGAACATCAGAAAACAGATGTTTTAGTATGTGAGACGAGTCTTTCCGTACTCAGTGGAAGAGAATTTTTCACCATGGCAAAAATGATCTCGCCGGATACGGTCCGTGTGGCAATGACGAGTGCAGAGCATGTAAAAGACATCCTCTCTTTTCTGAATGAATGTGATATCTACAAATTGATCATGAAACCGTGTGCGTCATTTGCTGATTTTATCGAACCGGTGAATGCGGCATTGGAGTATCACCGCCTGAAAAAACAGGCAGAATCAGATCTTGAGCAGGCAAATATGAATCTCTTTTTCTCGGAGAAGGATTTTGAGAGAATTGAGGAGAGACAAAAGGAGAATGTCATGCTCTATAAGCAGGCAGCAGAGGTTGTCATGACGATGCTGAAGCAGCATTTGACGATAGGGCAGATGGATTCCGTGGGAGAATACATGATGGAACATTATCTGAGGGATCTGCTCGGATATTATCTGGAGACAATGATCCATGAAAATGGTAATTATCTGATGGGGTATAACCGGTTAAAAATGAATTTCATCATGAGGATGCCGGACAAAGTTTCCATATGATAAAGAAAGAAGACTGCGAGATCCCACCGGAGATTTTCCGGAAGATTCTTTTCCTCCTGATGATACTCACAAAAGCATGCAGGCAGATTCTGGGTAAATATGCTGTTTCGGTTACCATGGAGACGGCATCTGAAAAGTTTTTTGTGGTACGTTTCAGTTGTGACTATTCGCAGAATCTCGATAAAAATGGACAGATCATTTACACCGGAGAGAATCAGGAATGTCACAAAGATATTATGGATCTGACAGAAAAAATTACGGACAGTATCGTATATCGTACGGTTTCCCTGGAAAAAGAAAACAGATATATCTTAAACTGTGCGATTGAGCGCAGAAATCATAGAGTGGATTCATAACCCAAAAGCGAACCATAACTAATTGTTATAATAAATATAAGATATTATGCATTGACAAATAGCAGCAAGAGTGCCTAAAATAAAGAAGGTATAATTGTATACAATTATGCATGTGAAAATAGTCAAATATTTTGCATATATATTCGTTTACTATAAGGAGGATGTTATGAGAGAAGTTGTAATGAATCAAAAGACAAATCTATTGCAGTTAGAAGAACATTTCTACCAGTTAGTGGATGTGGAAGAACCAAATGTATTCCATAATCTGTTTCCTTATGATGAAATTCCAAAGATTGCGTTTAATGACCGTATCGTGCCGCATAATATGCCGGAAAATATCTGGATCACAGATACGACATTCCGTGATGGACAGCAGTCAAGGGCTCCTTATACAACGGAACAGATCGTGACCATTTACGATTATTTACATAAATTAGGCGGACCAAAAGGTCTGATCCGCCAGAGCGAATTTTTCTTATACAGTAAAAAAGACCGCGATGCCGTATACAAATGTCTGGAACGCGGTTATAAATTTCCGGAAGTTACAAGCTGGATCCGTGCGAGCAAACAGGATTTCCAGTTAGTCAAAGATATCGGACTTCGTGAGACAGGTATTCTGGTAAGCTGTTCCGATTATCATATTTTCTATAAAATGAAAATGACAAGGCGTGAGGTTATGAACCTCTACTTAAGTGTAATCCGTGAATGTTTAGAGACAGGCATCAGTCCAAGATGTCATCTCGAAGACATCACAAGATCCGATATTTATGGATTTGTGATTCCATTCTGTGTCGAGCTGATGAAACTGATGGATGAATATAAGATACCGATCAAGATCCGTGCCTGTGATACGATGGGGTATGGTGTCAATTTCCCTGGCGCAGTGATTCCGCGGAGCGTACCGGGAATCATTTATGGCCTTACCACACATGCAGGTGTCCCATCCGAATTGATCGAATGGCATGGACACAATGACTTTTACAAGGCGGTCAACAACTCGACTACGGCATGGCTTTACGGTGCAAGCGGTGTCAACTGCTCTCTGTTTGGTATCGGAGAGAGAACCGGAAATACCCCTCTGGAGGCAATGGTATTTGAGTATGCACAGTTAAAAGGCACCTTAGACGGCATGGACACAACGGTGATCACAGAGCTTGCAGAGTATTTTGAAAAAGAATTAGGTTATGTACAGCCAAGCCGCACACCGTTTGTCGGAAGTAACTTTAATGTCACAAGAGCCGGTATCCATGCAGACGGTCTGTTGAAAAATGAGGAAATTTACAACATTTTTGATACGGGAAAATTTTTAAACAGACCACCACTTGTATCCGTATCCAATACATCCGGTCTGGCAGGAATTGCATTATGGATCAATTCTTATTATCATCTGCCAAAGGAAAAAGGCGTCGATAAGAATTCAGAACTTGTTAAGATGGTAAAAGTATGGGTAGACAAGCAGTATGAGGAAGGCCGTGTGACCGTTTTGACAGACAATGAGTTGGTAGAAGAGATCGGTAAGTGCTGTAAGAAATTAAAGATAGATACTTTGGAGAGATAATTATGGGAGAAGACAATTACTCCTTGGGTTCGAGAGTCTTTCATATGATAAGGGAGAACATTCTTTCCGGTAAATATGAGAGAGACGAGGAACTGAAGGAGAAATCAATCGGTGAGGAACTCGGCGTCAGCAGAACCCCTGTGAGGGAGGCACTGCGTCAGCTGGAACTCGAAGGTCTGGTCACGATCATTCCTAATAAAGGCGCTTATGTGGTTGGCATATCCCAGAAAGATATCAAAGATATTTATGAGATCAGAAGCCGTCTGGAAGGATTGTGTGCTAAGTGGGCTGCGGAGAATATCACGAAAGAACAGTTGGATGAGTTGGAGGAAAATATTTTTTGTCTGATTTTCATGCAGCAAAGGGCAACGCAGAACAGATGGTTGAGCTAGACAATAAGTTCCACGAGATTTTATATACCGCAAGTGGCAGCCGGGAATTACGGCATGTGCTTTCCGATTTTCATCACTATGCCCAGCGTGTCAGAAAGATCACTCTTTCCGATAAGAACAGGGCAGTGGATTCAAATAATGAACACCGCAAGATTGTGGAGGCATTGAAACAGCATGATGCACAACTGGCAGAAACGCTTGCAAACCAGCACATTATGAAAACCATTGAGAATATGGATCACTATGGCTGGGATAATTTGTTAAAAAAGTAACATTTGTGAGATTCATGAAAACAAGGCAGAAAGGAAAAATAAGCGATGGAAAAAATTAAAATGACAACCCCATTAGTAGAGATGGATGGAGATGAGATGACCAGAATTCTCTGGAAGATGATCAAAGATGAATTATTAACCCCTTTTATCGACCTTAAAACCGATTATTATGATCTGGGATTAGAGTATCGTAACGAGACAGACGATCAGGTGACGATTGATTCTGCAAATGCAACAAAGAAATACGGTGTTGCCGTAAAATGTGCAACGATCACTCCAAATGCAGCACGTGTCAAAGAGTACAATTTAAAAGAAATGTGGAAGAGTCCGAACGGAACGATCCGTGCAATCTTAGATGGAACAGTTTTCCGTGCACCGATCGTTGTAAAAGGAATTGAACCATGTGTGAAAAACTGGAAAAAACCGATCACAATCGCACGTCATGCTTATGGTGATGTTTACAAAGCATCTGAGATGAAGATTCCGGGACCTGGTAAATGTGAGCTTGTATACACTGCTGAGGATGGAACAGAGACAAGAGAACTGATCCATAATTTCACAGGTGCAGGTGTGGTACAGGGACAGCACAATCTGTGCAATTCCATTGAAAGTTTTGCAAAAAGCTGCTTCAACTATGCTTTAGATACAAAGCAGGATCTGTGGTTTGCAACCAAAGACACCATTTCCAAAAATATGACCATACATTTAAAGACATTTTCCAGGAAATCTTTGACGCAGAGTATAAGGAAAAATTTGAAGAAGCCGGAATCACCTATTTCTATACATTGATCGATGATGTGGTTGCACGTGTCATGAAATCGGAGGGCGGCTATATCTGGGCTTGTAAAAACTATGACGGGGATGTCATGAGCGATATGGTATCCAGCGCATTTGGTTCTCTTGCCATGATGACTTCCGTGCTTGTCTCTCCACAGGGATATTATGAGTATGAGGCTGCACATGGAACCGTACAGCGCCATTATTACAAACATTTAAAGGGTGAGGAGACATCCACAAACTCTGTCGCAACGATTTTTGCATGGACAGGAGCCTTGAGAAAACGTGGCGAGATCGATGGCATCAAAGAATTGCAGGATTTTGCAGATAAATTAGAAAAAGCTTGTATATCTACCATTGAGAGTGGTAAAATGACAAAAGACCTTGCGCTCATTACAACATTAGAGCATCCGACTGTGTTAAACAGTGAGGATTTCATCAAGGCAATCCGAACCACATTAGAAGGAATGTTATCATTATGATTTTATCTTGTCAGAATATCTCAAAGTCATTCGGGACTGACGAAATTTTAAAAAATGTAAGTTTTCATATTGAAGAAAATGAAAAAGCAGCGGTTGTCGGCATCAATGGTGCCGGCAAATCTACGCTGCTTAAAATAATTATGAAACAGGAAAATCCGGACGAGGGGGAAGTGACGCTCGCAAAAGATAAAACGATCGGTTATCTTGCCCAATATCAGGATGTTTCCGGCCACCATACGATCTATGAGGAAGTATTAGATTCTAAACGCGACATTATCGAGATGGAGGAACGGCTGCGTGATATGGAAACGCAGATGAACACACTCTCCGGGGAAGCATTAGAGCAGCTTTTAGATACTTACCATAAATTAAGCCATGAATTTGAACAGGTGAACGGATATGCATACCGCAGTGAAGTGACCGGTATTTTAAAGGGGCTTGGATTTACTGAGGAGGAGTTCGACAAGAAAATGAGCGAACTCTCCGGCGGACAGAAAACCCGTGTATCTCTTGGAAAACTGCTTGTGACAAAGCCGGACATCCTGCTTTTAGACGAGCCGACCAACCATCTGGATATCGAGTCAATCCGATGGCTGGAAACTTTTCTGATGAATTACAAGGGAGCTGTTTTAATCGTATCGCATGACCGGTATTTCTTAGACCGCGTCGTGAGTAAAGTGGTGGAGATTTTTCAGCACAAGGGTTATGTTTATCAGGGGAACTATTCGGATTATGCAAAGAAAAAGGCAGCAATCCGTGCAGCCATGATCAAGCAGTACTATAATCAGCAGCGTGAGATCCGGCATCAGGAAGAAGTGATCGCAAAACTGAAATCTTTTAACCGCGAGAAGTCAATTAAGCGGGCAGAGAGCCGTGAAAAACTGCTGGATAAGATCGAACGCATTGAGAAGCCGACCGAGGATAACACAGATATCCGGATTGTGTTAGAGCCGAATGTGGTCAGTGGAAATGATGTTTTAAAAGTGGAAGGGCTTGCCAAGGCATTCCCGCCATTACAGCTTTTTTCGGGAATTAATTTCGAAGTGAAACGCGGGGAGCGTGTAGCATTAATTGGAAATAACGGAACTGGTAAAACAACGATCCTTAAGATTATCAACGAGCTGATCTCCCCGGATGCGGGAACGGTAACACTTGGAAGCAATGTACATATTGGTTACTATGACCAGGAACATCAGCAGCTTCACATGGAGAAAACCATTTTTGATGAGATTGCGGATGATTATCCAAATCTGAATAACACGAAAGTGCGCAACGTTCTGGCAGCTTTTTTATTTACAGATGATGATGTCTATAAGCGGATTGAGGATTTGAGCGGTGGTGAGAGAGGACGTGTTGCACTGGCAAAATTAATGCTTTCCGATGTGAATTTTCTGATCCTCGATGAGCCGACCAACCATCTGGACATCACCTCAAAAGAAATTTTAGAGGAAGCACTAAAAAGTTATACTGGAACAGTATTTTCGTATCGCATGACCGTTATTTTATTAATCAGACTGCAACACGTATTCTGGAACTGACCGGAGAGACGGTTGTGAATTATATCGGCAACTATGATTATTATCTGGAAAAACATGACCAGATGGTTGCGTTATATGTCAAAAAGCCGGAGGATGAGGCACAGACAGAGGCTTCTGTGAAAGAGACTGCCCAGAAGGTGGACTGGCAGACACAGAAGGCAGAACAGGCACGGATCCGCAAGATAGAGAATGCCCTGAAAAGGGCAGAGGAAAAGATTGCGGAGCTGGAAGAGAAAATTGCTTCGATCGATGCGGAATGTGCAAAGCCGGAAGTGGCTGTGAACTCTGCAAAGTTAGGAGAACTGACGAAACAGCAGAGTGAGTATCAGGAAGAATTAGAAAAGCAGTATGAAGTGTGGGAAGAACTTTCCATGGAGCTGGACGCGTAAAAATCTGGAAAATGTGGTGATACGGCAGATAAATTTACTCTGTTAAAAGTTTAACAGATTGACAGATACAGTTGAAATTACTATAATAAAAATGATGCATCGCGGCATAAGAAGAAAAGAGCCGTGAAAGAGAGATACTTCGGGAGGGGCAAAAAATGCAGGAAAAAGAAATTTCCCAGGCAGTAATCCGTCGTATGCCGAGATATTACCGGTATTTAGGTGAATTGCTGGAGGATGGAGTGGAACGTATTTCATCCAATGATCTAAGCAAAAGAATGAATGTCACTGCTTCGCAGATCCGTCAGGATCTGAATAACTTTGGCGGTTTCGGACAGCAGGGATATGGATATAATGTAAAGTTTTTATATGAAGAGATTGGTAAGATTTTAGGATTAAACCAGAAACATAATATTATTGTCATCGGTGCCGGTAATTTAGGTCAGGCACTGGCAAATTATGTGAAGTTTGAAAAACTTGGTTTTGTGATCACAGCACTTTTTGATGTCAATCCGGCGTTAGAGGGTGTGACAGTCCGCGGAATTAAGATCCACATGTTAGATGAACTGGAAGATTACTGCAAGGATCACGTTGTTGATATTGCAGCCCTTACCATGCCGAAGGAGAAGGCTGATGCCATTGCAAACCGTCTGGTCAATCTTGGAATTCAGGCAATCTGGAATTTTGCCCATGTGGACCTTGATCTGATCGACAAAGATGTGGTTGTTGAGAATGTACATCTTTCTGACAGCCTGATGCAGTTGTCCTATAATATCGTAAAAAATAAGCAGAATAAATAATGGATGAAATCGATAGAGCTGCCGCATGCATTTTTTAATGCACGACAGCTCTATCTTATCCATATGCCTGAGGGGATGAGAAGGTTATGAAGTATCTGGTAAACAGCAGAGAGATGAAACAATATGATACGAACACGACAGAACATTTTAAAGTGCCATCCCTGCTTTTGATGGAGCGGGCCGCACTTGCAGTTTTTGATGAGATCAAAAGGCAGTACCCATGCAGCAAAAAATTTCTGATCGTTTGCGGAACGGGAAACAATGGCGCAGATGGTTTTGCACTCACCCGGCTGTTACTTTTGGACGGAGCAGAGGTGCATACGGTGTTGATCGGTGACCGGAAGAAGGAGACAGACCAGTGCAAAAAGCAGCTGGAGATCCTTTTTGCCTATGGATGTCCGGTATTGGAAGCCATTCCGGAGAACACCGCATATGATGTAATAGTGGATGCCATTTTTGGAGTCGGGCTTTCGAGAAATGTTGAAGGCATTTTTGCTGATACAATTCGGAAAATGAACGAAATACCAGGAAAAAAGATCGCACTTGATATGCCATCCGGAATTTCATCGGACACAGGGGCTGTTTTAAAATGTGCGTTTCGTGCAGACTGCACGATCACATTTGCCTATGAAAAAATCGGCATGCATCTTTTCCCGGGAAATGAATATGTCGGGGAGATCGTGACAAAGCAGATTGGAATCACGGATGAGAGTTTTCTGACACAAATGCCCGGTGTTATGGTGTTCGAGATGGAAGATCTGAGATTCCTTCCAAAGAGAGCTTCACATTCTAATAAGGGAAGCTTCGGTAAATTACTGCTGATCGCTGGAAGTGTGGATATGGCTGGCGCAGCTGTTTTAAGTGCAAAGGCAGCGTATACGGCAGGCTGTGGTCTGGTGCGTGTGTTTACGCCTGAGGAAAACCGCATTCCATTGCAGACAAGTATTCCAGAGGCAGTTCTGACTACTTATCACCCTGAAAAATTAGATGCTTCAAAACTTTCAGAAGCAATGAAATGGGCAGATGTGATTGTGTGTGGACCGGGAATCGGAACCGGGGATGCAGCACATCAGATTGTTAAAACAGTGCTGCAAAAAGCATCTGTTCCGGTCGTCCTTGATGCAGATGCATTAAATATCATTGCAGAGGACACAAGTGTTTTACTTTTGGCGCACACAGAACTTGTGATCACGCCGCATCTTGGTGAGATGAGCCGTCTGACCGGGGATTCCATTGCCTTTATCCAGACACGGCTGATTGATACTGCGGATAAGTTTGCAGGAAAATTTCATGTCACCTGTGTTCTGAAAGATGAACACACGGTCGTTGCCACTCCACATGGAAGGACTTATCTGAACCTCTCCGGAAATCATGGAATGGCAACGGCGGGAAGTGGGGATGTGCTGACCGGAATCATAGGATCACTTCTGACCCAGAGGGCAGACACAGAGACTGCGGCCGCGCTTGGTGTTTACCTTCACGGACTTTCCGGAGATACTGCATTGAAAAAATGTGGTTTTCGTGGTATGATGGCAGGCGACATTGTAAATGGTTTGAGAGATTTTCTGGCAGAAAATCAATTATAAAAAAGATTCATTACGATAGAAAGGTATGGATATAACATGAATAAACACAGCAGAGTGTGTGCAAATATAGATTTGAGTGCGGTCATGCACAATATGGAAGCCATGCATCAGAACATCGATCCGGACACGAAAATTATGGCGGTGATCAAAGCAGATGGGTATGGTCATGGGGCTGTTCCTATTGCAAAGGAGATTGAACATTTAGATTATGTTTATGGGTATGCAGCTGCAACGGTTGAGGAAGGGATGATCCTTCGAAATAATGGAATCCAAAAACCGATTTTGATTCTTGGCTATATCTTCCCGGATCAGTATGAGGAAGTAATCCAGGCAGAAATCTGTCCAAGTGTTTTTACACTTGAGATGGCAAAAGAGCTTTCTGCTGCTGCCGAAAAAGTTGGAAAAGACTGCCGGATGCATTTTGCAGTGGATACCGGAATGAGCCGTATCGGGTATCAGGTGACAGAAGAAGCCGCAGATGAGATGGCGCAGATTGCAAAGCTTCCGCATATGATAGTGGAGGGGATTTTTACTCATTTTGCAAAAGCAGATGAGTATGATAAAACTTTCACAAAAGAACAGATTCAAAAATTCAGAAAAATGATTGCCATGATGGAAGACAGAGGTGTTTCGATTCCCGTCAAGCACTGTTCCAACAGCGCAGGAATCGCAGAAATCCGCGAGGCAAATATGGATATGGTAAGAGCGGGAATCACGTTGTATGGATTATGGCCATCGGAAGAAGTCGACCAGAATTCCCTTGATTTAAAACCGGTGATGGAATTGAAAACACATGTGGCTTACGTTAAGGATTTAGAGGCTGGAAGAGCGATCAGTTACGGTGGAACTTTCATCACAAAGCGCGACAGCCGCATCGCAACGATCCCGGTTGGTTATGCAGATGGATATTGCAGGGGACTTTCCAATACAGGAAGTGTCCTGATCCACGGAAAACGTGCGCCAATCTGCGGAAGAGTCTGTATGGATCAGTTCATGGTAGATGTGACTGATATTCCGGATGTGAAGATTGGGGATGAAGTGACACTGATCGGCAGGGATGGTGACGAAGTGATCACCATGGAAGAAGTCGGCAGCCTTTCCGGCAGATTTAATTATGAGTTTGTCTGCGTGCTTGGAAAACGTATTCCGCGTGTTTTTTATCGAGATGGAAAAAGAATTGCAAGCCAGGAATATTTTGACGAGGAATAGGCTGGAAAAATATTTTTGAAAACAGAATACGACCGTTAAATATGGAAATACTATCCGTAAGAAACAACAGTAGAGAGAATACTGAGTAAGATTATGGAGTGTAAAGCATATGTTAATTCGGCGTGGAGATATTTTTTATGCAGATTTAAGACCAGTGGTCGGTTCTGAGCAGGGTGGAGTCCGCCCGGTTCTTATTATACAGAATGATGTTGGAAACAGACACAGTCCTACGGTCATTTGTGCAGCAATCACTTCCCAGATGAACAAGGCAAAACTTCCAACCCATGTGGAGTTAGACTGCACCAAGTATGCACTGGTGAAGGATTCCGTTGTTTTACTGGAACAGTTGCGCACAATCGATAAGACGCGGCTGAAAGATAAAGTATGTCATCTTGACAATCAGATACTGATCAAAATTGATAAGGCATTGGAAATAAGCTTAGAGCTTCTTACATAACTTGACTATTCTGGAGCAAAATGGTATTATTTCAAATGTTTTAATACAATTTCGATATAAATTAGGAGGATTTATGGACGATGGTGGCAGTCCCACTACCGGGATGAAAAAGTTGAGTAACAGGCTTATGAAGCTGTTCGGAGTAGACACCGATGATGTGACAGAAGAAGAGATTATCTCAATGGTAAATGAAGGACATGAGCAGGGTGTCCTGCAGGCGAATGAAGCGGAGATGATCCATAATATTTTTGAATTTGGAGACAAAGATGCAAAGGATATTATGGTGCACCGCAAGAATATCATTGCCATTGATGGAACGATGACGTTCCTTGAAATGCTGGATTTCACGATTGAAAATAACTATTCGCGATATCCGGTATACATAGATGATATTGATAATATAATCGGAGTGCTTCATATTAAGGAGGTACTTGCACTGTGCCAGAAACAGGAGATTTATCACACGGCGATCAAAGATATTAAGGGATTGATCCGTGAGGTTGATTTTATTCCGGAAACGAGAAATATTAATACCTTATTTACGATGATGCAGAATGCTAAGACGCATATGGTCATCGTGGTGGATGAGTATGGACAGACTTCCGGGATTGTTGCAATGGAAGATATCCTTGAGGAGATCGTAGGAAACATCGAGGATGAACACGACCAGGAAGAAAAGATGATTGAGAAACTGCCAGATGGCAGTTATCTGATGGATGGTATGACTTCTGCTGAGGAGGCACTTGAAATTTTGAAAATTCATATTCCGGAGGAAGATGAATTTGAAACGTTAAATGGTATACTGATCTCTCTGTTAGACCGTATTCCAAATGATGATGAGAAGTTTGAGACAGATGCTTTCGGGTATCATTTCGAAGTTTTACAGGTGGAAAATAAGATGATCAAAAAAAGTGAAGATCACAAAACTTGCCGAGGGCGTTTCCACAGATAAGGAAGAGAACTCTTGTCAGAAAGAAGAAACGGTGCTAGAATAATATTTCTGAGAGATTTTGTAATTGTGTGAGAAACACACAAAACATATAAAAAGTTTGACAGACGAAAATACAAGAAAAAGAGAGGATAAAGTTATGTCAGGACATTCAAAGTTTGCCAATATTAAACATAAGAAAGAAAAAATGATGCTGCAAAAGGTAAAATCTTTACGATTATCGGTAGAGAAATCGCAGTTGCAGTAAAAGAGGGTGGCCCGGATCCATCCAATAACTTCAAACTTGCACAGGTGATCGCAAAGGCAAAGAGCAACAATATGCCAAACGATACGATCGATCGCGGTATTAAGAAAGCTGCCGGTGATGGAAACTCCGTCAACTACGAATTCTGTACATATGAAGGATATGGACCAAGCGGAACAGCTATCATTGTAAAATGTTTAACAGATAACAAAAACCGTACTGCTGCAAATGTCAGAAATGCATTCACAAAAGGTCATGGAAGCATCGGTACACAGGGTTGTGTATCTTACATGTTCGATGAAAAAGGACAGATCATCATCGCAAAAGAAGATTGTGAAATGGATGCAGACGATCTTATGATGATCGCTTTAGATGCAGGCGCAGAAGATTTTAATGAGGAGGAGGACTGCTTTGAAGTATTGACATCTCCAGATGATTTTGAAGCTGTAAGAAGCGCATTGGAAGCTGAGAACATTCCAATGGCAGAAGCAGAAGTAACCATGATTCCTCAGAACTATGTAGAGTTATCTGCAGACGAAGATATCACAAACATCAACCGTATCTTAGATCTTTTGGATGATGATGATGATGTTCAGCAGGTTTACCACAACTGGGATGAATAAATAATATGAGACAGACTCTGTTTTTGGCGCAATCCAAGAACAGAGTTTTTTCATATGGACACTTTTTTACAATAAAGTGGTAGAAATCCGGGGGAAAATGTTATATCATAAATAGTACAAGGATGATGAGGAGGTATAATTCATGAAGAGGATTCTTTTTGCAGCGTCAGAGTGCGTTCCGTTTATAAAAACTGGGGGACTTGCGGACGTGTGTGGTGCATTACCTAAGGAATTTTCAAAAGAGGAATGGGATGTCAGGGTCGTGATTCCAAATTATAGCTGTATTCCGGAAAAATTCAGAAACCAGTTTCAGTATGTAACACATTTTTATATGTGTGCAGGAAATTATATCCAGAACAAATATGTTGGAATTTTAAAATATGAACTGGATGGGGTTACCTACTATTTTATTGATAATCAGGAATATTTTACCTGTGATACACCATATGGGGATATCCGTTATGACATTGAGAAGTTTGTTTTCTTCGATAAAGCTGTTTTATCCATGTTAAAACAGATCGATTTCCGTCCGGATCTGATCCACTGTCACGACTGGGAGACAGGTCTGATCCCGGTATATCTGAAAAATGAATTTCAGGCAGACTCTTTTTACTGGGGGGATGAAATCAATCATTACCATACATAATTTGAAGTTCCAGGGGTGTATGGGATGTGAAGACGATGAAGGGGCTGACAGGATTTTCAGCAGATTTGTTTGCACCGGATAAACTGGAATTTCATAAGGATGCCAACATGTTAAAGGGTGGTTTGGTATATGCAGATTATATTACAACTGTAAGCGATTCTTATGCACAGGAGATCCAGACTGATTACTATGGCGAGGGGCTGGATGGACTGCTTGCCGCCAGACACTTTGATATGCAGGGCATTGTAAACGGTATTGATTACAAAACATATGATCCGGAGACAGACCCGAAAATTTATACCAACTATAACGCATCAAACTTCCGTAAGAAGAAGGTCAATAATAAATTAAAATTACAGGAGGAACTGGATCTGACTGTCGATAAGAAGAAGTTCATGATCGGACTGATCTCAAGACTCACCGATCAGAAAGGTCTGGATCTGATCAATTATGTGATTGACCGCCTGGTGGATGATTTCACACAGATTGTTGTGATTGGAACCGGCGATCCACAGTATGAGAACATGTTCCGCCATTATGCATGGAAATACGGAGACAGAGTTTCTGCCAATATCTGTTATTCTGATGACCTGGCTCACAAACTTTACGCCGCTGCGGATGCATTTTTAATGCCATCCCGCTTTGAACCATGTGGACTGACGCAGCTGATCTCTTTCCGTTACGGTACGGTTCCAATCGTCCGTGAGACCGGAGGACTTAAGGATACAGTCAGACCATATAACGAATACGAAAATACCGGTGATGGATTCTCTTTTGCAAATTATAATGGGGAAGAGATGCTCGGTGTTGTCAATTATGCAAAGCATATTTATTTTGATAAGAAAAACAGTGGAATCAGATTGTTGAACGGGGCATGGCAAACGATTATTCATGGAAGTCTTCCAAAGGAAAATACGAAGGGCTTTATAATTATCTGCTTGGATATACTGTATAAAATAAAAAGAATCTCCAATACTAAAGAACAGGGTAGAAAAATCTATCCTGTTTTTTCAGTCTTATGAGGGAAGGGAGATTGTATGGCAGAAAAAAATGAGAAAGAGAAGGCTGTGAATGAGCAGATCAGGGATTTTGGTCAGGTGGAGTTAGAGCATGGGGAAGACAGGATCTCCATGTTGACGATCATAGGAGAGATTGAGGGGCATGAGTGCCTTCCGGCGGCGACAAAGACGACAAAGTATGAGCATGTGCTTCCAAAACTCGCAGAGGTGGAAGAAAATAAAAATGTGGATGGATTACTGCTTTTGTTAAACACGGTAGGCGGGGATGTGGAGAGCGGGCTTGCCATTGCTGAGATGGTAGCATCCATTGATAAGCCAACGGTTTCACTGGTACTCGGTGGCAGCCATTCCATCGGCGTGCCGCTGGCAGTCTCCACGGACTATTCTTTTATCGTGCCATCCGGTACGATGGTGATCCACCCGGTGCGGATGAATGGAACTGTGATCGGGGCGCAGCCAACATATGATTATTTTAAGCAGATGCAGGATCGTATTTTAAAATTTGTTGTGCAGCATTCCAAAGCAGAACAGAACCGGCTGGAGGAGCTTATGATGAATACGGGAATCCTCACAAAAGACCTTGGGACGATCCTGGTTGGAGGACAGGCGGTCGAGGAAGGACTCATTGATTCTATCGGTGGAATCCATGAGGCATTTGCAAAATTACACCAGCTCATACAAGAGACAAAATCCGGCGGCAAAAAAAGCTTTTAATGACAATCAAAATGAAATATGGTATACTTAAAAAGTATGAAAATCGGTGACTTATGGAAAAAACTGATATTTTTTAGAAAATATGAGATACGATACAGCGGAGGAAAAAGCTTATGACTTTATTACAGGCGGTCTTGATGGGGATCATACAGGGATTGACAGAGTTCCTTCCGGTCAGCAGTTCCGGACATCTTGCACTTTTTAAAATCCTGTTCCATGTTGAGACGGATACAGGAATGTTATTTGATGTTTTGCTGCATGTTGGAACTCTGATCGCGATCTGCGCAGTTTATTATAAAGATATCGTCAGGCTTTTTGTGGAGGGAATCTGTATCGTGAGAGATGTGCTGATCAATTTTGCAGCACTTATAAAAAACCTTTTTCTATCGATCCGTGACAGAGGAAAAGATCATGTTGATTACAGTCCGTACCGCAGAATTGTAAACAGCAGTTACCGCAAGTTTGTGGTGCTGATCCTGGTATCAACCATTCCGACCGGAATCATTGGTTTTGTTGGAAAAGACGTGGTAGAGCAGGCATCAGAACTTCTGATCGTGCCGGGCATCTGTCTGATCGCAACCGCAATTCTGCTCTTTATCGCAGACCGCTGCAAGGGCGGAGACAAGCTTCCGAAGGACATTACATACACCAATGCGTTTGTCGTTGGTATTGCTCAGGGCGTGGCAACTTTGCCGGGACTATCCCGCAGCGGAACAACGATCACAGCATGTCTGCTCAGCGGATTTAACCGCAAGTTTGCAGTGAAATATTCGTTTATTATGTCGATACCGGCGATTTTAGGTGCCATGGTGTTAGAGTTAAAAGATTTTGCAGACCTGTCCGTGAGCGGCATGGATATTACCTGCTATATTGTTGGTATGGTGATTGCTGCAGTGATCGGATATATCTGTATTAAAACAATGCTTGTCATTGTGCGCAATCGGAAATTCCGTATTTTTGCAATTTATTGTCTGATTGTCGGACTGCTCTCAATCGGCGGATTTTTCTATACATTATAGGAGATATTTTTTGGAGGTAATATTTTGGCAACAGGGAAAAGAAAGAGTTCCTCTGGCAGAAAAACTTCTGGCAGAAAAACGAATTCAGGACGTAAGAAGAATGATATACAGCAGGAGAGCTTTACAGAGGAAGTGATTCTGTGGGTGATCCTTGCAATCTCCATTTTACTTTTTATCAGTAATTTTGGAATCGGCGGGGCAATTGGAAATGCTGTCAGCAGTTTCTTTTTTGGTGTATTTGGTTTGATCGCATATATTTTTCCGGTTGTTTTGGTGATCGGTACTTTTTTTGCGGCGTCCAATAAAGGCAATCGGATCGCAACGGTAAAAATTGCTGCGGCTGTCTTTTTTGTGCTGTTTTTATGTATGTTTATCGAGATCGTGCGCTGTGGCGCGGAAGTTGCCGGAGCGGCAGGTGCCTATCAGTATTGTTCGGTACATAAAATTGGCGGAGGATTTTTAGGTGGTCTTCTTGCCGGGATTTTTTGTCCAAATTTTGGACTCCTCGGTTCTTATGTGATCGATGTTGTGGCAATGATTATCTGTCTGGTGCTGATCACAGAACGTTCCGCATTGAAGGGTGTGCAGAAAGGCAGCCGTAAAGTTTATGAAACGGCAAAAGAGAGCAATGAACGTCATCGTGAACTTGCAGAACAGCGACGTGAGGAACGTGAGCTGCGCCGCATGGACCGCAAGGTGGAAGGCGTGGCAGTCGACACAAGAGTTCTTCCGGACAGGAAGGCAGAGCCTATGGGTTCGGATGAAGTCAGTGAAATTAATATTGACAAACTTTTGGAGCAGTCGAACACCAATCTGCCGGAAATCAAGGAGGAGAAGCATGTGACACTCACAGCCGGAGGCGCAGAATATCAAAAACTTCCTGCTATGGAACCGGAGACGGAACTGTATGTTGCTCCGTCCGCATTTTCTGAGGAAGCGTTTGAGGCAAAAGAGCTGGAAGAGGATGCATCAATCTTTCACACAGAGCCGGCATATCAGGAGAGTATCCATACAGAGCCGGCTTATGAAGAACATCATCCAGTAGAAGAATCTATTCCGTATGATGCCGCAGAAAAACCGAAGAAAAATGTTAAGGCTACGGAGGAAGATATTCAAAATGATGTCTCATCCATCGAGGAAGAGATTCATCTGGAGGCACAGAAGGAAAGAAAGTATGTGTTCCCACCAGTATCATTGTTAAAACCGCCAGGCAATAAGCAGGGAGATTCCAAACAGCATCTTCAGGAGACGGCACAGAAATTACAGCAGACATTAAAGAATTTCGGCGTTAACGTTACGATCACGAATATCAGTTGTGGACCATCGGTCACACGTTATGAGATTCAGCCGGAAATGGGTGTTAAAGTAAGTAAAATCGTGAATCTGGCAGATGATATCAAACTGAATCTCGCAGCTGCTGACATCCGAATCGAGGCACCAATCCCGGGAAAGGCGGCAGTTGGAATCGAGGTTCCAAATAAAGAGACACTGATGGTTTCTTTCCGTGAACTTGTGGATTCGCCGGAATTTAAAAATCATCCATCCAACATTTCTTTCTGCGTCGGAAAAGATATTGGAGGAAATGTAACGGTTGCAGATATTGCAAAAATGCCTCATTTACTGATTGCCGGTGCAACAGGTTCCGGTAAATCTGTCTGTATCAACACGATTATTATGAGTATTTTATACAAAGCAGATCCGAAAGATGTAAAACTGATCATGGTCGATCCAAAGGTGGTCGAACTTAGTATTTATAACGGAATTCCACACTTACTGATTCCGGTTGTGACAGATCCGAAAAAAGCGGCAGGTGCGCTTCACTGGGCAGTCGCAGAGATGACTGACCGTTATCAGAAGTTTGCAGAGGCAAATGTCCGTGACTTAAGAGGCTACAACGCCAAAATTGATGAGCTTCCGGACGGAGAGGACAAGCCGGAAAAACTACCGCAGATCGTGATCATTGTAGACGAGTTGGCGGATTTAATGATGGTTGCGGCGAGTGATGTGGAGGAATCCATCTGTCGTCTGGCACAGCTTGCAAGAGCCTGTGGAATCCATCTGATCATCGCAACACAGCGTCCGTCCGTCAATGTCATTACCGGACTGATCAAGGCGAATATGCCAAGCCGAATCGCCTTCGCGGTGACATCCGGAATTGATTCGAGAACCATCCTTGATATGAACGGTGCAGAAAAACTGCTCGGAAAAGGTGACATGTTATTTAATCCTCAGGGCGTACCGAAACCACTGCGTGTTCAGGGTGCATTTGTATCGGATAAAGAAGTATCGGATGTCGTTGCTTACATAAAAGAAGAAAACGGACAGGTGAGTTACAATTCATCTGTGGAAGAGCAGATGAACAGCATCGAATCCGGGAATACGACAGTAAGCATTGACTCAGGACAGACCGGGGACGGAAGAGATCCTTATTTTGCAGATGCAGCAAAACTTCTGATCGACAAAGAAAAGGGTTCGATCGGAATGCTGCAACGGTATTTTAAGGTCGGCTTTAACCGCGCAGCAAGGATCATGGATCAGTTGGAGGAAGCCGGAATTGTCGGACCGGAGGAAGGTACAAAGCCAAGAAAAGTACTGATGTCGCCGGAACAATTTGAGCAATATGAAGAGGAATATCTGTAATTGATATTTGCTTATCAATAAGACTTGTATTATAATATCAACTTATAAGTCCTGTATGGACAAATACAATATGCGAAAGAGAATCGCAGGAATGGAGTTTTGGAATGAAAAGTGATATTCAGATTGCACAGGAAGCAGAAATGCTCCCAATCAAAGAAGTAGCAGAAAAGCTTGGAATCGGAGAGGATGACCTCGAATTATACGGAAAATACAAAGCTAAATTATCCGATGAACTGATCGAGCGGGTAAAAAATCAGCCGGATGGAAAGCTGATTCTTGTGACAGCAATCAATCCAACTCCGGCTGGAGAGGGAAAAACAACGACAAGTGTCGGACTTGGACAGGCATTTGGCCGTTTGGGGAAAAAGGCAGTGATCGCATTGCGTGAACCATCTTTAGGACCATGTTTTGGTATCAAGGGAGGCGCCGCAGGAGGCGGTTATGCCCAGGTCGTTCCGATGGAAGACTTAAATCTTCATTTTACAGGAGATTTCCATGCAATTACTTCTGCAAATAATCTGCTGGCTGCTTTGCTTGATAACCATATTCAGCAGGGAAATGAACTTGGCATTGATACAAGACAGATTGTATGGAAACGCTGTCTTGATATGAACGATCGTGTGCTCCGTAATACTGTCGTTGGACTTGGAAGCAAAATGGATGGTGTTGTGAGAGAAGATCACTTTGTCATTACCGTTGCCTCCGAGATTATGGCAATTCTCTGCCTTGCAACTGATATGCACGATTTAAAAAGAAGATTAGGACGCATTATTGTTGCCTATACTTATGATGGAAAGCCAGTGACAGCAGATGATCTTCAGGCAACCGGAGCAATGGCTGCATTATTAAAAGATGCGTTGAAACCAAACCTCATCCAGACCTTAGAGCACACACCGGCAATTGTACATGGTGGTCCGTTTGCCAACATTGCACATGGATGCAACTCTGTCCGTGCTACAAAGACAGCATTAAAACTTGCAGATTATGTGATCACAGAGGCAGGATTTGGTGCAGACCTCGGCGCAGAGAAGTTCTTTGATATCAAGTGCAGAAAGGCAGATCTGAAACCGGATGCAGTGGTTTTAGTTGCAACAATCCGCGCTTTGAAATATAATGGAGGAGTTGCGAAAGCTGATCTTGCAGAGGAAAACCTGGAAGCTTTGAAAAAGGGCATTGTAAATCTGGAGAAACATATCGAAAATCTTCAGAAATACGGAGTACCGGTGGTTGTTACTTTAAACTCCTTTGTGACAGATACCAAGGCAGAGACAGACTATGTAGAGCAGTTCTGCCATGAGAGAGACTGCGAGTTCGCACTTTCCGAAGTCTGGGAAAAAGGTGGCGAAGGTGGTATTGCACTTGCAAACAAAGTGCTTGAGACCTTAGAGAAAAAAGAAAGCCATTTCAAGGTATTATATGAGAATGATCTTTCTCTGGAAGAAAAGATTGAGACTATCGCAAAAGAGATTTACGGTGCAGACGGCGTGACTTACGCACCGGCAGCAAAGAAAGAATTAAAGAGAATTACAGATATGGGGCTTTCCAATTTCCCTGTCTGCATGGCAAAAACACAGTATTCTCTTTCCGATGACCAGACAAAACTTGGCCGTCCGGAGGGATTTACCATTAACGTAAGAGAAGTATATGTATCAGCAGGAGCAGGCTTTGTGGTTGCTGTAACAGGTGCGATCATGACAATGCCTGGTCTGCCAAAAAAACCTGCTGCATATGGAATTGACGTAAATGACGAAGGTGTGATCACCGGTTTATTCTAAAAAAGAAATGCAGTAGAAAGAACAGAGTGAGAGGAATTATGGCACAGATTATTGACGGAAAGAAAATTTCACAGGACATCAAAGATGAATTGAAAGAGAAAGTGACAGCATTAAAAGATACAGGAACGGAGGTTGCACTTGCAGTGATCCAGGTCGGAAATGACCCGGCATCCTCTGTCTATGTAAGAAACAAAAAGAAGGCATGCGAGTATATTGGTATCCGGTCCTTATCCTATGAACTCCCGGAGGAGACAACCGAAGATGCATTGATCGAGCTGATTGAAAAACTGAACAAAGATGAAACTGTAAACGGTATTTTAGTTCAGCTTCCGGTTCCAAAGCATATTGATCCGGATAAAATCATCCGCACAATCTCGCCGGAAAAAGACGTAGACGGCTTTCATCCACAGAATGTTGGAAAATTAGTGATCGGTGAAGAGGGCTTTGTATCTTGTACTCCGGCCGGAGTCATTCAGCTTCTGAAACGTTCTGGAATTGAAATTTCCGGAAAAAACTGTGTTGTAGTTGGCAGAAGCAATATTGTCGGAAAGCCAATGGCGCTTCTGATGCTTCGTGAGAATGCTACGGTCACGATCGCCCATTCAAAAACAAAAAATCTGAAAGAATTATGCCAGACAGCAGATATTTTGATCGTTGCCATTGGAAAACCACAATTTATTACAGCAGATTATGTGAAAGAGGGAGCTGTTGTGATTGATGTTGGAATCCACAGAGATGAAAATAATAAACTCTGCGGAGATGTACGATATGAGGAAGTTGCAGAAAAAGCTTCTGCGATCACACCGGTTCCGGGTGGAGTAGGCCCAATGACAATTGCCATGCTTATGAGCAATTGCGTGGAAAGTCTGGACAGAGAATAAGATTGGTAGAGATAGAAAGGGTTTCATATGAAATGTGCAAAGTGTGGAGCTGAGTTAAAAGAAGGCTGTTTATATTGTTCGGTATGCGGCCATGAAGCACAAATGGTAAATGGTTATTCTGTTTTGGAGGAAGATTATCTGAAAGCTCTTTTGACGGATGAAGCATCCAAAGATACATCGTCAGAAGAAACAGAAAACCAGAAGAAAAAAGCAGAGGGACACCATAAAAAGAAAAAACAGACTCCGTGGATTGTTTTAGGCTGCGTTGCTGCAGTGGTTGTCGTCATTGCAATCGGAGCAATTGCTTACGTGCGCTATCAGAATAACAATTCGTACGATTACCAGATTGCGATGGCAGAAAAGGAACTGGTGGATTTAAACTATGAGAAGGCGCTTTCTTACTATAAAAATGCGCTGACATTATCACCAAATGACATCAATGCCAGGGCTGCCATGGCGGAAATCTATCTTGCAAGAAAAGAATATGATTCTGCATTAGTGCTTGAGATGGAGATCATCAACCTCGATAAAAAGAACAAAGAGGCTTATCAGGGATTGATCACGATTTATGAGGCAAAAGGTCAGTACGATAAAATTACAGAGCTGGCGTCTACTGTGACAGATACAGATTTATTAGAACTGTTTTCCGGGTATATTGTCGCTGAACCGGTCTTTTATCCGGATGAGGGAACATATGATGTGTATACGGAAGTTACCATTTTTTCCATTGAAGAATGTGATATCTATTATACATTAGATGAATCAGATCCGAAAAAAAATGGTATTCTTTATACCGATGCCGGAATTGAATTAGACGATGTTGGAAAGTATACTATCAAGGCAGTCTGCAAAAACGATAAGGGAATTTACAGTGATGTTGTCACCTGTAAATATAAGACCGAAGCGAAAGCCCCGGATTATCCGGAAGTAACACCGGATGGCGGTACCATGGATGATATTACGTTTGTAGTGATTACTGCAGATGAGGGATGCAGTATTTATTACACGTGGGATGGAACAGATCCTACAGATACATCTGCACGTTACACAGAACCAATCGAAGTACCGGAAGGTAACAATATCTTATCTATTATTGTTGTGAATGATAAGACAAAACTTACAAGTGAGATCTACCGGACAAACTTTATCTATCATGCCAAGCCTGAAGTTGAGGTAGAAGAGTAGCGGGACGTTGTAACGTTTATTATGTGCGAAGTGAACAATCATAACCACCGGCTTAGCCGGTGGTTTGCTCACGCCCTATAAGGGCTTATTACCGGCTCTGGAGTCTAAAGACTCATCGAATGGTTCGCCAGCCGCAACGTCATTTACCTACTAAGCCCATTGGGCTTATTCTATCTGTTTGTTTTTACTGGCTCACCCGTGAACGGGTCAATATACTCTTTCAGAGTCATTTGATCATATTCCAAATCTTCTTTTAACTGATTTTGAATATATTCCTGTATTTTCTTTGCATTTTTGCCTACTGTATCTACGTAATATCCTCTGCACCAGAAATGCCTGTTTCCATACTTATATTTTAAATTCGCATGTCTTTCAAATATCATTAGCGTACTTTTCCTTTTAAATACCCTACGAAACTTGACACACTTATGCTTGGTGGAATCTCTACTAACATATGTATGTGATCCGGGCATACTTCTGCTTCGACAATTTTT
>NZ_ACFY01000157.1 GCF_000174195.1 Roseburia inulinivorans DSM 16841 | reverse complement strand
TCAGTCAATATAAGTTTATGAGAGCGCGAGACGGGACTCGAACCCGCGGCCCCGACCTTGGCAAGGTCGTGCTCCACCAACTGAGCCACTCGCGCATATTGTTTTGTGTTCTGCCGTGTGCCAGACACATTTGATATAATACTATGAGATAAGAACTTTGTCAACAACTTTTTTACAAAAAACAGAAAAAACTTTTAGCATAACTTTTATATGAAATTTTATCAGGAAAATTGCATGATATTTGAAATGCGGCATACAATGTAATAATCAGTGGCAGGAGATACATCAATGAGTGCAAAGACAAAAATCGTAGTCCTTCATATGAAAGAACTCATTTATACAGCAATTTTTGTGGGATTAGGAATTCTGCTGGTCGTGTTGCTGCTTTTTATGTTTTTACCAAAAAAAGAAAAAGATAAATCTGTGGAGACAATGAAATATGTGGCAGGAGTCTACACATCTTCCATACTCTTTCATGACAGCACTTTGGATGTGCAGGTCATTGTGGATGAGAATCGGATCAATTCGATCTCTCTTGTGAATCTGAATGAGACAGTGACGACAATGTATCCGTTGGTGGAACCTGCGTTGGAAGAAGTGTCAGACCAGATCATCAAAACACAGTCGGTGGAAAATATATCCTATCAGGCAGACAATCAATACACAACGGTTATGCTTTTAAATGCGGTGGAGAATGCGCTTGAAAAAGCAGAAATTGATGGGACGGTGGAAGAGTAAAACAGATTTAGGTGGCGTAGTGTCGCAGATTTTGTGGTGCTTTCTTAGGTTGTGAAGGGCAGATATAAGCGTCCTCTTATAAGTCATTCTTATATGTTGATTAAAAAGAAAAATCGTACAGACGAAATATTATGTTTCTGTTCGCTAGACATTCCGATGGAGTTCTAAGCAACAATCATGTTCAGCAAAAGCTTCCATGATTGTTAGAATCCCATCTCCATAGCTCACAAAGAAAATAATATTTGTCTGTACAATTTTTCTTTTCATTTACGCTGTGAATGACTTGTAAAAGAACTCTTATACATGCCCAATCAGCGCTGTGAATCGCACCACAAAATCTGCGATTCAAGGTGCTTAATACCTTGTAATCCGTCAATCCTTGTTACGAGCGGCAGTTCATAAGTTAAACTGGAAGTTGATTATTTTACAATACTTTTAATATAATTGTAATCAATCTTTCCTGTTACAACAGAATAAAAAAACGGATCTTTTCTAATTGTATCCTCTGAATTAATAATAAAATTATTCCATCCATCTGCCTCGTTTCCGTCAGATAAATAAATGGTTATTTTGAAACTATATCCCGTATATCCAACAGACGGTTTCCACTTTTTCACTGTGACATCATTCAAATTTTGTATAATATGCTGAATCTGCTGTTCATCAGTAATATGTGTTGTTTCTCCGCTATTGCCATTAAAAACAACAATTTCCATGACTTCATCAGAAACTAAATCCGTCAAGTTAAGAGAAACATTATACCACATAATAATGCCAATCAAACAGATTACCATTGCAGATAGTAATATAATCATTTTCTTTTTCATGTCATTTCAACTCCTTTGTTCAACTCCGCTTTGCTAAATTCGTTAATACCAAAATTCTACCATAACCACATCTGTAATTTACGTTATGAAACTCGTAGTAACCGGTGTTCAGGTAAACTGGCATTATCAGTTGATTACTTGATATCGAACTCTGATATATGAGTCATTTAAAACTGTGCAATCAATGAGTTTCAGGACACCCAGCTCAGATAATTCATTTTCTGAAAGAATGGAACTGCCGTCTATTAAGGAAGAGGTTTCTTTACCGCCGATCAGCACTGGAGCCACAACAACATCGATATAATCAAACAACTTCTCACGAAGGAATAATCCGTTCACCGTTCCACCGCTTTGGATTGTTAATTTGTTGCATCCATACGATGATTTTAATTCACGAAGAGCATCTTTCAGCGACAGTTTTTCCTGAAAAATGATATGGAGATTATTTTCCTTAATGTTATAAGCAGGATGATCTTTATTGGATGTAATCAGCACAAACACTTGTGATTTCTTGCAGAAATATGTTACGCCATGTTCGGTCAAATGGTTGTTATCCAATAAGACAAATGAGACGGGAGTCTTATCGGGATAGGGCTTTTGGTTCACGCCCATCTTTTCCTGCACGCGTCCTGTATTAAAAGACCAAAGGTCGGTTGTCTGCTCGATTTCATAATATTGAGGCAGCCCCTCTTTTAACCCGTCTATCTTTGGAAAATCCTTATCTACATCTAAAGCATCTGATGCACCGGGACTTATCTTTCCATCTAAAGACATAAGCATAAATAACGTTGTTATTGGTCTGTCCATAATAAACCTCCTTAAAATTCGATTCGTCAATAGTAAAATAATACCATAACCACATCTGCAATTCCACTTCATTCTAATTCACTTTGTGCTATAATGTGTTATCAGATTTTTTTGCCCTGATTTTCCAATTTCACTCTACGGAGCGTAGAAACCGCATAAATTCACCATATTCTACGCCGCGTGGGTGTGATTGATGATCAAATCATAGGATAATCAGACCAGAAAGGAGGAAAACGGATGGATCAAATCAAGATTGGTAAATTTATTGCTGATGAAAGAAAACGAAAAGGATATACGCAAAAACAGCTTTCAGAAAAATTAGCAATCAGTGATAAAACAATTTCAAAATGGGAGAGAGGAAATGGTTTTCCAGAAGTATCATTGCTGTTGCCATTATGTAATGAACTGGAGATAACAGTTAATGAACTACTATCTGGTGAAAGAGTATCTGAAGAAGAGTATCTGAAGAAAGCGGAGGAAAATATGGTGAATTTAGTCAGGGAAACTCAGGAAAGTAAAAAGAAAATTGTCCTGTCAGCAATGATTGCAGGACTTACAATTATAGCGGCAGTTCCATTATTTATATTGTCTGGAATGCTGGAGATGGAGAACTGGATTAGAGTTCTTCTTATAGGAATAGGGCTTGTTGTGATAGTTGGAGGGGTTGCAATTGCCTGTGTCCTTGACAGAGAAGCAGGAGCCTTTGAATGTCCCGAATGTCATAATAGATTTGTTCCAGATATGAAGTCATATATTATGGGACCGCATACAATTACAAAGCGAAAATTAGTATGTCCGCATTGTGGTGCACATAAATATTGCAAGAAGGTTCTTACAAAGTAAACCTGAAATTAAATCTATCCGCTCTATTATAGAACATACGTTCTGCAAAAAAAATCATTATAAACCCAGAGTTCCATAACGTAAATTGCAGATTCTGTGGTGCGATTCACAGCGTAAATTGGGCAGATATAAGCGTCCTTTCACAAGTCATTCGTAACGTAAATGAAAGAAAAAAT
>NZ_ACFY01000158.1 GCF_000174195.1 Roseburia inulinivorans DSM 16841 | reverse complement strand
GGATTACACCTATGCAGGATGGCAGTTATATTATGCGGATCATACGGATGGCCTGTTAAAGGGCTGTGAGATACGGGCGGAAGATGGTCGGCTTGTCATCGGGAAAGGGATGTTGAAATTTCACGATTTTATCTATTTGCTGATGGAAGAGGAAGAGGTAGCTTATCAGCCCAAGAACAGGTGGCAGGTTTTGAAAGCCGAATTTTTGGAGGATGATACAAATTTAGACTACAAGGCTTACCGTGTCAGATTTTTTCTGGATGAGGAGCTGGAACTGGGCGAGAACCAGATGGAAATGTGCCGTTTCTATCTGCGGGAAGGTTCGGCACTGCGTGACAGTTATAAGAATTTTGCGGATATGTCAACCGAGTACGATACGGTAAATCTGATCTGTGCTACGGTGGCAGGAATTGGGGAGAAAACGCTGCATCCGTTGGTGGTTAAGCAGTTTGGAGAAGAAATTTGGAATGCGAAAGAGAAGGAGACTTCTGATTTTGCTTTTTCTTATATGATTGCAAGTAGCAAGGGAAAGATAGAGCGTCAGTCTATTATAAGGTATTTGCAGGATAAAGGCAGGAAGGAAAGCAAAAAAATTTATCTGCATGGGATAACAATATGATTTATGCAGAGATGGAACGAATATTAAGGCACAGAGGCACTGGACATGGAAAGGGCTATGATAGAAAGATGATTTATGTAGAGTGAGGTGGAGACGATGGAAATGGTATATGAGAAGGTAAAACTGTTTAGAAAACAGATGGAAATTTTAATTCCGGAAGGATTTAAGGATATGCCGGATTATGTTGCCAGAAAGAAATATCCATCAAAGCACAGACCGCCGGTCATATTGATGGATAAGAATAATATGGTTAATTTTACATTTCATCTCATGGATATGGCGCTTGCAGAGGGACAGTTAAAAAAGGCGGCAGAGGGATTTGTGAAAAGCATGAAGCAGGTGTATGTAAATGCAAAATTTCAGGAATTACAATATGGTGAACGGAATGATGGCGGTAAAATAGCATGGCTTGCATATGAAACAATGGCGATTGATGCAGATATTTTTAATATCATGTTTATTACTCCATTAGAAGGAAAACTGCTGTATGGTTCATTTAACTGCATTTTGGGAATGCAGGATGAGTGGGAAGAAATCGCAATGTACTGTATTAGGACGATTACGAAGGTAGAGGAGGAGTAGCAATGAGAGCAGTTCGTATTGAGACATCTCCGTTTCAGATTCTATCATTGGTGGAATTTGAAAGCATATTAAAAAAGAATCAGCATGGTTGCGCTAAGATATCCGGTTATATATCTGCGGAAGAAAAAAATCGGATAATGGCTATGATATCGGAAGAAACATGGGCACATATTTGGTTTTATGATGAAACCGGAGGGAAAAATATTTTATTTTGCGGGTATATCGAGGATTTGAGAATCCATGCAGAGGCGGACACATTTTTATTGACGGTACTTTTAAAAACAGGGACAGGCAAGATGGATATGGGAGAGCATATTGGAGTGTATCAAAATGCGGCCACCTCCTATCAGAAAATACTTGAAACCATAGTACAGGGATACACAGATGGAAAGCTCCTTATGGGAACGGAAGCAGGAAACATAGGAAAGATGGTTGTCCAGTATAAGGAGACAGACTGGGAATTTGCAAAGCGTCTGGCAGCTCAAAAAAATACTGTATTAATGGCAAATGAGAAGAGCGCCGGTGTGAAATATACTTTTGGAATTATAGAAGAAGCGGGGCGTGAATTGTTATCCTATGAATCGTATTCCATCGTAAATCTGATTGGGGAATATCAGATAAAGAAGAATTGCGGCATGACGGAAAGTGATGCTGTGGCGTATAAAGTAAAGACTCGGGAAATATTTTATCTGGGAGATGCCGTTTGCTTCCTTGGAAAAAATTATGTTGTTGGAGAAGTGGAGCGGAAATGGGAAGGAAACGAAATATATAACTACTATCTGCTGGAAACCAAGGGAGAATTACGGCAGATGCCGTATGGCAACAAGAAGATTATTGGTGCATCCTTGAAGGGAAACGTGACATCTGTAAAGAAGGATACAGTAAAAGTTGTACTGATGGAGGATGAAACAGGAGGATGGGCAGGACAGAAATGGTTTGCTTATTCTACAATCTATTCTTCGCCTGATGGGACCGGCTGGTATTGTATGCCGGAGAAAGGTGATAGTGTCCGTCTTTATTTCCCAAATGAGAATGAAGCTGAGGCATATGTGAATAGTTCTGTGAATGAACAGTCATCTGACAGTTCGGCACGCAGCAATCCGGATGAGAAGTCTATAAAGAATAAGCAGGGAAAAGAAGTTTTGTTTCAGCCGGACCGGCTGATTCTCACAAATAACAATGGGATGTCGGTCAAGATCATAGACGATGAAGGAATCATAATAGAAAGTGATAAGAGTATCACAATCAGGGCAAAAGAAAATATAGGAATTATCAGCATGGAGCAGGGAGTGGAAATGTCTGCGCCTGAAAAGATTGCATTTCAGCAGGGCAACACCATGCTGGAGCTTGCGGATGATATCAATGTGCAGGGCGGACGTGTAAATATGCAGTAATACAGAGGAACGATAATGGAAAAATTTCTTGATGAACTGATATTAAGTGAGCGTAAAAAGAGGAAAGAAAAGGTTCTTGATAAGCAGATTGATCTGGAAAGAGATCTGCCGGAGCAATATCTTCAAACGGTAGTAATGTCAGACAAAGCGACCAGTATAAAGATTCCGGCTTTTATGAAAGATTTACCGGAAAAATTGGTGGAACAAAAATATGAATTTGACCCAAAGCCGCAGATTATTAAAAGCACACAAAACGGAAGCGTTAATTTTACGTTTTCACTGCTTGATGTATCAGTGGAACCGGGACAGCTTGGAGAAATTTGCCAGGGCTGCAAGCGGGCATGGAGAAGAATTTTACCGGAAATCATTTTTTATGAGGAAGGGGAGGAGGACATTAACGGCATCAGGGTTCATTGGATGGAATATTCCAATCATGCGGCAGGAGGAAAGCTATATAATTTCCTGTTTTATGCAGCAACCGAGCGGACACTGACAGGAAGTATGAATTGTCCTTATGGAAAGCATGAGGTCTGGGTAAAAATAGCAAAACTTTGTATGAGGACGTTAAGGGGAAAAGGATATGACGGAGAGACAGCAGCAGATCATGGAAATCGGGAAAGGGATGATGGAACCCATATTTATGGGACAGCTTCCGGAATTGATGAAGAATTATAAGGATGGGGAAACAGAAATATTGACAGGCTTGGAAGAAAAGCTGCAGGTAGTGTTTCAAAAAGCACAGCAAATGCAAAAAGCTGATAGAAAAGGAAAGATTTGCACAATGGGGATCAGCTATCTGCAAAGCAGTGTATTGACAGAAAATTATGAGCTGCGAATTGATTTATACGATAAAGAGTTTTATTTGGACAGTGCAGAATGCTGTACATACTGGAAACCGGAATTTGTTACAGGGTACCTGTTACAGGACGTGGAGTACTTAAAAAAAGAAATCCGTTTTAAGATACCACAGATAAAGACATATGAGCTGCAGCAGTTTATAGACGGCTATCTGTTAAATTATATGTATTTACTGGCGCAGTTTTTTCAACAAATATTGCCACAGGTTTTGGATAAGACAAAAACTTTGTTTCAGGAAGTGGCTGAGGAGAACATGAGCGTGACTTTTGGGGAATATATGGGTAAAGGGATTGTTGTTGTGGGAGAAAGAGAAGAATGAGAAGAATGAGGTATTATCTGCTGAATTGGGAGGAAACAGGGAATCCGGTGCCGAGGATTCGAAATTGGATGGAGAGACTGGATTATCAGGCAGTTCAAAGAAGAGAATTGGCGAAGTTACCGGAGCGAACCATTCTTTTTTTGGAAGAAAATCAGCATACACTGTTTTCTGATGTGATAGAAAAACCGTTTTTGCTGGTGTCAAAAATGTTTTGGGATGTATCAAAAATGTATGAAGTGCCGGTCAGGGGAAAAGAAATGGTTTTGCTTGATGGAGTGAACGGCTTTGCAGAAATTTATTATATGCCAGTGTATCCCCAATATCATTGTCTTTCAGAAGAAACCGTTTTTAATAATGATTATTCTGTGATTCAGGAATTGATATTGGATAAAGAGAAGATAAAATATGTACCTCCGGTTTTTGAAGTGGCAGAAGTAGAAAAAGACTATCTCATCTGCCGGTTGGACTTTATAGAAAGTATTTTGCGAAGAGGTGCAAAAGGAATTAAACTAGCAGAGCTTAAGGTGGAATAGGAGGAGCTGAATGTCAAAAGGAGATAATTTTGCGAATGGCGCATTGGTGACACGGGCAGGAAATGCGAAAAAATCGTCAGAAGAGTTAAATGGTATATCAGAAAGTGCACAGGAACAGCATGAGATGGAGCTGCAGGCATTATTTGACCAATTGGAATTGGAGGAGGGCGAAGAGGTGCAGTTCCCGTATTTGGTTCGGGGAGCGGAGCTTTACTGTAATTGCGGGACGCATAAAAGGAGATTAAATTTGCCAATATGCCATGGGGTGTATACAAACGGGAAGCCTATGATGCACGAAGAAGATTGTGAGGTTGGGGATGACAAAAATATTCCATCTTTTGGAATTTGCCAAAGCGAAGAGAATCCGGTGAACAAATCATGGTTTGCCAAAGCAGGGGACAAGATCAAGGATTTTTTTACCGGAGAGGAGGACACGGATGATGCGGAAAAGATCATCCTAAAGACGGAGGACGGACAGAACGTGAAAGGCTATCCCTGCACGCCTTGCATTGTGGGAACATGGAAGGATGCATATGAGACGGAAAAAATTGTCCGGAATCATACGGACGGAACAGACGAGGGAGACCGGCTGTGTGCGCTGACACAGAGATCCTTCCTGGTCTGTGCCTATGGCGGACTGATCGAGCCGGTGACATCCGGTCAGGAGGAATGACAGGGAGGAATGGTTATGGCACAGGGGGTACAGAAGAAAACAGAATACGCCGGATTACAGTTTCTGGGGGTGTCTGCAGTAAAAAAGCTTCTGGGATTTGAGATACGGGAAGCCCCCGGGGAGCATGCCAGGGGAAAATTCCGTGTGCTCCTGTCAGAAGAAGCGCCGGTTGTCTGTGAAAGGAATGTTCCCGTGCAGCTGCGGGAGGAGGGAAACCGGGCAGAAGCCCTGTTCTGCGGATACCCGCAGAGGACAGAGACCATGACAGAGCACGGCTGGCGGATTGCGGAAATCGAGGCAGTGTCAGGGACAGTGCTTCTGGATATGGAAAAGCGAAGCCGCGTATTCCAGGACAGGAGGCAAACCTACCTCGGAATTGCGGGTGCGGTCACGGCGGAAACGGGGCACAGCGCCTGCATTCTCGCCGGGGACGACCGGGAGACGGGCGGAACACTCATCCAGTACGGGGAGACAGACTGGAAATTCCTCAAGAGAATGGCGTCCCGGATGGGACTGCCCCTGGTGCCGGACACGGGGTATTATTACCCGCGGTTTTACATGGGGCTGCCGGAGGGGGAGAAAAAGGAGCTCGGGGAGGTTCTCTCCTGCGGGATCTGCTTTGACGGGCGTTATTATGCGGTCAGCGGGAGATGTACCGTTGATAGAAAGGATTTCATCTGCTATGATGTGGTCACGGGGACAAGGCTGTCGTTAGGTGACAGGGTCACATACGAAGGCAGGGAGCTGACGGTTTCCCGGAAAAAAACAGAACTGGTACGAGGGGAGGTTCTGTTTACCTACCGCCTTGCGGGAGAGAGCTACACACGGGTTGCACCGGAAGAGAACCCGGATTACACGGGGATGTCGTTCGTGGGGGAAGTGACGGCAGCATGCGGGGAACGCGTGGAGCTGGCATTTGACATGGACAGGGCATCGGCAGGGGGAAACAGCTACGGCTTTGCCCCTGCAACGGGAAACCTGATGTACTGCATGCCGCAGGTGGGGACAAAGGCGGCGCTGTATCTGGGAAGCGGGAACGAGGCGCAGGGCGTGGTGTCAGGCTGCATCCGGACGAACGGCGCTTCGTGCGAGGGAACGGGCAGCCCGGAAAAGAAAGGCTTCTGCTCGGAGCACGGCAAGGGAATGAGCCTGTATCCCCAGAGCATGGGAATGGACGGCGGGGAAGCAGGAAAGCTTACGATGGAGGACGGGAGCGGAACGCTTCTGGGAAGCAGCGGGAGTCTGCTCCTGCTGGCAAAAGAGGGAATCCGCCTGGAGAGCATGACGGGAATCGCCGTGCATGGAGTGTCGGACATCATGGTACTCTGCGGGGCAGGAACATCGAGCCTCTGTGTGAACGGCAGTGTGGACATGATGGGCGCTCTTACGGGACTGGGAGGCAGTACATACAGAAACTATGCGCCGTATGCAGACGCCCCGGAGGAGGGGAAATTTGACTGGGGAGGTTTTACGAGAAACCTTGTCATGGGACTTGCAGTCGGTGCGGCGTGCATCGCAATGAGCCTTCTGCTTCCGGGAATCGGAACCATAGCAGCGGGAGCGCTGATGGGAGCAGGGATCGGTGCAGTTTCCGCAAGTGTGGCAGGAGCGGTTGGCGATTACAGCAGCGGGAATGTGCGGAGTGCAGAGGAAGCCATAAGAGATGTGGCGATTGCAGCCATCAGCGGTGCAATCACGGGAGCCATCGGGGTGAAATTTCCTGGGATGAACCGTCTGGTGGAAGGCGGTGTGGATACTACAGTGGCAACTGTGGAGCGCGCCGCATATGCGGCACTGGACGGGGACATGACGCTGGAAGAAAAGCTTGCGTATATCTTTGATCCGGGGCAGATGGCTGTGGATTTTGTGACAGGTGTTTTCATAGGCGAGGCGGTTGACGGGATTGCGAAAAAACTGCCGGGTGGATGGAAGAATAGAGGAGGGAGTGAACTCAATAATCTTGATGCCCAGGGTATCAGTTCAAAGTCGGCAAAAGGCAGTGACACATTTAAGCAAAATGGTAATTTACCGAATGGCGTAAGAACTGAGATTTCCGGTTCCGATTTACGGCATAGCAATGGATTTGAGGGATTTGATGTTATAAATGCTAGTTCAAAGCAAAAAGGAAATTTTGGCGAATTTAAGGCGGATGATAATTTGGTTAATAATCAGGGGCTTAAAGATGCAGGATATGATTTGAAATCTGTAGGGAGAAATGCACCTTCATGTCCAGATGACAAAATAGTAAAGGGTATTGATGGATTGTATGAAAATTTAAATCAGAATTCAAATGTTGAGTATATCATTGATGAGGCGAAGTTTGGTAAGGCGCAACTAGGAAAGACAGATGATGGGAAACAGATGTCAGATGATTGGCTGCTAGGAAGTGTTACTGGAAACAATAGGATTTTAGACGCTGTAGACGGAGATGAGGAATTAGCATATAAAATTATGGAGGCATTGAAAAAGGGGCAGGTAGAAAGGGTGCTAAGTAAAGTAGATGCGGATGGGAATGTAGTTACATATCGATTAGATTCGCAGGGAAATATCATCGGAATCTGGCCATAGAAATTAGTGTAATAGTAGGTAATTGCGAAACAAGTTCGCAATCTTGATTGAAAACAAGGATAGAATCCTGCAATGCAGGATTCTTGGAATGGAAGGTGGCAGTCATTCATTTAGGGCATGACAAAAAGGCTTCATAGTTAGTATGAAGCAGAAAAATTTATAAAATCTCAATTTTAAGCAATCAAAGGCTTAAGACTTCGAATGTATTGATGTTGATGAATTTTATCAGCAACAATTACTGTAACAAGTTGAGCTATGCCAGCCAAAAGTAAATCGGCATGAAGCGTTTTTTCGTTCTGGGTTTTACGATTAGCTACGCAAAAGCTGTCTTTAAAGTGGTTGATAGATTTTTCAACGTTTACACGGATTTTATATGTTTCTTCCCATTCTGCTGAACCTCGTTCCACTCCGGGATAGGCACGAAGATTCTTTTCTGGATAAATGTAAATCATTCTTCCACAGGAAGATGTTGTGCAGGGATTATCACAATGGCATACACAGCGTTTGGTTTTATCTGCTTTATTGTATTCCCATTTCATTTTCGGGCAGACAAATTTCATTGTAGGAATTTTGCTTTTTAAGTGTGATTTACTACCTTCTCTTTTCATAGGAAGCGAAGAATCATGCGGACAACAGGGAACACCATTTTCGTTAATGGTATAACCATTATCTTCCATAGAAAGTTTTACACGGAGAGGAATAAATGCTTTTTCAAATCCAATTTCATCGAAAAGGGCTTTGTAGATTTCAATCGTGTCAAAAGCAGCATCACCAAGAAAAGTCTTAGGGGCGATAAGCGGATGCTTCTGAAAGAAATCAATCAGAACAGGAAGCAGGGCCTTTGAATCGGCAAGAGATTTATCCTCATCAGGAGAGTCAGATTTCTTTTCCACAACGATATCCGGATGAGCCTTTAGGAACTCTTTGTTATAGAAAGTGATATCACGGACAATGCCAAGCCCATTGGTTACAATGCCGAACTTATAGGCATAGCAGAAATGTCCATTGATATACATCTGTTGGATTGCCTGATTCGAAGCAGCATGCGTAGGCATGGAACCATAAGCAGCCTTATAAGGATCATAGCTTTTATCAAGGTTGTTTGCCTTTGCAAAAGCTTTTAACTGTTTGATAATACGGTTTGCGTATTTTGGATTATTTTCAGTTACCCAGGCTTCAATGCCAGAGGTATCGAAGATAGTCATAGTTGCCAGATGAGGGTCAAGTTTTTGGCAGATCGGTTCGGTCATATCAACCATGTGATTGAACATAGATTGTAAGTCCATCAGGAAATCCTGTTTAAAACGGGTAAATTTTGAGGCATCCGGTACAACATCAAAGCCACAGAAGTCACGCAGTTCCTGAGAGTATTTCAAGAACACAATCAGAAGTGTGTCAGTCGGGATTGAGAAAATACGCTGGAGCAGAAGTGCTTTGAGCATTGGATAAAGCTGGTGCTTGCGAGGTCTTCCGGTTGAAGCGTGAAAATGAGAAACAAAAGAAACAGGAACAATTTCATCAAGGTTAATGGTTTCATCAAGAAGTGAAAGGAACTGGTATTTGTCATTGTCGAATTTATTTTGGCAATCATCAAAAATTTCTGCCAAAGTGAGCTGCTTATGTGTTATCATGTAGGTATATCTCCTTTAGGTGGATTGGTTGATAGTTTCTCGCAACTCTATTTTACCATAAACCTTGAGGAGATATTTTATTTTAACAACAAAAAAATGCCGTATTTATGCGGCTTGTGGCGTTTCGCAAACGCCTATAGTGTAATAGAAAGAGAAGGAGACGTCAAATGAGAGACACTTTATGTAATGAGGACTATTTAAAAAAGAAAATTATACTTAATGAAAATTATATTAGAAAAAATATTGAGGAAATTGTTGTATTACAAGAGGATATTAAAAATGGAATACAGCGCTATCCAAGGGAAAATAGTGAAATTATTTATGATACGAAATTGATGCTGTTTCAGATGATTTATAGTTCGATTTGTGCAAAATATTCATTGGGTTTATCATGTGACAGCTTTGAAGAAATGTATTTGCTTGGTGTAAAAATGATTTCAGATATCGGCTATAGAAGGATTGGCTATGTTCATATGATTCAGTTTTTTTCTATAGGAATGTTGCTTGAAATATCAGCGAAAGAGATGCAGAAGCTGATAGAAAAAGCAGACGAAGAAGAACAGGATGATATTTTGTTTGATTTTCTTGTAAGTGCATGCGGATGGGAGAGGAATATAAATTCCTCACAGTTTCAAAAAGAAAGCCCGTATAGTAAAACACTGGAAATTATAAAATTGGCAGCAGAAAACCGGGAGGCGGCCAATATTAGATTAAAGAAATATGTGGAAAAAGAGTGGCTAGAGGGACATGCTAGTTATGGGTGGAAGACCGCACATAAAAAAGTTGGATATGTGGGATTATGGAGTTTTGAGTCAGCTGCATTAGCAAAGATTTTGGCATTAAATGACGAGAAGTTAAAGAGCAGTAGTCATTATCCATATGATTTGGCTCATTATAAATCGAACAAGAGATTTTCTGTAAAAGCGATAGAGACAGTGGAGAAGAATAGGCGTAAAGATGAGACTGGTGAAGGGATTGTATCAAATCGGGAATTGGAATGTATTGTTCCTGCACAATTCCAGAATATGGTAAATACAGCCATTATGGATTATGACAAATTAGAAGATGAAGAGTTTTGGAACAAATATAAGTTGAGTGAAATTTGGTATACATTAGAGATGTATGAGGATGATAAGAAAAAAGCAATACTTTTAGGAACAATTCTTGTTAACTTATTGGTAGATAAAGGATACATTATACAAATTGACTATAAAGAAGATATTGAGGATTATATAGATAATATAAAAAATTTTTGGGGGGAACAGGAGATTAAGTTGGTCCGGTTTGAGTTGGAGAATGACCAAAATTATTATGCAAAGGTTCCTAGGATATCAAATGTCAAGAATATGTACGAAGTACATATTCTTGACGAGAGATAATTGGTGATAAGACAATATTTGAAAAATGAAGTATATAATACATGCTTTGCGCAGCTGGAGCTGGAGAAAGGCGAGGAGATCCAGTTTCCGTACCTAGTGCGGGGAGCAGAGCTGTACTGCAGCTGCGGAACACATAAAAGGAAACTGAATCTGCCAATATGCCATGGGGTGTATACAAACGGGAAGCCTATGATGCACGAAGAAGATTGTGAGGTTGGGGATGACAAAAATATTCCATCTTTTGGAATTTGCCAAAGCGAAGAGAATCCGTTAAATAAATCATGGCTTGCTAAGACTGCAGAAAAAATAAAAAATTTTTTCACAGGAGAGGAGGAAGATGAGGACGCGGATAAAATTATTCTGCAGACAGAAGATGGGCAGAATGTAAAAGGATATCCATGTACACCCTGTATTGTGGGAACATGGAAGGATGTATATGAGTCAGAGAAAATTCTTAGAAATAACGCAGATGCAACAAGTGAAGGAGATAAGCTGTCTGCATTGACACAGAGATCATTTCTTGTTTGTGCCTATGGAGGATTAATAGAACCCATTTCATCAGGTCAGGAAGAATAGGAGAGGTTTATGGCAGAAGGATTACAAAGGAAAATTGAATATTCCGATTTAAAATTTACCAGCTCCTTTGCCAGAGAAAAGATCCTTGATTTTCAGACATGGGAGGTGCCAGGGGAACATGCCAGAGGAAACTTTCGACTTCTGTTGTCAGAAAACGAGACAGGCATAAACAGCATGAATGCACCCATACAGCTTTTGGGGCAGGGGAATACTGCGGGAGCGTTGTTCAGCGGATATCCGGAAAAGGTGGAAATCAAAGAAGAAAGAGGATACAGGATTGCAGACATACAGGCTGTGTCAGGAACCATTCTTTTAGATCAGAAAAAAAGTAACCGGGTATTTCAGAAAAAAGTACAGACTTATATGGGGATTGCCAGTGCCGTAACAGCCGATACCGATCACTGCGCCTGCATACTGCCGGGGAGCGACATGCGAACAGGAGGGACACTGATACAGTATCAGGAAACAGACTGGAGATTTCTGAAAAGAATGGCGTCCCAGCTTGGGCTTCCATTAGTGCCGGATACCAGCTATTATTATCCCCGCTTTTACCTTGGATTGCCGGAAGGTGAAAAAAGGGAATTGGGAGAAATCATTTCCTGTGATCTCTGTTTTGATGGGAGATATTATGCAGTCAGTGGAAAATGCCTTGTTGATAGGGAAGATTTCATTTGTTATGATGTTGTTACGAGGACAAGCCTGTCGCTGGGGGACAGAGTAACATATGAAGGAAGGGAGCTGCTTGTTTCTCGGAAAAAAACAGAACTGGCAGGAGGGGAGGTCATCTTTACATACCGCCTTGCGGGAAACAGTTATACGTGGATTCCATGGGAGGATAACCCGGACTATACGGGAATGTCATTTGTCGGATCCATTGTCGGAACACAGGGAGAGCAGGTAGAAGTAGCATTTGACATTGACAAGACTGCGGCGGGTGGAAACCGTTATGGATTTGCCCCGGTGACAGGTAACCTGATGTACTGTATGCCACAGAAGGGAACGAAAACAGCATTATATATAGGAAATGGAGATGAGGCGCAGGGAATAGCAACAGGGTGTATCCGTACCAATGGAAGTACCTGTGAGGGGACGGGAAGTCCCGAGAAAAAAAGTTTCCGGTCAGAGCACGGAAAAGGAATGGATCTGTATCCGCAGCGAATGGGATTGGATGGTGGTGAAACGGGAAAGATTACATTTGAGGATGAAACGGGGACTACCATAGAAAGCAATGGCGGGCTTGTTCTGATGGCAAAAGAAGGAATCCGGCTGGAGAGCATGACAGGGATTGCCATGCAGGGAATGTCAGATATCATGGCATTGTATGCAGAAGGGGCATCCAGTCTTTGTGTGAACGGCAGTGTGGATATGCTGGGCATGAGAACAGGTCTGGCGGGAACGGTATATCAGGGGTATGATCCATATGAGGATGCACCTCAGAAGGGTGAATTTGACTGGGGCGGATTTGCAAGAAATCTTGTAATGGGTCTTGCGGTAGGAGCCGCCTGCATAGCTTTAGCTGTATTTTTGCCGGGGATAGGAACAGTTGTTGCAGGTGCATTGTTTGGTGCAGGAATGGGAGCAATTTCAGCATCAGTTGTAGGAGCGGTGAATGATTACTCCAGTGGAAATGTCAGAAGTCTGGGAGAAGCAACTAGAGATATGGAGATTTCCATGGTTACTGGGGCGATTACTGGCGCAATTGGTGCGGCATTTCCAGCATTAAATTGGGTTGGAGAAGGGCTGGTAGATCTTGGAAGTGGTGTACTGACTAGAGGAATGTATGCGCTTGTTGATTCCAACATGTCTATAGAGGAGAAACTAGCGTATGCGTTTGACTGGAAACAGATGGGGGCAGATTTTCTTACTGGTGTGGCAATACACTTTGTATTTAAAGGCATAGATGAACTAAGGACTGGTAAAAAAACGGCATATCGTGGTCAGTATTCATTTGATATGAACGGAAATGAGGTTTCTTGCATATCTGATTTTTATGACATTGAAAATTTGGCAGCTATAGAGGATGCAAGATTTTATAATGAACCTACATTTTATAAGGTAGAAGTTGGTGGTAATCAAAGTGTATATGTTTCGACAGGGAATATAAGACAAAGTCAATTTGCGGAAATTGTAAATCAATCTTCTGGAGATATTTCAATAGTTTCTGGTATGCATGGAGGACCAGATGGATCATTACTGAGCGAGTATAATGGTGTTTCGGGAAAACAATTATTGAACGAAGATTTAAAAGTATGGGGGGATTCACTAAATATAAAAATATACGATGTAAGTAAATTGAGCTCAGAAGAATTGAAATCAGTTATAAAATCAAGTGACATTACAATATGTGGTTGGTGTTTTAGCGAAAGAAGCAAATTATTATTAGAAGCACTTGGTTGCTTATAACGCGAAATGATAGATACTTTTCTTTTGGTGAGTGCTATTTTATGTTAAATTATATAAATATCTGATTTGTATACGAGGAGAGAGAATAATGAATTCTGATATGACAAAGTATTGTTATCAACATTTTGAAAATGCATACAATATTGGGTGGAATGTAAATTTTGATAGTACAGTGGAAAGTAAAGAGACATTTGATTCAATATTCATAGAAAAGCTGACTTTATATTGTGAGAATCCATTAAATAGCGATTTGAATGGTGTATGTCGTGAAACAGAGATTGATGGAAAAAAGTATGTAAAAGGGTTTGGAGAAATACGCATCATTGATTTAAAAAAGAAAATAAGATATGCGGCGCCAAATGTTATTATAGATGATATATTAAATGGAAAATATATACCGCCAATAGAATTTGTCGATGCAGTTTTAACAGGACCGACTTTTGATTCTGAAGAATATCAGGAATTTTATTTAAATTATTCGGAAAAAAACTTTTGGGGAGAAAACGAAGAAAATTTAAAAAAAATAGTTAAGGTATTGGAATTGGCAGGAGATTTTGAAGGCTTTAAAGATTATATTTTGAATAACGATTTGATAAATATAGTTGTCCCTAAAGGTTCGTTACTTAATTATACAATCACAGAAGGGAAAGAAAAGGAAGCACTTTGGCTTATTGAAAATGGTATAGATATTAATGCTTTTGACGGTTTGGAACTTATGACGGCAATAAAAAAGAACAACAATATAATTGCAAAAAAATTAATAGATGAAGGTATTGTTATTAACAGTAGAGAGATGAAAGATAATCCTTTAGTTAGTGCGATTCGTTTTTCAAATGCCTTTCTTGTAGAGGAACTTATGAAAAATTACAGGAATTTGATAGTAACTTATTCAAACGAATATGTAAGAAATTGTAGTGTTTTAGATATTGCTGAAAGAACGAAAAATGAAAAAATAATAAATATAGTTAAGAAGTATTTAGTATGATCTATTGATGTTAATATAAATTCAAAAAAATTGATAATAGTTGTTTTTCAGGTTTAAGTTCGTAAGAGAATAATAATTTTTTGATATGTTTATAAGTTTGGAGAACCAGTGACAACTGATATTCCAATGTTACGTGATGGAACAGTTTATGAAGTTTATATTATAAGAAAAAATGGTGATTGTAGTAAAAATGAAATTAAAGCGATTGAGAAATTATGTAATGTAAATTATATCAAAGCGAGGGTAAATTGGTAGACAAAGTGTTTTTAGTGCGGAAGGGGACGCATATAAGATGAAAGATTTGAACCAAGCAATATCAATTTATGAAGTAAGACCTTGGTACTCATACTAATATATTTTACCTGCTTCGTTAGGTCAGGAAGAATAGGAGAGGTTTATGGCAGAAGGATTACAAAGGAGAATTGAATATTCCGATTTAAAATTTATCAGTTCCTTTGCCATGGAAAAGATCCTTGATTTTCAGACATGGGAGGTGCCAAGGGAACATGCCAGAGGAAACTTTCGACTTCTGTTGTCAGAAAATGAGACAGGCATAAACAGCATGAATGCACCCATACAGCTCTTGGGGCAGGGGAATACTGCGGGAGCGTTGTTCAGCGGTGCTTGAGTTATAATTGGGACAAGTTAGAAGAAACCCAGTAAAATCAAGGGGTTGGAACTAATTTAGTCCTTATTTTTATACCTTTAAATCGGTACAGGATAGGGCAGCGCTGACATATCAATCCGAAATATGACCATTACATAGAGCAGTTCAGATTCATGGGCTGAGTGTGCTTTGTGTACCCAAGAGAGGTGAAAATTGAATAGTAATAATTTTAGGTAGGACTAAATTAGCTTTGCACTGAAAAGTGTATCCGGCTGTTTGTCCTGCCTTTTTTATTGGAAATGAGCAGGAGATGGCAGAAAAGAAGCTGATTTGGTCTGAATGTAAGTCATCTCGCAAAAAGAGAGGTGGCTGTATATGGAAGTATTGTCTTATGAAAGCAAGAGCAGAGTGTGATCGAATATAAATCGCTGGCAGATATTTCAGAGACAAGGAAAATAGGATAGAAACACAAACCGAAAGGTACGGGTAGCTGTATGAACAAAATTAGTAAGATTTGGAGGAACAGAAAAATGAATAACAAGTTAGAAGTAATAGGAATTGATCACGGCTGGTCAATGATGAAAACCGTAACTCAGGTATTTGTCACAGGGGTAAAGGAGATTACAACTACTCCGGCACTTTTTGGAGATGTTCTTGAGTACGACGGTAAGTATTACAAGATTGGAACAGTAAGGCAGGAAGTGAAAGATACAAAGGTTGAAGATGACAGCTTTTATCTTTTGACACTGGCAGCAGTCGCAAAGGAATTGAAGAAAAGAGGATTGTCAGATGCAAAGGTATTTCTTGCAGTAGGACTTCCACTTACCCGATTTGGAGCAGAGAGAAATAACTTTATTAAATACCTGACCAAGAATAAGCGTGTTGATTTCAGATATGAAAATGAAGCATACCATATTGAGATTGACGATGTGGCGGTATTCCCACAGTGCTATGCGGCTGTGGTTGACAAGATACCGACTATGGCAAAGAAAACGCTGGTTGTTGATATCGGTAGCTGGACAATAGATATTATGCCCGTGATTAACAAGTCACCGGACGAATCAAAGTGTGTTACCGTGCCAAGAGGACTTATTACCTGTATGCGTTCTATCAATGAGCAGTGTGTAAGACAGCTCAATGGGGAAGTTGATGAAACAGAAATCCAGAATATTATGCGATATGGCAGGTCTGATATAGATGATGAATACCTTGCGATTATCAAGGCTGAGATAGAGGACTTTGTTGAAAAGGTATATAACTCAATCCGTGAGTTTGGTTATAACCTTAAAACTACACCGATTGTATTTGTAGGTGGCGGGGCAGTGGTAATGAAGAATTTCAGCAATCACGAAGCAAAGAATATCTCTTATATCCTTGATGTAAAGGCAAATGCCAGAGGATATGAACAGCTTGCCATTATGGGATTGAAAACTGCTAAGAGACTTGCATAGGGGGTAGTCATATGGCACGAAGGCATATTATGGAGAGCACATTCCGACTGAATCTGCTCAATCCTCAACACGCTAAAATCAATGAGGTCATAAAGGGGCTTAATCCAAAGATATATAAGTCAAAGAATCAGTTCCTGATTGAAGCCTGTGAGTTTTATATTGACCACTATGGAGAGGATGATATTCCCTCCAAAGAGGAAAAGAGATATGAACAGTTTGTAACGAGGGACGAGATAGAAAAGATAAAAAAGGAAATTGAGTATTCTGCAATGAGTGAGGCAAGAAAAGAGGTCATTTCTTTACTTGGGGGAGCTTTGGCGGGAGTGAAGAACAGCCAGCCGGTAGTGATTGCAAACCCACAGGAAGATATGGAAGAACAGCCGGAAGAAGATGTTATGAATGATTCAGATGTTGCAGGATTGGCAATGGGATGGATGTTGAAAGGAGATTGATTATTATGAGAAGAATTGCAGGAGCCGTAGGAACCGCTGTTTTACAGGTACTCAAGTGGATGCTGAAAATTGTTCTTGGAGCATTCAAGCTGTTCTTGGGACTTGTCAGGTTAGTTCTTCTTCTATTCTGTCTGGTAGCAAGAGCATTTCTTTCATTCGTAAGAATGGGAACATTTTGAGGGGAGGTGAGACTATGGAGGTAAAAGGCTTCTTTCCTGCTTACAGGAAAAACAGAAGACTTGTGAAGTATTTCTTTAAATTTAAGAAATTGTTATAATCAAGGAGGTTAAAATGCACAGAATACGGGATTGTCCGGAATGAGCTGACGGGTATATCAAAGAGAAAATAAAAACAATCAACCTTGCGGGGGAATGTAAGCCAATGACTTATGTTCCCCCGCTTTTTTTGTTTGGAGGATAAGCAGATATGATGAATTATGAGATTTTTAAGGAAGTAGTAAAAGAGAAGTTTATGGACTATATGCCGGATAACTTCAAAGGTATGGAGCTTGTAGTTATGCCTGTGGAAAAGGTAAATATGACCTATGACGGTATCAGTATCAGAGGCAAAGATACTAATATTTCTCCTACTATTTATATCAACGATATGTATGAGAAATATCAGAACTGTGGTGATCTGGAGGAAACACTGATGGCGGCATGTGACCTTATGGCAATGGAGTTTGCAAAGACACCACAAGTTGTTGATGTTGACAGCTTATACAAAGATGCCAATGAAAAGGTAGTATTCCAGCTTATCAATACGGAACAGAACAGGTCATTTCTGGAGCAGGTGCCACACAGAGAATTTCAGGATCTTTCCATTATCTATAAACTTGTGATAAATGCGGATGCTGAAAGTATTCAGAGTATAAAGGTTACGAACAGCCTTGCGGAAAGATTTGGAATGAATGAGGAGCAGCTTTTTAAATATGCGGCTGAAAACACAAGAAGAATCTTACCGCCAAGAATAAGAAATATGAATGATGTTATGAAAGAGATGTTTTTAAGTGACGGGATGCCGGAGGAGATAGCAGAGATGATGATCAGGGAAGTTCCACCGGAGCAGACTCTGTGGATAATCTCCAATAACAGGGGAATTGACGGTGCAGTATCAATGCTTTATGAGAATGAGCTTCACGAACTGGCAGAAAACCTTGAAAGTGATCTGTATATCCTGCCTTCAAGTGTGCACGAAGTTCTTGCGGTGTCTACTGAGCTGACCGAACCGGAGGAGCTTGCACAGATGGTGGCAGAGGTGAATATGCAGGAGGTGGCATTGGAAGAACGACTTTCCAATCAGGTGTATCACTATGATAAAGATTTAAGGAAACTCACACTTGCAACGGATACACCGAACAAGAGACTGGACGGTATCGTGGCAGAGCCGCAGCTTGTATATGACGCAAAGGAAAAGGCGAGATAGGAGGCAGTTATGGAGCAGGAACTTACCGTAGAAGAACTGATTGCTCTTGTAAACAGCCAGAAAGGTGACTTTATTATCCGTATTGAGTTTGGAGAGGAGGCGGATTCCTGTGACAGAGAAGAACGACTTCAAACTTGATGTTGTATCCATAAGGCTTGTAAAGGAGGCTCCGATTTATTCGGAGCAGTCCTTTAACAAGCCGGAAGAAGTAGCTGCCGTAATGGGAGAATGTATGTGCCAGTTCGACAGGGAAGTGGTGTGTGTTGTAAATCTCAGCTCCGACCTAAAGCCTATTAATGTGCATTTTGCAAGTGTGGGTTCGTTGAATGAAGCAATGGCACACCCAAGAGAATTATTTAAGTCAAGTATTTTAAGTAATGCTGCCAGTATGATGTTGATCCACTGCCACCCGTCGGGAAATATATTTCCCAGCAAGGCAGACACGATGATGACGGACCGTATGAATAAGCTGTGTGAGCTTATTGGAATCCCTCTTTTGGATCATATCATCGTGGGAGGGGATAACCGTGCCTTCTTCAGTTTCAAGGAAAAGGGAATGATTGATAATCCAAGAATTACACTCAGTACGGATTACAGGAACCTTGATATTAAGTCACCGCTTGTGGCAGAGCAGGGAAAGGCAAGGTGAGAGTATGGAAGGAAGATTTACAGAGGAGGAACTTGCCATAGCAAAGAGCGTAGATCTTTGTGCCGTTGCAGAAAGTCTCGGTTATACCGTAAAGAGGATTGGAAAATATCACACCTTAAAGGAAATGGACTCAATCCGTATCTATGACCGCAGTCATTGGTACAGATGGTCAAGGCAGTTTGATAAGGGAAATAATGGCGGCTCACAGATAGATTTCCTCCGTGTATTTGGCGGAATGAGTGTAAAAGAGGCTGTATTCTGGCTCTTGGATTTTGCCGGATACCGGAGAATTGAAAGCACGGGAAAGCAGCCGCTTGTTCATCAGGTCACAAAGAAACAGCCACAGGAAAGAAAGCCTTTTGTGCTTCCGCAGCCAGCAGGGGATAATTCCTACCTGATATCCTATCTTAACAATGAGCGTGGAATCAGTAAGGCAGTGATAGAACTGTTTTTAAAGGAAAATCTCATATATGAGAGCAGGCATTATCACAATATTGTCTTTAAAGGAAATGACAAGAATGGAGTAACCAGATTTGCAAGTATGCGTGGTGTATTTGATAAACAGGGAAAACCATTCAAGTGTGATGTGGAGGGGAATGATAAGAACTATGGATTTAATGTGGTGAATGTAAACAGTACAGAGCTTGTTGTATTCGAGGCAGCAATCGACCTTATGAGCTATGTGGATATATTTGCCGACCATGAATCAAATAAGCTGGCTCTTGGAATGCTTGCAGATGCCCCGCTTGCAACTTTTCTCAGGGAACACCCACAGATTTCTTTTATCCGTTTCTGCCTTGATGGGGATTCACCGGGCAGGAAAGCAGCCGCAGAACTTATGGGAAAATACTATGGACTGGGCTATGAGGTTGAGGACTGTCCGCCACCAGCAGGCTATAAGGATTACAATGAATGGCTTGTTGCAACAAAACTTAATCTTGCAGATCAGAAAAAGGAGCAGATGACCATAGCCGGACAGTGCCATTAAAAAGTGGTGGTAAAAAGCAGTGGTTTTTACGGAAGATGGTGGAACAAAGCGGTGGTTTTTTCAAAAAGTGATAGAACAAAGTACCACCACTTTCCGATGCTGTTTTTTCCTATGAATATAAATTATAAAAAGTGGTGGCATAAAGCGGTGGTTTTTACCGGAAATGGTGGAACAAAGCGGTGGTTTTATTCAAAAGTGGTGGAACAAAGTGCCACCACTCTATATTTGGCAGGGGTATTAGGGGAATGTTCCCCTAACTAGATGGCATTAGGACAGAGATGTCTCTAATGCGTATCTAGCAGTCGCCGGGGACTTACCGGTGACTGGAGCCATAGTGAATATCTACGAAACACGGATAAGGAGGTGCAAGGTGGCAGAGAACAGGGAAATAACACTTTTTTCAGAACCAGAGGAACTGATTGCCTGGGCAGAAGTATATGATAAGCAAATCAACCCTTCGATAGAAGATGCTGCACTTCTTCTTAATTATATGGAAGGACATGATTATGCAATCGGAATGGATGCAGAGGGGAAGATGTACAGACAGGATATGGCAGAGGAAAACGGTGAGATAGAGCCATTTCCGATAGATGATGTGATTGATAAGGTGTGTGAGTGGAATTATGATCTGATACTTCACGCAGAGGCAAAGAAAGATGATCCGAAAGATTTTCAGGAATATTGCGAATTTCAGAAAAAGTATGACAGTTTAAAGGCAGATGAGAGGGTGTTAGACCGATTATTTGATAAAACCAGTCATGCAAAGGAGATTGATGCTGTTGCAACGGCACTGGTGGAAGCGTTTATCAGTAATCTGGAGGGCAAGGGTGATTTGGAAAAGGCGGCAGCCACGATAGCACAAGGAATAAAGGATTACAGTACAGATAAGAGGGGAAGGTGAGCGTATGGCAGATAAAATCCACTGTATCAGGAAAACGCTCCGTCTTATGCCGCAGGAGGCAGAAATGCTTGCAAAAAAGGCAGGGGAGAGCGGAATGTGTGAAGCAGATTATTTAAGACTGCTCATCAGCCAGAAACCGAATGATTACCCGGAAGTCAGGGAACTCTTAAAAGAGCTTATCAATGAAGTGAACCGTATTGGAATCAATATCAATCAGATCGTATTCAATAACAATGCAGGACTTTATTCCAAAGAGGATAAAACACAGCTTGTTGCCTATATGCGTAAACTGAACAAGAAAGTAAATGAGGCGGTGGTGCAGATTGGCAATCAGTAAAATCCTTAATATGAAAGATTGTGGCGGGCATTTTCACGGAAAACATTTAAAGCGGGCACTTGATTATGTGATGAACCCGGACAAAACACAGGATGGCAGACTGGTGGGTGCAATAAACTGTCAGGTCGATACCGCATTTGAGCAGATGAAGGAAACCAAGCGTAATTTTGGAAAAATTGATAAGCGTCAGGGGTATCATATCATACTTTCCTTTAAGGAAAATGAGGTAAATCCGGATACGGCATTTGAAATTACACAGAAATTTGTGGAGGAATATCTTGGTAAGTCATACGAAGCGGTGTTTGTGGTACACGATAATACAGCCCATGTTCATTCCCATATCGTATTTAACAGCGTGAGTTTTGTGGACGGTAAAAAGTACCGTTACGAAAAAGGGGACTGGGCAAAGTATATCCAGCCTATCACGAACAGGCTGTGTCAGGAATATGGACTCTCCATTATTGATGTGGATGATGAGAAAAAGGAGAGGCAGCACGAAAGCTATAAGGAATGGAGTGAGTACAGGGAGGGTAATTTTGTATGGTCCGATATGATAAAAAGAGACTTGGATGCCTGTATTTTGCAGGCGAAGGACTATGAGGAATTTCTCGAACTGCTGTCTGAAAAGGGATATCAGATAAAGCAGGGAAAACATCTGGCAATCAAGCCACAGGGTATGACAAGGTTCAGAAGGTGCAAATCTCTTGGGGATATGTATTGTGAGGAAGCAATCCGGGACAGGATTGTAAAAGAGGATATTGCGTTTTATAAGAGTAAACAGGATATACCGAAAGTTTCCATTGTAAAGTGCAGAGTTAAAAGATACCGCAGGGCAGGCTTGTCAGGACTTCAGAAAAAGCATTATGCGAAGCTGTACCGGGTGGGAAAACTCAAAAAAAGACCATACAGTCAGGTATGGAAGTACAGGGAGGATATCCGTAAAATGCACAAGCTGCAGGAACAGTATTTGTTCCTTGCAAGGCATAATATCCATTCAGCAGAAGAACTTGTGGGGACGATAGCTTCTCTTACGGATAAGAAAAAAGAGACTTCGGCAGAAAAGAGCCGGATTTATAAAGCAAGGGAAAGGAGCATGGAACTTTTTACTGCGGCTGATGAGATGGAAAACTTAAAGCCAGCAGAGCAGTCATACAGGCTTGGAGATATCTTCTTTGAAGATGAGCATAGGAAGTGGGTGGCACTGGAGCAGGAATTACAGGCACAGGGATATTCGCTTGAGGAAGTGCAGGCTTTAAGAAGACATTACAAAGAGGAGTATTCAGAAGTGTGTGCGAGAGAAAAGGTTGTATGCAGGGAACTGAATACGGGTAAGGCAATATTAAACAGCATGATCCCGGACAGTATTTCAGATGGAAGAAAGACCGAATACAACAGAGAGATTATAAGAGACAGAAAAGAGCAGCCAGTAAGATAGGCTGTTTTTTTACGCAGTTAGGAGGAGCATATGGAACAAAATCTGAATGACAAGCCGTTAAGCAATATGCAGATTGCCAGATATATTGAGTCATTGAGAAAAGAAATGAATTTCGATGATGAGGTGTACGGGCTTGTAAAAAGTGATCTTGAGGATGGACTTACGCAGGAGCAGACGGAAAAGTATTTGGATAAGAATTTTAACATCGGACAGATGAGAGTGTTATCGGAAGGTCTGCATAAGGGGATTCCGGAGGAACTTTTTAATATCCTTCACAATAATAAGCTCTCCGGCAATCAGATGAAGGTATCACTGGAATTTTATGAAAAGGGAGTTCCGGTTGAAACCATACAGGAAGCTGTGGCAAGGGGAGAGAAGCCCGTTGTGATGAGAAGATTATATGAAGAAGTTCTGGCACAGCTTTCAAAGGCTGCGGAGCAGTATACGCAGGACTCAGAGTATGTGAAAGAACTGATTGCACAGATGGAAATGGTAGTGGAGAAAATCAACTATCAGGAGGAAAGATACGATGCCCTTAATAAAAAATTATCCGATGTTGAAGTATTAAAGGAAGATAAGGAAGTCACGGAAAGGCTTGTAAAGGAAAATGAGGACAAGGATGGAATTATCAGCCATCAGCAGGATGAACTTAATAAGGCAAGCAGCACGATTGCAAGATTAAGAGATAGCATTGAGCATAAGGACAAGGAGATGGAGCGTATGAGAGACAGGATAGAATCTCTTGAGGATAAGATTATGAGTGCGGCATCTGATGATCAGAAGGTTGCGGAAAAAGAGGAAAAGGCTGGACCGTCAGAGGTTTTGGCAGCTACTGATAATAAGGAAACAGTGAAAACACTTGCAGATTCACAGGCAGTGCCACCTATGTACAATGGAATACCCGTGTATTATCAGATACCTGTTACGGACTCTGCCGGGCGTGTAATCCAGCATCTTCCAGTTGAGCGTACAGAAAGAAAATCAAATGGTGGTATTGCGGCACTTTTTGCCAGACTTTCATTTAAAAAGAAGTCAAGAGCCGACATTGTAAAGCTGGTTGCAAGCGGTGATCTTGTGCCTGCACAGCTTGTCCAGATAAAAAGTGCCATAGAAAAGGGACTGACAGAAGGGCAGCTTGTGGAACTTATCAATAATAATGTCTCAGCAGAAAAGATGAAAGAGATTATTGAGATTGCCGTGCTTGAAAACAGTATGGCAGGTTAGGAGGTACTTATGAATTTAGCAGTAGTCAATGAGGCGGTAACAGGGATGAACGGTGTAGAACACGAGTTCACGGAAGAAGAAAAAACTTTGTGGTGCAGTTTGCTTTCCGAAGCGGCAGTAAGGAAGATACGATTTCCCTGATCGAAGCTCTGGCACATTCCACGGATAAGGTACAGTCCGAGGAGATTATGGTCACATACAGGTCAAAGTACGATATAAAGCCTGCGTGGGTGGAACAGGTCGAAAACCTGCTTGTGGCACTTGAGATGTACCGGATAGAGGAGGAAAAAGCAATCAGTCATCTGTCTGATATTTTAACAGCATATGGTATTGATGTTTCAGCAGAGGAAATCCGCAGTACAAAGGCGGAAGAAATAAGGACAACAATAAGAGAGAAAGCGGAGGTGCGATAATGGCAGAGGAAATTCAGGAAGCGGTACAGATTATCCGTGTCGCATATGACGGGATAGAGATTGCTATGAAAGTAGGCAGTGGCGGTATTGCCGCCATGCAGAAGGCAATCGACTTTTTAAAGGGGATGCTTGATTATGAAAAGTCGTTGGGAAAAACATCTATGAGAAAGCTGCTCTTAAAGGGCGGGGATTTGCAGGTATTGCAGTTTAAAACGGAAGATATGAGAAAGGTTGAGAGAATGGCAAAGAAATACGGAATCCTGTATTCGGTTCTTCCAGACTGTAACAAGACAGACGGTATGAGTGAGGTCATCTTTCATACAGAGGCAGTTCCCCGTGTGAATATGATGATACAGAAGCTGAAATTTGGCAGGATTGCCACCTTTGATGACTATCTGAAGAATGGAGATGAAAAGTCCCTCGGCAAGCTGATGGATTTTTTGAGAAAACAGCAGGGAAACGAGAAAAGCCACACGGTAGAAGGGGATAAGGTAAATTCTGCCATAGACGGACTCATTGAAAAAGTGGGAATGTTTGCTATGGAAAAACAGGCTATCAGTGTGGAGCAGGTCAAGGAGAATTTCAGCATCAATGGGGAGCAGGCAGAAAATGTAATAAAACAGCTTGAGACAATCGGGGTGCTTGGCGGCAGGAGTGAGGATGGTACACACAAGGTAATGATGGATAAGGAGGCTTTCACTAACCGGATCAGAGGGTATCAGAGCCTTGCGGACAGAATGAGGGCAATATCTGCCTCAAAAAATACGAACCTGTCAGATGTTACGATCAGTAAGAAACTTATTGCAGAAGAAAACGACCATGCAGTAAAGACCAGAGTTCCGGGAACATGGGGAAAAGATGTCAGATATGTGTGGCTGCATAAGGAGAACGTTATGGATATCCATAATGGAAAGACAATGCTCACATTCCTTGATACCAGCAAGGATTACAAACTCTATGATGAGCAGAACCGTGTGGTAACTACGAAAAAGGGAGACGAACTTTATACGCATTATGATAAGGTAGAATCATCTGTCAGGGAGCGATATGAAAAGGTTCAGAAAGAACAGAAAAAGACCACAAAGAAGAAAACGGTTACTACCAGAAAAGAGAGGTAGGAGCCTATGCAGACAACGAAGAAAAAACCGTCACTGATATTTATTTTAGTGGGTGCAGTGTTATCCGGGTATCTTGGTTATCTGATAAATGGTGCATGGACAGAAGGGATTGCCTTTAATGACTTTATGAACAGGTTCAATGAAGTGTGTGCAGTTCCTTTTGCCAATTATTACAATTCAAATACAGTAAACGCAGTAGCCATTGCATTATGTATCTATGCAATGGCTATTATTATGTATTACACCAGCCAGAGAAACTATATGCCCGGCAAAGAATATGGTACAGCAAGATTTGAAAATCCGAAGCAGGTCAATAAGATACTGGCGGATAAAGATGAGAATTTCAACCGGATACTCAGTCAGAATGTGAAGATGTCGCTGGATTTCCGAAGGCTGAAGCTCAACGGAAATATACTTATCTGCGGCGGTTCCGGAGCAGGAAAGACATTTTATGAAGTAAAACCGAATCTTATGCAGATGCCACATAGCTGTTCGTTTATCTGTACTGATCCGAAAGGAGAGATATTAAGAAGCTGCGGGCAGATGTTAAAGGATAACGGGTACAATGTAAAAGTCATCAATCTTTTGGAGATGGATAAATCAGACTGTTACAATCCATTTTCCTATATCAGAGAGGAAACTGATGTGGTGAAGCTGATTACCAATCTTATCAGTAATACCACACCAAAAGGCTCAACGCCGAGTGATCCGTTCTGGGAGAAAGCAGAAGGCTTGTTTTTACAGGCAATTTTCTATTATGTGTGGCTGGAGGTGCAGCCTGCAAAGCGAAACTTTGAGACAGTTTTGAAGCTGCTTGGAGAAGCAGAGGTTAAGGAACCGGGAAAGGCTTCAAAGCTGGATGTCCGTATGAAGTTTCTGGAGGAGAGTTCGCCGCTTGGAGCAAATCACCCTGCGGTCAAACAGTACAACAAATGTATGAGAGGTGCGGGCGATACAGTTCGTTCTATTATTATCAGTGCAAACTCAAGACTTGCATTTCTTGAAAATAAGCAGGTTTTACGACTGCTCTCCAAAGATGAGTTAAATTTGTCTGATATCGGTATTGGAGTAAATGGAGATGGGGAGACAAAGACAGCACTGTTTTGTGTAATCCCGGATAGTGATAAATCCTATAACTTCATTATCGGTATGTTATACACACAGATATTTCAGGAATTGTACTATCAGGCAGACTTTAACTGTGGTGGCAGACTGCCGATCCATGTAACCTTTATGTTAGACGAATTTGCGAATGTCGCATTGCCAGATGACTTCTGTTCGTTGTTATCGACAATGCGAAGCAGGGAGATTTCAAGTATTATCATCATTCAGAATTTCGCCCAGCTAAAGGCACTTTTCAAAGATACTTGGGAAACAATCCCCGGCAACTGCGATACTTTCATCTATCTTGGAGGCAATGAGCAGAGTACACACAAGTATGTCTCGGAGCTTTTGGGCAAGGGGACAATTGATAAAAAATCAAGCGGTGAGACAAAGGGCAGACAGGGAAGCTCATCAAGAAATTATGATGTTTTAGGCAGGGAACTGTTTACACCCGATGAGGTCAGAAAGCTGGATAATAAGAAATGTATTATTTTTATCCGTGGTTTTGATCCCATAATGGACAATAAGTATATTCCATTCCGACACCCGATGTTTAATCAGACAGCGGACGGAAAAGGAAAAGCGTATGTTCATAATACACAGGGAGCAGACCGTATCATCGGACCACCATTTGAGATTTTATCGGAAAAAGCCGTTAAGCATTATGAAAAAATGAAGGATAAGGGAGAGAATGTGTATATTGATACACTGACCTATGAGCAGTTTATGATGCTTGGAGATGCGGAACTGAACAGAAGATTTTCAATGCAGGATGAGGCAGAGCAAAAAGCAAAAATTGACAGGGAGCAGGCAAATGAGCTTGAATATGCCGATGAATCGCAGAAAGAGGAGGACTCAGACAACAGTGGAGGAGAACAGCCGGTAAGAAATCCTGAGAGGGAGAAGCCGAAGTGGGAGGATACGATCACAAACCGAATGATGCACTGGTCATACACCGCAGAGCAGAAAGAGGAAGTGAAGAAAGCACTTGCGGCAGGTGTTCCGAAAGCAACGATTCTTACTTATTTCTATCCGGAAGTGACGGTGGAGAAGATGAGTTCATATCGGAAGAATCAGTAAAGGCGTCGCATAGGCACAGGAACTGTGGTATAATGTGCCTATGCGGAATGAAAGAGTTTCGTAAATTGGGAATTGTATGGTGGTACTTTAATGGAAAAGAAAGATTTTTTGTATACAGTGATTCTAACAACAACAGTATTTGCAGCTCTTATAACATCGATAGCGAATATAATAATTTCTTTGATAAATAGTTATAGATTAAAACATATTGAAGAACAAAAAAAGTTAAATGAAATTGATAAATATCGATATAGCAGGTTGCATGAAATACTAATAAATTGGCATAAATATGATTCTGAAATCAAAGGAGAAACAGACAGTGAAATAGCATTTTATAGATTGCTTAATCAATTTATGGACGATTTGGGGCGTTATGAAATTGCAAAACCGTTACTCGATGCGGGCTATACTGAAGAATTGGAAAACAAAAAAATAGAATGTGAAAATTTACTAAATAATTTAGTTGAAGCTGAGGCACCAGATGGTACACATACAAAGGATTTTCCAATCATAAGAGAAAAATATTTTGCAAGTGGACAAGAGTTCTCGAAATTATTAAAAAATGCCATTAATAGTCAACTTGAATCATTATTAAGAAAAAGCAATATATGATAATTATAGCTTTGTCATTCTTGTAAATGACTTAATATTTAATTCACACAGCACTTTAGCCAATTATGGTTAAGGTGCTTTTTTTGTACCTTGAAAGGAGGTGGTCACAGCAAAACATATCGGGGAAAGCCCGATTTTATCATTACAACAGGCTATGCCTGATCATATAAAGTAACTTTTAACAGCCAGTTAGGGATAAACCCTGCTGGCTATTTTTTTATCGAAAAGGAGACAACCAATATGAGAAAAGAACAGATTATTACGACAACCAACAACAATCAGATGGAGGAAAAAGGTATGAAGCAGAGATTTATTCAGTTTAAGAAAAAATTTGTTCCGGCATTATCCGGAGCCGTTATGGGAGTAATGCTTATGAGCACTACCTGCTTTGCGGCAGGAGGTACTTCGGCAGTAACACAGCCGCTTGAGAACTTAAAAACGCTTGTGATCGCAGTTATCGGTGCAGTTGGAGTAATTATCCTTGCAAAGAATGTAATGGAATTTGCACAGGCATACCAGCAGCAGGATTCATCTACTATGAACTCAGCTTTAAAGGGGGTTGTGGCAGGTATTATCATGGCAGGTATTTCTACTGTACTCACTTTCTTAGGCTTCTAAGATAGGGAAAAAATAATCCCTGTTGCAATAGAAGAAAAGAGGTGAATAACAGGTATGGATATTTTTAAGCTGGGAGACAAAATACTTGCTCTCCTTGAAGCTATGTTTGGATTTTGGAACAATCAGATATCTTTGGTTTTTGCAATGCTTGGACAATCGCCCGTCAGTTTTAAGGGCGGTGGTCCGTGGGCAGTCATCGAGGGAATAGAGCCAATCTTTGTAGCGGTTGGTTCTTCCCTTGTGGTACTGTTCTTTGTTATCGGTTTCTGTTCGGAAAGTATAGATGTGAAAGATGAAATGAGGTTTGAATCAATCCTGCGTATGCTTATCCGATTAGGACTTGCAGAATGGTTTGTTGCCAATAATGTCACGATTATGAAAGCATTTTTTACTTCCATCGGAAATCTGGTAGGGCTTATTTCGGCAGGAACAACAACACAGCTTGCCATTGACAGTGCACAGGCAGATGTTATTAAGGGACTTGGATTTGGTGAAAGTCTGGTAATGCTGATCCTTACGGCACTGCTTGCAATCATCATTATTATCTGTGGTTTCTTTATCATTTACACCGTGTATTTCAGATTCTTAAAAATATTGATCATTGTGCCGCTTGGAGCAATCGCCTGCTCTACAATGGCAGGAAACAGAATGGTAAGTCATACGATGTCAACTTACTGTAAGTATTTCTTATCCTGTGTGTTTGAGGCGGTAACAATGGCACTTGCGATTGTGGTATGCAATGCATTTATCAATGCAGGGCTGCCTTCCTTTACGGGAAGTTATGCAGACTGGGCACAGACACTTATTTATCTGTGTGAAATGACATTTACCATAGCAATGACGGTTGGAAGTGTGAAGGGAGCACAGACACTTACAAGTAAGGCATTCGGATTATAGAAGGAGGCATTTATGGATAATGAAAAGAAACAGGTGACTTATAATTCCAGTTTTTCCGGGGAGACACAGGTAACACTCGATATTCAGCAGTATATGAATAACAAGGCAATGTATATCGGGCTTATGTGTAATGAAGATGGATACGATGAGCCGTTTGGTGATGTGACCGTAAATTTGTCTGTTGCTGCACCGAATTACTGCGGATATCTGAATGTGAATGATATGCCGGATATTGAGAAATTCATCACAGAAAATGAGCTTGGGGAGTTTACAGGATTTACACAGAGGAGTGGTTATTGTGAATATCCTCTTTATCTGTTCAATGTCGATAAGCTGAGAGAACTGTGTCCGGATGGAATGGATATGTATGAGGCAAATATCGGTATGGCAAGAAAGCCGGAGACAAAGGAGTTAGCAAGATAGGGGGCAGAGGACAATGGTTATTGAAATAAACAAAGATATTGACCGTTATCAGGAATCGGTGGCAATGGGACTTACAGCAAAACAGCTTGTATTTTCTATTGCCAGTGTGATAGTCGGTGGCGGTATCGTATTACTTCTTTATAGATATATTGGTCTTACGGGTTCTGCTTATGTGGCGATTCCGTGTGTAGCTCCGATAGCACTTGGAGGATTTTATTCTTTTAATGGAATGAATTTCTACGAGTATATGGGAAAGAAACTGCATTTTATGTTTGGAAATAAGGCTCTTACCTATGTATCTACTGAGGGAGAGCCGATTATCAAGGCTTTTGAAATGGAGCAGAACGGACAGGTAAAGAAGAAAGGTAAAAAACTACAATCAGAGATTACAACATCTGAGTCAGCAGTAAAGAAACAGGAGGAATTTGAAGAAATGAAGAAAAAGACAAGAAACATGATGTTTGGACTGGCAGCCGTGTTTGTGCTGGCGGTAGCGGGTGTGGCTGCTTATAAAGCAATGCACTAAAAAGGAACCTGCATAAAAACAGATTCCTTAAATGAGGGAAAATCCCTGTCGAAGAATGGAAGTCCAGTTACTTTTCTGATAGAGAAATCGGACTATAATTACAGTCTGCTTTTCTTCATCAATCGTATAAAAGGCAAGGTAATTATTGATTATCACAAAACGAATGCCCCAGCTTGCCAGTACCGGATCATCTACCAGACGGAACTTCTGTGGCAGGTCGGCTAATGAGCCTATCTGCTCAGTCGCAGCATCTAACAGATTATCTGCGGCATCAGGATTTTTGAGGGTAAATTCGATGTAATCCGCAGCACGCATAATATCGTGTTCTGCGGTGGAAGTGATATGAACCTGATGGCTCATCGGCTGCGTCGGCTCCTGATATCAGCCATAGCTTCGGAAAATGGTCTGGTGTTGCCTGTGGCAATATCGTCCATTCCTTCCTTGATCTGGCTGTAAAGTTCAAAGCGGCTGGTCAGTTCTTCGTAGGCTTCAATGCTCATAACGGCAAGGTCGCCTTTTCCATTCTTCGTGATGAAAACTGGTTCAGGATAATTATGACAAAATGTAGAAATTTCATTGTAATTATTCCTTAAATCAGCACTTGATTTGATTGCTGGCATAAAAACACCTCCTTGTTTGATAACGAAATTATACACAAATTTTGTTATGAAGTCAATGGATATACCATTAGTGTTAGCAGGATAAACACAACTATTCATATGTATCTGACCGTGAGGTCGGGAACAAGCCCGTTGGGTGATGTTCCCGGCGGGCTTTCACAGATAAGAAAGCGAGGTTAGAGACAATGGGTTTATTTACGGACGGATTTAAGCTCTTGAAAAAGGCAAGTGAGCCTTTGTATAAGACACCGAAATCCATTCAGGAAACCATAGAGATTATGGCGGTGGCTGAAAACGGTATTTTTGAAGTAAGCAGGAATAAGTATTCCAAGTGTTACCGCTTTCAGGACATCAATTACACAACGGCAACGGAGGATGAGCAGATCGGCATTTTTGAAAGATACTGCAAATTCTTAAATTCGCTGGACTGTAATTATAAGATTACGATTAACAATAAGAACAAAAATATGGAGGATCTCCGTGATAAGGTTCTTATTACAGAAAAAAACGATGGCTTCAATAATTACCGAAGAATTTACAATGACATTATTGAGGAGAAGATTATTGAGGGCAGACAGGGGATTGAACAGGAAAGATACCTGACGATCACGATTGAGAGAAAGAACTTTGAGGAGGCAAAGGCACAGTTTGCCACACTTGAGGCAACAATACACAAGGCTTTCATTGAACTGGGGGCGGAGATTGTGCCGCTTAACGGCAATGAAAGGCTGAAAGTGCTCTATGACTATTACCATCTTGGCGATGAGGGCAGTTTTGATTTTGATATCAAAAAGGCAAAGAAGGTCGGAGCAGATTTTAAGAATGATTTATGTAATGGTATGGTGAAATATTTCCCAGACCATTTTGAGGACGAGAGTAAATACTGCAAGGCACTTTTCATTAAGAAGTATCCCAGCAGTTTATCTGACAGATTTATCAATGAGATTACTTCCCTTCCTGTCCACTCCATTACCAGTATTGATGTAGTGCCTGTGCCAAAGGATTTGACCACAAAGGTGCTTCAGAAGAAATATCTTGGTATTGAGTCGGATATTATCAAGCAGCAGAGAGTCCGTAATAAGAACAATGACTTCTCCACAGAAATCTCTTATGCAAAGAGAACGGAGAAAAAAGAGATTGAGGCAATTATGGATGATGTCCGTGAGAATGACCAGTGTCTTTTCTTTGTAGGAGTTACCATTATCCTTATGGCAGAAAGTAAGAAGGAGCTTGAGAGTGTCTGCGAAACAGTAGAAACAATCGGAAAGCGTAACAGTTGTACGATTGATACACACTACTTAAAGCAGAGGGAAGCACTCAACACGGCACTTCCGATTGGTGTAAGACAGGTGGAAACAATGCGTACCCTTCTTACCCAGTCGCTTGCGGTGCTTATGCCGTTTAATGTGCAGGAACTGAATGACAGCACAGGTAATTATTACGGTATCAACCAGATCAGTAAGAATGTAAATATCGGTAACAGAAAGAAGCTCATCAACGGAAATGGCTTTGTATTCGGAGTGCCGGGTTCCGGCAAATCATTCTTCTGTAAGATGGAAATGGGCAGCGTATTCTTGTCGGGAGATGATGAGATTATCGTCATTGATCCGATGAACGAATATTTTGATATTGCACAGACTTATGGTGGAACCGTGGTAAATATGTCCACATACACGGACAATTATGTAAATCCGCTTGAGATGGATGTGTGGAGTCTTGATCCGAATGATTCAAAGGGAATGATAAGGGAAAAAGGGGAATTTATGCTTGGTCTTTGTGAGCAGTGTATCGGGGACAGCTTAAATTCCAGACAGAAATCAATCATTGACCGCTGCGTGAGAAAGATGTATATCGACATTGCAAGGGGCAGGGAAAAGTATATTCCGGTAATGAGTGACTTCTACGATATCCTTATGGAACAGCCGGAGGACGAAGCAAAGGATATCGCATTGTCTTTGGAACTTTTTGTAAATGGTTCCCTCAATATCTTTAACCACCAGACAAATGTTGATGTAGATAACCGATTCACGGTATATGGTATCAGGGACTTAGGCACGGAGCTTAGTCCTATCACAATGCTTGTTATGATGGAGTCTATTCAAAACAGAATTGTAGAAAACGGGCAGAAGGGCAAGGCAACCTGGCTCTATATTGATGAGTTCCATGTCCTGCTTAATTCGGAGTATTCTGCAAAATATTTACAGCAGCTCTGGAAGAAGGTGAGGAAACAAGGTGGACTGTGCACGGGTATCACCCAGAACGTCGTGGACCTTTTACAGAACTACACCGCCACTACAATGCTTGCAAACTCTGAGTTTGTTGCACTCTTAAAGCAGGCGAATACAGACAGTTCCAAGATGGCAGAGGTTATCGGTGTATCAGAGGCACAGCTTCGTTTCGTAACCAATACTGCATCGGGAATGGGACTTATCAAGTGTGGTTCCGTGGTAATTCCGTTTGATAACCAGATCAGCAAGGACACTGACCTTTACAGACTGTATAACACCAATATCCACGAAAAGATTGCGGAGCAGAAGAAAAGGGAGGCAAAATTTGCTGATTAGAATTGCAATGTATCAGCCATTTGGACTAAGTTCCGGATGGCTACTTTTTTACCTTTTTTAAGGATACAGAAAGAAGGTGGGAACATTGAAGATAAAAAAAGTGGATGACAAGCCTATGGTCATTCACACTAAGAAAAAAGCTAAGATTCATATGCATGAACCGAAGAAGGCTAAAATTAAGGGCAGTAACATTTACACCGTACAGCGTGGTCCGAAAATTGCCAGTGCAAAGATAAATGATACAGGTAAAAAGAAGTCTTATCGTAAGAGTACCATTCATCAGGCAGAGAAGAAAGAAAAGGAACCTTCAAAATTTAAGAGAAATATACGGGAGTCCAATACTTCTATCAAGACGAAGAATACCAATCTTCATATAGCAGGAAGAACGGGAGCACTTGCGGCTGGAGCAGTTACAGAGCAGGTGGAAGGCGGGCAGGAAGTGTCACAGGCAGCTTATCTTGCATATGAAGTAAGCCGTCCGGTTACGGGAACTGCTTCAAGGGGAGCGTCACTTTTCAGAAAGAAAGCGGCAGCCGAAGCAAAGAGGCGTATCAAGAAGGTAGAAACAGGAAAGAAACTGGCAAAAAAGATGGGAAAGAAAGCTGCCAGTGATACGGCAAAAAAAGGTTGCCGGTGACACGACAAAGACAGCAGCGAAAGAAACTGCTAAGAACACTGCAAAAGAAACTGCCAAAACTACGGCAAAAGCGGCAACCACAGCGGCAGGTACAGCGGTTGCACCGGGAGCAGGTACAGCAGTCGGCATGGCGGCAGGCTATGCCACAGGTGTATCTATTGAGGCGAAGGATGTGAAAGCAGCGAACCGTAGCAGAAAGATTAAATTTTTTCTGGATAAGATGAAAGAACAGGAAAATCAGACGGACAGTGTTGTAAAACTGGTAAAAGATCTGATTGTAAAAAAGGCAGTTCTCTGGATAAAGGCGGCAGCTCCGATTATCGGACTTGTACTTTTGCTGTTGGTTCTTTTAGTGGTAATCGTTGCAGTTCCGGTTATTGCTGTGATAGCGATTCTTTATAATTCACCATTTGCCTTATTTTTACCGCCGCTGGAGTCAGGAGATACAGTGCAGACAGTTACAAGTGCTTATGTGTCTGAATTTAACCGTGATGTGAATACCAAAGTGAATGAACATACCGGATATGACTTTGGCGAACTGGTGTATGTAGATTATGAGGGAATGGATGAAAATCCAAGTAACTACTACGACATTATGGCGGTCTACATGGTCAAGTATGGTGTAGGCGATACTGCAACAATTATGAATGATATATCAAAGGGGTGGTTGCAGACTGTAGTAAATGATATGTGTTCTTATACTACAAGTAGTGGAACAAAAGATGTGGAGGAAACAGACGCAGATGGCAATGTAACAACTGTTACGAAGTCGGTACTGTATGTAAATGTTACGCTCAAATCATACAGAGATATGATTTCTGTTTATGGATTTAATTCTGATCAGGTAGAAATGCTTGAGCAGATCATGAGTCCGGAGTTTATGGGACAGCTTGGATATGCCGGAAGTGGAAGCGGTGGAGGCGGTGGAAGCCCCGGAGTAAGTTCCATGACAGAGGATGAAATAAATGCAATCCTCAGTGGTATTACAGATAGCAGGCAGAAAGCAGTCTGCTCTTATGCCCTTCACAGAGTGGGTTATCCTTACAGTCAGGAATTAAGAGATAGTGGCAATTATTATGATTGCAGTTCACTTGCGTATTATTCATGGAAGGATGCAGATGTGAATATCAGTTATGGAGGAGCAACTACAGCAGCGGCAGAAGCACAGGGACTTGATGAAGCAGGAAAGACCGTATCTTATGATGAAATGCAGCCTGGTGATCTTATCTTTTACAGTTTCACAAACAACGGAAGATATAAGAATATCAGCCATGTGGCAGTATATGTCGGCAATGGCAAGGTGGTAGAAGCCCTGAATGAAAGAGTTGGCGTAGTTTACCGTGATGTGGCAAGTGTTGGAAAGATTGTAGTAATTGGCAGACCATAGAAAATTGGCAGAGAGGGCGAAAGTCCTCTCTGGGACAGGAGGTAAGAATGGATTTAAAGGATATGATTCTTGTAATGGAGAATTATAAGGGAACAGAAAGAAATATGCTTATGACTTTGGAAGATTATAAGAAGTTCGTTGCCATTGATGATATGTCAGAGCTTGCAGATCAGATGCTGCTTCTTGGAAGAACGCTTGCGGAAGGTTTTACAGAGTATTACAGGGCAGCAAATGTTACAGTTTTTGCAAAATTCTGTAGAGATGATGTGGAACTGGGACGCTTTTTGCAAGGATATTATAATGATTCAAAGAAATTTTACTTTGATAAGGCAACAAGTTCCCCAGAGTGTATTACAAAGATGGATGAGATTGGAATGACGGATAGAGGCTGGATAGATGACTTTATCCTGCATTATGAAAAATGCGACAGGACATTTGAAAGAGGGCAGACATTTCATAATTTTAATGACCACGATTATATGGTACTTGAAGCATTATCTCCACGCAATCTTGTGGTAATGGATATGAAAAGCGGCTCTCTCACGATTGCTCTTGGAGCAACAGAGTATAAGCGATATCCGAAAGACGAGGAGCCAACTAAGGATAACACAGCGATTGGGGTATCGTGGGAGCACGGGATTTATCTTGGTTCCACACTTTCGCAGACCAACTTTAAGGCATATAAAAGAGAATACGGGACACCTGAAAAGATAAAAGATGTTTATGATTACAGGGCGAAACTCAAGCAGAAGTTTTATTTTTATCAGGATTTGTCAAAGGATGATGATATTCCAAAAAATATGCAGAATGATTTCCTGCACCAGATGTATAAGGAATTTGGAACGATAGAGGAGGAATATTTTTATGACAGGCTTGAAGATGGAAAGTATGATGAAGGTTTTAAGGAAAGACAGGTAAAAGAAAAAAGAGCCGATGAGGAAAAATGGAATTGGAGGCTGATATCGAATGGAAAAAGAATTTGATATTGAGATAAAAGAAGTTCTCTCAAGGGTAGAGACAGTAAAGGCAGAGTCACTTGACGATGCCATAAACAAGGCAATGGATATGTATTATTCAGAACAGATAGTCCTTGATGCGGAGGATATGAAGGGAGTTGATTTTTCGCCATACAGCGAAGAACAGCTCCCTTCTTCATTAAAGGAAAATGGAGGAAAGACACGATGAAAAATGAGCAGACAGCAGTTATTAAGGATATGGAATTTTTATTAAACGAACTTCATAAGGAATGGGAAAGACCGGGAGAGGTAAAATCGTCTGTCAGTATTCCATATGAGAAAGTTGAGGAAATCAGCAGAAAGCTGAATGTGATTGTCTATGAGACACAGCAGTCGGCTGACAGCGACGGACTTGCCTTTAAGCAGAGCATAGCCAAGTCAAAGCAGTGTTATGTGCTTCTCAGGATTATGCGAAAGATTGTAAAAGGAAAGGGCAAATGTGATGGACAGGCGGTTGATGCAGAATTTGTGATTGAGCTTGACGGGGAGGAGTCAAAGCTCTTTAAGGAAATGTTTGCAGAATTACTGAAGTAAAAGGAGGGTGACACATGAGTGTTGATATGAAGGTCAAAGCGATATATGATTCAGAAATCAGCAACATCACCCGTTCTGAAAAGAACTGGAAAGATGTATTAAAAGTTGCTGGTCAGTTATATCGCTATGAATTTGATAATATCGTTATGGTAACAGCTCAGAGATCACCGGAGAAAAGTACCCTTATGGCAGATTATGACACTTGGAAGAAAGTGGGAAGATATGTAAAGCGTGGAGCAAAGGGCTGTGCTATCTTCCCCTCAAGGGCACTTAATCCCCGTATGAGATATATTTTCGATATCAGTGATACAGGCGGAAAGAATGTGAAGCTGACTTGGGATCTGGAGGGGGAAAACCTGAAAAGTTATGCAGACTTTCTGGTATCGGAAGGACAGATGGAGCGGTATAAAAGCGATGACAGGGAATCACTAAAAAATACGCTAAAACAGTTTACAGGAACAAATGTTTGGAATATAATAAAAGAGGAGTTCGGGGATAGAATGTCCGAACTAATGCAGCTATCAGGTAGTGTGATAAAGGAATTCAACGAAAAACGCAAGGGCTTACAGCAGGATAGCGATATGGAGCAGTTAGTATATTCCAGTGTTATGTATGCTGTAGGGACGAGATGTGGATTTGACTTATCTGTGCAAGAACAGGATTTCAGTCAGATTGTAAATATCAAAGATGAGGAGATAGTTTACCGTCTTGGTTCCCTTGTATGCGATGTCTCCTGTAGTGTTCTTAGAGAATTTAGTAGGAATTTACAAACGATTGAGAGCGAAAGGAGAATATCATATGTTAGAAGCAATGACTTACAAGGAAGTGGACGGACTGCTGTATCCGGAGCTGACAATGCCGGACGAGACAGAGGATTTAACGAAGCTGGGCAGATACGGGAGAATGGCAATGAAGTATCTTCTGGAGAACGAACCGGCAAGGTACAAGACACTGATGAGATTCGGGAAGATGTACGAGAAGATGTCGGCAGTAGAGGAGGAAGCAAACCAGCTTTACGATCAGTTGGAGGAACAGTATCTAATGAAGCACAAGCCACAGAATCCGTCATCGACAATGGAGATGTGGAAGATAAGAGAGCAGGCGAAGATGCAGGCAGAGGAAGTAGTGCTCCACCAGATCGTGATGAAGTTTCATTAGAAACACAGGAAGAATTAAATAGAGAGCTTGATGAGATTAACTCATTGGGTGTCAGTAAGGAAGCCGAATATACACAGGCTTCCTTTTTTTTCGACCAAAACGGGCAGGCAAGTTTTGGTGTGAAGCAGCCGGAGAAAACCAGACACAATGAATTTATGCGTCAGTTCGAGGAGGATAAAAAGGCTGCCCTTGCCAGAAAATATAATTACCTTAATCCAAAGAAAGCAGAGAGTGTACCAAGTGAGTATGTAAAAGAGATACTTATGAAAGGAACTGGCTTTGTCGGTGGAAAAGGCAGGGTGTGTGAAATCTATCAGACAGAGATAGACGCAGGAACCAGAGCAAAGCGTATCAAGGCAGAATATGGTCAGGGGGGTGCAAGCTGGCCGCTTGACGGTCTAGGCTTGCACGGGTATGACACATTTCACGGTTCGGGACTTCGTATCCAATGGAAAGATGAAGATGGAGAAGTAGAAGGATACGTTTCGTGGAAGAATGTCGAAAAGGAAATCGGTGTACTTATCCTTACCGGAGAATACCAGTCGGAGACACCTCGTATTGATGAGCTTGCAATGGACGGACTTCGTGAAGATGATGAAGTCATTGACGCAGAGTACCGTGAAGTTGATACGCAGGAGGAGAAATCAGAAATTGATGATTATGCTATTCCTGATGAGCCTGACAGTTATGCTGTAAACAGAAAGGCGGCTGAGTTACGGTATATCAAGCCGATTGATTATGCTGACCGTGTAGCTGCAATGGATAAAGATTTAAGAGATGCCATTGAGATACTTGTGTCAGAATGTAGCTGTTACACACCATTCCGTGCTTTCCTTATGGATGTGGTGCAATCGGATTTTGCATTTATGCCGAATAAGCTGGAACTGATCTGTGAGATAGCGATGGGAAATGTTCAGGGTGAGAGAAAGGCATATTGCAATAATCAGTATGGACTCACAGAATACACTTTAAGCAGTGCAGATGTGAAAGTAAGCTACAAAAACAGAAATGGAGAGAGGGCAGGGGATACCGTATCATGGCGTGAGGTATATGAAATCTTATCCTATATGGTAAAACAGCCATTGTACTGTGGAGAGGACCAGAAGGCAATCTATCAGACCATAAAAAATAAGATTGACAGGGAAAAGATGAATCCTGTTTATCGCAAGTTCTTTGATATTGAGGACAGTGTGAGAGAAAGCCGTCTTAAAACCAGAGAACGGGCGATTGCATATGGCTTGAATACCAAGATTGACACGGATGGTCGTATAATTTCTGATGAGGATAAGAATGTATCGGCAGATATTCCACAGAAGGATACCGAACCACAGGAGGCTGCCCCTGAAACACCTGCACAGGAAGTATTACCGCCAGTGGAAGGTCTGCGTGGAAAAGAAAAAACACAAGACCAGACAAAACTCAATTTCCACTATAACCTGTGGGAAACAGAAAAGGGCGGTGCAAAGACCAGATACCAGTGGAACATTGACGCAATCCGTACACTAAAGCAGATTGAAGCAGAAAACAGACTTGCCAGACCAAAGGAGCAGACAGTTTTATCAAAGTTTGTCGGCTGGGGTGGCTTGTCACAGGCATTTGATGAGAATAATGCTGCGTGGAGCAAAGAGTATGCAGAACTGAAAGAGCTTCTTTCCGATGAGGAATACAGTGCGGCAAGAGCAACTGTAAATAATGCCTTTTACACTTCGCCGGAGATTGCAACGTGTATCAATTCAGCCCTTGTGCAGTTTGGGTTTAAAGGCGGAAATGTCTTGGAGCCGTCTATGGGTATCGGTAATTTCTTCGGAAGTATGCCAGCACCAATGCAGCAAAGCAGGCTGTACGGAGTGGAGCTGGACAGCATATCGGGAAGAATAGCAAAACAGCTTTACCAGAATGCCAATATCAGTATTACAGGATTTGAAAACACCACATATCCGGATAACTTCTTTGATGTTGTTATGGGAAATGTGCCATTTGGAGATTATAAGATATTCGATCCAAAGTACAACAAGTATAACTTCCGTATTCACGATTATTTTCTGGCAAAAGCACTCGATCAGGCAAGACCGGGAGGTATGGTTGCAGTGATTACCACAAAGGGAACACTGGATAAGAGCAATCCGACTATACGAAAGTATCTGGCTGAGAGGGCAGAACTTGTGGGAGCAATCCGACTTCCGAATACTGCATTTAAGGATAATGCAGGAACTGAGGTGACTGCGGACATTCTTTTTTTACAGAAAAGAGAGCGAAAAATTGATATAGAGCCTGACTGGGTACATCTTGGTGTCACAGGTGATGGCATAGCAGTCAATTCCTATTTTGCAGAGCACCCGGAGATGATGCTTGGTACAATGCAGTATGATACAAGGATGTTCGGACAGGACAGCAAATATACCGTCTGTGTGAATAATGATGAGAACTTCAATCTGTATGAAGCACTCAATATGGCAATCAGTAACATCAAAGCACAGATGACAGATTTTGAGAGACTGGCAGAGAATGAGGAACAGACAGAGGAAGTCATTCCCGCTGATCCGGATGTCAGAAATTATACTTACACATTCTTTGAAGGAAAACTTTACTACAGGGAAAATTCAGAGATGGTAAGGCAGAAAGTATCACCGACAGCGGAGGGGCGTATTAAGAGCCTTGATGAAATCAGACAGATAACAAGAGAGCTGATTGATATCCAGATGGAGGGCTGTAGTGATGAGGAGCTTGCAGACAAACAGCAGCTTTTGAATGTAAAATATGATAAATTCGTTGGAAAGTATGGAGCAATCACTTCCAAAGCAAACCGTACAGCGTTCAGGGATGACAGCGATTATCCGCTTCTTTGCAGTCTTGAAGAAGTAAATGAGGACGGGGAGGTGAAGAAGGCTGATATGTTTTATAAGCAGACGATTAAAGCAAAGTCCGTGGTGGACAGGGTAGAAACTGCAGTTGAGGCTCTTAATGTATCGGTCAATGAGTTTGGATATGTAAATATTCCTTATATGCTCTCCATTTATGAAACAGACAGGGATACTCTCATAAAGGAACTCGATGGAATTATTTTTCTTAATCCTGACCGTTACAATGAAAATAACCCGGACGCAGGCTGGGAGACAGCAGATGAATATCTGTCAGGCAATGTAAGGGATAAGCTGCGTGTTGCAAAGGCAATGGCGGCGGATACCGATAATCCGCAGGCAGAAAGATTTGCCGCCAATGCCGCAGCCTTAGAGAAAGTTCAGCCGGAATGGATTGAAGCCTCGGATATAGATGTAAAGATTGGTACAACTTGGATTGAACCGCTTGATTATGAACAGTTTATCTATGAGCTGCTTAATACACCAAAAAGGGCAAGGGCAATCAGAACGGAGTATTATAATTCCGGTATTCAGGTACACTTGAATAAAATGAGTATGGAATGGTTCATTGAGAACAAAAGTATGGATAAACATTCCGTGGCGGCAACGAAAACTTATGGTACAAGCAGAATGGACGCTTATTCTATTTTTGAGGATACCCTGAACTTAAAAACGGTCACTGTCAGGGACAGGATTGATGATGGTGAGGGCAAGTACCATTATGAAGTCAACAAAAATGAGACAATGCTTGCAAGGGAAAAGCAAAATATGATCAAGGAGAAGTTCAAGGAATGGTTATTTGCAGAACCGGAACGCCGACAGAAGTATGTGGAATATTATAATGAAACCTTCAATAATATCCGCCTGCGTGAGTATGACGGAAGCCATTTGCAATTTCCGGGAATGAACCCTGAGATTGAATTAAAACCGCACCAGAAAAATGCGGTGGCACGAATCCTTATGGGAGGAAATACTCTGCTTGCCCACTGCGTCGGAGCCGGAAAGTCGTTTGAAATGATGGCTGCGTGTATGGAACAGAAAAGGCTCGGACTTTCCAATAAGACAATTATGGTAGTGCCAAAGCCGCTTATCGGGCAGACAGCAAGTGAATTTTTAAGGCTTTACCCGTCAGCAAACATCTTGGTTGCAACGGAGCGTGATTTTGAAAAGAGCCGAAGAAAGCAGTTTGTATCAAGGATTGCGACAGGCGATTATGACTGCATCATTATGTCGCACTCGCAATTTGAGAAAATTCCAATTTCGGCAGAGAGAAAGGAGCGAATGCTTAATGAACAGATAAATGAGATCACCTATGCGATTGATGATATGAAGGAGCGGAACGGGGAACGCTGGACCGTAAAGCAGATGGAAAGCCAGAAGAAAAAGCTGGAGGAACAGCTTAAATCCCTGACCGATGAGAGCAGGAAAGATGACCTCATTACCTTTGAGGAGCTGGGTGTTGACTCTATTATGGTAGACGAAGCACACAATTTTAAGAACCTTGCCATTTTTTCAAAGATGAATAATGTGTCGGGAATCAGCAGTAGTGGGGCTAAGAAGTCAACGGATATGCAGCTTAAATGCCAGTATTTATCAGAGATAAATGATGGCAGGGGCATTGTATTTGCTACCGGAACACCGATAAGCAACACGATGTGTGAGATGTATGTTATGCAGCTTTATTTGCAGAAATCGGCACTTGAGGAGATGGGAATTCATCATTTCGACTCGTGGGCGGCTAACTTTGGAGAAGTAACAACGGCACTGGAGCTTACGGTTGAGGGCAGTGGTTTCCGTTTCAAGAGCAGGTTCAATAAGTTTACCAATCTGCCGGAGCTTATGAACATCTTCCGTGAGGTTGCCGATGTGCAGACAGCGGATATGCTTGACCTTGATGTGCCAGCTCTGCGTGGCGGCAAGCCTATCATCGTGGAGTCGGAGCCGGACTGGTATGTGAAGCAGGTAATGGAAGAATTTGTTGTAAGAGCAGAAAGGATAAGGGGCGGGGGTGTTGATCCAAGTGTTGACAACTTCTTAAAGATTACGCACGAAGCAAGACTTCTTGGAACAGACGCAAGACTGATTGATAAGGACGCACCGAACAACCCGGACGGAAAGCTCAATAAGGTAGCGGAAAATGTCTGGAAAGAATATGTAAAAGGAAATGCTGATGGTCATATAGGCTGTCAGCTTATTTTTTCAGATATTGGAACACCGGGACCGGACAAGGACTTTACGATTTATGATTATCTGAAGGAGTCACTTATCAAGTATGGTATCCCTGCGGAGGAGATAGCATTTATTCACGATGCAAAAACAGACGCACAGAGGGATGCACTCTTTAAGGAAATGAGGACAGGTAAGAAAAAAGTCCTTATCGGTTCGACAGATAAGTGCGGAACCGGAGTTAATGTACAGACACACCTTGTTGCAATGCACCATGTCGATTGCCCGTGGAAGCCTTCTTCTATTGAACAGAGGGAAGGCAGAGGTATCCGACAGGGAAATAAAAACGATGAGGTGGCAATCTACCGATATGTTACAAAACAAACCTTTGATGCATACAACTGGTCACTTGTGGAAAACAAGCAGCGTTTCATCAGTCAGGTTATGACAAGCAAGGCAGTGAGCCGAAGCTGTGAGGACATTGATGAGGCAACACTTTCTTATGCGGAGATTAAGGCGGTTGCTACAGGCAACCCTTTAATCAGGGAAAAGATGGAGGTTGACAATGATGTCCAGAGATTAAAGCTCTTAAAGGCGTCTTATGATAATCAGAGATACGGATTGCAGGATAATTTTATGATCAAGTATCCAAAACTCATCAAAACTGCGACAGAGAAACTTGCCAATGTCAGGGAGGATATAAAGGCAAGGGATAAGGAATTGATTGATAACCCGGATTTTGCCATTACCATAGGCAATGCAACTTATACAGAGCGAGTGGATGGTGGAACCGTAATGCTTGAAGCAATCAGCAAATGTAAGACAGGCGAAACCACTCCAGTCGGTAAGTTTCACGGCTTTGAGCTTCTGGTGGAAAAGAATTTCCTCAGTATCAACTATATGGTGCTTCGTGGAAAGACGGAATACAAGGCAGAACTTTCCACAAGTCCGGTGGGAAGTATGGTAAAGCTGGAGAACCTGTTCAACGGACTTCACGAAAATGTTGATTTTCTGGAAAAGAAGATTGAACAGTACCAAAATGATCTTGAGGCTTCAAAGGCGGAGTATGACAAGCCGTTTGCATATAGTGCAGAACTGGAAGAAAAACTTGCAAGGCAGTATGAATTAAATGCCCAGCTTGACCTTGAGAATGCAAAAGCTATGGACGCAGATCTTGGCGGACTGGACGAAGAAAAGTCTGAGGACAGAATAGAAAATGCGGGTATTGTTGCAGAGGATAAGGGAATCTATATGCCAGACAGAAACAGGAAAAGATAGGAGTGAAACTCTATGAGTATAAGGAAAGTGGTCGCAGGACTACTGATTACAGCAGGGATTGCCATTATGGCAGTCCCTTTTTTCTGGTGTACAACCGGAGAGAGAAACACGAACCAGCTCATAAATGAATTTGAGCAGACATTGGAGGAGAAGCAGGATGAAAGGACAGAGGTTGAGAAAGAGCAAACCACCGTTAGTAAAGAGGAGAAAGCCATTCTTAAAGAAGGCAGTATCATCGGCATTATTGAGATACCGGGAATAGATATCAGATACCCAGTAATGGAAGAAACCGGAAGTGAAATGCTGAATGCCGGGACAGGGAACAATGCGTTTTGTTGTCAGGTGCAGATATAAGGAGGCGGCAGATGAATAAGAGATACCGACTGGGGGAGATAGAAGAAGCTGTATCGGAAATGGAGGAGCTGATCGACACTCAGGACGATATTGCAGAGATTGATGATGACTTTCAGATAGTCGTAAGCGGCTGGTCTGTGTATGTCGAAAGCCTGAATCTGACACTCAGACAGGGAATAGCCTGTGTATGGGATGCAGAGGAAGGATTATTTATGCCTGATTTTGATGTGACTATCGTGTATGAGGGGAACATTGAAACACAGGAGTGGCTCTACTACGAGCAGGACGGAATGGTCGTTACACTTGGCAACTGGTTAAATGGCAGATTGTCTTGTGAACAGATAGAACAGCTTTGGTGTGAGCTTATCATACCGGAGCAAAACAAAGAACAAAAAGAAAGCGAGGAATAGTATATGAAGTATTCAATTAAGGTAAACGAAGTAAGAGCAAAAGAGGGCAGCAATATCAAAGGATTTGCAACAGTGGTATTCGGTGATTCATTTAAGATTACCAATATTGCAATCCTTGAGAATAAGGACAAGGGAGAACTTTTCGTATCAATGCCTAGATACCGCTCCAATGAGCGTGATGAAAGCAATGGTGTGATCTATAAGGATGTGTGCAATCCTATCACAGCAGAGTTTCGTGAGGAACTCTATACCAATATCCTTGATGCTTATGCAAGAATCAAGGAACCGGAGAAAGAGGAGACACAGAAGCAGGACAGAACACAGGAAATGCCTGAGTTTTCCGTAACTGTGACACCTTATGAGAGGGAAGGCAGTAACATCAAGGGACTTGCCCGTATTTACTTTGAAAACAGTTTCATTGTAAATAACATCAATATCGTGCAGGGCAAAGAGAAAATCTTTGTATCAATGCCATCTTATAAGACAAAGCAGGTGGATGAGCAGGGAAAACCAATCTACCAGGATGTCTGCTATCCGGTCACAAAGGATTTCAGGGAAAAACTCTATAATGAGATTATCTCGGAATATGAGAAAGCAAAGGATAAGAGCAACGAAAAAGCAAGGGAGAATGCCGAACAGAACCACGGAAATCCCGACAGGGAGAAAAAGGATACTCCCTTTCGATAATTAAGGTTAAGGGGCGGCAGGAGCTGCCCCGTTTATAAGGAGGAAAAGCAGATGGAAGCAGAAAAGACACTTACCAATGAGGAGATCATAAGGGAACTTCTTGACCTATTAAAAAAGAATGCTATGAAAGAGCCGGCAAATGATGTATTTGAGATATGCACCTATGTGGATGGTCTGGAGAAAAAGATTGCGTCTATGACAGAAGAACTTACCAGTATGCAGGACCAAATCAAGAAAATGCAGGAAGATACCCTTATCAATAATGCAAAAAAAGCATTAACAGAAGCACAGGAGCGACTCAATGCCAGATGTGAGCAGATAAAGTCACAGGTATCTGAGATAAAGGTACAGGTAAAATCTACTGCCAAGAATATTGTTGATGAAACAAAGGCAAAGGGCAGGGCGGCACTTTACAGGGTGACAGAATTTGTAGGAATTAAGAAAAGACTTCTCAATGTCAGAACAGTGGTAAAAGATACGATTGTATCTACAGACAGGGATATTGCAAGGACAGCACTTCTTGCAAAGGGATTCCGTGAAGCTGGTCAGACCGTAAACAATGCGTTCCGTACCTTTGCAGATAAACCGGAGATGGATTATTCACAGAAGGAACAGAAACACCCTCTCACAAAGGCGGCACTTGCCCCTATGAAAGCAGTGAGAAAATTGCTTGTATCAATGGAGCTGCATCTGGATGCTTCGATTGATAAGCTGGATAATCTGGCTATGAATGTGCAGCTTGATAAGGAAAAGCGTATGGAGCAGACAAAGGATAAGGAACAGAAAGCACCGGATACAGAAAGAGAGATCATCTATTCACCGATGGTAGCTGAACCACAGGAGTACAAGTATAATGCAGATGCTTTTGAGGCAAGAAAGACATCGGAGGCAAAGCAGGAAACGGCGGGGAAGGAGCTGCCAAAAGTCAGAGAAGATAAAGCCAGATAAGTTTAGGGGCGTGGGAGTAAAATCCTGCGTCCTTTTTATTTGTTTTAATAGCAGGCAAAAAATGGCGAAAATATAAAAAAATGCAAGAAATGGCGAGTAATTTATCGAGGAATAAGTTATCCTTTGAGTAAGATAGATGGACTGTGGTTATGTATAAAATTTTGCAAGTAATAAATTTTATACGAAAAAAACACAGAAATGGGTTGCATATATGCAGGCTGATACATATAATCTCGACAGACAGACAGACAGACAGACAGACAGACAGACAGACAGACAGACAGACAGACAGACAGACAGACAGACAGAATAAGTCTGTTTCTTTTGGCATGATCTGATTGTATATGGCACATTTTGGTTATGCGTTAGTGCATAATTGAAATGTGCCTTTTATATTGAAACCACCTTGATGTACGGTCATATATTGACTTGTATATATACATATTGATGGGACAACAAAGAACCATTTTATCCATTAGGAAGGAGACAAGACAAATGTTTAAGAAACTTAACAAAATGAAGATTGGTGCACGACTGAAAAAATCTTTCAGACAGATTATTCTCATTTTTGGAATATTATCAGCACTGGTTGTAGTGATTATGCTTTATACGATAAACAACTATGGAACGATACTGGATAATTATGCGTATCCACAGGGAGACATTGCTATGGCAATGAATGAATCAGCGGAAGTAAGGGCTGCCTCAAGAGGTATTGTAGGTTATGATTCAGATAGTCTCATTGAAAGTATGAAAGAACAGCATGAACAGGCTGTTAAATCGTTTGAGGAATATTTGGAAAAAATACGCCCAACAATGATAACAAAAGAGGGAACTGCCTGCATGGACGCTATTGATAAAGCATGGGCAGAGTATAAGGAAGTGGATGCAAAAGTAATTGAGGTCGGTGCAACGACTGATACTGCGAAATCATTACAGGCTCAGCAGATGATGACCGATGAAGCAGCACCAAAGTATCAGGCGTTGAATGATGCTTTACAGAAACTTATGGCTTTGAATATTTCATTGGGAAATGCTGAACGTGCACAGTTGAGAACGATTATGATAGCTGCATTGACAATTATAATAATTGTAATTGCAGTATCAACGATTTATTCAAACAGTCTTTCTGTTGCAATATCAAAGAGCATTGAAAAACCATTAAATGAATTAAAGGACAGATTTATTACATTTGCAGAGGGTGACATAGATTCTCCACTTCCAACGGTTGAGTCTGAGGATGAAATTAAGGAACTTGTGTCTGGTGTATCTGCAATGTCAGACAGAATCAGAGTTATCATTAAAGATTCTGGCAGAATGTTAAATGAAATGTCAGATGGTAATTTTGCGATTGATACAGAGTGTGAGGAAGTATATACAGGAGCATTTACCGGTTTGCTGACAGGCATAAGAAAAATGAATGAGGAGATTGATACAACTGTAAGAGGGGTAGATGATGCATCGGGGCAGGTTCTTACAGGTTCCACAAATCTTGCAGAAGCGGCACAGTCTTTAGCAGAAGGCGCAACGGATCAGGCGGCATCGGTTGAGGAAATGCAGGCAACTATCAATGAACTTACAAGCGGAATAAAAACAACAGCAGAAGAATTGGGAACAGCTTACGATGAAGCCTATAAGTATGCGGAGATTGCAGAAGGCAGTCGTGGAGATATGGAAGTATTAGTGCAGGCTATGTCACGCATAAATGAAACCTCTGAGAAGATAGGAGCAATTATCACACAGATTGAAGATATTGCAAGCCAGACAAATCTTCTTTCATTAAATGCTTAGATTGAGACAGCAAGAGCCGGAGAAGCCGGAAAAGGTTTTGCTGTTGTTGCGGATCAGATCAGAAACCTTGCAGAACAGAGTGCAAAATCAGCGGTGGATTCAAAAGCACTTATTGAAGCGGCTATTCATGAGGTTGGAGATGGAAATATGTATGCAGAGAAAGCCTCAACTTCATTGAGAGAAGTTGTGGATGGCATACAGGCGATTGCAGACAGTGCGAAAAAATAAAAGAAATTTCCATTGAACAGGCAGACAGTATGGAACAGGTAGAGGTAACCGCAGAAAGAATTGCTGAAGTTGTTCAGAATAATTCGGCTGCGGCACAGGAAACATCAGCGACAAGTGAAGAACTTACAGCTCAGGCTACTACACTTAGTGGTATGGTTTCGGTATTTAAATTAAGACAATAAGAATAGCCGACTGGAATTTAGAAGAGATGTGGAAGTTATTTTGACATTATGAGTGGAAAAAAACTGTGTAGGTGTTTCGGTGAATTGTTCTCTGATTATATCAAATGCAAGAATTGTCAGTTAAGGCTGGAATCCTTACCTTGACTGACATTCCAGCATTTAATGCTCATGTGCGGTAAAGTAATACACAAGAATTTCATAGGTAGCAGCCCACTATTCCTAAATCTTTTGTGGAAAAAAAATAAACTCAAAATTTACAGTTAATTTTGGATATTGTGCATAAAAATAAAGATATTTCAAGTTATTGGAAATTATATTCAGTATCCTGTATTTACAAATGTCGATTTGTGTGGTATTATAATTATAAATAAAAGCTGTTTGATAGTGCGGTTAGTCTGGATTTTTGAAAGGAGGAAAACTTTATGAAAAAGTTTTTATCAGTAATTGCTACGATGTTGACGTTAACCCTTATGATGTCAACAGTCGCTTTTGCAGCAAATGACACTGATGATTCAGTTGTTTACAATGGGCGGTCCTTCAAAGCAACCGAGTTATCACAAGAAACTCTTGACTGGTTAGAATGGTATAATGGCTTATCTGATGATTTAAAGGAAATGGTAAGTCATGAGCCATTGGAATTGGCATCACCTACTCCATGCACAACCACAACAACCGTTGATGCCACAGCTTTAGATATTGACATTCCTATGCCACTTGAAACTTCGCTTCTTCCAACAAGTGGATATGAGCCTGTCTATAATCCTGATTATTGGAATAAAGATGAAAACATTAGACGGGCAAATTGCTATGCTTACGCTATGGACGTATTAAAAACAACAGAAGGCAAATTACAGCCAGGCGATCCATCAGGTAAGCGTTATACGTCTTTAACAAAAAGTGCGATTGAAAAAGCTGTTAAAGCTGATGGTCCATATTTAGGTAGCGGACGTGAAATTACAAATTCAAGTAAAAATGCAACTCCGGGAAAGAATCAATACAAAGTTGCCTTAGTTATCGCTCCTAATTCTGATTATCACTGGTATGTACAAAATAGAGATGGCTATTGGTCGCATAAACAAGGTTATTTAAAAGTTTCTAATGTTGATGCAAGTGGAAAGAAAATTACAGACCCTCAATCTTGTGACCGAAATTATGGCTCAGGACTAAATTATTCCACATTTTGCGGATATTATTTAGTAAAATATACTAATAGATGATGAAAAGATATGTTAGTATATTTATAGTATTGATTGTTTTGGTGATAGGAGTGTTTTTCGTACATCAATCATCTACTTCCCATTTATCAATGGATATTGTCAATTCTATAATTAAATCAAAAGGTATTAACAACGTCACATGGGAAGATTTTGAAAAATATACCTATCAAGATATAGGAAGTGGGAATTATATTTATCAATACGAGTTACCGAACGGCTTTTATTTGTATTTAAGCGGATCAGCTTTAGATACTCCCCCTACATATATTTACATAGTAGATAGGAATGGAAATCGGATCGATTTAAAGAAATGATTTTCAATGATGGTTTTAGGGCTAAAGAGGGTATTCTAAAACCATCATTTTTAATTTGATATGTACGTTGTTTTGAAAAGGGCGATTCCAATGTATTTATAGGATTTGCTTGTTAAAAAAACTAAATTAGAAATGAGGTACAATTATGAAATTTAAAAAATTATTTCTGGTATATTATCTTTAACACTTATATTAGGAGTTTGTAGTATATCTGCTTTTGCAGCAGAAAATACCAGTGGGTGCTATGTTGTCACTGAAGAAACTCCTGAAGAAATTCTTGAATATGCAAAAGAGGAGTTCCCCGAATTTCTCTCCCATCATTTAAGTTCTAACGGAATTAATGCGGGAGAAGCACAATATACTTTGGGCTATCCTATTAATATTCAAGAATCTGATGGTACTAACCGAATTTACGATTTTCCTGTTATGGAAAATGGTGAAATTTTTGCAATGCTCACCATCTATGACGAAAATGGTGAATATTACACACAGCTTGACGAAAATTTAATGGCTGAAAAGTTAAATGAATTACAGAATGTAAGCTCTCAAAGTTCTCCTATTAGTCTAGTTTCCAATAATGCTGGATTTTTTGCAGTAGTAAATGATTTTGTAGAGCCACTTACACCGGATAGTGAAATTGAAAATACCGTTTCTTTGATGAATGAAAGTATTACTGGTAATATTGTTAATATTACAAATGTACTTTCAGAAACAGATGGAAATAGTATTTCCCTTATGGAATCAAGCAATCCTAGTCCGTTAGGCGTTGTATGCGTTCCTCAAACAGATGACGGGACTTTTAATGGTACACAGAAAGAATGGTGCGGTGCTGCGGTTACTGCTGCGATTATTAACTACAAAAAGGGAACTTCTTTAACAGCAAAAGGTGTTACAAAAGAAGCGTTAGGCTCTGCCTAAAAATGAAGGACTAACTAATTCAGAAGTTATTTCTGTTGCAAAAAATCATGGGTTATCTCCCAAGTCTGGAAACCCTCTAAGCTATTCATCAGTTAAGACAGAAATCAATGGTTATCGCCCAATATATATGCAAATGCAGCGGAAATCTGATGAAGGAAAAAATACCACGCTTTAACTCTAATTGGATATAGTTCTTCAAAATATACTGTATTAAATCCGTGGCAAAGTAGTAGCATAACCCTTACCAAAAAAGATAGCGGTAGTGATGTCACCTATGTAACAGGAACAAGAACATATAAATGGTATACCAGCATTTATAACTGGAAATAAGATGTTGCTGGGGAAGTGAGAAAAAATCACTTCCCCTAATATCTGTTTTTGCGGCAGGCTATCTAGCGGGCGACTATCCGCCACGTTATCCATGTGTCCGCTATTAATGATGAATTGCTTGCCGCTGTCGGCTGGTTAGCAGCCGAGTACGGGCGGATCAGCGGCAATCTTAATCAGATAGCCCGGTATCTGAACGAGTACGGCGCACCAAAAATCATTGATTATTCTTAAACGGACAAATTTAAAGTGAAATAAAATTTTTATTAAAAATTCTTTTGTACTAATGTCAAATATGCGTTACTGTTATTTTTTATTATGGACAGCTTATTTTTTTAACTAAGTATCTAATTCTATAAATAATATAATAATCATCTATACATGCCAAATAATGTTCTGAAAGATTCTGAATTATTTTATTGATTGTCGTAATCTTATTTTCACAAAATACGCCTAATATAATATCATCAAAAAAGTTATCATGTATTCTTACAATGCTTCCATTGATATAGCTTCTCAAATTCCAGTTAGAATTAATATTTTTATTCCAACTATTTATGCATTCGTTTAGTTCATATCGTGTTAATTTTTTCGCTTCCTTCAATAAACCAAGCATAATTTCTGCCTCCACTTGTGTCCAAGAAAAAATATTGCCATAGCCTCCAACACATACATTTATATCCATCACATAAATATTAACATTACAATTTTTAAGTTCATTACAAACACAATATAATCCCAATAAGGAAGAAGGTAAGTTATCCACCCATATTCTGAATGCATTTTTTTCGTTCGCAAGCCTTTTTATTTTTTTAAATCTATTTAGATTATCAATATATGAATAATGTTCATAATATATTTCTTCAATGAATTTCTTCCTACAATTGCTATCCAAACAACAATTTATGGGTCCTTTATCAAGATATAATTGCAAACACAATATATCATTCAATGCTACATCACTTGCCTGTCCTTTTTCGTTCATATATGTAATTATTTTTTCTGGTTCTCTTTTACATTGTCGCATAATGACTCGTAAATTAGCTGCAATTCCTTCATCAAAAACAATCTCAATCATTTTAATCTCCAATCAAAATAATGTCTATAAAATCCCACCTATATTAATTATATAGGTGGGCAAAATAATGTGCAAACTATACTGTTATTAAGTTCATGAGTTTTCTATAATCTGACTTGTTAATTCGCAATCACAGAATGCAACAATCCAATTGGATAACAAAATTAAGTTTTTACTTTATAGGATTAGTAAGTTTCTTTTCTGGAATTGAGTAGCTTGTGTCTCCATTTACCGAAAAACTGGATTTAACATATACATATGGATTATTCGGTGTACTTCCAGCATAATAATACTGTTTAGCATCACTTACAGTAGTTTTTCTCAAATAGCTTGCATGAGATGCTGAAACAGCAGATAAATATGATGAATTATTTTTAGGCTTTACAGATAAACTATGATATGTAAAATAGTCGCTTTTATCTATTACAGTTGCGGTCATCTGTACCTCATAGTAATGATTAACTCCTTTTAACCCATCATCAAAAAACATATAGCCTCCTACAATAACATCCTCAACCAGCTTATATGTTTCTGTCTCACCAGATATTATGGTCATCTCTCCATTCTTATCTATTGCAAAATAAATGGTTTCAATAGGGGTTCTTTCATCACTAAATTCTTCTGCATTTTCCTTAACATATGCTGCCACTGTATCTATAGCCGCATTTTCTTCAGATGGCATTGCATAAGCGTAATTAGGAATGGTAGTTATTCCAAGCATCATGGCTAATGATAAAATAGCTATTATTTTCTTAATTTTCTTCATATAATTGTAATTCTCCTTCCACTAATGAACAAATTTCAATATATATGCACATTATTTGGAAAATAATAGCATACAGAAATATAAATTTACACTCTCTATGCACGAAATACGCATTTATTGCACGAAGTATAATTCTTTTGATTTTATCGAGCAGGAAACTAAGATTTTTTATATTAAGAAAAACGTTATGCTTTAATGTCTTTAATGCATCTTTATGCTTTTCGTGCAAAAAAATCTTACTTCGTGCAGAAAAGGTGAAATATTATAAGATGCTTGTCGATATAAAAGAAAAATAAAAAGGTTTTTATATGAAAAAGCTTAATGATATAGCTATGAAATTACTTGCAAAAAAGTAAAATTTATGTGGCTTTTGCCATTTTACAAATATCCAAAATATACCGATTGCAAATAATATTGCAACAGCGGATTTTATGATTCATTCCACGCTTATGAATGAACAGTATTCACATCAGATTGAAAATTTTAAAAATACAGTGGATGTCAGAGTAAAAGAAATGCAGTGATGGATATGATAAATAGCCAAAAACTGTCCGCTAATAGAATTTACAACAGAATATAGAGCAGATAAAGACGAATGGTATCAGATGTGCCATTCGTTTTTTTAATAAAAGCACAAATTAACCTACTTACGAGCATAAAATGATGTGCGTTGGGTTGTTTTCTGGACTATGAGAATCAAAGTCCCATTGATATGATTAACATGGAAAAGAGGTGCAAAATCTTGGACACAGGAAGAAAAGATGCCAATATACAGATAGGAAAGAGACTAAGAGAGGCAAGACTGAATATGAACCTCGAAAAGTCAGAAATTGCGGATGTATTGGATGTTACAGTAGAACATTATCGAAAGCTTGAGGCGGGTATAACGGGAATATCTGTAGATAAAGTGTTGACACTCTATCATAAATATGGAATTGATCCTACATATCTGATAACAGGTGAGAGCAGTATGAAAGATTTTAATCTGGATTACTATGTTGCGAACAGCACAAAGGAGCAGAGAAATGATTTTTTTGACCGTGTGCTGGCTTATTTATCTAAGTTGATTAGATAAATTGAAGTGCTTCCTACTTCCAAGCCCGAAAAGGAGGAAGTGTTATGCTTAATATTGCGGTCTGTGATGACAGCAGAACAGATGTAGAAATGCTGGAAAGTGCTTTTGATAAGTTAGTGCAGTACCAGTTTTCTTATGAAGTGTATTTTACAGCGAAGGAGTTGCTGAAGCATGTTATAGATGATGGGGAAATGTATCATCTGTATATATTTGACATTGAAATGCCGGAGATGAATGGTTTGCAGCTTGCAAAAGAAATCCGGAAAATAGATGCCAAAGCATTGTTTGTATTCCTGACTGGATATACGCAGTATGTTATGGATGTTTTTGAGGTTATTACCTTTGACTATATTTCTAAACCGATTACAGTGGAAAAGCTGGAGTCCGTCCTTTTAAAAGCCATGCAGTATCTTCATATGATAAAGCGTGACTTTGTCTTTCAGTTCCGAAAAAATCAGTTTCGTATTAGCTGCGATGATATTGTGTATTTTGAGAAGAAAGGTCGTCAGGCAGTGATACATACGATCTCAGAAAATTTCAAGGCAAATATGACAACTGAAGAAATATGGAAACAGCTTGATGATAAGGTCTTTGCCCATATTCATGTATCATATATCATCAATCTTGGGCATATCAGGGCGATTGAGGGAGATGAAGTAGTGATGGACAATGAAGAAAGACTTCTGATTGCTCGTTCCCATAAGCAGAATTTAAAAGAAAAACATATGGAGTTTGTAAGGAGGATGGTTTAAGGATGGAATATGTGATACGCTTTGCCATCAGCCTGTTTGATCTGGCAGTGTTTATGTATTATTTTCATTCCAATAAGAAAATGAAACCAGTATCAAAGGTATGGATATGGGCTGGATTTACCATTGCTGCAATTATATGGACATTTGTCAGCAACATAAAAAATCCGTATCTGAATCTTGCGACTCTTTTGATTGTGCTTATACTGTTATCATTTTATTATGAATCAGGAATGTGGACGAGAATTATAAATATTGTGACATTCATGGGTATTGGAATGCTGTTTGAACCTGTAGCCTTGCTGTTACTCCATGCGATGAATTTTCATGTGGGCGAAAGTTATAAATATTATTTTGTAATGGTAATATGCAGCTTTGTTCGTGGAAATGTGATGTATATTCTGTCAAAATTGATTTCAAAGAAAGGGATGCAGATTGCCGACTTTCCAAGAGAAATTTTGGGTGTGCTGGTTATGGTATTTACCTTTACGGTGTTGAATTGTTGCTTTGTTATTCTTTTGTCATTGGAAGCTGGCGGTGAAAAAAGCCTGCTTATGTGTGCCAGTATTGTAATTTCCATTGTCCTGACAGATTATTTTATGCTGTATATGATGGAACGTTTTAATTATCTTGTGCAAAAACAGTATGAGGATGCAATGTACAGGGAAGAAATGCACTATAAAGACATCTATTATGAAGAAGCAGAAAAACAGAATAAGGAAGTGCAGAAGTTAAAGCACGATATGAAACATAAATTGCATGAACTGTATCATCTGGTGGAAAATAGTGATGGGCAGGAACTTTCAGAGAAAATCGGTGCGATGTGCATGGAATTTGAGCAGATAGATGAAAAGCAGTATTCTGATAATCCAATCGTAGATTCTGTGCTCCGCATTAAATTTGGCAGGGCAAAGGCAAGGGGAATAAAAGTAGAAACATCTATTCGTATTCCAAAGCAGATGCAGCTTGATCACGGGGATATAGGTGTATTGTATGGAAATCTTGTGGATAATGCGGTAGAAGCCTGTAGCAAGGTGCCGGAGGGACAGCGTTTTGTAAAGATTGAAAATAAGTACCAGTCCGGGATTTTGCTTCTTATAATAACAAACAGCAAAACAGGAAAGAAAAATAAAAGCCTGAAAACAACCAAGAAAGATAATATCAGACATGGGCATGGTGTTCAGAGCGTTCGCAAAGTGGTAGAAAAATACAATGGAACGGTCAGTTTTACAGATAAAGGGGATATATTTGAGGTTTCTGCAATGCTCTATGGAATTGAAGTGAAGGAATAAATGCAAAGC
>NZ_ACFY01000159.1 GCF_000174195.1 Roseburia inulinivorans DSM 16841 | reverse complement strand
AACTTTCTTATTCACCATCAGAAATACCATTCCCACGACCAGTTCGGTCACAACTATGATTCGCGCTTTTTTCCCAAGTGCTTTCTTTTCCTCTTCCTCCAAAGGTTTATTCTTATCTTCCAGAGGTGCAAATAAAAATATCCCTATTCCTGCAACCAAAGCCGCAATCATTGTGATATATGTCTGATAAATAAATTCCTCTTTTATCCATAACAATGTTAAAACCAAAATCCCACATGAAAGAAAATAGCAGCTTTTCCATCCCGGTGCATGATATCCGCCTGCTTCCTGCCGCAGCAATATAAATGCAGCCAGAAAAATCATACAATATAGAAATTCCTTCATAAATACGCCAATGACAACGCCCGTTCCAATATTAAAAGCATATACGACAATGGTCTGCAAAGCGAATATATATACATCTTTGTATTCTGATTGAATGCTCCCATTTTCTTCCATGAAGTTTACGATTCCCTCAAAAATCTTTCTCATTTCTTACTCTCAGAAAACTTTTTGAGATTTTCCGGCACTTTAGGCTGATGCAGGATAAAATAGCAGCATTTTGTTGCAGCGCCTGTTGCTACTCTCTCTAGTCCAAATGACATCAGATTGCTTAAATAGCGGTTTAACAGATTTCTCATCTTGATTCCCCCTCTCTTTTTTCCTAATGATACCATTTTTCGACAAAAAATCCCTGAAACGTCAAGAATCGTATGGTTATCTGTAACTTTTTTATTTTTACGCAAAAAAAGATACGTCTAATGACGCATCTCCTATTTCTACCCGTAATTTCACAGAGAAAAAATTTCATACAATAACACCGTTACCCTAAATTGATTATCCCTGTCATCAATGATAACTTCCCCATTATACCCTTTGGATATCTTCCTTACTATATTTAATCCAAATCCATGTTTGTGTTTTTCTTTTTTCGTTGTAATATAATTATTTCCACTCTTTTTTCTTTCTTCTTCGTAATGATTAGAAACTGTCATCATAAGGTTTCTTTTATCCACTCGGATTTCTACATAGACAGCGCGTTCTTCAACTTTTACTTTTTTAGATGCCTCTATCGCATTATCCAACAAATTTCCAAGACAGATACCGATATCCTCTGTTTCCACTTTTAACTCTCTCGGTATCATCAGCTTTGTATCAAATCTAATATCAAATGTCTCGGCAACAGCCGCTTTATAGTTAATGATACTGTCAAAATAGAAACACCCTGTATTTGAAACCTTTCTTTGTTTATGGAACTTCTCTAAAGAATTATCACAATATTTTTCGAGAGCTTCATAATCCCCTTTCTCCAAATACATTTTCTCCATCAAATACCGTTCCGTCATATTATGGCGAAATTCACTCATTTCTACCCACAGATTCATGTTTTCATTGTACTGTCTGAGATAATATTCACTTTGTTCCTGCAAAACCGCTTCCCGTACCCGTTTTTCTGCTGTCTCTCCGATCTTGTCATACAAATAATATGTAAAAATATTAATCAGCATTACCATAAGCACTGCCACAAAATCTAACGTCTCACTCATACTTTCCTTGTGACAGATTATTTCAACCAAAATAACAATGCTCCCTACCGGAATCACAAAAATCTGAACCCATTCCGCTATGTTAAGTTTTATATTTTTATGCCGCTTTATGCGCGCCAACAATATGTTTATAAAGAAAAACATAACCAGCTTGGAAATCAGCATCAACAAATATTCTTCGTTTTCCACATTTACTCTAACTTCACTTTTCTGAACAAATATCTGCCATCCATAATAAGTCAATACTTCTGATAATGCTCCGCTGATTGCCATAAAGATGGTAACTGCCGATAAAACCCATGTAGAATCTGTATATAAAATACGTAAAGTCAAAAAAAATGAGACAACAAATGTCCATGTATTGTCCCACGCACTATTAGCAAAATTATAAGTAAAAAAATTAGAAATGACAAAATACATTCCCCATACGCAGCATTCACACACACCGCTATGTCTTCTTTGTGTCAGAACTTTTTGTGCAAAAATCCTCTGAAACACTAAAGAAAAAATTTCAATAGCAGTCAGCATTACTTTCATCATTTAACTTATCCTCATCAATTCAATATAACTTTTTCGTACTTTATCCTTGTATTTGGGACCTATTTTAAATTCCTTGCTGTCATCCATCACTACTTTTTCAAACCGAAACTCTTTTACATAATTCATATTGACCAAATATGATTTACTAATCCTTAAAAACTTGATATTCATCTGTTCTAACTGTGCTTCTACCTCATCCAGTTTTTTATAAAATGAATAAACTCCATCTGTACTGTAAAGATTCACTTCTCTCTTATCACTCTCGAAATAGCGAATTTTGCTTACCAAAATCTTATATGGAACTTTTTTATATGTATACTCAAATATTTCTTCTTTTTGGCTCATAGCCTTAAATGCTTCTTTCAATGCACTTTCCAATTTCACCTCTGAAACAGGCTTGTCTATAAACCCAAATGGTTGTACATTAATGATTTCCTTACAATACTGATCATGGTAGGAAATAAAAAACAAAATTACTCTGTTATCCTTTTTCCTAAGCTGCCTTGCCGTTTCAACTCCATTTATCCCACCCATTTCAAGATCCAATAGAATAATATCCATATTCCCTTTTTGCTCAATTTCCCACAACAAATCTTCTCCACTTTGAAAGCATTTTATTTCTACATTCAGCCCCAAACTGTAAACGATACTCTTAACCATCTTCTCTTGTATCTGAAGCTCTTCTACTAAATCATCACAAATCCCAATTCTTATCATATCCTTTACTCCGTGGCTGTAATAACTAATGCTTCCGTTTTGCCAGGCTCTTAACCAAAGCTTTTACCATATCATAAACGATCCTGATGTCCTCTTCATTGCATTCTTTCAGTTCCTGCGAAATTTCCTCATCAAAAACAACTTTCCCTCTTACCAGATTATCACAAATCAGCTCGTCCAATGTCGTATCAAGAGCGTTTGCAATATCCGTCAGGGTTCCTAAACTTACTTTTGTTCTTCCTCGCTCTATATTACTCATATGCGGATTAGAAATTCCAACAGCAGATGCAAGCATCTCCTGCGTCCATTTTTTCTTCGCCCGACGCTCTTTTATTCTCGTACCTATTGCGCAATAATCTAATTCCATTCGTATCTCCGAAACTCATTTTCCTTTATCATATCTTTTCCACAAGCATTAAAGAATACTCTATATGCTAATTTATTTCCCTATATTTTAATAATCTGCAAGAAATTTATTATTTTATATGAAAATTCTTGTTTTCATCTTAGCATATACGATATTTGATGTTTATTGCCAATGTGTAACTCTATTATATTTCTATTTTGTCCTAGATATTTCTTTTTCACTTTTTAGTCTTTGGGTTAAAATGAACGTTCAAGGTGGTATCAGACTGATCTCCTCCCCAGTCCACCTAAAAAAGTCAGCGCTTTCGTTCCTGAATTTTTTCCCTCTATAAACCGTTTTCATTCCACTATCATTTATTCTATCTTCCACACATCGCTTCTTCCCTTCTTCCGCTCCGCTCTCTGTATCTGTTTCACAAACCTCTTCATGATCAGATTGTTTCATTTGAGACTTCTTTGTTGTCTCTTCACAATAAGCCTTTTTACACTCAAATTGTTTCATCGAAACCGGCTCTCTCTCCCCACATTTCCAGCATACCTGACTTAACCATGAAACTCGACATTCCCTTTTCCTGATTGTTTGTGCATAAAACACGCACAACGGATGTAATATCTGTTTCAGCGATATCTCTGCGTACAGCATCTCTCAAATAATCCTGATTATTGTTTCTATTCAATGCCACCACATACAATCTGTTTTTCACACTCTCGTAGTCCTTTACCTCAAACGGAAGCAAATTTTCATTGTTTTCCATGTTTTTTTGGTATATCCGGGCAATAGCGGTCAAAATATTTTCCATATTCCCATCATCCTCATATGTCCGATAATAATCTTCAAGATAAGCCTGATTGCCTCCACATTATTGCGGAACTTTGCTTTAGGACCTCCCTCGTACAGACGATGTTCCGGCTGATAGTGATAATTCAGTGTACCGTCCCGAAAACGCTGTTCCATTTCCTTTGCCATATCCATGGCATACTTCTCATTTGCCTGCCCGATGCGGCTCATGTTTTCTATCCGTTTCTTTGCTGCTTACGAAAAATCTCCATCCTCTACGGACTGCACAACCGCCTGAGCCACTACTCCCTCTGTGTAATTGGTTTGCAGAAGCTCTGCATTTTCAATCAGGACTACCGGCAGTCTCTCTATGACCTTATATCCATGAAGCTCCTGTAGCTGCTCTATATCTCCCAGTTCAACCGTGTGGTTAGTCATACTGCTCCTTAATGGTGTCCACAAACTCTTTCAGCTTGTTATTCGCCGGAATTAAATCTACTCCTGTCTCTGTCCTTATCATGTAGGACTCTTTATCCGGCAGTTCTTCGTTCATCACGATACACTTCAAAATGTCATAAATTGTCACGGAAAGCTGCTCTGGTGCGGTCACTCCGCAAAGTTTTGTTGTGTGCCTCTGCCCGTCAAAGTCAATCAATGCGACCTTACAGCCCTCCTTAGACAGCAGATATGACAGGGTTGTGGCGGTCGTGGTCTTACCTACTCCGCCCTTTCTGTTTACAATTCCTAAAACCTTGCCCATACGTTTGCTTCCTTTCTCTTCTTGAATTTGTTATTTTGGTTACATTTGATTTGGATAAAAATAGGGTTAAGCACTTACCTCCTTCCACGTAAGAACACTATAGGTTACAATTTGGGAAAATAGATTTTGCACCAAAACTGAGATTGATTAGAAATGATAAATTTGAAATACACTTGAAAAATAGATTTTTAGCTCCTTATGGTATTTTAGTGTCAAGTTATCCGATTTCCCTTTTTCAGAATGAAAACTAGGTTGTTTTCATCCTGATTTTCCGTTTTCACAGCAACTTCTGTTTTGGACGAAATCAGCGGAACCCCTTGATTTTACTGGCTTCTCACTAACTTGACACTATAATACCATTATCCCCCAATACCGGATTCGGATAAGCTGTAAAACCCGGCAGCCTGCGTGCACCGCGGATCAGGTATGCCTTCATTTTTTCTCCATATAGATAGGCATCGTTACCATCTGTAATGCCCCACTGCATCAAAAGTGCTGCACTTCCGGTCACAAACGGTGTCGCCATGGATGTTCCGGTACGCACCTGATAGCCGCCGCCCGGTGCGCAGGACATGATCTCCACCCCCGGAGCCACAAGATCGGGCTTTACCTGATTGGTTGCCCTCGTATAACCTCTCCCGGAAAATGCAGCTGCCTGGTCAAATCTCGCATCGTATGCCCCGACAGTGATCACTTTCGTCGCTGTAGAGGGAATCGTGAGAGTTGTCTCCTCCACCGGATTTAAAAATCCCGTTCCGCTGTTTAACACATTTCCTGCCGGAAGCCACATGTCAAACGCGCCGTCTGTAATCCGGATGGGAGTGAGCCTGATCTTCCAGATTCCATCGTCAATGTAACTGCCCACTGGGATAAAATCCAGATAAATTTCCTGGTAGGGATTGTACGGACTTGGTTCTCCATAATACACCAGAAGGTTTGTTTCTCCCAACTGAAATCTCTGGGTTCCCTGTATCCGCTGCAATGGTCCGATCGCAGTTCCGCCCGGATGGATCACAGAGACACCGATCTCATCCACATAATTTTTCCAGATCTGCAAATTTAAGGATGCCTCATACGCGCTCACCGCAATCTCAACCTCCTGCTCCTCATTCAGCGTCAGTTTTCCCGCTGTATGGACTGCTGCGCTCCCTTCATTGCCACTGCCGATCACAATAGACGTTTTCCAGTAATTCGCCATGTCATCCAGATAGGTCTCTATCAGTGAATTCCCGGAATGGGAACCGTAATTATTGCCAAAGCTTAGATTTAATGCAATTGGTTTTCCATACTGCCTTGCTCTCGCAATACAGAAATCCACAGCACTCATCAGTTCCGTTGTTTTCGGAAACGAAGTCTCTCTCGGCACACCAAGTTTCACAACGATCAGTTCACTCTCATATGCCACGCCGCGGTACCGCCCATTGGAAGCCCTGCCATTTCCTGCCGCAATGCCTGCAACATGCGTACCATGCCCGGATGCATCCCTGCTCGGGCAGATTGCGTACCGCTCCTGCTCACTCTCCTGCCTTAACGCCAGATTAATCGTCTCACGCTCGTAGACCGTGTCAAGCGTCTGATCCCACAGCACAGCAATTCTTGTCGTTCCGTCACTGTTGCAAAAATCCGGATGTGCATAGTCGATCCCTGAGTCAATGACTGCCACAAGCACCTCTTTTCCTGTCAGATTACCGGTCAGACTTGTACCCTGACCGGTCTGCAGCGGATTGATGCAGGAACTTCTTTTTCCGTTTTCCACTGCAAAAAAAAGTCGTTTTGGCTTTTCCATATACTCAATTTCAGGAATGGATGCGACAAGTTCTACCAATGGCTGTGGAATCCTTAGAATTGCATATTCATTTGTGAGATCATAAATTCCAATCCTGGCCTGCTCCTTGGGGAAACGCTCCGCCAGCTTCTGTCGCAGTTCCTCTGTCGTTCCAAAAAATTTAACGATCACCTCCCATCGATTCTCTGTAACATCATATCCCACATCCAGATTTAAGGACTTTTCCCGCTCCTCCTGTGTGGCATCCAATGCCAGATTTAGTATATTTTCTATCTTTCCACAGTTTTCCTTCATGCGCTTTTCCGTTTTTTCTCTATTCTATGCATGAATCCATCCCCTTAGCATAAAATAAACCAAAATAGAATGCGACCAGAATGTAAGGAAAAATATATGTGTGGAATTGCAGGTTTTTATAACGCCAAAGGAAATTATCAACAGCAGAAAGAAAAATGGACGTCTGTACTGGTTTCCATGCACGAATGTCTTGCGCACCGTGGAAATGATGAATCCGGGATCTATCTGTCAGATATGGCCGGTCTCTCCCATGCGCGTTTAAGCATCCGCGACATTGTCACCGGAACACAGCCGATCATACGCCAAAAGAACGGAAAGGAATATGCGATCGTATACAATGGCGAATTATATAACACCGGGGAACTCGCCCGCGATCTGCGGCAGTACGGCTATGAATTTTCAACAACCACGGACACCGAAGTCATTCTTTACGCCTATATGCATTATGGTGTCAATTTTGTCCGGAAACTGAATGGAATTTTTGCCTTTGCCATCTGGGATGACAGCAAAAAACAACTTCTCTTATACCGCGACCGCGTAGGAATCAAACCGCTTTTTTACTCATTTGTATCCGGACAGCTCCTGTTTGCCTCTGAGCCAAAGGCACTTTTTTGTTTTCCGGGATTCACTCCGAGGCTTTCTATGGATGGCATGCGCGAAGTTCTCGCGATCGGACCTGCCCGGACCATGGGAAATGGAATTTTTGATGATGTAAACGAAGTTCTTCCCGGACATTATCTCATTTTTTCTGAAAATACGATGTCCGATCACACTTACTGGGATCTGTTCCGCGCCCCGCATACCGATTCCTATGAACAGACAGTGGAAACTGTCTCTTTTCTTCTGCGCGATTCCGTGACCAGACAGATGGTATCCGATGTCCCGGTGTGCACTTTTTTGTCCGGCGGCATTGACTCAAGCATTGTCACTGCGATTGCCTGCCGTTACATGGAAAAACACGGTGAAACCTTAAATACTTTTTCCTTTGATTTTAAGGACAATGACATTTATTTTAAATCCAACGCCTTTCAACCGGAGCGTGATCTTCCTTATGTCAAAATCATGTTAGATCACTATCACACAAATCACACCTGTCTGGAATGCGATGAAAACACGCTCTTTTCCGCACTCAGAGATGCCGTCGACGCAAAGGATTTTCCGGGTATGACAGACGTGGACTCCTCACTGCTCTACTTCTGTTCCCTTGTAAAAAAACACAATAAGGTCGCACTGACCGGGGAATGTGCCGATGAGATTTTCGGCGGATATCCGTGGTTTTACCGGGAAGATCTTTTATCCAGAGATGGCTTTCCGTGGTCCGCGGATATGTCTGTGCGAACACTGTTTCTTAAAGACTCCTTCATAAAAGATCTCGATCTTGCCGCCTACTCCCACGACCGTTACCAGACTTCTTTAAACCAGGCACCACACCTTTCAGACGAGACGGAAACCGAGCGGAAACGCTATAATATCGCTTATCTGAACATCAAATGGTTTATGCAGACACTGCTCGACCGCATGGACCGCACAAGTATGTACTCTGGTTTAGAAGCCCGTGTTCCATTTGCTGACCACCGCATCATTGAGTACGTTTTTAATGTTCCGTGGGAAATGAAATACCAGAATGGCGTTGAGAAAGCTCTGCTCCGTGATGCCTGCAAAGACCTGCTCCCGGCGGAACTTCTGCACCGGAAAAAGAGTCCTTACCCGAAAACCTATCATCCCGGCTATGAGAAACTTCTGATTGCAGAAATGCAGCACATCCTTGACCAGCCGGATGCACCGGTCAAGACCTTCATCGACACAAAAAAACTCGAAACCTTCCTAGAGGCACCGACCGAATACGGAAAGCCGTGGTTCGGACAGCTCATGGCAGGACCGCAGCTGCTCGCCTACTTCATCCAGATCAACTACTGGATGCAGAAATACCACCTGAATCTGTAATTTCCGGATGGGTGGAAGCGCAGCCCCGGCTGTCCGGTCTGGCAGTCTGCCGGGTTATATCATTTATGTATGCATGGAAAGGAAGCGGGGCGCAGAATGAAACTTGTTCAAATTGCTTATTTATCAATGTTTCCTTTTTGACTGCTCTCATTGTTTATATTCATTCAGCAATGGACAGTCCGCACAATATGTCCGTTTCATGACACACACTCGTCTTAGGTTTCTCGTGTGTGCGTTACATGCCAGAAGATCAGCAGAGAAGCAGGGCAAAAATCACCCGGTTTTCCTTTTGATTTTTGCCCTGCAATAAACGATGCTGATTCTGGCATTTACGCACACTAGAGAAAGCTAACGAGTGTGTGTCTGAAACGGACATATTGCGCGGACTGTTCATTGATGAATGTACATAAACCAGCAGTCAAAAAAGAAACATTGATAAATTTACGCAATTTTTCACGAAAGTTTCATTCTGCGCCCCGCTTCCTTTCCATGCATACACAAATAATATAACCCGGCAGACTGCCAGACCGGACAGCCGGGACAATGCTTTCAGTTATTCGGAAAGTACTTTGTTCAGGATGTCTGCGAGCGGAACCATGGCGTTTTTTGCCTCCTGCACGGTATTAGTCTGAGCCCCGACCTCGACAAGCAGCGTTTTCGGACAGTAATGCATGTTGAAACGGTAGCCTTTGAGGTAGATTTTTCTTGTGTATCCTGGGTAGTATTCTGCTGCGGTAAGCTGCATCTGAAATGAAAATGCCAGATTATCCGCTATGTATGGATTGTACAGATAGGCGATATCCCCCAGTTTGGTCGTTCTGCTCAATCCATTAAAAAACATTACTTTTGCCATGTCCGTTCCATTCACATTCGTGACAAGCCTTGTGTTCTCCCCCACGCCATCCCGGTGCAGATCTATGACCACGTCAATGCCCGGGTTGTCTGCCAGTATCTGCTCTAATGCCGGTGCTGCTTTGGAATACGCCTTATCACGGATGGTATCATATTCCCCGGTGTCGTGTATGACATTGTATCCGTATTGCTGCGTCAGCAATTCTGTCAGATAATCCCCAACGCCCACAACCGTAGTCGATCGGTCTCCCGGAATAGAATCCGCATACCCTTCCAGTGAATGGGTATGATAAATTAAGATCTGCGGTGTGCCCGCATCATGTGCGATTTTCATGTTTTTTCCAGTGAGTGCTGCCACATTTAACTGATCACTTTTTACAGTTGTAGTACTGTCTACCTGATAAAAGTTCTGCACAAGGTAATCAAAATCATTTAATTTCTCCAGAGAATATTCGACTGCCTTCTGTGTTGCTGTCACGGGCTGCGCAACTGTGAGAGATGCCTGCCCTGCGGAATCGGATGTTTCCTGTGAGGTATCCGGGTTCTGTGCAGTTGCAGCTGCCTGCGAATTATCGGCGTTCTGTGCACCGTCTGCTGCCTGTGGATTATCAGCGTTCTGTGTGCCGTCAGCCGGCTGTGGACTGTCTGTACCACCATTATTTTGCATCACAACCTGTCCGTTCTCATCCACGTAGTTCTCGTCCAACGCTTCCATCGCAAGGATCATCTCATAGGAAAGCGTGCTCTCTGCATCCGTTTCATAGGATTTTATCTGAACCGTATAATCTGCAATTGGAAATAATATTTTCTCCACTTTGGCAAGAAAATGGTTACCGTTTTCCTTCTCTTCATAGTGAAGCCCCGGTGCCAGCACATCCACCACTGCCGTCCCTGCCATTTTTACTGCTGCTTTTTTCCCGATACTCCAAAGCTCCTGCCGCTGTACAAAAAATGTTACAAGTGCTGTAACTACCAGCATTCCCATCAGATATTTTCCATATTTATTTTTCAATCTTTTTTTTTGATAACTTCTATAACCATGAAAATACATAATACAACTTATGCCAGTTTCCATTCATTATGCAAAAATGTTGTGATCGATCAAAGCGATATTTAACCCCTCTGATATAGTAAAACTTAATCTTTTGACAGATTCATCAATATCTTTTGGTGTCACAAACATGGTGTTCAGATTCGGAGACAACAGCTCCCGGATCAATTCATATTTCTCTGTCTCATTGAGTTCTCCAAGAGTGTTGCCAAGCGTCTTAAGTTCGCTGCTCTGATTCATCGCCGTGATCAGATTAAACATCGTATCATTTACTATAGTGGCAGCGTCAACGACCGTTGGAACCCCGATTGCAATAACTGGAACACCAATGCTTTTCTCATTTAACCCGTGTCTGTGATTGCCGACACCGCTTCCCGGATTGATTCCGGTGTCCGTCACCTGAATGGTCCGGTTGAGACGCTTGGTATTTCTTGCTGCAAGCGCATCAATTGCGATCACAACATCCGGTTTTGTCTCCTTCACAATTCCATTCACGATCTCCATAGATTCCATGCCTGTCTGTGCCATTACACCCGGAACAATACTGCTCACGCGATTGACATGCTCTTTTCCAAACGCATATTTTCCGTATTCATTGATAATATGTCTCGTAATGTAGAGATTATCCACCACTCTTGGTCCCAATGCATCCGGCGTTACTGCCCGGTTTCCAAGCCCGACGATCAGTACGGAGACATCCTCTTTTTTTACGCTGATCAACTGCTTTAACACTCTGGCAAGCTGCTCTGAGATCTCTCTGTGATAATCTTCGTCCTCCTCATCCATATTCGATGCCTCGATCGTGATATAAGTACCTTTGGGTTTCTCCATGGCTTTTGCACCATTCTCCGTCTCGATCACCACTGTGCTGATGGTCAGATTTTTACTGACATGCTCCTCCGAAAAACGGACACCTTTCAGTTCCACTTTATCTTCCTGCATTTTTTCCTGCGTCTCTAATGCAAGGTCTGTTCTGATCTGGTACATATGCGCTTCTCCTCTTTCTGATTCTATGGATATAGATAATTGCGGAACTCCTTCTACACTTCTTTTGATTATAAGCAATTGTCTCTTCTTTCAATTGTCCAATCTGTACTTTCATGAGTTCCCGCTCATTTTACTTAGTATGTCCTTTCCCCGATAATTTATCCGCAGCTTTTAGCGAATCTGCATTCACATTCAGATGAACCTGAAATTCAGAAAAAGCTTTTCTAAAATATTTCAAAAAATTTGCAAAAAATGTCATTTTATATATTGACAGCATTATAGAAATATCCTATACTACTCTAGTATGTTTACATTGAACTGTCCGTGTCCGGCTTTAATGTAACAATCATGAACAATTACAATCATAAAAAAATTGGAGGTGTACAGATTGGCTAACATTAAATCTGCAAAGAAGAGAATTTTAGTAACTGAAACAAAAGCTGCTAGAAACAAATCTATCAGATCTGAAGTGAAAACAGTAACCAAGAAAGTTGAGGCTGCTGTTGCTGCAAACGATAAGGAAGCTGCAAAAGCTGCATTAACAGTTGCAATTTCTACTATCGAGAGCGCTGCTTCTAAAGGTGTTTATCACAAAAACAATTCTGCTAGAAAAGTTTCCCGTTTAACAAAGCTTGTTAACGCAATGGCTTAATAGAAGATAAATTAAAATTCGCGAATTCAAAAATCACCAGTACCGTCATACTGGTGATTTTTTTATACAATAGAATGCACTCAAAGCGTGCATTCTATTGTTTGCTGTATTTCATTAAAAAGAGTTCCACTGCCATCTGGTCATTCATTCGGCCGGTCTTTACCGCTTCCTCAAAATCCACACCATCCCGGATTGCCTGCTTTAACTGCTGCATCGTAAATCCTTTTGCCTGCGTCACATTTCTTCGCACTGCAAACGGCGGGATTCCTGCTTTCTGTGCCATCGTATTATTATCAAATCCCTTTTGCGACATATCCTTGACATTCAACAGGATCTGAAACTGTCTGGAGATCAGATACATAATCCGCATGGACGGCTCTTTTAATGTCAGCAGGTCATAATACAGGTCCAGCGCTTTCTTCTGATTATGCTCCGCGATCGCATTGACCATATCAAAAATTTTATTTGTGGTCTGCTCTGTCGTCACTGCCTCCACGTCCTTCGCCTCGATGACATCCTTATCCATACAGTAACAGATCAATTTTTCCAGCTCGCGGTCAATATTGCCCATATCCGTTCCGGTTTTGCTCAAAAAAAGCTGCATGACAGAACCTGTGATATTCTTCCCCTCTTTTTTCAGACGTGTCAAGATCCAGCGTGTCAGAAGTTCCTCTGTCTGTATTGTAAACTCCACAATCTTTCCTACATTTTTCACTGCCTTATAGAGCTTCGAGCGCTTGTCCACTTCCTCCTCCACAAAAAGAAACAGTGTCGTATCCGGAACCTGCGGCATATACTCTGCCAACTCCTCACAACTGCCCTTAAAAAAGCCGCTGTTTTCAATCAGGATCACTCTCCGGTCGGCAAAAAAAGGAAGGGTTTCCGACAGGTCGATCACCTCTTTCGGATTTGTGTCTTTTCCCTCATACGCAGTAAAATTCATCGTATCATCCGGCTGCACCAACGCTTTTTTCAGCTTGTCTTTGTACTGTTTTTTCAGGTACGCCTCGTCGCCGTAGAGCAGATATATCTTTTTAAATTGTCCACTCTTAATATCTTCATCAATCGTTTTCATTGTCACCTGTTATCCAATCAAAGTGTACTGCATCAGTTCATAATGTAATCTGCTTCCCTCTGTGATCTCCATTGGGAGCAGCGCTCTTGCCACCAGTTTCAGCTCGCCGTCCGGCTCGTCTACCCTTCTTAAATGTGCATAGTCACCATCAATTTGTTCTACCATATAGTCACATACTAACATATGTTTCCTCCTTTGCATTTATACTCTTTCCAGATAATTGCAAAACTCATCATAATCTTCTTTCAATTGTTCAAAATCAACAAAAACATTCAAGACACGCTTTCGCTATGTGTCTCTCGCAACGGTACTAAGAAGTCAGGCACAACTTACCGTTGTACCAGCCTTCTAAGTACCGGCGGTTCCCCAATGTCTTTCATGTCTTTTGTTAATTTTTCACAATTCAATCTACACTTTCATGAGTTTCGCAATTATCTATAAACTCTTTCCCCATTATATAGAACAATTCATCTTCCTTCAAGGAATTTTTCCACCACAGGTTTTCCATTTTCCATATGGATGCGGATACGTCCGCACTCCATTGTCTCATAGACTGCACTTCCGCTCTCCTTTATATTGCAGAGTGCCTCCTCACCCGGATGCCCATAGCGGTTGTTTTCCCCACAGGAAATGGTTGTGATCTCCGGTGAGAGTGCCATTAGGAAATCCCGACTGTTGGAATATCTCGAGCCGTGATGCGCCGCCTTGTAAAATGTGACGCTGCCAGCCTTTTTGTGTTCCACAAGATACTGTTCTTCTGTGCTGCTGATGTCCCCGGTAAAAATACCGGAAAACTCCTGATCTTCATAGCGCAGCACAAGGGACAGTGCATTCTTATCATCACTTTTATAAGTTTGATCCGGGAAAATGCAACGCAGCCCCGCCTCACCATCGGTGAATATGTCACCGCAGTCCATTTTCAAAATTTCTGTTCCATACGTTTGCGCCAGTGCCAAAAGTTCCTGATAGGCTTCGTCATTTAATACATATTTTGAAAACACAATATGATCGATCTCATACTCTGCCTGCAAGATCTCCTTTAACCCTGAAATATGGTCTGCGTCTGTGTGTGAAACAATCCAGTAATCTATTTTTTTCACACCCTTTGCTTTCAGGAACGGAAGCATCCGGTATGTTCCGACTTTACTCACATCCGTACTGCCGCCGTCAAAAAAGAAATTTGTCCCCTCTTTCGTGTGAAGATACATACCGTCCCCCTGCCCCACATCCAACACATCTAGCTCAAATCCCTTCACCGGGTTATGCAATACTGCAAGCAGCATAAAACAGCCTATGAAAACAAATCCACGCCGTTGCTTCATCTTTTTCATTGCGAAAAGCACGGCTCCCAATATCAGATAAAAAAGCAACAGTTTCTGCCAATCCGGCTGCCCTGTGATCCAGACAGCCCCCGGTAAACTGACACTGAGCCTGCACACCTTCTCATAAAATACCAAAATCCAGTGACAAGGCACAAAAAGAATCCCTGCCGCACGGACAGACAGTAACCCAACAAAGCCGCCAAGAAGTCCAAGAAACAACAGTACTCCAATGATCGGCAGCACAAAAAAATTGATAAGCATTGACCAGACCGGCACCTCATAAAAGAAATAAGCCGTAAGCGGCACCGTTGCAAGCTGAATTGCAAAACTCACCAGAAAGTTCTCCGAAAAAGTAAAGAACGGCTTTTTATTTTGATCAGTGTCTGTCCCACAGCCACAATTCCAAGCACCGCTGCAAATGACAGCAAAATCCTGCATACCAGAGCAGATAAGGGTTGTCCAATAAAATCACAATGGCGGACAGTCCCAGAGCAGACAGCGTATCATAACTCCTTCCAATCCACTGTCCGAACAATAAAACGAAAAACATGAGCACCGCGCGTATGGTCGATGTCCCAAGTCCAGACATCATCCCATAGCCGCCGATGACCGTGCCTGCAATAACACCGGAAGTCAAAAAGGAGCATTTTATTTTCCGAAGCAATTTATAAAGTCCCATCCCAATCACAGAAATATGCAGTCCGGAAATCGCCAGCACATGGGAAATTCCTGCTTTCTGATACATCTGCTTCACCTCTGCGTCCAGAAGATTTTTCTCTCCGAGCGTCATCGTGGAAAGCACACCAGCATCTGATGTGCTCATACAGCTTTCGTATACACCGCTTATCTTCCGGCGCAGCCTGTAAATTTTCTCCCCGAATCCATCCTCTGCTCCGTAAACATTTTTCACAATAGCTTCCTTCAGTTGAAAATCGATCTTTTTGGATTCATAAAATGCTTTTGCGTCAAAATTACCATCATTGGATGCACTTTTCCACAATTCAACCGTTCCTGTTACAATAAGGGTTTGCCCGATGGAATCATCATCGGAAGTCTGATAAAAAAGAATTTGATTGCATGGCAGTATCTCCTGCCCGATAGATAGATAACAATGATCTAAATAATAGGAATATTGTCCGTTTTTTAACTGTTTGCTGCATAGTTTTCCCTGCACAGTCACCTGCATTCCATCCTGTAGTTTTGACATATAGTTCTGACGGAATGCCTCATTTCCTGCAAAATGAAATATCCCTGCCAAAAAAAATGCCAGAAAACATCCCACACGAAAGGCTGGGTACATCCACGCTCTGGCATTTGCCATACTGTCTTTCTCACTACAGTTACGGATCGTATTGTGCCATAAATTCCATACAATTCCAAACAGTATTCCGGCAGCAACTGCTGCCAGATACCATTTTTGATACCTCATAAACAAAATTCCAAGAATCAATCCAGATGCCATTTCACATAATGGCCGTTTAAACAATAATTACTGTTCCTCCGTTTCTGTCTCCTCTACAACCTCTGTATCCGTTTTCGCTGTTTTGGCGATATAATCCAGATTCCTGTCATACATATCTGCAAGTTTGAAACTATCCCGATATACACCGCTGGTATCGCCATTCACGGAAATCTGCACTTTACTGATGGAGGATAACTCTGACAATGAATCCACAATAGAATAAATCACAATGGCTTCATTCACTGAATAATCCTGATTCTTAAAGTTCTCATCAAAGCTGACATAGCATACCCCATCCACAAGCGATACGCTCATTAATTTGGTTTCCGAAGGAATTGCGGACCTGGCATTCTTCGATTCCGGTCCTTCGAGGAGCTGCTCCATGATCAGTTTTTCCAACGAGATATTACTGCTATAGTGAACCCGTCTTGTCTCTTTCACGAGTCCGTCTCCCGCCTGATTGGAAAAATAAAGTGTCAGATTCGTATTCTGGATCGAATTGATCTGTTCTCCGGGATTCTCCACAAAGCTTTCTGCATACATCGTTCCAACCATTTTACCATTCACATCCGTCAGAGGCTTTTCATCCACATAAAAAGACACACAGTCGATCCCGGAAATCTGCGTCATCGTGCGAACCACTGCTGCCCTGCACAAAACTTCTTCCACTTCCTTCATATTCAGATAATCTGCATCAAAATAAATGGTGAGAAGTGCTCCATCCAGCGAATACTTTGTGATCTCCACATCATTTGGAATCGGTTTACGGTATTCCACATTATCCGGATCTGAACTTAAGGCGGCAAAAAATTCTTCGATCAATGCATCTTTCGTTGTTGCGGACGCATCATAAGGCACCGCTACAATCCCGGTTTTATCTTTATTCAGATATTCGATGTTGTATTTACTTGTCTCTTTTCCATTCGAGCACCCCACCAGTAAAAGCATGCACAGAAATGCCAGAAGAAAGACTATTTTTTTTCTCATTACTTTTTTACTCCATTACCAAAAATCTGCTGTCACATATCGCACTACGCGATGTAATTCAAAGGAATACGGACATTGAAAATGGTTCCCTCTCCCTCTGTACTGAACACTTTGATCGCACCGCGGTGCATCAGCACTGCATTGCGGGTGATTGCAAGCCCAAGACCGGTTCCACCGATCTCTCTTGAGTGGGACTTGTCCACGCGGTAAAAACGTTCATAAATATGCTCTAAGGAGTCCTCCGGAATACCGATACCCGAATCCTCGACCTTCAGATAGAAATACTGGTGATCCGCGTTCAGTGTGACATGCACCCATCCACCCGGTTTATTATATTTGATCGCATTCTCGATCAGATTCGTAAATGCAAGTGTGATCTTCACCTCATCCACATCCGCGGACACCGGGCGGAAGCTTTCTAACACAAGTTCCACATTCTGTTTCTCCGCAATCGGGTTTAACCGCTTCAAAATCTGCTCCAGCAGCTCATTGATGTTCATATTGGTAACATTTAAGTCTGCCGCGGATTTATCCATTTTCACCAGAGATAGAAGGTCGTTGATGATCTTCGTCTCACGGTCGATCTCATTTCCGATATCGCCCATAAACTCTTTGTAAAGTTCGATTGGCGCATCTTCCATGCTGTTAAGAGAATCTGCCAGAACTTTCATGGATGTCAGCGGTGTTTTTAACTCATGAGACACATTGGATACAAATTCCTGTCTGGAATCATCCAGCACTTTCATTCTGCCTAACATCTCATTAAACTTTTTACAGATTTCAATTGTTTCCGTGTAATCATTCACAGACAGCGCATCTTCCCCATATCCGGTTTTGATCTCATCGATAGACTTTGACATCTTATGGAAAGGCTTTACCAACTGGATACTTAAGATCACTGCAAGGAAAACTGCCGCCACAGCACAGATCAACTGGATCACATAGGCGTTTCTCGCCAGATACTCCATATTGAGGTTAATGCTGTCCGTCGACACACTGACTAACATAACACCTAAAACCTCTGTTGCCCCGGTCTGTTCCACCGGTCTACTCAATGGAACGGTCAGTTCAATATAGCGGTTTTCCGCGTCATATTTTTTGATCTCCTGGCCGTAATAACTCTCAATTACCTCTTTGGAAATGATCGTCTTATTCGTGTCAAGATCATACGTATCCTTGATAATGTGAAACTCATTATCGATCACCATGACACGGCCATCATAAATATTCGATAACTGATCTAATTCTGCATTGATAATCGTTGAGTTTGGATAATTCAGATAATCATTGGAAACAATCTGATTCGCCAGGATTTTTGCCTGGCTTAAGATCTCACTTGTCTTGATTGAAACAGACCGGTCCTCATATGTCTTTACAATTCCAACTTTTAAAACGATTCCCGGTACAATTCCAAAAAGGATTAAGAAAAGTATCAGTCTGAATTTCAGACTTTTAAAAAAATTAATAACATTTTTAAATCTGGACATTCTTTCGCACCCTGACTAATTCTGGTAATAGTAGTATCCCACACCCCACTTGGTATGAACATACTTTGGCTCGCTTGGATTCTTTTCGATCTTCTCTCTGAGACGTCTGACATGCACATCCACAGTTCTGACATCCCCCGGATACTCGTAACCCCATACAAGATTGAGCAGATTCTCCCTGCTGTATACTTTATTCGGATTATTGACCAAAAGTTCTAAGAGATCAAACTCTTTTGCAGTCAGATTCACTTCTTTATTCAGGATAAACAATCTTCTGCTCTCGCAATCCAGACGAAGATCACCCGCTTCAATGACCTTGGAATCCTCTTTCTTCGGCTGGCTTCCTGCGGTTCTCCGCATAATTGCCTTGATTCTTGCTTTGACTTCCAGGATGTTGAACGGCTTTGTGATATAATCATCTGCTCCGTATTCCAGACCGAGGATCTTATCCATGTCATCGCCTTTTGCAGTCAGCATCACGATTGGCATATCAGAGAATTCGCGGATGTGCTGGCATACTTCAAATCCATCCATCTTCGGAAGCATGATATCCAAAAGAATCATATCATAATGATTCTCTGTTGCCATTTTCAGTGCCTCTTCCCCGTCATATGCACAGTCCACTTCCATTCCATCCTGCTCTAAACTGAAACGGATACCTTTTACGATCAATTTTTCATCATCAACAACAAGAACCTTTTTTGCCATTTTTACACCTTTATACTATCCTTTATTTTGTTAAAAACTCCTTCTTTGATTCCATCCACATTCATGATCTCCTCAATAGAAGAAAATCTGCCGTGTGCTTCCCGGTACTGAAACAATGCCTCTGCTTTTGACTGCCCGATTCCCGGAAGCGTCATAAAATCTGCAACACTTGCCCGGTTAATGTCCAGTAAGCCATCATCCACATTGCTCTCGGATTCTTCCTGTGCAGCCGCCACTTCTTCCATGGTCGGAATTCTTAACATCTGTCCGTCCGTGACAAACTCTGCCTGATTTACCGCTTCCATCCCGGCATCCTCTGTCATCCCGCCAGCCATCGCTACTGCTTCATAAACACGGCTGTTCTCCGGCAGCTCATACACTCCCGGATTTTCTACTGCCCCGCAGACATACACCATACAACTGCCCATCTCTTCCTGGCAGTCTTTCTCCTCTGTCTGCGGAACTTCACTTGTCTCTGTCTGTATTTTCTCCAAATACACATTATTCCTGGAACCACATCCACAGAGCACTCCCATGCAGAATATGATTACCAGGAATACTTTCCTCTTTCGATTCATAGCATTCTCCTTCTCCACTGGATGCATCATCACAGATGGATGAAAGAGCCCTCAACGCCTGATGTATATATTTTAACGAAATTTTACAAATATGACAAGACTATTAAATATATTATATCCATTTTTTAAAAATATTGAGATATTGTTTCTTTTAATGTTACCCAAAATTCTTTTGCATCCTGTGAATCCGGTACCGGGATCGCATTTTCGTAAGCCTGATAGGCAATCTGTTCCTTCTCGTCTGCGTCCTCTGATAATTTTACGGAATAATGACCGCCAAGTCCATGAAGTTCTCCTGACATGGTAAGTGTTACATACTCTGCAAAATCAGCCGCTTTTTCCTTTTTCTCCGAGAAATCATTCACAACCACAAGGTCTGTCAACGCTGCGGAAGATGCCTGCAGTGTGTCGTTCAATGCCAGAAGTTCCCGGATCTCATGATCTGTTCCTTCGAGTTTTGTGAGGGAATCTGAGTCCACGATCGCACAGAGGGTTTTTTCCCTCATTAAAATCCGAGATCACACTCTCCTCTGTGACTGTCGCCGCATCAATGGAAAATGATTCGAGGATCTGTGAGAAAAATTCCAGATCTTCGTTATACAGCCCCTCATCGTAATTCACCTGCATCGTTTCCACTTCATCTTTTACAAAGCTGACACTGTTCGATATAAATGGAAAATCATAAAACGCATCATTCACATCCCACTCTAACAGATACTGCACATTTTCCGGTGGCTCATTGTCGATGGAATAATCAATGATTGCCTGCAATGTCTCCGGTTCTGTCTCAAAATAACCATTTTTATAGACAAACAGACAGGTATTATAACTTAATGGATACGCATACATTTTCTCTTTGTAAGTGGACGCTGTCACTGCATTCGACGCCACGGTGCTCTCATAAATATCAGATGCCGTGTTTTCTGCTGCAAGTCCGTAAAGATATGCTTCCTCTAACTCATCGCTTCCGATCATGTAAATATCCGGAAATGTTTCTCCCTGCATCGTTGCCGTGTATACTGCATCCATGTAATCCATGCTGTCCTGATACTCTACATCCACAACAATACCGGTATCCTCATAATATTCTTCTGCCGCCTTCTCAAAAAACTTCTGATAGCTTTTATCGCTATACCAGAACATCAAATCAGCAGGCTGTTTTACCACCCTGCTAACTGATGCTGTCTCTGTTCCATTTTCCGTTTCATTTTCTTTCTGTTCATAAGTGCTGTGTCTGGATACAACAACGGCACCTCCGATCACCAGCACGCCGATACAGCCCGCTGCGATCATTCTCTTCTGTACTACTTTCATTATAAAATACTCTCCAGCCTGGATATCATCTCATCCACATCTTTTTCTTCAATGATAAGTGGCGGTACAAAACGAAGTACATTCGAACCTGCTGTGATCACGATCAGTCCTGCCTCCAATGCTTTTGCTGCAATCTGGCCTACCGGTTTTTCACAGACAACACCCTGCATGAGTCCCATACCTCTTCGCTCGGTCAGGAAATCATACTTTGCAACCAGTTCATCTAATTTTTCTCCAGATACGGTGCGACCTTTTTCACATGCTCTGTGATATGGTCGCGCTCCATCATCTCAAGTACTTTATCTACAGCGGCTCCCACAAATGGATTGCCTCCATAGGTCGTACCGTGATCTCCCGGTGCCAGAGATTTCTCTGCGACTCTCTCTGTCATAAGGAAAGCGCCGACCGGGACACCACAGCCAAGTGCCTTGGCACTCGTCATAATATCCGGCTTCACACCATAATGCTGCCATGCGAACATTTCTCCGGTTCTTCCCATACCGCACTGGATCTCATCTAAAATTAAAAGAATGTCATGCTCATCGCAAAGTGCACGCACACCCTTTATAAATGCTTCTGTTGCAGGATAAATTCCACCCTCACCTTGTACTGTCTCAAAAATAATAGCACAGGTTTTGTCATTAATCAAAGCTTTTACGCTGTCAAGATCATTAAAATCTGCAAATTTTACTCCGGGAAGCAGTGGTTCAAACGGTTCCTGATAATGTTTATTGCCTGTCACAGACAATGCTCCGATACTTCTTCCATGAAAGGAATGGTTCATTGCAATGATCTCATGTCCTGCATGTCCGTCTCTGGTGTAAGCATATTTTTTTGCCGCTTTGATTGCACCCTCGATCGCCTCTGTACCGCTGTTGGTAAAGAAAACACGATTCATCTGGCTTGCGTTTAATACCCTTTTTGCCGCATTCATGATCGGGACATTATAGTACAGATTGGATGTGTGCATCACTTTGTCAATCTGCGCTTTCAGTGCGTCGTTATACTCTTTATTGTTGTAGCCAAATGCCTGCACGGCGATTCCTGCCGCAAAATCCAGATACTCTTTTCCGTCTGTATCATAAAGATACACACCATCCCCATGATCAATGACCAGTGGAAAACGATTATATGTATGAAGAAGCGCACTCTCTGCTCCATCAATGTAATCCTGTTTATTCATGATAATACTTTGTCTCCTTATCCCCTAAGATTGCAGTTCCAATTCCTTTGTTGGTAAAGATTTCCAACAATAGACAGTGTGCGATACGTCCATCTAAAATATGCACTCTGGAAACTCCGTTTTCGATCGCATCAATACAGTTGTTTAATTTCGGAAGCATTCCGCCGCCGATGTATCCGTCTTCGATCAGTTTTTTCGCCTCTGAGATTGGCAGTTCCGAGATCAGCGTGGAAGGATCTTTCGGATCTTTGTATACACCCTCGATATCGGTTAAAAATGCTAATTTCTCTGCGTGGACTGCTCTCGCAATCGCGCAGGCGGCATCGTCTGCATTGATGTTGTAGCTGTCATAGTTTTCATCCATGCCGATCGGGCAGACGATCGGTAGAAAATCTTTTTCCAGAAGATCATATAAAATCTTCGGGTTGACCTGTGTGATCTCGCCGACGTAACCGATATCCTGTCCGTTGGAATATTTTTTCTCCACCTTTAACATTCCGCCGTCTTTTCCGCTGATACCGACAGCATTTACACCCAGCTCCTGCACCAGTTTTACAAGAGATTTGTTCACTTTATTTAATACCATCTCCGCAATTTCCATCGTCGCCTCGTCTGTCTTGCGCAGTCCGTTGACAAACTCCGGTTCCATGCCGGCTTTCTCTACCCATCTGCTGATCTCTTTGCCGCCGCCGTGCACGATGATCGGCTTGAAACCTACCAGTTTTAATAAAGTGACATCCTGAATGACGTGCTGCTTTAATTCCTCGTCCACCATGGCACTTCCGCCGTATTTGACAACGATGATCTTACGGTTAAAGCGCTGGATATATGGAAGTGCCTCGATCAGCACCTCCGCTTTTTTCAAAAGTTCGTTCATGTTTTTTTCTTCCATTTTTCTATCCCCCTAAGAACGGTAATCCGCATTGATTTTTACATAGTCATAGGTCAGGTCACAGCCCCATGCGGTAGCGGATGCATTGCCCATTTTAACATCTGCGATCGCAGTAACGGCAGGTTCAGACAGGATTCTGGTTGCCTCCTCCTCACTGTAATCCACCGCAACACCATTTTTGATGATCTGCATTTTTCCTGCGGCACTCTCAAAGAACAAATCGACTTTTTCCGGGTCAAACGCTGCACCGGAATAACCCATTGCACAGAGGATTCGTCCCCAGTTTGCGTCATGTCCGTAAATAGCTGCTTTGGTGAGACTTGACGTAATGACAGACTTACTTAAAACTTTCGCCTGTTCTTTGCTCTCGGCACCGATGATCTTCACCTCAAACAATGCGGTTGCGCCCTCGCCGTCGCCTGCCATTTTCTTTGCCAGCGTCTCATTGACAAAGTTCAGTGCCTTGCAGAATTCCTCATAATCTGCATTTTTCTCTGTGATCTCCGGGTTTTCTGCCAGCCCGTTTGCAAGTAACAGACAGGTATCATTCGTGGAAGTGTCACCGTCAACAGAAATCATATTGTAGGTGTCCTGCACATCAGCGCTCAATGCCTCCTGCAATAACTCTTTGGAGATTGCCGCATCTGTTGTGACAAAGCTAAGCATCGTACACATATTCGGATGGATCATGCCGGAGCCTTTGCACATGCCTCCGATCGTTACTGTTTTTCCACCAATCTTGATGGTCACTGCCACCTCTTTGTTTTTTGTGTCTGTGGTCATGATCGCTTTGGAAGCCTCAGTTCCGCTCCCGGTATCTCCTTTTAACAGTGGCACCATGGCATCGATCCCGTTACAGATACGGTCGATTGGGAGCTGCATGCCGATAACTCCGGTAGATGCAACCAACACCTCGTCTGCTGCAATGCCTAATACTTTTTCTACTTTCTCAGCTGTCTGCCTGCAATAGCCCATGCCTTCCTCTCCGGTGCAGGCGTTGGCAATTCCTGCATTGATGACAACCGCCTGTGCTGCTTTGCTGTTGTATACGACATTGTGATCCCATTTGACCGGAGCCGCCTTTACGATATTGGTCGTAAAAGTTCCTGCTGCCTTACATGGAACTTCACTGTAGATCATTGCCATGTCTTTTCTGTCTTTGTATTTGATTCCTGCTGCTGTACTTGCTGCCTGAAAACCTTTTGCTGCGGTCACACCGCCTGTGATCTGTTTCATGATTTATCTCCTTATGATTATTTGTTATTTAGACAATTGCGAAACTCCTCCTACTCTTCTTTCAATTGTTCAAGATCAACAAAAACATTCAAGACACGCTCTCGCTATGTGTCACTCGCAACGGTACTGCTCATTCTTCGCAGTACTTCGCAAATTCATTTAAAATCTGCT
>NZ_ACFY01000160.1 GCF_000174195.1 Roseburia inulinivorans DSM 16841 | reverse complement strand
ATTTCTGTTGATGAATTTTTTTTGCTTTTAGTAAGGGGGGATCATGTATGAAAGGTCTTTTTAAAAGCAATTTTCTTGCTGTATGGACAAATGCAAAAATTTTTTTGCTTTTTATGTTTGCAATGGGGATTGCCGTTATCATTATTCCAGACCAGACATGGCAAATGTATTTCATAATTATTGGAATTGTCGGATTAGCAGTAAATGCAGCTACCGTTATTGGAAATGAATTTTCCTCAAAATGGGGAAAATATAAACTTACTTTGCCAGTAAAGCGGATTGATATTGTAAAAAGTTTATATATAAATCAATTATTATGGATTATGATAGGAGTGCTTTTCGTTGGCATTATAATAGCCCTATCCTATCTGTTACATGGAATTACTTTTGAACAATTTGAGGGTATCTCAGGTGTACTTGTAGTAGGAATTAGTATAAGTCTTTCAATGGGAGCAATATTTATTCCTATGGTTTATTTAGCGGGGGAAGATAAAACCATTGTGTTTCTTATCATATCTTTGATTTGTGCATTGGGTATTGTCACAATGCTTTTTAATATACCGTTGTTCGGGCCGTTTATTTTAATTGGTTGTTCTATATTGTTATTTATCGTGTCCTTTCCTTTGACTGTAGGTATTTTCAAGGAAAAGGAATATTAGGTGATAAAGCAACTATCAACACAGTCACAACCCTTTGTGGAGGAAAGATTACCATTTGCGGCGATATGGTTGTCCTCTATGACGAATTGCTTGCCGCCGCCCTCTCCCGTCTGCCTGTTCTGGAACGGGAAATGGTCTACCTATGGTAAAAACAAAAATTCAAAGCTATACCAGGCACTCGCAGATGCAGTCATGCGTGCAAACTGGGAAAAGCTGAAGGAGGGATTGAATATGTGTGAAGCATTAAAAGAATTGTTTGCGGACGATTTTAAGGAATCAGAATTGAAGGGCATGAATGCCGGCAGAATTGAGGGAAAGATTGAAGGCAGAACCGAGGGTGCAGCTTCTAAAATTATAGAACCGGTTATTAAAAAGCATCAAAAAGGATACACCGCCGAAGACACAGCAGACATGTTAGAAGAACCTGTCTCCCGGATCCGGCAGATTTATGACGTCATAGAGAAAAGCTCACCGGATTATGACGCTGAGACAATATACAAACAGCTCTGTGAAAAAGAAGAA
>NZ_ACFY01000161.1 GCF_000174195.1 Roseburia inulinivorans DSM 16841 | reverse complement strand
AAACTCGGAATCTGTATGAAGTTTTGAATGTACAAATGTTGCATTCTAAGGTATAATACCTTTAATGGCCTAATGGCTCAGTTGGTTAGAGCGCCGCCCTGTCACGGCGGAGGTCGCGGGTTCGAGTCCCGCTTGGGTCGCTTAATGGAAGTTTAGCTCAGCTGGGAGAGCATCTGCCTTACAAGCAGAGGGTCACAGGTTCGAGCCCTGTAACTTCCATTTCTTATGCCGATGTGGCTCATTTCTCGACAATTGACGAGAAACGAGTCAATTGTAGGCAGAGCAGCTGATTACAAATCAGCTGATGATATATGCCGATGTGGCTCAATTGGCAGAGCAGCTGATTTGTAATCAGCAGGTTATCGGTTCGAGTCCGATCATCGGCTTTCACGATTCAAGTAATTGAAGAGTGAAGCAAATCAATTTTATATTGTTTTGTGATAAATGGGCAGATTCCCGAGTGGCCAAAGGGGACAGACTGTAAATCTGCTGCAACTTGCTTCGGTGGTTCGAATCCACCTCTGCCCATTCTTCTTTTTAGAAGATAACACTTATCGCGGGATGGAGCAGTCTGGAAGCTCGTCGGGCTCATAACCCGAAGGTCATAGGTTCAAATCCTATTCCCGCAACTCAATGCTTAGGCATTATGCCCAGTTAGCTCAGTTGGTAGAGCAAAGGACTGAAAATCCTTGTGTCTCTGGTTCGATTCCGGAACTGGGCATTGAAAAGAAAATAAGATATTATGGGATATTAGCTCAGTTGGTAGAGCACTTGACTTTTAATCAAGTTGTCCGGGGTTCGAATCCCCGATGTCTCATCGGTTTAAAATAGCGGTTAAGCCAGTAACTTCATGGTTTACCGCTATTTTTGCGTGAAAAAAGCAGGAATTGTAATGAATCTAAACAATATTTAACTGTCAAAATAATGATTTGTTTACGTATAATTATTCCAAAGTTATGCAAAATATACAAAAAATGTAGATAAGCAAAATACATTGTAGTATAATAGGGCATAGCACGAAAAATACATTTTAACCAGAAAAGAGGAAGTTATATGAATGAAGAACAATATTCCAGAGCGAATAAAAGAGTACTGCTTGCAATAGTGGTTGTTTTTGGATACATAGCAGCTACCCTTATGTTAGCATTGGGCGTCAGTCAGGGCGGACATGCGGCAAAGATTGTGATGGAGGCAGTCACGGCGGCAGCAGTTATCGTTATCTCGGTTGTAGCATATCTTGGTAAAAGAACAACACGCACATGTGCGGTAATCATGACACTGTCGATGATGATAGGTTATTTCGTGATTGTCCAATTGAACACAACCGTTGGAACATGGACATATGGTCTGCCGCTACTGATCGTTGCAATGGTTTATCTGGACAAGAAAATTGTGATGGTGACAAATGGTATTGCGCTGGTTTCCATTGTAGTTCATTTAGTCAGATGCTTTCTGGGTGACGGATCAGATCTGCAGAATAATGTGATTGGGCTGTTTGTATTATTGCTGACCGCATATGCCTGCAATAGTGCAGAGCGTCTGCTCGAGTGTTTCTTTAAAGAAAATCTTGCAGAAATTCAAAATGCATCGGATATCCAGAAGGATAGTAATAAAAAGATGATCATCGTTGCAGAGAATATTTCCAAGCATTTTGGAGAGGCAATGGATATGCTTGACGGTCTGCAGGAATCCATTAATGTGAGTCACAGTTCCATTCAGGAAATTGCAGACAGCACAGAAAGCACAGCGGAAGCGATCCAGAAACAGGCGGTTATGTGTTCTGATATTCAGGGGAATACCGATCAGGCAGAGCAGGGCATCAAAGAAATGATCGAGGCATCACATAAGACGAATGACAATGTGAAAGAAGGTGCCGGTGTTGTCAGTGAATTGAAGGAACAGGCCGTGAACGTTGCAGATGCGAGTCAGGTGACGGTGGATGTGATCAGAAGCCTGACCGATAAAGTGGAGGAAGTAAAAACATTTGTCGATTCCATCATTAACATTTCAAATCAGACCAATCTGCTTGCCCTGAATGCGTCTATTGAAGCAGCAAGAGCCGGTGAAGCCGGAAAAGGTTTCGCAGTCGTGGCAGATGAAATCCGTCAGCTTTCAGAGCAGACGAAGGATGCTTCTGCAAATATTACAGAGATCATCCAGAAATTGAATGAAGATACAAAACGTGCGAATGACAGCATCATGACAGCGGCAGAATCTGTAGAGAAGCAGAATCAACTGATCGATGATACCAGAGATAAATTTAATGATGTTGGTAATGCAGTGGAAGTTTTAATGGGAAATATCGATGTTGCAGAACAGAGTATTCAAAAAATACTGGATGCGACAGGAGTGATCTCAGATAACATCACGCATTTGTCTGCAACAGGTGAGGAGGTAGCAGCTTCTTCCACCGAGGGTCTCCGCACGGCAGACATTACAGTGGAGAAGATGTCCAATTGTAAAAAAGTGCTGGAAAATATTTATTTACTGGCAGAGGATTTGAAAAACTCAGTAGAAAATAATGAAAACCAGTAATAAACAAGAATTAGCACTTGACGGATTCCTGTGAAACTATTATGATAAAAAAAGAATACTTCAATGCGTTGAAGTACGAAAATAAAACTGCATAAGATGTAGATAGCACAGAGTGTATGACGATAGATACTGGCAAAGAGAAGTTTTTATGCAGGCTTGGAGTTACACATGGAGGATGTACCAATGGAAATGGAGATGGAATTTTTACGGAAACTGCCAACACCACAGGAGTTGAAAGAGCAGTTTCCGGTAAGTACAGAAGTTGTGGCAGTGAAAGCCCAGAGAGATGAAGAGATACGCAATATTTTTGAGGGAAAAGATGACAGGCTGATTTTAGTGATCGGTCCCTGCTCCGCAGATAATGAAGATGCTGTTATTGACTATATATCCAGATTGAGAACGGTTCAGGAAAAAGTGAAGGATAAAATTTTTATAATTCCCCGTATTTATACCAATAAGCCGAGAACGATCGGCGTTGGATATAAAGGAATGCTGCATCAGCCGGATCCGGAGAAAAAAGAGGATATGTTAAAAGGAATCATTGCAATCCGGGAACTGCATACGAGAGCGGTAAAAGAAACCGGATTTACCTGTGCAGATGAAATGCTCTACCCGGAGAATCACAGATATTTGTCTGATTTGTTGTCTTATGTGGCAGTAGGTGCACGTTCCGTAGAAGACCAGCAGCATCGTCTGACTGCAAGTGGAGTTGGGATTCCGGTCGGAATGAAGAATCCGACAGGCGGGGATATTTCTGTTATGATGAATTCCATGATCGCTGCACAGCACGGACATACGTTTTTATACCGGGGCTGGGAAGTGACAACAACCGGAAATCCATATGCACACGCTATTTTACGCGGATATGTGGACAAGTTTGGACGTAATATTCCAAATTATCATTATGAAGATCTACAGAATTTATTAGAACATTATGAGGATGTCAACGCATCACAGCAGACAACCCTCGCAAATCCGGCGGTCATCGTGGATACCAATCATTCTAACTCAGGAAAACAGTTTATGGAACAGATTCGTATCAGCAAAGATGTATTACATAGTTGTAAAGTGTCAAAAGAGATTCATAATCTGGTAAAAGGACTTATGATCGAGAGTTATATTGAGGATGGTGCCCAGAAAGTTGGCGAACACTGCTATGGAAAATCCATCACAGATCCTTGTCTTGGATGGGAGAAAACAGAAAAGCTGATTTATGAGTTGGCAGATTTATGGTAAAATTGCTGAAAAGATCGTTGCAGAGGAGCTTTGTAACGATCTTTTTTGTGCAATTTTTAAAATAGAACCAACAAGTGTCCACTTTTTGCATGGAAACCATCAGATATTGATATCACACGACCGTCATTTTGTAGCAGAAAAAAATACAGTTTTACTTATATGTAGTTCTTGACCGGATTTTAGTTAGAAAAAAGTTGAAAATTTTGGAAAATCTGATAATATTGACATGGGTTTGAATTTGAATATGTAAAAAAGAAGAGGTGCAAAACATGAACAGTTTATTACTTTGCATTCCGTTTGCAGGTTTATTGCTCTGCATTGCGGTAATGCCATTGGTAAAGCCTGAGTGGTGGGAAAAACATCAGGCTTTGGCAGTGATCGTGTGGTCATTGCTTTTTATTATCCCGTCTATCGTGTTAAACGGCGCAGGAGAGACGACCGAAACAGTGTTAGAGTGTATCGTGAATGATTATCTGACCTTTATCGTTTTATTATTCGGTCTGTTCTGTGTATCCGGAAATATTACGCTGGAGGGTAACCTTGCAGGTTCTCCTGCTGTGAATGCTTTATTTTTAGCATTCGGAACTTTATTATCGAGCTGTATCGGTACAACCGGTGCAAGTATGCTGCTTGTCCGCCCGATGATCAAGATGAATTCATGGAGAAAAAACAAAGCACAGATCATGATATTTTTTATTTTCATGATCTCCAATATGGGTGGATGTCTGACACCTATCGGCGATCCACCACTTTTAATGGGATTTATGCGTGGTGTTCCATTCTTCTGGAGCTTACACTTGTTCCCGATTTTAATTTTCAATATGATTTTATTATTGATCATTTTCTACTTAATTGATAAGAAACAGTATCGCAAGGATATTGCGAATGGTTTACGTCCGGATATCAGCAAACCGGGTGTAGATATCAAAGTAGAAGGTTTACATAATATAGTTTTCCTTGTAGCGATCGTTGTGGCTGTTATTTTAAGCGGTACGCTTCCAAGTCTGCCAATGTTCCAGGATGCAGCCGGAAACGTACTTGGAATTACAATTTATAAATCTGTGAAATTGACATTCCCGGCAATGATTGAAATTGCAATTATTCTTTTAGCTGCACTGCTGTCATTCAAGACAACAAACGAGAAGATACGTACCCAGAACCACTTTACGTGGGGTGCGATCCAGGAAGTTGCAATATTATTTATCGGCATTTTTATCACAATGCAGCCGGCGCTTGCATTACTTAAAACAATGGGACCTAACCTTGGAATTACCGAGCCATACCAGATGTTCTGGGCAACCGGATTCCTTTCCAGCTTTTTGGATAACACACCAACCTATCTGGTATTCCTCACAACAGCAGGAACACTTGGATTCACATCAGGTATTGTTACTACAGTTGGTACCATCTCTGTAAAGATCCTTACGGCAATTTCCTGTGGTGCGGTATTTATGGGAGCTAACACTTACATTGGAAATGCGCCAAACTTTATGGTAAAATCTATTTCTGATGAAAACGGTATCCGTATGCCATCCTTCTTCGGATATATGGGCTGGTCACTGTGTATTTTAGTACCTGTATTCTTTATTGATATGCTGGTATTCTTCTTATAAAATTGCAGTGATAGAAAGGTATGATGAGTCATGGAAAAAAATAGAGAGAATTGTTACGAGATCGCAAAGCAGATCTATCAGTTAGATAAAGAGGTATATGAGTGTGTAGGTTCTTCTCTTGGTAGAACTTTTACCGGAGATGAGGCAACCTGCGTTGAAGAGATCACCAGACTTCTGATCACAAGACCACAGGGGCATGAGATCCGAAGCGATATTGCATTGATCGGCAATATGGCGAGAACTATTAAGAATAAAGAAGATCATCACAGAATGATGACACAGTACAATGAGATTTTGAAAAAAATTGCAGCGATTCCGGACAGTTTTGGAAGCGTTGATATTATCAATGAAAATCTTGCGGCTTTGAATACTTCCAATTTAAGACAGAAGTTTTCACCGGATGATCATTTGATCATCTGTATTGGACGTACACATGGAAGCGCCGGAACCGATATCGGTTTTGCGCTGGCAGACAAGTTGAAGATCAATTACTATGATGCAGAAATTTTTGATCAGGTTTTGAAAAAAATGGATGCAGAGAAAGAAGATATTGAAGATCATAGCAATTATGTAGAAGAACTCAAAGGAAAGATTGCAAAAAAAACAGGTGTTGGAAAGTTCTTCAAGAATTTCAAGAAATATCATGGACTTCCAGTTCAGGATGCTATTTTCTTCAATCAGAGTGATCTGATCTGTGAGATGGCAAAGAAGGAAGATTTTATTGTAATGGGAAGATGTGCGGATGTTGTACTTACAAACCATCGAATCCCACATATCAGTATTTTTATTACAGCTTCCTTTGAACAGCGTGTACGTCGTATGATGGAACTGCACAACTTAAATTATAAACAGGCAGCACACCTTCTGGTAAAATTAGATGCAAAGCATGCAAAATATTATTTTGATTATACCGGTAAGAAGTGGGGAGATGCTGTTAACTATGATTTATGCATCAACAGTGCAAGCTACGGTATTGAAGAGTCAGTAGAATTGATCGAGCGTATGATCAATAAATATCCAAACAGCTAAATAAATGCGATGGCAGAAAGAGGACTGTGGACAGATGTCTGCAGTTCTTTTTTTGCAATGAAATATCCTCAAAGAGTATTTTTAAAAATATGTAGTTATACGACATAAATGTCGAAAAATATAAACTTTACTTCTCGCGAATTATACGTTAGTATAACAGAGAAAGAGATGCCAGTGCCATGGCATACGCTTTTGAGTTACCCAATTGTATATGTTATTCTTCTCCTAGAAACATATTCATACAACCCTTTTGCAGAGTACATAAAATGTACGACTTCGTAGTGTAATGAAAAGAATCTACCATATGAAACTGTGGTAGGTTTTTTTTCTATTTCATTCATTGCATCAACGAATTGTTACTGGGAGAAGTTTTAGAAACCTGAAAAGAGGGAGGATATCTGGATGGATAAGAATGTGCAGTATATTTTGGAAGTTGCAAAATGTGGAGGGATTACGAAAGCAGCGAATAATCTTTATATTACACCTTCTGCGTTGAGTAAGTTTGTCCAGGCGAGGGAGGAAGAACTGAATGTGCAGTTATTTCACAGGATCGGGAAACGTTTTGTGCTGACGGCGGCAGGCGAGTATTATGTGGACAGATGTAAGGAGATCGAAACAATCCAGAAAGAGATCACAATTCAGATGGAGCGGTTTTCCAGTATGAGCCACGGCATGATACGTATCGGTGTGCAGCCGTCTTTTTCAGATCTTGTTTTAAAAGATATCATTCCAAAGTTTCAGGAGAGTTTTCCGGCAGTAAAAATTATTTTACAGGAGTATTCAACAGGAGAGCTGATGGAGCTGTTGAAAAAACAGCAGGTGGATGTGGTGCTGGCAACAATTGACCAGAAGGATGCTGATCTGGAATACCGCCCGGTTAAAATGTGTGAGTTTGTCATGGCAGTCGGTAAAAATCATCATCTGGCAACGCTGGCGGTGGCGAAGGAAGGATTTCAGTATCCGTGGGTTGACCTTAAAGCGTGTGAAAAAGAGGAAAATGTCATGCTTTTACCGGGGTCACCGTTTCGGCAGCACGCAGATGAAATTTATGGACATTACCATTTAAAACCTAATGTTGTATATCAGATCAGTGGGACAAGAACGGGATTGTCCTGTGTGGCGTACCATGAAGCAATTATGATCACGTTGGATCATATGATTTTTAATAACCCGTTTTCAAAAGAAATTGTACCTTTATCAATCGGAGATACACCGATTCAGATTGAAATTGACCTGATTTATATGAAAGATACCGTATTAAAAACGGAGATGGAAAAGCTGTATGAGATTATCTGTGAAGCAATCCGGTAGCAGCATATACTGGAAATAATAATATGTAGTTGAAGGACATATTATGTGAAAATAAGGAACTGTACTTTCTGGCACTTCTGACATATGATAGTTATACTTGTTAAAAAATTATCATACTCAGGAAAAGTTGGAGGAACAGATGACACCGTTAGAAATTACGTTACTTATTTTAGTGCTTACGATCGTTGCTTTTATCACAGGAAAAATTCCGTTTTCCGTGATTTCAGCCGGAATTATGCTATCGCTCATCATGACAGGAGTGATGGAACCTGCGGAGGCATTCAGTGGATTTATCAACACAAATGTGGTCATGTTTGTGGCAATGTTTGTCATTGGAGCAGGACTTACGAAAACAAGTCTGATCGATAAGGCGGAGCAGCTGGTTGTCCGCTACAAGGATAATCCGAAAATGCTGATTTTTCTGGCATGTATTGCCTCATCGCTGCTTGCAAGTATCACGAGCGCGACAGCGACGGCTGCGATCATGATCTCACTTCTGGTTGGAATTGCAAATGAGATTGGCACAAGCAGAAGCAAACTGTTGTATCCTGCGATGGCCTGTGCCAATATTGCGACTTCGATGACCTTTTTGGGACAGGGGGCGAGCAATATCACATGGATTGATATTATGGCAAAGGCAGGAGCACCAAATGAGCTTTATATCTGGGATTTTACAATTGCAAGAATCCCATTGCTTGTGGTGTCAATTTTATATATGACGTTTGTTGGATATAAGTTAATGCCAGATATTGATAATAATAAGTTTGCAGACAGTGAACATACCGGAAAGAAATCTGCAAAATTAAGTCCGGTTAAGGAAAAACTTGCGATTGGCATTATCCTTGTCACAATCCTTGCAATGCTTTTGGAAAGTGTGATTGGAATCCCGATGTATATTGTTGCATGCATTGGTGCTGTTTTGCTTGTATTAAGTGGAATTTTAAACGAAAAAGAGGCATTGGATTCCATTCATCAGCCGACAATCTTTTTATTTGCAGGGGTGTTGACCTTATCAGAGGCGATCAAAATTACAGGTGCAGGGGATGTCGTGGCGGACTGGATGATCAGTCTGATTGGAAATACAACGAATCCGTATCTGATCATGGCGGTATTTTTCCTGATTCCATTTTTACTTACCCAGATCATGTCGAATCTGGCAACACTTACGATTTTCATTCCACTTGTTGTATCGGCCTGTATGAAAATTGGGATTGATCCGAGAGCAGCCGTTGTGGGTGTACTCACCGCAAGCTGCATTTCTATCATGACGCCGATGGCAGCACCGTGCCAGATCATGATCATTGAACCGGGCGGATATACATTGAAAGACTATTTGAAATGTGGTACACCTTTGGCAGTGATTCTTGCGATTATGACGATTTTTTTTAATGCCGTTGATGTTTCCGTTTTATTAAGGGATAGAAAAATAAAAGAAAAGCAGGGAAGTTGATTTTTATAGAAAAATCAGCTTCCTTTTTGTGTTTCAAAAGGTTTTTATTTACAAATAAGGGGAAATTGGATACATTATATATAAAGCTATGAGCAGTGCACAAATGAAACGTACTAAAAGGAGAAAGAAATGAAAAACAAACGTACCTGCGATTATATCGCAGAAGCAATACAAAATGAGATTTTATCAGGAAGAATGGAGGCAGGACAGCCGCTTCGCCAGGAGGAATTGTCAGAGAAACTTGGCTATTCGAGAATGCCGGTCCGTGAGGCACTACAGATTTTAGAGGAGCAGGGACTTGTAAGGCGACTTGCAACCCGCCATGTTGTGGTGGCAGATTTTTCGGAAAGAAATATTGAAGAAATATTTGATATGTTCGGAAATGTGGAAAAGAAAGCATTAAAAGACCTTGCAGAGATGTCCTTTGAATGGGTGTACTCAGCAGAGGGCGAAGATGCAGAAGAGAAGTTCCATGAATTTGTCTATGGAACGATCACAAACGGACTTTTCCGCAGGCTTTTAGAGACATCGGCAGACTGTTATATCCGTTTTGCATCGGAAGAGACAGAAATGGGAAAAGATCCGGAGCAGAAACAGCTCAGACGGAATAAACTTGAAACTGTTCACAGTGCATATTGCAGAAAAGATACCATCGTGATGGAAGTCGCACTGGAGGAATATTATAGATTACTGACAGAAAATGTGAAAAAAGAAAGAGGTTTTGAGAAATGAATGGTTTGAAACCGATAAAAATACCATCTGCTAAGGAAAAGGTAGCATCGGAGCTGCGGAAAGCAATTTTGTCAAGAAAGATGAAAGAGGGAGAAATCCTTTCTTTAGACAGTGTGGCAACTCAGCTGAATGTCTCGATTACACCTGTAAGAGAAGCATTTCAGATTCTTGCGAGAGATGGACTGATTAAGCTGCGGCAGAACAAGGGCGCAATTGTTTTAGGGATTACAGACACTTATATCAGGGAACATTATCAGCTGCGGGCGATTTTGGAGAGTGCGTGTGCCGGGCTTGCAGCAGAAGAAGGTGTGGATATCAGCGGTATCAGAGATTCTTATGAGGAATCCAAAGCTGCTTTGGAAAATGGAGATTACAGTCAGTATGCGAGCCAGAACCGGGAGTTTCACAGTGAAATCTGGGCAGCAGCCGGAAATAAAAAGATGGAAAATATGATCGCAGAACTATGGAATGGGTTGTCTATGGGAAATATGGTGACGGAACAAGAGTATGCAAAGATTTCCATCGAGGAACATGGCAGGATCATGGACGCAATTGCAGCAGGAGATGGTGAGCGCGCCAAAAAAGAAATGTACGCACATATTATGCGAAGCCGGGACGATATGCTGACTTACTATCAGTGATGTGAAAAAAATATTTTTCGTGCAAAACCGGAATCGAGGTTATTGATAAATAATGCACAAAAAAGAAAATATAAAATTATAGAAAATGCCGAAGTTGTCAAAAACAGTTGACGACTTCGGTTTTTTGTTATATTGTGTAATCAACAAATGGATACATTATCACATATCAAAAAGATGAAGGGAGAAGGAATGATATGAGTCCAGCAACAATAACGTTATTATTTTTATTGTTTGCCATTGTAATGTTTGTGTGGGAAAAGATTCCACTTGGGGTAACATCCATGATCATCTGTGTCGGTCTTGTCGTAACAGGGGTGTTAGACTGGAAAACAGCATTTGCAGGGTTTATCGACAGCAATGTCATTTTGTTCGTGGCAATGTTTATTGTCGGGGGAGCATTGTTTGAAACAGGTATGGCAAATAAGATTGGCGGAGTGGTTACACATTTTGCCAAGACAGAGAGACAGCTTATCATTGCGATCATGATTATTGTAGGATTGATGAGCGGTGTGCTTTCCAACACAGGAACAGCAGCAGTTTTAATTCCGGTAGTTATCGGAATTGCAGCAAAGTCAGGATATTCAAGATCAAGGCTTTTAATGCCGCTTGTATTTGCAGCAGCGATGGGAGGCAACCTTTCTTTGATCGGAGCGCCGGGAAACCTGATTGCACAGTCCGTGATGGAAGAGATGGACATGAGTTTTAGCTTTTTTGAATATGCGAAGGTCGGACTTCCAATTTTAGTCTGTGGGATTATTTACTTTGCATTTTTCGGATATAAATTACTGCCGAACAAAACAGGCGGAACAGACAGCAGCTATGATGAACAGAAAGATTTTTCCAATGTTCCAAAGTGGAAACAAGCATTGTCACTCATCATTCTGATCCTGACATTACTCGGAATGATCTTTGAAGATCAGATTGGTATCAAGCTTTGTATTACAGGATGTATCGGAGCACTGGCATTGATCTTAACCGGAGTGATCAGTGAGAAAAACGCACTGAAATCCATTGATCTGAAAACAATTTTCCTTTTCGGAGGAACACTTTCTCTTGCATCTGCATTGCAGACAACCGGAGCAGGAGAGGATATCGCAAAAGCAGTGATCGGAGTTCTGGGTGAGAACCCATCCCCGTATGTACTTACATTCGTAGTATTTATGCTCTGCTGTGTACTGACAAACTTTATGTCAAACACCGCTACCACCGCACTGATGGCTCCAATCTGTGTTTCCATTGCACAGGGAATGGGCGCAGATCCAAGAGCAGTTTTGATGGCATGTGTCATCGGAGGTTCCTGTGCATATGCAACACCAATCGGTATGCCGGCAAACACGATGGTCGTGACAGCCGGAGGATATACTTTCAAAGATTACGCAAAAGCAGGCGTGCCGCTGATCCTTGTGGCAACTGTAGTCAGCATGATTTTACTGCCAATCTTATATCCGTTTTTTCCATAAGCGGATATTGATGATAAAAAATGGACGGTATTGTGTGAACGGCACAGTACAGCCAAAACCTTATAAAAAGAATCTATATTATTTTTCAGGAGGAACGAATTATGTCAAACGAAAAACAGGTAGAACAGCTTACCAACTATATGGCAAATTTCATCGCTCATATAGCAAAAAAATTACCAGATGATGTCATCGCAAAGCTCACAGAGTTAAGAGACAAAGAGGACAGTCCATTATCCAAAACAATTTATGATACGATGTTCGAGAACCAGCGTCTTGCGGTTGAATTAAACCGTCCAAGCTGCCAGGATACTGGTGTTTTACAGTTCTGGGTAAAATGCGGAACAAAGTTCCCACTTATCGATGAGTTAGAGGGATTATTGAAAGAAGCTGTTGTAAAAGCAACATTTAAAGCGCCATTACGTCACAACAGTGTTGAGACATTCGATGAGTACAACACAGGTAAGAACGTTGGTAAAGGAACACCTACTGTATTCTGGGATATTGTACCAAATAGTGACAAATGTGAAATCTATACATACATGGCAGGCGGAGGATGTACCCTTCCAGGAAAAGCAATGGTATTAATGCCAGGTGAAGGTTACGAGGGTGTTACCAAATTCGTTATGGATGTTATGACAACTTATGGTTTGAACGCATGTCCTCCATTGTTAGTGGGTGTCGGTGTTGCAACTTCTGTTGAGACAGCAGCATTACTTTCCAAGAAAGCATTAATGCGTCCGATCGGTTCCCACAATGAGAACGAGCGTGCAGCCAAGATGGAGACATTGCTTGAGGATGGAATCAACAAGATCGGCCTTGGACCTCAGGGAATGGGCGGAAAATATTCTGTTATGGGCGTTAATATCGAGAACACAGCCCGTCATCCATCCACAATTGGTGTCGCAGTCAATGTCGGATGCTGGAGCCACAGAAGAGGACACATTATTTTTGATAAAGATCTTAATTATACAATCACAACACATACGGGGGTGGAATTATAATGGTAGAGAGAATCAATGGAAAAACAATTTTAACAACACCAGTTTCAGCAGAGGATTTAGAAGGAATCAAAATCGGCGATATCATTTATTTAAACGGAAGCATGACAACATGCCGTGATGTAGCACACCGCCGTGTCGTAGAAGAAGGAAGAGAAATTCCGGTAGATGTAAGAAATAATGCGATTTTCCATGCAGGACCAATTATCCGTCCATTAGAGAATGACAAATTTGAGATGGTTTCCGTAGGTCCTACAACTTCCATGCGTATGGAAAAATTCGAGTACGAATTCGTAAAAGAGACAGGTGTCAGAGTGATCATCGGAAAAGGTGGTATGAAAGAGAATACCGAGCGCGCATGTAAAGAGTTCAAAGCGATCCACTGTGTATTCCCAGCCGGAAACGCTGTTGTGGCTGCAACAGAGGTAGAAGAGATTGTACGTGCTGAGTGGAGAGACCTTGGAATGCCAGAGACACTCTGGAACTGCCGTGTCAAAGAGTTCGGACCACTGATCGTATCTATCGACACAGAGGGAAATAACTGGTTTGAGCAGCAGAAAGTAGAATTTAATAAGAGAAAAGATGCTGCAACAGAGGAAATCTGCAAACAGGTCGGATTTATCAAATAATACAAACAAATTCTTTAACGTATTCTGACTTCCGAATTTTATAGGAAGTTTGAAGAAAATAAATTTCGCTGACCATTGCCCGCATGAAATTGCTTTCATGCGGGCAATCGTGTTAAGTCCCCATTTACCTGAAATAAAAAATTTGCTATAATAAGTGTACTTTGCAGGAAAGAATATTGTGATCAAAATGAAATGACAGGAGACAATTTTATGAGATATCCAAAATTTTTACCGGAAAAGGGGACGATCGGTTTTGTGGCGCCGTCGTTTGGCTGTGCGACAGAACCATATTATACAGCGTTTTTGAATGCGCAGAAAAAATTTCAGAAAATGGGTTATGGGCTTGACTTAGGTCCGAACTGCTACGAGGCAGAAGGAATCGGCATCAGTAATACACCACAGGCTTGTGGAAAAGAGCTGACGGATTACTATTGCAGCGTGGATAACGACATTCTTATTTCCTGCGGTGGAGGGGAAATGATGTGCGAGACGATGAATTTTGTCGATTTTGAGAAAATCAAGTCTGCGGCGCCGAAATGGTATATGGGTTATTCGGATAATACGAATTTTACATTTTTACTCAGCACGATCTGTGATACGGCAGCAGTGTATGGACCATGCGCAGGAACTTTTGGCATGGAGCCGTGGCATGAGAGCCTTTCAGATACAATGGATGTTCTGACAGGTAAAACAAAGAAATTGCACAGTTATCCTTCATGGGAAAAAGACGATCTGAAAGATGAGGGAAATCCTTATGTTCCTTACAATGTGACAGAGCCATCCAGACATGTGATCTATCCGGGAAAGGAGATAGCACAGGCAATGCAGTCGGAGATGGTTTGGAAAGAGGGCGAGACAGAACTTTATATCGGAAATGAGAACCCGGATGTGTCATTAAAAATGGAGGGACGCCTTGTGGGCGGCTGTGTGGACTGCCTCGTAAATTTACTGGGAACACAGTTTGATTATGTAAACCAATTCAATGAGAAATACAAAGAAGACGGAATCATCTGGTTCTTAGAATGCTGCGATCTGAATGTGATGGGAATCCGGCGCGCCATGTGGCAGATGAAAAATGCGGGATGGTTTCAGCATGTGAAAGGCTTCCTGATCGGACGTCCGTGCTGTATCGGGGAAGAGATGATGGGACTCGATCACTATCATGCAGTGACCGACATTTTAAAAGATTTCGAAGTGCCGATCATTATGGATATGGATATCGGACACAGACCACCGATGATGCCGCTTGTCTGCGGAAGCATGGCAAAGGTCTGCGTGAAGGGGAATGATGTCACGATCGATTTGAAGTATATATAAGGAAGAAAAGACTGGAACACGAAGAGGATGATAGTTCATCATGCTTCGTGCACCAGTCTTTTTTCTATAAAGTCAGATCGATATTGCTGCCAAGTGTTTCGCTTAGCACAACACTGTCAGCTTTTTCTGCCATTTTCTTGGAATAACGGCTTACCTTTGTGATATATTCTGCATCATCAGCAAATAATGTTTTGACTTTGGAAACTTTGGCTGATTTTAGCAGATTGTCATTGGCACTTAAGCTTCCATCGGAATTAACGGTGATCCCAATCCTGGACAATTCACTCGAATGTTCTTTGGAAAGTGACTTCAGATATCTGGAGTAACGGTTCAAAGAAGCGTCATCTGTTTTATTTCCGGATGACAGCGTGTTATTGTAAACTTGTATAAATGCGTTGACGCTTCCGTAAATATTGGCACTGTCTGTAGTGTCATCCTCATAATTAAAATTGCGTAACTTCTTCGCTGCACGGTGAAGCGCTGTGGCATCCGCCTGTGAAAGAGTACCGCCTGTCATCTCTTTGCGCTTGGATGAAGTGACTGCGTTACGGTTTGCTGTATAAAAATTTCTAAGATAATAACTGGCACTCAGAGATGTGCCGGTTCCTGCAACTGCTGCCATAATTCCCTCCGTGGAATAATCTCGTTACTGTTCACTCGTACCTGATTCCAGTAACATATGCTCTATCCTTAAATTCGTTATATTCATACTTCTGCTATAATATTTATCGGCAGTAAGATAAAATTAATTAGTATAATTCCGATAAATCGTTTATAATGTGTAATATCAAAATATAGACAATTGCGAAACTCTTAGAAGACGTGAATTAAATTACGGAAAGTTGACAAGAGCAAAAGAAAACACTGAGGAACCGCCGGTCCTTAGAAGGCAGGAACGACTGTTAGTCGTGACTGGCTTCTTAGTACCGTTGCGAGTGACACGTAGCGGAAGCGTGTTTTCGTTGATATTGTTAACTTTTCGTAATATTCATAACGTAAAATTGAGTTTCGCAATTGTCCAAGTATCAAAACAAAAAAAGGAGAATCATTATGGAAGCAGCAATTATCTGGATCGCATTGATTATTATATTTGCAGTGGTGGAGATCATCACGGTAGGTCTTACCTCCATCTGGTTTGCAGGCGGAGCAGTGGTGGCATTGCTTGTAGACGCAGCCGGGCTTGGACCGGTATGGCAGTTTGCAGCATTTGTGGTCGTGTCGGTGATCCTGCTTGTATTTACAAGACCATGGGCATTAAAATATATGAAGCCGCGTCTTGTGAAAACAAATTATGAGGCAGCAGTGGATAAGAACGTATGCCTGACAGAGGCGGTAGATAATATTAGGGGAACCGGAACCGCCGTGTTAAATGGACAGGAATGGACTGCGCGCGCCTACGAAGATGGAAAAACTTTTGAGGCCGGCATGATCGTGAAGGTAAAAGAAATCCGCGGCGTGACGCTTTATGTGACAGAGAGCGATGCAATGCCGAAAAAAGCAGAGGAAGCAGAAGCACCAAAGGAATCAGAACAGTAAACAAAAATCAGACAACATGGTATGACAGAGAGATAGAAAGAAGTGAAAAAAATGAAATTAGGAATGGTATTTGAAGGCGGTGCGAGCCGGACAGCATTTTCCTGCGGTGTGATGGACGCATTTCTGGAAGAGGAACTGATGCCGGATTACTTTATCGGTGTCTCGGCAGGAATCGCATTTGGTGTGTCGTATCTGTCAAAACAGAAGGGACGTAACCTGAAAATTTTAGAAGAATATATGGCAGATAAGCGGTACATGGGATTGAAATATCTGTTTGACCGCAAAAAGAAGAGTTATTATAACATTGGATTCGTTTTTGACGAAGTACCGAATAAGCTGCTGCCGTTTGACTACGAAACTTTTGCAGGATACAAGGGTGTCGTGGAGGCGTGTGTGACCAATATCCATACCGGAAAAGCAGAGTATCTGAAAGTGCCACAGAGCGTGGAAATGAAAGATACACTGGTGGCAAGCTGTTCCCTTCCAATTTTATTTCAACCGGTCAAAATCGGAAGGCATTATTATCTGGATGGAGGAATCGCAGATTCTATCCCATTCCGGCATGCTTTGGAGGAGGGCTGCGACAAACTGATCGTCGTGCTTACCAGAGAGCATGGTTATGTGAAAACGACTGAGAAAGCGATCCGGATCACGGACAAACTTTACAAAAAGTATCCAAAAATCGTGGAAGCCATGGATACAAGGGCTGAGCGTTACAATGAGGATGTAAAAAAACTGGATGAGCTTGAGCAGCAGGGAAAAGTTTTTGTGATCGCACCGGAGACAACGCTCGGTGTTGGACGTACAGAGTCTGATCCAAAGAAACTCAGGGAACTTTATGAGGAAGGCTACCGCATCGGTCGGGAAAAAATGAAAAAACTGAGAAAATATCTGGAGTGTCAGGATTTATAGAAAATAGACAATTGCGAAACTCATGAAAATGTAAATTGAATTGTGAGAAATTGACAAAAGACATGAAAGACACTGGGGAGCCGCCGGTACTTAGAAGGCTGGTACAACGATAAGTTGTGCCTGGCTTCTTAGTACCGCTGCGAGCGACACGTAGCGAGAGCGTGTCTTGAATGTTTTTGTTAATTTCGAACAATTTAAAGAATGTGATGAGGAGTTTCACAATTGTCTATTTATGAAAATGATAAAAGGAGTAAACAAAAAGATGAAAATCGTTTTTTTAGATGCAAAATCCATTGGAGATGACATTGACCTTTCGGGTTTTGACCAGCTGGGAGAAGTAGTAAAGTATGGATTCTCCACACCAGAGGAAGCAGGGGAGCGCACGAAGGACGCAGATGTTGTCATTATCAATAAAGTACAGATCAATGAGCAGACGATCGGTAGGGCAGAACACCTGAAACTGGTCTGCGTGACTGCTACCGGTACCAATAATCTGGACAAGGAATATCTGGCAAAGAGACAGATCGAATGGCGCAATGTCGCAGGCTATTCCACTGAGACCGTTGCGCAGCATACATTTGCGTTATTGTTCTATCTGTTGGAAAAATTGAACTATTACGATCAATATGTAAAATCAGAAAAATATATCGGAGATACGATTTTCACACATTTCTCGAACGTATTCCATGACTTAAACGGCATGACATGGGGAATTATCGGACTTGGAAATATCGGCAGACGTGTTGCAGATATCGCAAAAATGTTTGGCTGCCATGTCATTTACTATTCAACTTCCGGTAAGAATAACCAGGAGGGGTATGAGAGAGTCGATTTTGATACTTTGCTGACAACTTCCGACATTATATCCGTGCATGCGCCGTTAGATGCCAACACACAGGATCTGATGAACGCCGAAGCCTTTGCAAAAATGAAGAAATCTGCGATTTTCTTAAATCTCGGACGAGGACCGATCGTGGTGGAGCAGGATCTGGCAGATGCATTGAAAAACAATGAGATCGCAGCGGCAGGACTGGATGTGCTGTGTGTCGAGCCGATGAGTGCAGACAACCCACTCCGTGAGATCAAGGACAGCAATAAGCTGATCATCACGCCTCATATCGCATGGGCGAGTGTTGAGGCAAGAACAAGACTGATGAATATCATTCTTGGTCAGGTAAAAGAATATTTCAAATAGTGCAGTCTAAACCACTGTGAAAAGAGGCGTTTCCATAGTCTTTCAAAAACTCTTCGGTCAGAAGTGATGCTTTCGGTGAATGTATCCGTTCCTTTAACAATGCAGATAATTCAGCGAGACAATGGAGATATTTTTCTTCGGACCGCCCATAGAGATCGAAGAAAGATTCCACAGATGAAATGGATGAATCCCACGGGTTCGTCCATTTTTTGTGCTGCATGTTAAAAGGATCAGTGCGGAATAACAGCGAGTCGTTGGCGATCAATGGTGAAAATACCGGGTAGCCAAGTGTATGCTTTTCTGCAAAACGGAACAGCACTTTTTTCTGTCCGGTGCTGTCGTATAAAATCCGGAAACCAAGCTGCGTTGCGAAAATCGCCATAAAAATCGTATAGCGGCTCACAAACAGACCGTGGTAAGTGTGCTGGTAAGCGTAGTGGAGCATACGCGCAACGATCCATTTCTGACGAGGTGTCAACATGATCGTATTTTCCATATGGAAGTCAGCACGCCGTCTGTGGTACTTCAGCTCGAGCAGAGAGGTGTCGATCTCAGTCTCTAAATAAGCGTGGCGGGAAAAATAACCTCTGTCATCTTTTTTATAATGTGTGCGTCCATAAATAAACGGATGGCAGATGGAGTCTAATATATAATGTCCCAAAAAATCCTTCCAGATAAGCATTTGCGATCTGCAGATCTTCCGGCTTCTTAAAGATACTGCGGCTCTCTAAAAGTGCGGCATAAAAAGCGCCGGTATTTTCGGTGTGCGCCATGTCGCCCAGATTGTGTCCGTGCAGTACGTAAGCCGGCAGATAATAGAAAAAAATGTCAGGTCCCTGATGCCCTAAGGCATAAACCGCCCTGTTTTTATATAAATTGTTTTTCAAAACCGGATCGTTCAATTTCTCATACATATCACGACCAAAAATATAATGTGTCACATAGCCGGGCATAAAGTCATCTCCTAAGTAAAAGTATTTCATTTTCAGTACATTTTTATTATACCCACAAAATCAGTAGCTGTTAAGCAGAGAAGTCATTATTAAGAAAAATATAATAACTGCGCAAAAAGGTGGATAAAATTATGACAATGTTTATAATAAAAGTAATATGCGAAAGAGGAGAAGGAAATGAATTTAAATACAATAGGGGAAATTTTACGATTTTATCGAGAAAAATATAACTTTAAACAGAGCGATGTTTGTAATGGAATATGTTCATTTATGGAGGAAACATGAAAAAACAAAAGATATTTTTAAAAAATAAACAATTATTAGGATTTTATCTGGTGGTGGGAGTTCTTTTTTCTGTTATCAGTGTTGTTGCACCATCTATATCCGGAGAACTGGTAAATGCGGTTATTTACCGTCAGGGAGATGTGAAAGTATATTTGTTTTTACTTGTTTTAACATATATACTTTTACTACTGTTTTCCATTGCGGATCAGTATTCTTTTCAGTATTTCCAGATTAAGGAAAAGAATGCAATGCGAAACGAACTGTTTCAGGCATCCCTAAAGAGAGGAAATCAGGAAAAAGAGCAAATTGCAGCATTTACATCGTTTGTGAATAATGATGTGCCGAATATTGTAGAGAATTATTATGGTGGTACGGTTGATATTATAAAATGTGTCTGTATCATCATTTGTGTTGCATTAGAACTTTTTCAGATTCATTGGCTTTTGGCGGTAATTATTTTTGGAAGCAGCATATTGATTATTATGATTCCGAATATCATGCGTGGATATGCGTCGAAAAATCGAAAAAATTACGGAGAAGCACTCGAAAAATTTAATGCAGTGCAACAATCGCTGTTAAGCGGAGCAGAAACTGTAAAGGTGTGTTTGTATAGAAGCAATGCCAAAAGAATGATAGAAAATAAGAACAATGAGATTGAAAAAGAGGAAAAACGTTTGCGAAACTGTCAGGTAAGTGTTTACGGGCTTGCCGGAGGTATGCAGATATTGAAAAGATTTTTAATTCTTGCGGTAGGCGTGTATCTAATTTATAGAAATATCATAAAGGTAGGGGGACTTTTGGTAGCAGTCCAGTTGGCAGAAGTACTGGCTGCACCAGCAGAAACACTTGCCTATCTGTTAAATGCAAAAAATGAAGCAAGACCACTTGTAGAAAAATATGAACAGCTTGCAGAAACAGAAGAAGACCGGGGAAAAACAGATATCAACGATATAGAAGATATTTGTGTGGAACACTTATCCTACGGGCGAAACGGAGTAAAAATAATCAAAGATGTTTCTTTCACCTTTGAAAAGGGCAGAAAATATATGTTGACTGGATCAAGCGGAAGTGGAAAATCAACGTTTTTGAGATTAATAGGAAAACTACAGGAAGGTACATATCAGGGAAATATCCGCATCAACGGCATTTTACTGGAAGAGATAAATATGGATTCTTTATATGGAAAGATGGGAATCGTATTTCAGGAGCCGTATTTATTTGGATTTTCACTAAAAGAAAATATTATTATGGGGCGCAATGTAAAAGACAGCGATTACGAAGCAATTTTGAAAAAATTAAATCTGGGCTATTTGTTGGAACGCTTCTCAGATGTGGAACTTGACACAGAAATGGTAGCAAAATTATCGGGAGGTGAAAAGCAGCGGATTGCATTGGCAAGAGCGATGGTTGGAAAGCCGCAAGTGTATCTGTTAGATGAGATTACTTCCTCTTTAGATGAGCAGAATGCCCGGGAGATGGAAGAAATACTGTTAGCCGAAGATGCTATGGTTCTTTATGTGTGTCACAAAATCATACCAGAACTGAAAGGACAGTATGAAATGCTGACATTTTAGGAAAGTAAAGGAAGCCAGAAAAGAATAATCCGTAATCATACGGTTGACTTTGAAAAAAACAATGTTATAATGCATATAGTATTAAAAACTACATATCATAATATCTATATTCAATACGGCGGTTTCTGTATATAGATGATAGACAATAAGTGGAAAATGTATATTGACATGCGACAAAGAAAAATTTTTGCATATTTAAAAAAAACATGAAATTTCATATACTTTCCACAAGTAAGAGAGAATATAGTTGTGAGAGCCTAAATATCTATACAAAAGAGACAGATAGGTTGATTGGTGTGGAAAACGGAGGATTAAGAGATGGCAAATTTAGTAGAGACAATGGAAAGAAAAGCATTTGGTGTCGCAGTCGATGCAACATTAAAAAATCTGAATAAGGATCGTGAGAAAGCACTTCTGCAGATTGTTGACCTTACAGAGAAATTTATGGGAAACAACTTCAGCAAAGAAGCGTATGATGGCGCGAGAGCAATGATCAAAAATCCAGATCATAAATGGATGAGATATGTAAACCGTCTTTTAGACGAAACAGATCCACACGTTGCTAAAATGACAGCATTAAACCTTGGTTTTCAGGCTGCATTTTTAGGAACAAAGACAATCCGTAAGATGAGGGAAGTGCACAACTGTAACATTCCGTGGCTGATCTTAATGGATCCTACTTCTGCATGTAATCTGCATTGCACCGGATGCTGGGCAGCAGAGTATGGTAATAAGTTAAACCTGACATTTGATGAGATGGACAGCATTGTCACACAGGGAAAAGAACTTGGTATTTACTTCTATATGATGACAGGTGGCGAACCACTGGTACGTAAGGCAGATATTATCAGGTTATGTGAGAAGCACAATGAATGTGCATTCCACTGCTATACAAACGGAACGCTGGTAGATCAGGCCTTCTGTGACGAGATGAAGCGTGTCGGAAACCTTTCCTTATCTATTTCTCTGGAAGGATTCGAAGATGCGAACGATTTCCGTAGAGGAGCCGGTGTATACGATAAAGTGCTTCATGCAATGGATCTGCTCCATGAAAATGGATTGATTTTTGGTAACAGCGTATGCTATACTCGTAAAAACATGGACGCAGTTACTTCCGACGAATTCTTCGATCTGCTGATCGAGCATGGCAGCCGTTTTGCATGGTATTTCCATTTGATGCCGGTTGGTATGAAGGCAGCTCCGGAACTGATGCCTACAGCAGAACAGCGTGAATATATTTACCACAGAATCCGTGAGGTCCGTGCAAAAGAAGGCGGAAAAGAAATCTTCGTTATGGACTTCCAGAATGATGGTGAGTTTGTCGGCGGATGTATCGCAGGCGGCAGAAACTACTGCCACATCAATCCAAAGGGAGATGTTGAGCCTTGCGTATTTATCCACTACTCCGGTGCCAATATCCGTGAGAAATCATTGCTTGAATGTCTGAAACAGCCATTATTCATGGCATACAGGGATGGTCAGCCATTCAATGACAATATGTTAAGACCATGTCCAATGCTTGAGAATCCGGAATTGTTACAGAAAATGGTACATGAGACCGGAGCACATTCTACCGATGTGGAAGAGGCTGAGCCGGTAGAACATTTATGCGGAAAATGCGAAGCATATGCATGTGAGTGGAAGAAGACTGCGGATAAACTGTGGGAGGAGCATCCTTATCATCAGAAAGGATACACAAATTTCAAGAAGAAATAAGAGGCGAGACCAATTAGTAAAAAGCAGAAAAATCTTTTGAAATGGCTATTTGTAATTTTAATTATAGGAGCGATCGTATATACCTTCCGGGATACAGCGGGACCAATCTTAGAGCAGTTAAAAGAAACGACACCGTCTGTTCTCGCAGGTATATGCGTGATGTCAGGGATATATTGTCTTGTTGAGGCACTGATCACTACAGTGCTGGCAAAACAGTATAACCCTGATTTTCGTTATCAATGGGGAATAGAAAATATGTTTTTCTGTTCCTTTTATCGTGTTGCGACACTTGGAAGCGGCTCCGGTGTTGCAGCGATCATTTATCTGAATGAACACGGAGTTGATTATTCGAAGGGATTTGGAATGTACATGCTCCAGTATGCATTCCATAAGATCAGCATAGCGATTTATTCGGCGATTTTCTTTTTCCTAAGCTGGAATTATATGTGCGGACATTTTGGAGGTTATACCTGGCTGCTTCTGGCGGGGTATGCTATCACCATGGTGATCACACTGGCACTGATCCTGTTCTGCTGTTCCACAAAGTTCCATCAGCTGATTTTTGCAATGCTTGATTTCTTTAATAAAAAGGGAAAGTATGACGCATTGGAACACCAGTTGAGAGAACAGTGCGCAGATCTGGAAACCGCTTCTAAATATCTTCTGCATAAGAAGAAAATGGTCGCAGGTGTGGTCGGTCTAAACCTGTTAAAACTCTGTTTCTGGTATGGAATGCCATACCTTCTTTTTGCAGGAGATAAAAATATTAATATGGTGGAAACCATGGCGATCACCGCATTGTCTGTTATGCTTGCTGCCGTAATTCCGGCACCGGCGGGGATTGGTTCCACCGAGTTTGTATTTACCGGACTTTTTGCAGGGATTGTCGGGACGGGCATAGCCGGTTCGGCGTCTCTGTTATATCGTTTTGCTACTTTTGTTTTTCCATTTCTGATCGGTGTGGCTGTGGTGATCACACGAAAGATCAGGGAACGGCGGGCAATGGAAAATCTCTGATGACGCAGTCTGCATAGATGCAAGGGTTGATACCTCATAATGATTTTTCCATAAAAGTCATTGTGGGGTATTTTTTTGAGAAAAAAGAGGTCTTAAGAAAAGATTAAGCTTCACAAAATTGACAAATTTTTATGGGATGATAGAATATCGTTGGTAAAGTGTAAAAAATGGGTAAAATCGAGGTGAGATGCACGGGCGGATGCAGCGTGTGCAGGAATTACAGGGAGCAGGAAGATGAAGATTCGTCTGAAATTTGAAAAAACAAATCTGATACGTCTTATCGTGGCAATGATTTTTGCAGCGGTATTATATTATAAAGTAACATTTCCGATTTATGTGCTGGCAGGTTTTGGAGCCTGCTATTTCCTGATCAAAAGTCTGGAAATTGAAATTAACAATAAATGGTTAAAACTGGCATTGAACGTGGTACTGCTTGGCGGCAGCAGTGCGATGACTGCTTATATGGTACAGTATCTTTTGCTGGATGCGGAACTTCGGGCAAGGATCATGGACAACAAAATGTTTTTGAACGTCCTGTGCTGTCTGGTGATATATCTGGCGGTTCAGGTGTTTACGAAAAATGTGGGTCTGACCTGCATTATTTCTCATATGGCACTGATGATTTTTGCGGGGATCAACTATTTTGTCTATCTGTTCCGTGGAAATGAATTTATTTTCAGTGATCTTCGTTCTATTTCCACCGGATTAAGTGTGGCTGGAAATTATGAGTTTGTGCTGGATGACAGAGCAGTTTACGTGGTACTGCTGTCGGTACTTTATGTGGCATTCGTGCGGAAAATCCATGTGAAATTTGAAAAAAGGCTGTGGATGGCAGTGGTATGTATTTCCATTGCGGTATTCTGTTGTGCTTATATTGAAACCGAGACAGAAGGCACTGTGACTGAGACGTGGGAGCAGAAAGGAAGCTACCGCAACGGTTATATCTTGAATTATGTGTTGAGTATCCGTGACTGCTTTATTGCGGAGCCGGACGGATATTCCGAGGAAGTGGTGACAGAACTTGAAAACCAGTATAGCGGCGATGGAGAAAGTTATGTAAACCAAAATATAGAGAAGAAACCGACGATCATTGTGGTGATGAGTGAATCGTATGCGGATCTTTCCGTGGTGGGAGATTTTCTGACGAATGAACAGGTGACACCGTATTATGATTCCCTGCAGGACAATATCATGAAGGGACATGCCCTTTCCTCCGTTTTTGGTGCGAAAACGCCAAACTCTGAATGGGAGTTTATGACCGGAAATTCCATGGCATTTCTGCCGAGTGGTTCTGTCGTGTATCAGCAGTATATCAGCGACACACCGACATCCATTGTCTCGAATCTGAAAAATATCGGTTATACCTGTGTGGCGATGCATCCTTACTATGAAACGGGATGGAGCCGCAATGCGGTTTATCCGACTATGGGATTTGACGAGACGCATTTTATAGATGATTTTGACCAGACAAAACTGTTGCGGAAATATATTACCGACCAGGAGCTTTACGAGAGCATTGTAGAGCGGTATGAGAGTAAAAAGTCGAATGAAGACCTGTTTATCATGAGTATTTCCATGCAGAACCATGGCGGTTACACGGAAAAATACCCGAATTTTAATGAGCAGATCCGGACACTCGGAGCAAGTTATTCCGATGCGAATCAGTATCTATCGTTGCTTCATGAGAGCGATAAGGCGCTGGAATATCTCATCAGCTATTTCCAGAGCGTGGATGATCCGGTGGAGATCGTCTTTTTCGGGGATCACCAGCCGAGTCTGAACACGAATTTTTACAAAGGGCTGAACGGAAAAGGTTTGTCGGGGCTGACAGAGGATGAACTGGAGAATCTTTATACTGTGCCGTTCTTCATCTGGACGAACTATGAGACAGAGACAGAGGAAGTTCCGATCACAAGCCTGAATTACCTCTCCACCATGGCGCTGGAGCGCGCCGGGATCGCACTTCCGTCTTACAATCAGTTTTTGGCGGATATGCAGCAGACGATTCCTGCAATCAATTCGAGGGGATACTATTCTGTTTCCAGTGGCTGTTTTAAGCATTTGGAAGAGGCAGTGGGAGAAGAGGCTGAGTGGATCGATCGGTATCAGATTTTGCAGTATAACAATATGTTCGACAAAAAGAAGCAGAGTAAGGTTTTCTTTCCATATTTACAAAATCAATAATGGAAGAAATATAAATTTAGGTATTGAAGATTGTGACAAATTAACAAGATCAACGAAAACACGCTTTCGCTACATGTCGCTCGCAGCGGTACTAAGAAAGCAGCAGTCGTATTTCTTATCTGATAAATCAGAACGAAACACGATTGCTGCTTTCTAAGAACCGGCGGCTCCCTAGTGTTTTCTTTTGCTCTTGTCAATTTGTCACAATCTAATTTACGTTATATATAAGTTTCACAATGAAATGATAGGTGGTATACTGGGAAAGAAAAGATGATGGCAAACACCTACAAGACGATAGACAGGTAAGGAGATACAGAAGAATGGAAATGGTAACACTTGGAAAGACCGGGATCACGGTCAATAAGAATGGATTCGGGGCACTCCCGATACAGAGGATCAGCACAGATGATGCAGTTGCACTTGCGAGAAGGGCATATGAAGCTGGCATGACTTTTTTTGATACGGCAAGATTTTATACGGACAGTGAGGAAAAGCTGGGGGAAGCATTTGAGGGCATGAGGGAAAAGATTTACATTGCCACAAAAACGGCTGCCCAGAATGCGGAGGACTTCTGGAAAGATTTAGAGGTTTCCCTGCATAATTTAAGAACGGACTACATTGATATTTATCAGTTCCACAATCCATCTTTCTGCCCGAAGCCGGGGGATGGCACCGGATTGTATGAAGCGATGTTGGAGGCAAAAGCGCAGGGAAAAATACGCCATATCGGAATTACAAACCACAGACTGGCAGTGGCAAATGAGGCAATTGATTCTGGTCTGTATGAGACATTACAGTTTCCATTCTGCTATCTTGCGACAGAAAAGGATCTGGAACTTGTGAAAAAGTGCAAAGAAGCGGATATGGGCTTTATTGCGATGAAGGCACTTTCCGGTGGACTGATCAATAATTCGGCAGCAGCTTATGCATTTGAGGCACAGTATGATAATGTACTTCCTATCTGGGGTGTCCAGAGAAGATCAGAACTGGAAGAATTTATTTCCTATATCGACAATCCTCCGGTGATGAATGATGAGATCAAAGCGCTCATCGAGCATGACAGAAACGAATTAAGCGGGGAATTCTGTCGTGGATGTGGTTATTGTATGCCATGTCCGGCAGGAATCGAGATCAATAACTGTGCGAGAATGTCACTTATGCTGCGCCGCGCACCATCGGATGCACAGCTCACACCGGAAATGCAGGCGAAAATGAAGAAGATTGAGAATTGCCTACATTGCAACAAATGTAAGAGCAAATGTCCGTATGGACTTGATACCCCAACTTTGTTACAGAAGAATTATGAGGACTACAAGAGAGTGCTTGCCGGTGAAGTGAGCGTGAAATAAAAAAATCTGTAATTGTAAACTATGGCTTCATTTTCAACATAATAATCGTGTGAAAAGTGAAGGTTTCACCATCATAGTACATCTGCATATTTCCGTTATAGTTATGAACAATTTTTTCTATGCTCTTAATACCAAAGCCATGTGCCTGTGGGTCAGGTTTGGAAGAAACAAGTTCCCCATTTGGAGAGAACGGATTGCAGGCACATGAGTTAATCATTGTAATAATGATAAATGGGGTATGTTTTCTTTGAGCAGCAGTGATTTCAATATAGGAATCCTTGATATGATTTGAAGCCTCCACCGCATTATCCAGCATGTTACAGAATAGAGAAGTAACATCTGAATCAGAGAGGAAAGTAGTGGTATTACTGCGGATATCTGCGTGAAATGCAATATGCAGATCATTACACACTTTTTTATAGCGGCACAAAATATTATTTAATATTTTGTGATCACATATCTTAGAAAATTCCAATAAATCAGAGGACTGCATTAGTTGATCAATGTAAGCTCTGATTTTTTCATTCTCGTTATCTTCATTTAACAGTGCAATGGATTGAAGATGTTTTTTCATATCATGGATTAAAATACGCTGATTTTCGTTCTGCAGATGTAACATTTCATAATACCTCGCTGAATCCGACTCTTGTTGGAGCAATAACTGCATTTCTGTAAATTCCATATTTTTTTTTGATGATACTGATTGATTCCGAACATAAGCAGATTAGCTGTCAGTAGAAAAACAGCACTCAATGTAATCATCCAGTCAAGAGATGGTGGAAGGGTGGCGTTTTCTCCAATATTTATAAACGTGAACATAACAAAGACAGAGGCTATAGGGATGAAAACAAGCAAAAATATGGACTTATCATACTGCCGACTGCATTTTTCCTGCTTTTTTATAAAATGAATGAGGAGATATATAACAGTAAAAAATATAAGTTTATTAAAGACTGTAAAAACCAAAAGATGATTAAATTCCCTACCATTATCAAGGAAATGAGGAGCAAACCGCTTGATAATTCCATATACTATCAACTCGCTCATGGACATAACTGCTGTCAGGATAGATGAATGAAATAATGCTGTGTACCAATTTAGATAAAACTGGATAACTAAGAAAATGAAATTCAACAAAAAATAGAAAGCTACATTTAACCATATAGATTCAAACAGCGAACAAAAAAACAGGATAAAATATAAGCAGCATAGTGCGATAAGTTTTACCAAGAGTTTGCGTTTGGCAGAAAACAGATTGGAGGAATATTGCCAAAGTATAATTGCTTCTACAAGAAAACTGAAAAAATAACAAATAGCATTTTTCATCTGGTTTACCTCGTACTATCTAAATAAAGAAGATAGGCTTCTTTAAATGCGCTGTATTTCCTTTTTGTCAGATAGGCATGGAATTGTTCATCCGCCATGTGAACAAGAGTACGGTCAAAATCTGTGACATGTTCAAAATTGATAATGAAACTGCGGTGTGTCTGGAAAAAGCAGTTTTTGGGAAGAAGCTCCAGCCAATACTGCATATTGCGGATGGATTCAAAATCACGCTGAGTTGTATGTATCACTACTTTTCTTCCCTGTGCCTCCACTGCTATGACAGAGGATGCGGGAAGCGTATGTACACCCTGTTTTGTTTCAATGGGAATTTTGATTGTCATGGTATTATACAGGTCGACAGCATCTTTCATATTACGGAAAAACCGCTGTTTATCCAAAGGCTTTGACAGATACCGAAATACGTGAAAACGCATTGCTTCATCAAGATATTCGGAATAAGAAGTCACAATAAAAATAATGATATTATCATTTCTTTTTTTAATTCATTTCCCACATAGATGCCATTCATTCCGGGCATTTCTACATCAAGAAAAAGAATGTCTTTTTCACCTTTGTCTGCCAGTAGAGATTCCCCGTCAGAAAAACAGACCAGTTCAGGACATTTCACACCGATTTTTTCAAAAAAATTTCTTATATATTTCTGAAGCTGTTCGACTATCAGAGCATCATCGTCACAGATGAGTATTCGCATCTTTTTCACTCCATTTACAACGTATAATTTCCTCTACATTATACAATAAAGGTTAGGAAAATACAAAAAAACTGTATGAAAAGACATTTTTTAGTGGATTTTGGGCTTGAAGTTAAAAAATGGAAAAAAGTAAGAGAAATTCCCGCATAGAATGCTAAGAATGCGGGAAATGCAAAATTATGAAAGCATATAGCCGTCTTTGGTATTGTTTGTGCTATTTCTTTTTACAAGAAGTTCAATAAAATCTTTGGCAAGTTCTATATCGGACTGATTGCATAGACGTAATTTATCTGAAATATCTTGTGGAATGTTATATGCGTGCATTGTTCCAAGCAAAAGATAATCGGGCGTAACATTAAGGCATCTGCAAATACCGATAAAGGTATCCAGACTTGGCTTCTGCCTTCCGTTTTCTGTGGAGGACATATGATTGTTTGATATTTCAAGAGCCTCTGCTAATTCTGCCTGTTTTATTTTCAATTCCTTTCGGCGTACTTTTATGCGAGTTCCCATTTCTTTATACTGAAATTCCATATGAATTACCTTCTTTCTTATTGTATCTTATCAATAGAAACAGCAAGAACGAAGAATGTGATACAGAAATATTCCGTGTTACATATAATTTAATTAATTTATTGCATAATGTTTTCTGTATCACATATATTTTGTGCGTGAAAAGTTTTATTTTATCCCAAAATTGCAAAGAATTGTTCTGTTTATACCAAAGGACTCGTTTATAGAAGGAAAATCGTTTATTATAGTTCCTGTGAATATCAATGATAATCTGGAGAGAGGAGGAACTTGCAATGAAAGGTAAGTTATCAAAAGCGGTTGCAAAGGGAATGGTATCAGTTTTGAATACATTTCTGCGTGCTGATGCAAATTCAGCGGCATGTGTTATTACATATCAACCCAAAGCACCAAAAGAATTAGCAAGATACAGGAGAACGAAATGATTGAGAAATGCGCAAATACAATAGCAGACTGGCTGATAAATTGTGAGGTTGTAAAGGAAACAGATAAAGAATTATACAGTTATGCTGTGTATAGTATTCTTTTGTCGCTATCTCCGTTGTTGCTAGCCATAGGATTTGGGATTGGTATGGGATGTGTCGGGCGAAGCGTCATGATAATCATGCCATTTGTAATAATCCGGAAGTTTAGCGGAGGATACCATACAAAACACGCATGGTCGTGTCTGATATGGTCATGCCTGCTATTAGTATTGTGCATGGTATTGTCATTTCACATCAAATGTGGATGGGTACTTGCATTGATTACTGTAGGAGCAGCTGTAAGCCTGATTTGTTTTAGTCCGATTGACAATGAGAACAGAGTGTTGAGCCAAGAAGAATGTGGTTGTTATAAAATGATAACAGCTGTGCTTGTAATAATATTTATGCTTGTAGATGCGTTGCTTTTTGTGTGCCAGTTACATATATATTCAATATGTATTTCAATTGGTATTATGTTGTCTGCAGGGTTACAGCTTCCCTACATTTTCAAAGAATTGAGAAAAATGTTGACGAATTGACCAAATAAAGGCAAAAAATGTCGTTTGGCGCAGAACGTATTGAAATCATGACAATATAAGAGATAATGAAGTTGTCATTGATTTCACGAGGATTTAGTAGTAGAAGGGAGAATTGCTTATATGAGAAAAATAAAAAAATTTTTGCCGCAAGCACAATGGCTGCTATGTTGATGTTGCCAACATATGGGGCAATGGCATCCAGTGTTTCATTTGCTAACTTTACATTTACAACTATACCATATGCAGAAAAATGGGAAAGAGTGACTTCAAAAGCGAAAGTTGACAATGAACAGAATTGGTATCTTACTTTAACACAAAAGAGTGAGTTGGATTCAAAAGAAGTAAGGGCTTTGGCTATATCAAATGATGTTGATCCGGCAATGCATGGACTCAATCCATATCCACTGAAATCGACAACGACGTCGAGTGGAGCTATAAAATATCAAAAACAAGTTACAAAGAATAGGACATATTCTCTTTATGTCAGTGGAAATGAAAACGTAAGTAAACCTCATAAAATTGTAATTTCGGGAAGATATACGTCATAATAAAAACACCGGAGTCTGATTGACTTCGGTGTTGTGAAAAAGGAGATTTATGAAAAAGAAAGTGCTTATAAAATGGATCATTGGCTGTGTAATGCTCTGTATAATGTTACTGGTATTATGGAAAAGGACGCATATAAATTATGATGAGTATTCAGAAAAAACTTCTGATATGCAACATGATGAGGTAGAAGAAATCAGATTTCCTGATTATATCAATGAAAAAGTGAGTGACGGCCTGGTGTTTGATGCAGAGGTTGTAATTGGAGAAAATTTTGATCCTGATAATTTTTATGTGAGTACGGCAAGGATTATGAAACCGGATGAAGAAAAATGGAAGCAGTTTTTTGGGGTAGATAATACGTGGGATTATAATGTTTATGAAACAGAAAGCCGTATAGGGGATAAAATCGAATTTCAGACGTATACAGATAAACAGGAAAATACTTTGTATTTAACATCAGAGGAAGCATTGTGGGCAAAGCAGGATATGGTATTTATTTATAATGTTCTGGATACAAATGAGTATAGTCCACAAAATAATGGAAAGCTTTTTTCTGAAAAGATGGATCTCTCTTTTGAAAGCAGACAAGATAATTTACGTTCCGTTTTAGATAAAATGCAGCAAATAGGAATAGATGCAGCGGAGCTGGAAGTTCACCAGGAATATGATTTAAATGTAGATAAGTTAAAGGAACAGGAAGAAAAAAAGATTGAAGCAGGGGACATAGAACAAAGTGAGAAAAAAGAGTCATGGTCAACTTCGGATGAGGCATATTATTATTATCTGGACGAAACGACACAGGGACTCCCGGTTTTTTCTAAAAGAAGTGTAAATGATTATTCAGGGGATGAACGATCACAGATTATTGTGTGTGCTGGAAATGATGGAATACGTTATCTGTATATGAAATGGTTTTTTTTATTTGATATAGGGGATGACAAGGTAAAATTTGCACCAATTGACAACATTAAAGAATGCATCAAAAGAAAATATGGAAAAACGTTAGATGAGAACTGTATTACTGTAAAAAAAATGGTATTGGGAGTTTATCCATTCGCAACTGATAAGGAGAAAAATGCAGTTGTTCCGGTCTGGATATGTTTTTTAGAGCGAAAAACAAAAGGCAGTGAGTATGTAGAAAAATTATATGTTCCGATTAATGCGATTACAGGAGAGGAATTTTACGATATGGAGGGGTAATGTGAAGTCATATTTGAAAATGGATTTTTATCGTATGTTAACATCGAAGTATTTTGGAATTGGAATATTAGGTGTTGTTGGTGTATATGGACTTTCACTGATGCAGTTAAAAAGTCAGGATGTATATTTGCTAAATTATTATATTAAATTCTATAGTACATATATGCTTTTGCTGATATTTGGCGCTGTTGCATATTCTAATGCCATGATGGAGGATTTGGAGTATAAAAACTACTATTTGCAGATACAAAAGGGAAGTTTTAGAAAATATATTTGGTCTAAAGTAATTACGGCATTTATCTCAGCTGTTATCGTGATGGTACTTGGAACATCCATTTTTTGCTTAATGGCTCATTTTAAAATGCCGCTCTTGTCCCCGGATAATGATATGCTGGAATATCTTGCTGATGGTGATTATCTGAGTCAGCTTATTACGCCAGAAACAATATTTTGGTATCTGATAGCGGATGCGGCAATGACAGGGCTAATGGCTGGCATTTTTTCTGTATTCGCTATGTGGTTGTCTTTATTCGTAAAAAATCAAATGTTTACAGTTATGGTTCCTATAGTAGGGTTTTACTTTTTTGTCAATTATTTTACAAGAATATTTGGAGAGAATGATTATTTTAAGTTGAATGTGATCTATATATCAAATGGAAAAATATTTGAAACATCCTTTAGTTGTTTTTGTTATGCACTGTTCGTCGCAGTTGCAATTGCAGCAATAACAGGAAAGTTAATATATAGTAAAATGCATAATGATATATGGGGTGACAGGAATGTGGGGAGCAAATAAATTAGGTATTATAAAATATAGAATAAAAAATGTAAAAATATTTCTGATTGCCATTATCTGGTTGTTTATATTGGATGTATATTTGGCTGATTACAGATCAATGGCAATGACATTAGGGTTAAAAGATAGTTTTGCAATATTGCCACATGTCCAGAATGATTTTTATTTTAACAAAATTATGTTGCTTGGTGGCATGATTTTTTTTGCAGATATTCCCTTTATGTCAGGAGAAGAACTTTATGTAGTGCTTAAGATTGGGAAAGAAAAGTGGTCACAGATTAATTGCTGTTATATCGTCTTGAGTGGTGTATTACTAAGCACATTGCTTACGGTGCTTAGCTTGTTGACAATTTTACCTGCAATTAGTTTAAAAAATGAATGGGGAACGCTTTATCAGACATTTGCTTTTTCAGGAACGGCAGATTGTGTGATTATAAATTCAAAGGCAATGAGTTATTATTCACCTTATGCGTTAATGCTGAATATTTTTCTGATTGATGCGTTAACCTTTGCATTCATGGGAATGCTGCTATATACATTGAGTTTATTTGTGTCGAAAATATGGTCATATGTAATTGTTGTTGTTTTAATTTTTTTGCAATCTGTTTTTGGAAAAATGGGGTTAGTGTTGGATAATTTCCTGCCATTTTCATGGATATCTGCTTCGCATTGGAGATTTGGATATGACAGGCACAGACCGGACCTTATTTACATTTACACGGCGTTTTGTATGTTATTATTTCTACTGGCTGTAATCAGTGAATGGAAAATAAAAAGAATGGACTGGGTGAGTAAGGAGGAACATAGATGACAGATGATGTTGTAATACAAGTTAATAATGTGTCAAAGAAATTTAAATCGCAAGTTGTGCTCAAAGATATAACATTGCAATGCAGAACAGGTAGGATTTATGGATTTGTAGGATACAATGGATCTGGGAAAACAGTTCTTTTTAAATGTATATGTGGGTTACTTTATGTAGATGCAGGAGAGATCAGAGTCAACGGAGAAAAAATTGGACGTGAAATGATAAAAAACGCAGGGATTATTATTGAAGAACCGGCATTCCTTGGAAATGAATCCGGAAGGAAAAATCTTGAGCTATTGTATATGTTAAGGCATAAACGCGATAAAAAAAGGATTGCAGATGTTATGCAGATGCTCGGATTAAATTCAGAATCTAAAAAGACAGTGAGACAGTATTCGTTGGGAATGAGACAAAGGCTTGCATTAGCCCAGGCATTAATGGAAGATCCGGATATATTGATTCTGGATGAGCCAATGAATGGACTGGATAGGGATGGAGTAAACGAAATACGTCAGTTATTATTGAAACTGAAAGAACAGGGAAAAACAATATTACTTGCAAGTCATAACAAAGAAGACATAGAAGTTTTATGCGATGAAGTATTTGAAATGGAACATGGAAAACTGCAGCAAATTCGGTGATTAATAATGAAAAAAAAGATACTATGTATATTCAAAATCAGGAGATAAAAAAAATAATGATTCAAAAATTTCTGTAAATAATGGCAACGATAATTTGTACTTTATGATTGAAAATGCCGGGGAGGACAGGCAGATTGCAGTACAAATTTTTATTGATTATATCCAGGTGCCGATGATAATTGAGGGAGAAACGTATCAGACATTTTTTGTGGATACTGATAAAAGTTTTTCAAAAGAATCTTGTTTTCAAATAGCGGAGACTCTGGATGAGAGTGTTGATCATAAAATTATGGCTGCAATGACAGTATATTCTGATAAGCATGTGAAAGATTCAGAACTTGAATATACTACGAATGGATATTCTATAGCACTTGATGCAGTTTTAGATATAGCAGGAAATACAGACCAATTAATTATGAATAAACTTTACAATTACGAGAATCCCAGGGAATCATATAAAGATATGTGGTATGGAGTGCTGATAAATACTGAATTACAGGATTTCAAAAGAAGAGTACCAAACAAAGAAATAATTGCACAAAAAAATGAAAGAAAGGACTTTGTGTATCATGTTGGCGGATATGATGATTGTACAGAAGCACTGGTTATTTTATGCATGGGTATGGAACAAGTTGATGTTAATCAACAAAAATATATGCTTTTCAAGCTGGAAAAAGGAAAGATACAAGATGGATTAGTAACAATTACAATGCCGGATGAGCAAGGGTGCTACGATTTGACAGGATGGATTATTAAGAATCCATTTTCAGAAGAAAAAACAGAAATCAATTCAGTGAGTGATACGTGGAGATTTACAATCAATGTGACATAATTGACTACACTAAAAAATTATCCAGACCTTTGGTCTGGATAATTTTTCGTTAGAGAGTTTTTTCAAACAAAAAAATAATACATAATAAAATGAATTTATTGAAGAAGCATAATATTTTTCGTATAATCAAAGATACATCAGGGATACATTTTTGGCAAGTGTCGGAACTGGAGGCATATTATAAATGCTAAATATTTATTTTGGGGATATGGAAGAAGCAATTTATAATCCGGCTGTTTATTTTAAAAATATTTATCAGGATAGTTGGATTACAAACGAGCGTTCAAAAGCGATGATAATCAAGTGTTTAATGCGTCAACATGTGGGGATAATTGTGCAAAATGGCTCTTAGAAATTGGGGAAGAAAAAGATATCACAATTAATTTAAGACATCTGATGGATTTTGGAGAGCAAGAGTTTACAATCCACATTTTAAATACAGATGAGATCGTTCATAATATGGAAGAGCTTGTTGTGATTGCTGGAATGTTTGTACGATAGGAGGATAACCATGAAAAAGACAACTGTAGTTTTTGATTTAGACGGAACATTATTAGATACTTTACAAGATCTTGCAAATGCAGTCAATTATGCACTGGAAAAGCAGGGAATGCCAAAGCGTACATTAGAGGAAGTGCGTCAATTTGTAGGAAATGGCGTGCGTCTGCTAATGATCCGGGCGGTGCCGGATGGGGAGAGAAATCCATTATTTGAGGAAACCTTTGCGCTTTTTAAAGAATATTACGGCAAACATTGCAATGATAATACAAAGCCGTATGCAGGCGTTGTAGAACTGATCGAGACGTTAAAGGAAAAAGGCTATGCAGTAGCAATCGTATCGAATAAGATTGATTTTGCAGTCAAAGAATTAAACGACCTTTATTTTAAAGGAATTGTTCCTGTAGCAATCGGTGAAAAAGAGGGCATCCGCAGAAAACCGGCTCCGGATACTGTTTTTGAGGCATTGAAGGAACTTGGAAAAACGAAGGAAGAAGCGGTTTACGTTGGTGATTCTGATGTGGATTTAGAGACTGCAAAAAATTCCGGCATGCCATGTATTTCCGTATTATGGGGCTTTCGTGACAAAGAATTTTTGGCAGAGCATGGGGCAGAGCGTTATGCAAAGACCGCAGAGGATGTGCTGCGGTTTGTAGAAGAAATGTAGAGGTTTGGCAGATTGTGCAGTGACTCGGTAGAAGTGTGCATCGATTCGGCAAACTGCATATTTGCGAGGAAAGTTTGCGCATCATAATGGGGAGTAAAGCAGAATGGGAAATTTTCTTCCAAAATATCCAAAAAATTATTTCAAAAATCAAAAAGGGTTAAGAAGCTTCTGGAAAATGATCTCCATTGGAATCAGCATCATTTTTGGAATATTAGCATGTATTGATAAATTTGAAAAACAGTGGGAATTAAACGTGTTTTACTTTGGGATTGCTTTACTGCTGTTTTACATTTTTATTCATCCGGTCTGGATGGATGCAAAAAAGAAAAAAGGCTATAAGTTTGAGGAAGACAGGATTTATGTTTTTAATATTCTGGGAAAACAAACCAGAATGATCGCATATCAGACGATGGAAAAAGCGGTTCAAAAACGGCAGGTCCGTTGTAAAAACAACGGTCTTGTAATCGGAAAAGGAAGAAATAAAATCTGTTTTTTATACGAGCCGGGAAGTCTGGAAGCAGCAAAGCGGGTAAGACAGTGTTACGACATGCTTCAGAAACACATTGAGCCAGCATTGCCGTGTTTCAGGCAGACAGGACAGGATTTGTTAGACCGCAGAGCTTTTTATCGGAGATGCAGGAAACGTCAGACGATATTGCTGTTGATCGGCAGCTTTTTTGCAGGCGTATTCTGCCATAACAGTTCTGATCCGGATGCAACGGTGATGCTGATCGCAGCGGTTGTCGTGGGATTTTGTGAAACGCTGACACTGCTCAGTCTATATGGAACAATTCTTCTGGAAGCAGAAAATGAGAAAAAAATTACAAGAGAATTCAAAGAGACAGATTATATCAGGGCGAAAGATGCGCGTTTTGGCAAAGTATACACAGCCGTTGTGGTCGTCTGTCTGCTTTTGTTTAATGCATGGGTTATTTTCTTTTCATAAAAACAGTACATAGAAAATAATGTGTAAAGGTCTGGAAGAAAAAATATCTGACAGGCTGCGGGGATGAGTGAATATGCTGCGGGAAAAAATATATGAATTGAAAAATTGGAAATTGGCGGTTCACACAACGTGGAATCCGGGCGCGGAAAATGTGATGCGGATTCACCTTGTTCCACCACGCTTTCTGTCGGGAAAAATAGTGCCTTCTGTTGTGATATTGAATGGGCAGGAAATCGTACCGGTCAGTGAGGCATGGGCGATTCTTCTCACAGAGTTTATCCGGCGGATCAATGAATATGAAAATCATGCGATAGAGGAGAAGGAGGTGCAGCAGGTTCTTAAGGAAACCTTTGGAGCGGTCAGAAAGATATATCCGAAAACAGACCCAGAAGTTTTTCACAGAGACTTGTCGGTCATGCTGGATACATTTGAGGATGTGATCGCTGGAAAAATTCCACAGATGGAGATCGCAGGAATAAGTCTTGGGGAATATGCACCGTATATGCGGGCACCACACCGGATGGATCTTATGGTTTCTGCCATGACACGCGAAGGAAAATGGCATTGCAATCAAAAATGCATACACTGCTATGCGGCAGGACAACCGCTGTCAGAAGAACAGGAGCTTGACACTGAAAGCTGGAAAAAGATCATCCGTGCATGCAGGAAAGCAGGAATTACCCAATTGACCTTTACGGGTGGAGAACCTACACTTAGAGATGATTTATGTAAATTAATTTCAGAGGCAAGATGGTTTGTAACAAGGTTAAACACAAATGGGATACGGCTGACAAAGGAGCTTTGCGCAGAACTTGTACAGGCGGAACTTGACAGTGTGCAGGTGACATTTTATTCGGCAGATCCGGATATTCATAATGAACTTGTTGGCGGTGCACATTATGAGGAAACTGTTGCTGGAATTAGAAATGCGGTGACAGCAGGAATCAATCTGAGTATTAACACACCGCTTTGCAGTTTGAACAAAGATTATCTGGAAACACTGAAATTTTTACATAATCTGGGTGTGCGATATGTGACCTGTTCGGGACTGATCATCACGGGAAATGCAAGAACGGATGAATCGGTACGGACACAGCTTTCAGGGGAACAGCTTTATCAGGTGTTAAAAGAAGCAGCCGGATATTGTTATGCAAACAATATGGAAATCAACTTTACATCGCCGGGCTGGATCGCGCAGGAAAAGCTGCAGGAGCTTGGACTGGATGTACCGTCCTGTGGTGCATGTTTAAGTAACATGGCAGTCACACCAGACGGAAAAGTAGTTCCGTGCCAGAGCTGGTTATCGGGAGAAAACTTTGGAAAAATGGGAGTGACACGCTGGGAAAAGATCTGGAATCATCCAGACTGTAAAGCGCGCCGCATGGAAACCGCACAGATGAAACAGGAGTGCCCATTAAGGGGAAAGGCGGAGATGACAAGATGAAACAGACGGTGAAAAAATTATTGTTTATGCTTGGTATCATGTGTTTGACCATATTCGGAAAAGAGACATCGACAACCGTTTTGGCGGACAATTTGGATGAGATTGAAAATTACACGATTTACGCAGAACCAGACTGGGAAGACGGCTCTGTTTATCTGAAATATGATATTACGTGGAAAGTGTTGGATAGCGACACAGACGGTCCTCTGGAATGGGTTAAAATCGGTATCCCAAATTCGAATGTAGAGGAGATTGAGGGTTACAGCAGTAATATTGAAAATATTCGGTATTACAAAAATGGCGGTTCCTATGTAAGGATTGATTTTGACCGGAAATATTACGAGGGTGAGACGGTAGAATTTTCATTTGGAATCCACCAGCATCATCTATACCAGACTATAGATGGCATGAGAGTGTATCGATTTACGCCGGGCTGGTTTGATGAGATTGTTGTAGATGAACTGAATATCTATTGGAAATCTGACAATATAAAATATGTTTTAAATGGATATTGTGAACAGGATGGTTACTATCAGTTTCGCACGTCTTTGGCGGAGGGGGAGAAATACACTGTAAAAATAGAATATGATGCAGATGTATTTCAGACGGAAGACGACAAGAAGATTTCGCATCCGGTTGGAACAGGTACAAAAATTGTAATGGCGGTTATGCTTCTTGTAGTGCCGGGCATTTTGCTTTTACTTATCATCCGGGCGTACAAAAAAGGCAAACCGGTGGATTCTTACAGAGCGGAGAGCGGATTTGGCAATGCGTTTACTGATATCAGAACGAGCAGCCATTACACAGGCGGCAGAGGTAGTGGTGGCTGTGCCTGCGCATGTGCGTGTGCCTGTGCCGGAGGCGGGAGAGCCGGATGCTCGAAAAAAGATTTTTACGGAACAAAGCTTACGACAATGGCAATCCGCGAGGCGTTGAAAGACACCGCACATGAGGAAATATAACTGTATGGAAACGTATAATTATATAGAATGAAATATTCATAATTTATCAAACTTCGCACTTGAATAAGTGCTTATGCACCTTGAAAATTTAATAATAACTGGCATAAAAATAGCATGAAACAAGCTGGTTTTGGTATAATTGAGTTGTCCAAAAAACAATCATACTTCCGGAGGCTCATGCTATGAATAAAAGTATAACACAAGCAACTCAAAATGATAAGCAGATTTCAAAATCTATCAAAAGATTTTTTACGAGATTTCATGTTTCTTCAGCTTTGAAAGCGTCCAATGCCTACAAAAAGAAGGGCGTTCCAGTAATGGAAATTTTCCAGTATCTGTTTCTGCTGATTTTTTCTAACAGAAGCATGTACATGAACCTGATCACAGGACGAAACACGCCTGATTTTGCAAAGGATACGGTATATCGTTTTATGAAAATGATTCAGATCAACTGGATCCGTTTCACAACAATACTTTCAGCCAGAATCATCAGGGATGCCATATTTCCGTTAGATTCTGAAGAACGTGCAAATGTTTTTATCATTGATGATTCCATGTTTGAACGTAATCGTTCAAAGAAGGCTGAGCTTCTTGCCAAAGTCTATGACCATGCGAAGCATAAATACCTCTTTGGATTTCGAATGCTTACCTTAGGCTGGTCAGATGGAAGCTCTTTCCTGCCGGTCAACAGCATTCTTCTTTCCACAGAAAACAGGAAAAACCGCATCAATGAAGCAACAGAAGTGGATAAAAGAACTGTTGGTTACAAACGCCGGAAGCTTTCCTTGGAAAAAGGAACACAAGCCATGCTTACGCTTTTGGATGCAGCCAAGAAAGCTGCAATTCCGGCGAAATATGTTCTTTTTGACAGCTGGTTTTCATCACCAAGGACTCTTCACGCAGTAAAAAGTATGGGTTACGATGTAATCGGCATGGTCAAGAAAACACCAAAGATGTTCTTTCGCTACAATGGCGAAGATATGCCTCTAACTTCTATCTACAACAAGAACAAAAAGAGACGCGGAAGATCAAGATATCTGCTCTCTGTTATGATTGATGTTGTAAAGGATGGTGAAATCATTCCTGCCAAAGTAGTTTATGTCCGCAACTCTCTTTCCTATGATGCAATGACCGCACATACTGCAGTTGTTTTTACACGATATATGATACTTTCACTAGAAAGCAGGGAATCCAAGGATAACCGGTCTCTGGGCGAGCTTTTTCTATACTTTTCGGACGAAATGTCGGATATCACATGAATACAGGCTTTTCAAATGCTGCTTCAAATGTTCAGAACAATGCTTTCAGATAACACTGAACTTTCAGATGAAAAAATCGCTGAATTGGCAGATGCATTTATGAATACACTTCCGGTCATGTTGAAAACACAACTACAAGCCTCATAAAGTCTGGACATTGACAACTGAATAACTGCCAGGTATTGAGTTTTCAAGGTGCATAGCTAAAATTTATGTGCGAAGTTTGAGTAAAGGAACAATAGTGTTAGTTCATGGCGCTTATCATGGCCCATGGTGCTGGGAGGATAATTTTAAGCCGTTCTTTGTAAAACGAGGATATAGTGTTATAGTGGTCAATTTTAGTAATCCAAATCCAAAAGTGAAAATAAATGACTATATGGAACATCTCAATGAAGTGGTGGGAGAAATTAGTGGAAAAGTTTATATTATTTCACATTCGTTAGGAACTGCAATAGTGGAAAAATATATTACTAAGTTTTCGCCTAAATTAGAAGCCGTTGTCTTTTTGACTCCTAGTCCAGTAATAAAAAGACTTCAAAAAGCCTTCCTTGTTAATTTTCATAATATAATGAGGAGTAAAAGTTGTTTCTACTTTTCTAATCGCCTAGATGAAAGTGTGGAAAGCGTTTATCTGGATAAGTTTACTGATGAGTCAAGGCAAATTGAACTTTTAATGATTCGCAAGAAAGTACCTGTAGGTTATGAGTGGAATTATAAGACATTAGGATAGGAGGACAGGTAATGAAAAAGACAACTGTAGTTTTTGATTTAGACGGAACATTATTAGATACTTTACAAGATCTTGCAAATGCAGTCAATTATGCACTGGAACAGCAGGGAATGCCAAAGCGTACATTAGAGGAAGTGCGTCAATTTGTAGGAAATGGCGTGCGCCTGCTAATGATCCGGGCGGTGCCGGATGGGGAGAGCAATCCATTATTTGAGGAAACCTTTGCGCTTTTTAAAGAATATTACGGCGAACATTGCAATGATAACACAAAGCCGTATGCAGGCGTTGTAGAGCTGATCGAGACTTTGAAGAAGAAAGGTTATGCGGTAGCAATCGTATCGAATAAGATTGATTTTGCGGTCAAAGAATTAAACGACCTTTATTTTAAAGGAATCGTTCCTGTAGCAATCGGTGAAAAAGAGGGCATCCGCAGAAAACCGGCTCCGGATACGGTTTTTGAGGCATTGAAAGAATTAGGAAAAACGAAAGAAGAAGCGGTTTACGTTGGTGATTCTGACGTTGATATTGAGACGGCGAAAAATGCCGGTATGCCTTGTGTCTCGGTTCTCTGGGGATTTCGTGACAAAGAGTTTTTAGCAGAGCACGGAGCAGAATACTACGCTGAGACGGCAGAGGATGTACTAAGATATATAAAAGAGATGAAATAGCATCAGGGCAATTCTGTACGCAAACGTTAGAGTAAAAATCACCCGGCAATTGCAAGATATATCCCCCCGGGGAGCTTGCAGGACCGGACATTCCTAAAGTAAAATAGTCGGCATGGAGATGATAGCACCCTGACAGGTGGCAGATCTTACAAAAAGAAAATGGAGATTAGGAATGAAAAAGAGAATTTTTGCGATGCTGATGGCAGCAGCAATGATGCTTTCCATGGCAGCCTGTGGAAACGGCGCAGAAGAAAAGAAAACAGAAAATTCCGCTGGAACCGAAGCACAGGCAGCGGACGGAGCTTCGGCACTTGTATATGGAAGTAATGATTACACGCGTATCAATCCGGCAATGGATGAGCATGGTGAGATCAATATTCTGATTTTCAGCGGACTGACATCACATGATGGTGAGAATCAGGTTGCTCCGGGGCTTGCAAAGAGCTGGGACTACGATGAAGATACTTTAACTTATACATTCCATTTAGAGGAGAATGTGAAGTGGCATGATGGGGAACCGTTTACAGCAGATGATGTAAAATTCACGATCGAGTCAATCATGGATCCTGATAACGGTTCCGAAAATGCACCAAACTACGAAGACGTAACAGCCATTGACGTGATCGACGATCATACGATCGCATTCACACTTTCAGCGCCGAACGTAGCGTTCCTTGACTATATGACAATGGCAATTCTGCCAAAGCATTTACTGGAAGGCGAAGATATGCAGGAGTCGGATTTCTTCCGCCATCCGATCGGTACCGGTCCATACAAATTAGACAGCTGGGATGCGGGACAGGCGATCACATTGGTAAAGAACGAGGATTATTTCAAGGGTGCGCCAAATATCGACAAGATCATTTTTAAGATCGTACCGGATGATAATGCAAAAGCGATCCAGATGCAGTCCGGAGAACTGGATCTTGCATTACTGACACCGAAGGATGCGAAGACCTTTGCAGATCAGGATGGTTATACATGCTATGATATGAAGACATCGGATTACCGCGGAATCCTTTACAATTTTAATAATGATTACTGGACAGCCAATAAAGACATTATCCCTGCCATCAATTATGCAATTGACAGACAGGCGATCATTGATGCGGTTCTCCTCGGACAGGGAATGACTGCATACGGACCATTGCAGCGTAATATTTATAACAATGAGAATGTAGAACATTATGATTACGATCCGGAAAAATCAAAAGAAATCATGGAGTCTGTCGGATGTACGATGGGTGAAGATGGATTCTACTACAGAGACGGCGAAAAGATCGGTTTCGTTATAAGTGTCGGAGCAGGTGACCAGGCAAGACTCGATATCGCCCAGGCAGCAGCACAGCAGTTAAAAGAAGTTGGTATTGACTGTACGGTAGAAGTTCCGACAGAGGTTGACTGGGGCGGACAGATGGCGTATCTGATCGGCTGGGGAAGTCCTTTTGATGCAGATGATCATACTTACAAAGTATTTGGTACAGACAAGGGTGCTAACTACAGTTCTTATTCCAATGCACTGGTAGATCAGTATCTGATTGAGGCGAGAGAGTCCGCAGATCCTGAGGTGCGTGCAGAGGCATATGACAAGTTTCAGGAAGAGCTGGCAAAAGATCCGGCATTTACCTTTATCTGTTATATTGATGCAAATTATGTGGCAAATTCTTCTATTCAGGGAATCTCAGCAGACACTGTTATGGGACATCACGGTGTCGGAATTTTCTGGAATGTTGCAGACTGGACGATTGGGAACTAGGAAATAACTGCCGGAGGCAGCAGAAGGAATTCACTATGGAAGAACAGAGCAGAACATATATATTGGAAGCTTCAGATTTATCGGTCAGTTTTGAAACGGACGCCGGTGAAGTACAGGCAGTCAGAGATGTAAGCCTCTCCCTGAAAGAGGGAGAGGTTCTTGCGATTGTGGGAGAGTCCGGCTGTGGGAAAAGCGTTTTGTGTAAAAGTCTGATGAAAATGCTTCCGGGGAATGCCAGAATAAAATCAGGAAAAATTCTGGCAAATGGAATCGATATTACCGGGTACAAAGAGCGTGACATGGCGAAATTGCGTGGAACGCTTTTTTCCATGGTATTTCAGGATCCGATGACAGCATTAAATCCGACGATGACAATTGGCAGACAGATAGAAGAAGCAATTAAAATACACAATCCTCATATAAAGCGTGATGCATTAGAAAAGCGTGTCATAGAGCTGATGGGATTAGTCGGTATCGATCAGGCAGACGAGCGGAGGAATTTATACCCGTATCATTTTTCGGGCGGCATGAGACAGCGCAGTGTGTTAGCAATCGCACTGGCAGGAAACCCGTCTGTCCTGATCGCAGATGAGCCGACAACAGCGTTAGATGTGACGATACAGGCACAGATTTTGGATCTGTTCCGCGATATCCAGAAGAAAATGCATACCTCAACTATTTTTGTGACACATGATCTGGGCGTTGTCGCAAGAGTTGCGGACCGGGTGGCTGTCATGTATGCAGGGAAAATCGTGGAACTTGGAACGACAGAGGACATTTTTTATGATGCAAGGCATCCATATACATGGGGGCTTATGCAGGCACTTCCGGCGTATGCAAAAGGGAAAGAGATGCTGCATGCGATCCCGGGAATGCCGCCGGTATTGATCGATCCTCCCAGGGGGGATGCGTTTGCATGCAGAAATGAATATGCACTTGCAATTGATTATGAAAAAGAACCGCCAATGTTTAGAATATCAGATACACACCATGCGGCAACCTGGCTGCTGGATGAGAGGGCACCTGAAATAAAACCGCCTTCGCCCGTATGCAGTTCCTTTTTGGCAGAAGGAGATCAGAGAGAAGGATGTGAAGGAACAGCGGAGCGTAAAAAGACTTCTGTGGTGGAAGAATGTCAGAATGATGCAGAAAACAGGGAGACTTTAGTGGCTGTAAATCATCTCACGAAAAGTTTTTCCATTGGAAAAAGAAATGTGCATAAAGCTGTAGATGATGTGAGTTTCCGGATTTATAAGGGAGAAGTTTTTGGACTGGTAGGTGAATCCGGTTCAGGAAAATCCACTGTGGCAAATTGCGTGATGAATTTATGTAAACCAGATAGCGGAGAGATTTTATATAAGGAAATTGATACATGCTGCAGTAAGGAGTTCCGGAAAAATAAAAAAATGCTTCAGTGTGAGCGGCAGATTATTTTTCAGGACTCCACTTCCAGTTTGAATCCTCGTATGAAAGTGAAGGATATTTTGACAGAGCCCTTCCGGATACAGCACATCACACCGAAAAGAGGGACACTTTCAGCGGAGGCAGCATTTCAGCTGACGTATGTTGGATTGGATAATTCCTATCTGGAAAAATATCCTTCGGAGCTCTCAGGCGGACAAAGGCAGCGTGTTGCAATTGCGCGCGCAGTAGCGATGGAACCGGAACTGCTGGTCGCAGATGAACCGATCGCATCCTTAGACGTATCCATTCAGGCACAGATCGTGAACCTGTTCCGGCATTTGCAGAAGGAGCACGGGTTTTCGTTTCTGTTTATTGCACACGATCTTTCCATGGTACGTTTTTTGTGTGACCGGGTAGGTGTGATGCATGACGGCAAATTAGTGGAAGTAGGAAATGTGGAAGATATTTTCAGACATCCGAAGCACCCATATACGAAGGCTTTGATCGAGTCCATCCCAATTCCGGATCCGCACATGGAACGGCAAAGAGCAAGAGAGAAAGAACATGAGTAAAAAAGAGATTGGTATCTATATAATAAAAAAAATATTGCTGTTTCTGGCAAGTATTTTTTTGTTGTCAGTGATCGTATTTTATATTTCCAGACTGGCACCGGGAGATCCGCTTGTCTCTTACTATGGGGAAAGAGTGGAAAAAATGAGTCCCGAGGAACATGACTGGGCGATGGAGAAGCTGGGACTGAACGAGTCTGTTTCCGTTCAGTATGTAAAATGGCTTTCGAATGCATTTCATGGAGAATTCGGTATCTCCTATAAATACAAAATGGATGTGCTGGAAGTGATTTCCGGAAGAGTCGGAAATACAATGCTGCTGGGCGGGATAGGCTTTGTGCTTATTTTTACACTGGCGTTGTTATTGGGAATTTTGTGTGCATGGCACGAAGAAAAATGGCTGGATAAAATCATATGCCAGGTCGGAACGGTCACAAGCTGTATACCGGAGTTCTGGTTTTCACTGGTACTGATCCTTTTCTTTGCAGTTGAGCTTCATATATTGCCAAGCTCCGGTGCCTATACGATCGGAAAAGAGAAGGATATTGCGGACAGGATACAGCATCTCATATTGCCGGTCACAGTTGTAGTGATGGGACACCTATGGTACTACGCTTATATGATCCGCAATACGATTTTAGAGGAAGTGCGGGCAGATTATGTGCTGCTGGCGAAATCAAAAGGGCTGACAAAAAATAAGATCCTTTTCCGCCATTGCCTCCGTAACATTATTCCAAGCTATCTGAGCATTATGGCAATCTCGGTGCCTCATATTTTAGGAGGAACCTATATTGTTGAGACAGTATTCTCTTATCCGGGGCTTGGAACACTTGCTTATGAGAGTGCCAGATATAAAGATTATAATTTACTGATGGTTTTATGCATCCTTACAGGTATTGTCGTGGTTGTCTGCAACATGATCGCCCAGACGATCAATGAGAGGATCGATCCGAGAATACGTCAGTGACAGAAAGGAACCGATGATGGATACAGATTTTCAGATTGTGGGAATTAGAAATACAGAGGATCGGACGGTTGGCAGGCATACAAAATGGTATCAGGGAAAACCTTTGATATCAGCGCTGCTGCTTGCGGTCATCCTGTCAGGCTGCCTGTGCTGTCATCTGATCATGACAAAAGATCCCGGCTATATGGATCTGGCACATTACAATGAGGCACCGGGAGGAGAGTTTCTCTTTGGGACAGATACGATGGGGAGAGATATTTTTTCCATGATCTGGTATGGGGGACGGATCTCACTTTTGATCGGAGTGCTTGCGACGTTTCTCTCTACGGTGCTTGCAATTGTCTTTGGTTCCGTCAGCGGATGTGCGCCGGAGTGGGTGGATTCACTGCTCATGCGTTTTACAGAGATTTTCTTAAGCATCCCGAATCTGCTGCTGGTCATTTTATTGCAGGCAATCTTAGGAAAAGCCAGCATTTTCAGTATTTCGTTTATTATCGGGATCACGAGCTGGCCAGGTATCGCCAAAGTGGTACGCACGGAAGTAAAACAGATCCGAAACAGCGGGTATGTCATTGCAGCAAGATGTATGGGGGGAAGCTTCCAGCATGTCTTGTGGAAACACCTGACTCCAAATTTTGCTTCATCGATCATGTTTATGGTTGTCATGAATATCAGAAGTGCGATCATTGCAGAGTCAACCTTAAGCTTTATGGGAATCGGTCTGCCGCTAGAGCAGATTTCGTGGGGAAGCATGCTTTCAAATGCAGACAAAGCACTGATGACAAAGTCATGGTGGATCATTCTCATACCGGGCCTTTTTCTGACAGTCACGCTCATGTGCATGACAAATCTTGGAAATTATTTGAGAAAGGCTGTCAACCGGAAGGAAAGTTATCTGTAACTGTGTCAGTGCATACATGACTTTACAGTTGACAAGACAGTTGTAAAGTGATACTTTAAACAAGAATCTTAAAACCATGGTAATGAGAAATTTTGTCGTGATAAGGCAGAAAAATCTGAGAAAAGAGTGGATGATGGAATGGAAGTAATGCCTCACTTAAAACTGCGCGATGACCTCGGCATTCAGTATGCGATCCTTCCTGGAGACCCGGCAAGGGTGGAGCGGATCGCAGAACAGTTAGAGGACGTGGAGGAGTTAGAATTTAACAGGGAATATAAAAGCATTGCAGGAACTTACAAGGGAATCCGCGTGCTTGCAGTTTCTACGGGGATCGGCGGTCCTTCGACCGGAATTGCTGTGGAAGAGCTGGCGCGTATCGGCGTGACGCACGCGATCCGTATAGGGAGCTGCGGTGCATTACAAAAAGAAATCAGATTAGGGGATCTGATCTTAGTGCAGGGTGCGGTGAGAGATGAAGGAACTTCCAGAACGTACATAGATTCCATTTATCCGGCAATCCCGGATTTTGAACTGATGAATGCCTGTGTAGAGGCAGCAGAGGAGGAGCAGATTCCGGCGCATGTCGGAATGGCACGGAGTCACGACAGTTTTTACACGGACAGAGAGGACGAGATCGACGCACTGTGGGCCGGCAGAGGAGTGCTGGGCTGTGATATGGAGACAGCGGCGCTGTTTGTGATCGGAAAACTCCGGGGTGTGAAGACAGCCTCTGTCTTAAATACGGTGGTGGAATACGAGGATAACCTTGAAGATAACATTAACAACTATACGGATGGAGTGAATGCAACCGTACAGGGAGAAAAAAATGAGATTCATGTAGCATTGGAGGCACTGTACAGGTGCTCCGGAAAATGAGGAGGACAACGTTATGAAGAACATTTTTAAAACAAAATTAAACACAGCAAGTCTGGTATTGATCCCGGCATGTATCGGTATCAATTACCTCGGAAAATTATTTGCTTCCGTATTAAAACTGCCGTTATGGTTAGATTCCATCGGAACCTGTATCGGTGGCGCACTCGGCGGACCGATCATTGGTGCGATCTGTGGAGCAGCCAACAACCTGATCTATGGTTTTACAACCGGTGATTCCATTACATTAGTGTATGCCCTCACAAGTCTTGGCATTGGTCTTGTCGTTGGTATTATGGCACGTCTCGGCAAAATGGAAAAAGTAAACGGTGCGTTACTGACTTCTTTAGCCGGCGGTCTTGCAGCAGTATTGATCTCCACTCCGTTAAACGTTATTTTCTGGGGTGGTACAACAGGAAATGTCTGGGGCGATGCAGTATTCGCAGCAACACAGGCAGCAAATCTCCCGGTTGTATTAGGTTCTTTCTTGGATGAAGTCGTTGTGGATGTTCCGGATAAGATCATTACGGTATTGATCGTGTTTGCGATTTTAAAAGGACTTCCGAAAAAACTTACTGCTCTTTATGATGTGAACGACAGTGTGGAGAGCTTAGACTAAGAAGTGAAAACATATTCTGATGGAGTGATTTAGATGAAAAGTATCAGCCTTTATGTGGATAAAGATACCTATTTGACCAGAATGCATCCGTTTACGAAACTGTGTTATATCCTGACAGCGGTCGTTGCATCGCTGATCGCAGGGAAGTTATGGGCATTCGCTATATTCATTGGAATCAGTCTTGTAATGCTTATCAGTGGAAAAATCATGAAAAAGGTTTTTCCACTGATTGCTTTTTCATTTACAATTCTGATCACTATATTTTTGATCCATGGTTTATTTAATCATGAAAATGCAAACTTAATGTTTCAGTTAGGACCGTTAAAGTTCTATCGGGAAGGAATGATGTATGCGCTTCGCATCAGCTGTAACGTCTTGAATATGCTGCTGGCATTTGCGGTGTTTGTACTCACAACTAAGCCGGCAGAGCTGGTAGAGGATCTGGAGCAGGCAGGATTTTCACCGAAGATCGGATATGTCATCAGTTCTGTTTTTCAGATCGTACCGCAGATGAGCGGCACGATGAACACGATCATGGATGCACAGCGGAGCCGTGGGCTTGAGACGGAGGGAAATCTGATCACCAGGGCAAAATCTTTTCTTCCGTTAATTTCGCCGGTTGTCATGAGCTCGCTCATCAACACAAGAGAGCGCGCGATCGCACTGGAAATCCGGGGCTTTGAGGCTGGGCAGAAAAAGACCTATCTCAGGGAAGGAAAAATGAAAACTTCCGACCGCGTGTTATGTCTGGTGATGGCTGTGGTGATTGCAGGGGCTATCGTGGTGAGGATTGTGTTTTGAGTTGTTTATGGAAAAAGGAAGAATTATGGCATATATAAAGGTTGAAAATTTAAAATACCGCTATCCAAATACAACAAAGCTTGCGTTGGATGGGCTGGATTTTGAAATAGAAAAAGGTTCTTTTGTCGGGATCATCGGGGAGAACGGAGCCGGAAAAAGTACGCTCTGTCAGGCGTTCAACGGTCTTGTTCCGGGATTTTTCAAAGGGGCTTATGGAGGAAAAGTCCTGATCGAGGACACTGAAGTGGCAAAAACGACTGTTTCAAAGCTGTGTCAGAAAGTAGGTCTGGTATTCCAGAATCCGTTCAATCAGCTCTCCGGTGCAAAAGAAACTGTTTTTGAGGAAATTGCATTTGGCCTGCAGAACTTCGGCGTGCCAAAAGAAGAGATGATAAGCCGTGTGGATGAAGTGATGGAACTGCTGGATATTGCAGCTTACAGGGACCGAAATCCGTTTGATCTGTCCGGTGGTCAGATGCAGAGGGTTGCGCTGGCAGGTATCCTTGCGATGAAACCGGAAGTGATCGTGTTAGACGAGCCTACCTCACAGCTTGATCCGGCGGGAAGCGAGGAAGTTTTTGCGGCGGTCGATAAGCTTGCAAAATCAGGGATCACGATCATTATGGTGGAGCAGAAGCTTGAAAAACTGGCAGAATACTGTGATAAGATTTTGCTGCTGCATCAGGGAAAGCAGATCGTATTCGATACGCCGGAACAGATTTTTTCCAGAGCGGATCTGCAGAGCTATGGGGTGAATCCACCTGCCTATACAAGAATCTGTCAGGCTTTTGGCGTGAAGAAAGAGAATGGATGTTATCCGGCTTCGCTTAAGGATGCGTTGGCGTTAAAAGATTTGTTTCCGGGGGAGGAAGCGTTCTGCCAGGAAAAAGTATTATTAGACAATAATAAAGATATGAAAAATAAGAACGGGCAGATTGAAGATTCTCTAACTACAGATGAAAGCATGGAACTGACTATAAGTTGTAAGAAAAATGTTTTTGACATCGAACATCTGGAATTTCAATATCTCGAAAATGTTCCGGTTCTGCAGGACATAAACTTTACAATTGACCACAGACCAACTGCGATCATCGGTCAGAACGGCGCAGGAAAAACGACTCTTGTAAAGCTGTTAAAAGGTCTGTTAAAGCCGGTGGGCGGCAGCATCTACTACGGTGAAAGCGACATGGCAGAAAAGACCGTTGCAATGTTGGCAGGGGAGATCGGTTACGTATTCCAGAATCCGGACGACCAGATTTTCAAATATCATGTGATCGATGAAGTCATGTTCGGACCGCAGAATATCGGAATGACAAAAGAGCAGGCAAAGGAAAAAGCTGTTGCAGCATTAAAGCTGGTCGGGCTGGAACAGCTTGCAGACGAAAATCCTTATGATCTGGAATTGTCAGAGCGGAAACTGGTTGCGATCGCTTCCGTTCTTGCGATGGATACAAAAGTGCTCATTCTGGATGAACCGACGATCGCACAGGACTGGAAGGGCAGAAAGATCATTCAGAAAATGATCCGGGATCTGAGCAGTCAGGGAAAAACGGTTATTGCGATTTTACACGATATGGATTTTGTGGCAGAGAGTTTCGAGCGTGTGATCGTTATGGCGCACGGAAAAGTGCTCGCAGATGGCACAAAAGAGGAAGTGTTTGCACAGAAGGATATCTTAGGGCAGGCAAGGATCGACCAGCCGTATCTGACAAAACTGTGCCAGCAGCTTGGGTACAAGAAGCTGTATTTTTCACTGAAAGACTAGTACATCGAATAATAAGTTTCTGATACATTGACGCCGGATGATTGTTTCATATGCAAGGTGTCAGTTATTTATTATTCGGTGTACTAGGAAGAAGTGCAATTATAAGAAAAAGGATCTTTGATACAATTAGTGTCATGGAGTAAAAAATATTTTTGATATTTTATAATTAAAAAAGAAAATTGGAGGTTTACATAATGAGAAATTTACTAGTAGTGGTAGATATGCAGAATGATTTTATCGATGGCTCACTCGGAACAAAAGAGGCAGTGGCTATCGTGGATAACGTAATCGCAGAGATTGCAAAGTATGATACCAAAGACATTTTTGCAACAAGGGATACACACCCGGAAAATTATTTAGAGACTCAGGAAGGAAAAAATCTTCCGGTTGTGCACTGCGTGAAGGGTACAGACGGCTGGCAGGTCAATGAGAAAGTGAAAACAGCATTAAAAGACGCAGTAGTGATCGACAAGCCAACGTTCGGTTCAAAAATTCTTGCGGAAGAGATTACAAAAATCGCAGAGAAAGAAGATATCACCGTTACATTGGTCGGACTTTGCACCGACATCTGTGTTGTCTCCAATGCAATTTTAATTAAGGCATATCTGCCGGAGATCCCGGTCAAAGTCATTGCTTCCTGCTGCGCAGGTGTCACACCGGAAAGCCATGAAGCAGCATTGGCTACAATGAGAATGTGTCAGGTGCAGGTGGAGTAGTTCCTGACAGGCAAAAAAACTTTATAAAAACAACTCGATCACAAACACAACCGCACAGCATGCCACAGACACCTGAAACAGACTTGCACCAAACCATGCTGCAAGGATACCGACGATGAGTGCAACGGCACCGGCTACAGGGCTCTGTGTTGCTTCGACAATCGCAGGAAATGTCATGATAGCCAGTGTCACATATGGAACGTAATATAAAAAGGATTGGATAAACTGGTTTTTGATCGGTTTGCGGATCAGCGTCAAAGGTAAAACACGGATGGCATAAGATACAAGAGCCATCACGGCGATATAAATAAAATTATTATGTGTCATAGAAAACCTCACTTGCGGAAGCGTATTCATTATGCTTCCGTTTTCCTTGGAAACAAAATTGCAGCAGCGGAAGAAATCACAACGGTTAAAATAATCGTTCTTGTACCGCTTGACATGGAAGAAACAACCGGGAGATAAGAACCGGCAAAGCTAAGTGCAAAGCTGATGGCGACAAGCGCAGCGACCACTTTATCTTTTCTTGCAGGAGGTATAATGATCGCAAGGAACATTCCGTAAAGTGCGACACTCAGGGCGCTAACCACCCGAAGCGGCAATACATTGCCAGCCATAATTCCGAGTGCGGTACCGACCGACCAGGCGGGCGCAGCCAGCACGATCGCTCCATACGTATAGAAAGGATTCAGATAGCCGGGGCGCGCAATGGTGATCCCAAACAATTCATCCGTCACATCATAGGCGATGATCAGCCGGTGAAAAAAAGGTGTTCCGGGTGCAAAACGCTGGGTGAGCGCACAACTCATCAGCAGATAGCGTGCATTGGAGATCAGTGTGATAATTGCGACTTCCAGATAGGTTGCATTTGCAGCGATCAGCGTAAATGCGGCGTACTCACCGGCAGAAGCATTGTTCAGTAAACTTGCAAGAAATCCCTGAAAGGCGGTTAAACCGGCATTTCTTGCGGCAATTCCAAGAGAAAACGATACCGCCAGATAGCCTAAAGCAATCGGAATACCGTCACGCATTCCCTCACAGAAAATTTTTCGGTTAAAAGCGTATACAGGACGCTCGTTGGTCATTTTTTTTGTTTCACTCATCTGTAAAACCTCGAATTTTTATGGTAAAAAGTAATAAATTTTGATAGCTGATTTTGGTTAAAATCACGGCTAACGTGTATTATAGCAATTATAAACAAATTAGTAAATGATAAAAAGTAAGCAAAAATTGGTATAAAAGATTAAATAATGTCAACCGGAATGATGAAAATGAGGTTTGCATTGCCTATAGTGAAATGATAAGATGGGATAAATAGCATGTATAAACAGGAGAGAAAACGATGGAATTATGGGATATTTATGATGCAGATAAAAAGCCGACAGGACGCACAATGAAGCGCAACGACTGGTGTTTAAAGGATGGCGAATATCATCTGACGGTGCTCGGTGTTGTGGCAAGACCTGATCAAACGTTTCTTATCACAAAGCGCGTCATGACAAAGGCATGGGCACCGGGCTGGTGGGAAGTATCCGGCGGCGCAGCACAGGCTGGCGAGGAGTCTTACGAGGCAGTCCTTCGCGAAGTGAAAGAGGAGACAGGACTGGATGCCGGAAATGCCGAGGGCGGCTATTTATTTACCTATAAGAGAGAAAATCCGGGTGAGGGTGACAATTATTTTGTGGACGTTTACCGTTTTGTCATGGATATTGACGACAAAGACCTGCATCTTCAGACAGAGGAAACAGATGGCTACATGTTTGCAACGCCAGACCAGATCAGGGAGTTTGCAGAGCAGGGGATCTTCTTACATTACGACAGCATTAAGCAGGCGTTTGAAATGTGATTGCGTGAGCAGAAGAAAACATCAAAGATATAGTTTTGCAGATGGAATACTGAATGGAAAAGAGGCAGGGAAACTATGACAACGATTCGAGTTGCAACAGAGGCGGATGCAGAGGAGATTCTTGCAATCTACGCAAAATATATTGAGCAGACAGCGATCACGTTTGAATATGTTGTGCCGTCCATAGAGGAGTTCCGTGGCAGGATCAGGCATACATTGGAGCGATTTCCATATCTGGCAGCGGAAAAGGATGGAAAAATCGCAGGCTATGCCTATGTCAGTCCGTTCAAAGAGAGAGCGGCATATGACTGGTCAGTGGAGACATCCATTTATGTAGATATGGAGCAGAAACGCAGCGGAATCGGCAGAAGGCTTTATGAAGAGCTGGAAAATATTTTGAAGCAGCAGGGTATTTTAAATGTCAATGCCTGTATTGCTTATCCACAGGCGGAAGATGAATATCTGACGAAGGACAGCGTGCTGTTTCATGAAAAACTGGGTTATACGATGGTCGGAACTTTCCATCAGTGCGGTTATAAGTTCCACCGCTGGTATGACATGGTCTGGATGGAAAAATTCATCGGAGAGCATAGGGAAAATCAGCCGGATATCATTCCGTTTCCGAAGTTGAAGTTGGAAAAGTAGTCCACGGTGGACTAGATTTAACCAGAAATTTATTTTATCGATAAGCACCGGGCAGCAATATCGTCATCCGATATTGCTGCCCATCTTTTTATTTTCGGGTAATCAATTCTTTTCTTTTCATATAATAATCATAGAAGATGAAATCCATATATCCCCATTTTACAATATAATTCCGATATTGTTTTTTATTTAATACAATTAATACTATAATTCCTATTGACATAGTAGGATAAAAGAACTATGATAAGCACTATAAATTTTGAAAGAGGAGGGGAACATCTTGAACTGGGAGTTTATTCTAAAATATTTACCGATGTACGAGAAAGCCGCCTGGTTGACGCTTCGCATTGGACTCCTCGGAATTGTTTTTGCAATTATCGTTGGATTTGTCTGTTCGACGATCCAGTATTATAAAGTGCCGGTACTTCGCCAGATCGTGGCGGTGTACATAGAACTCAGCAGAAATACACCATTGCTGGTACAGTTATTCTTTATTTACTATGGACTTCCGAAGATCGGAATCCAGACAAATGCGGAGGCATGTGGTGTTGCCGGACTTGCATTTTTAGGTGGAAGTTACATGGCAGAGGCTTTTCGAAGCGGATTGGAAGCAATCGAACCGATTCAGACGGAGAGTGCGTACAGTCTTGGGATGAACCGTTGCCAGACCATGCGGTACATCATTTTACCACAGGCAATGTCCATCAGTGTTCCGGCATTTGTGGCAAATGTGATTTTCCTTTTGAAGGAAACGAGTGTGTTCAGTGCGATCAGCCTGATGGATCTGATGTTTACTGCAAAAGACCTGATCGGTCTTTATTACAAGACAACAGAGAGTTTATTCCTGCTTGTGGTTTTCTATCTGATCCTATTATTGCCGATTTCCATTTTGGGCAGTCTGCTGGAAAGGAGGCTGCGTTATGCCGGATTTGGGGCTTGAGGTTTTATTAAAAGGAAGCAATATGCTGCGGCTGCTTCAGGGACTCTGGGTAGCACTCCGTATCAGTCTGATCGCAGTTGTGATCAGTATTCCGTCAGGTTTATTGTTTGGCGTGCTGATGACAAGAAAAAATGTAGTGCTCAAGGCAATTTTCAGAGTGTATCTGGAATTTATCCGCATTATGCCGCAGTTGGTATTACTTTTCCTGTTTTACTTTAGTACGACGAGAACTTTTGGCTGGAATTTGTCGGGAGAGACAGCGTCCATCATCGTGTTTGTCCTGTGGGGAACCGCAGAGATGAGCGACCTTGTGCGGGGGGCACTGATCTCCATCCCAAAACATCAGTACGAGAGCAGTGCGGCGCTGGGACTTACCAAAATGCAGACTTATCTCTACGTTATCATTCCACAGGCCGTCAGGAGACTGATCCCGCTGTCCATCAACCTGATCACACGAATGATCAAGACGACCAGCCTGATCTTAATGATCGGTGTTGTCGAGGTGTTGAAGGTGGCACAGCAGATTATCGAGGCAAACCGGATGTCCAGCCCGAATGCAGCGTTTGGAATTTATCTGACCGTATTTTTATTGTATTTTATCGCATGCTGGCCAATCAGTATGCTTGCAAAATATCTGGAAAGGAAATGGAGGTGATCTTTCTTGGAACAGACATTGTTATCTATAGAACATTTGAAAAAAGTTATGATGATAACCTGATTCTGGATGATATCGATCTGGAAGTACATCAGGGAGAGGTCATCGTCCTTGTCGGTCCGAGCGGCTGTGGAAAAAGTACGATGCTTCGATGTATCAACGCTCTGGAACCAATTCAGGGCGGCGAGATCAAATTAAATGGTGAAAAAATTGATCCGAAGAACAAAAACATCGCAGAGCTTCGTCAGAAGATCGGAATGGTATTCCAGAGTTATGAATTATTTCCGCATTTGACGGTGCTTGACAACATTTTACTGGCACCAATGAAAGTACAGAAGCGGAAAAAAGAGGAAGCCGAAAAGGAAGCAATGGCGCTTTTAGAGCGGGTTGGTCTTGCTGAGAAAGCGAAAAGCTATCCGAGGCAGCTTTCCGGTGGACAGAAACAGCGTGTCGCGATCGTGAGAGCACTTTGTATGCACCCGGAAATTTTACTTTTCGATGAAGTGACCGCGGCGCTGGATCCGGAGATGGTAAGAGAGGTTTTGGATGTAATGTTAGACCTTGCTTCCCAGGGGCGCACAATGATGATCGTCACACATGAGATGCAGTTCGCAAAAGCAGTGGCAGACCGTGTGATATTTTTAAATGGCGGAAAGATCGTGGAGGAGGGAACTCCGGAAGAGTTCTTCGAACATCCAAAGACCGACCGCGCAAAACAGTTTTTGAATACGTTTGAATTTCATGAGGCAAAGACTCATGTGAAATAGCAATAGACAATGTGAAACTCTTCATACTCTTCTTTCAATTGTTCAAAATTAACAAAAACATTCAAGACACGCTTTCGCTATGTGTCACTCGCAACGGTACTAAGAAGCCAGGCACAACTTACAGTTGTACCTACCTTCTAAGAACCGGCGGTTCCACAATGTCTTTCATGTCTTTTGTTAATTTTTCACAATTCAATTTACACTTTCAGGAGTTTCACAATTATCTATGAAATAGCAAGAAGAAAAGGAGCATTTATTATGAAGAAATGGAACAGGATTTTGGCAGCAGTATTAACACTTTCACTTACGGCAGGTCTGACCGCATGCGGCGGCAGCACTAGTGATGCAACCGCAAATAATGCAAGTGCGGCAGACGAGGGAACAGTATCCAATGGAAGCAGCGAAGTTTACCGTACTTTGGATGAAATCAAAGAGAGCGGTACGATCAATATCGGCGTTTTCTCCGACAAAAATCCATTTGGATATGTAGATGAAAATGGTGAGTATCAGGGATACGATATTTATTTTGCAAACAGACTTGGCGAGGATCTTGGAGTGGATGTGAACTTCGTATCCACAGAGGCGGCAAACAGAATCGAATATTTGCAGACAGGAAAAGTGGATATCATTCTTGCAAACTTTACCGTGACTGACGAGCGTGCGGAGGAAGTTGACTTTGCCCTTCCTTATATGAATGTGGCTCTTGGCGTGGTATCTCCTGACAGTAAAGTGATCGAGAACCTTGATGACTGGGATTCCAATGACCAGATGATCGTTATCTCAGGAACAACGGCAGAGACTTACATGATCGACAACTACCCGGATATCCCATTACAGAAATATGATTCCTATGCAACTGCGAAGAATGCACTGGAAAATGGAAGCGGTGCTGCATGGGTAAATGATAACACCGAGGTTATCGCATATGCACTTCAGAACACCGGTTACACGGTAGGGATTCCTTCCCTTGGAAGTAATGATACGATTGCTCCGGCGGTTTCTAAAGGAAATACAACCTTGCTTGACTGGATCAATGACGAAATTAAGACTTTAGGTGAGGAACAGTTCTTCCATGCTGATTATGAAGCTACTTTAGTAGACACATATGGCAGTGACTATGAGGAAAGTCTTGTTGTAGAAGGCGGAGTGACAGAATAAATTTAAATACACAGACTGCTGTGCCGGGACGATGAAAAATCGGGCGGTGCAGCAGTTTTTTTAATGTAAATAAAAATGAAGATTGAGAATGCAAAATCCATATAGTAAGATAGAAAAAAAGACAGTGTTCTTGGAGGAAAAAATAATGTTAAATATCGCAATCTGCGATGATGATGATCTGATTGCACATCAAATTGAAAGTGTCTTACATAATATTAGTGACGAGGAAAATGTGAAAATAGATACCGATGTTTTCTATAGTGGAAATAATCTGGTAAGAGAAATATCTTCAGGGAAAAAGTTTGACCTGATATATATGGATATTCAGATGGAAAATGGAGATGGAATCACTGCGGCGAAAAACATTCGTAAAAAAGATGAAGATGTGATGATTATTTTTATTTCCAGCTATGACAGATACGTCATGGAATTATTTCGCTTGGATGTGTTTTCCTTTATCAGAAAACCGATAGACCGGGATTCGTTCGCACAGATATTTTTAGAAGCAAACCAGAGAATTTGCAGTAGAAATCATTTCTTTTCGTTTAAATATAAAAGTCAGGAATACAAAGTTTTGTCCAAAGAGATCCTATATTTTGAAAGCAAAGCAAGACAAATAAATATACATGTCAGAGATGGAAATAAATATGTGTTTAATGGAAAATTATCAGAGGTAGAAAAAGGACTTAGCAGTGGAAAAGTAACATTTCTAAGGATTCATCAGTCTTATCTCGTCAATTACCTTTTGATCAAATCAAGATCAAAATCTAATGTAACATTGATAAACGGAGAAGTGTTGCCGATTAGTGAAGACCGGCAGAAAGAATTTAGTAAAGAATATAGCAGACTGTTAAGAGGTGATATCTATGTGTGACGTGGGAAATATAATCTTAAATTCAGTTTTGACATTCGCAAGTGTCTGGATAGTAAGAAAATTTTTAGATACATTTTATGAAAAGAAGCGTTGGAATGTATTATCTGTGAGTGTATGGCTCATATATATTATTTTTCAAGGATATGTCCAGTTTCACAGTGGTGATGCGTCAGTTGTAACTACGATTGTAAATGTATTGCTGTGTATTATGATTTCAGCAATTTCCTATTATGGTTTTGGAAAAAATAATATATTTTTACTTACGTTCTTTTGGGCAGTATGGGCATTGGTAGAAATGATTATTTTTTTCTTTTTAAATTTATTTTGTCTTGAACAAAGAGACTTTAATATGATAGGAAGTATTATATCAAAAATAATCATGATGATAGGAATATACATTTTGTCTTTTGTATGGAAGAAAAGGGAAAACAGCCTGATTCCGGTAAAATATTATATCGTCTTTTTCTTTGTATCAATCGGCAGTATTTACATTGCAGCAGCGGTGTTCTTTTCAGAAAATAATACAGTGACTGCTATGATAGTTTTCAGCATATTATTACTGTTCAATATGATTATCCTTGAGGTTTATTCAAAAATTACGGAAAAAACTATGCTCGAAAAGGAAAAAACGGTATATGAGCAGCAAATTCATATGATGACTAATAATACAAAAGAACAAAAAAAGTTAATGGAAGATTTTCACAGAGAACGCCATAATCTGATAAATAAATTAATTGTATTAAAAAACGAAATAGAGCATGGAGAGAAAGAAAATGTCATTCGTGAAATCGACAAAATAATCGAGAATAATCATACAGAAAGTTATATTTCTGACAGCGGAAATCAGGTGATAGATGCACTGCTCAACACCAAATATTCGATTGCCAAAGAGAATGGAATACAGTTTCTTTTAAAAATTTTTATACCGGAAGAACTGCCGGTAAATCAGTGTGATCTGGGGGTAGTATTAGGAAATGCGCTCGATAATGCGATAGAAGCCACAGAAAAATGCAACGAAAATAATAAGAATATTGAAATAGCAATGGGAATCAAAAAGCAGTCATTGGTTTTTGTTATAAAAAATCCATATGAAGGAAGTTTGAAACAGGACAAATCAGGAAAATTAATTTCAACCAAAAATGATTTCCACAGACATGGATACGGTATAAGCTCCATTCAAACAGTTGCAGACAAATATGGTGGAGATGTAATAATTGAGACGGAGGATGGAAAATTTGTTCTGACAGTTATGATGAATATAGGGGATTTTTAACAGTTAGATACGTAAATTTGACAGATGATAAAATGAAAGAAAAAAGTTTTATAATCATTAGAGTATTATGAAGTAGACGAAGGAGAAATACATAATGAAAAATACAGATACAATGATGCTCCTTACATCCATTTTAAAATAATTGATTGGATAATTCGAATTTAGGGTAAATAGTCTTATGTTTGGAACGAAGATTGGAAGATTATTAAAAAATAGTGGAAAAAAAGAAAGAATACAATTCTGGTTTGCTTCAATGGTGACTGTGACAGCAACTTTATTGTATACCATGTTTGCTTTTGGACTGAGTGATATAACCAATGACAGCTTAAGCAAAAATGACGTACAGCAGTTACAGGGCGTGTTGTCCTCTGTAATTTTGATATCAATTATTGCAGTTATGTTTTTTCAATGGATATTGGCAACACAGCTGCAAAATTTATTTAATATTAGAAAACACTTTACAGAAGCATTATTATTGATGGGAACACCGCATAAAAAAATCGTAAAGATATATGTTTCAGAATTGGTACAGGTTCATGTATCGGCAACTTTGATCGGATGTGTTATTGGAAGCATCATTTATATTGTTGTTGCAAATGTCTTGCAGATTGAAGAGCGATATGTTCCGGTTCATATATATCTTATTTGTGTTTTGATCGGAATACTATTGAATTCTTATACAATTGGAAGCAATTTATATAAATTGCTCCGGGGGAATATTGTAGAAAAGATCGGGAACGGAAATGATTATATAAAAACAAATAAAATAAACGTTAAAGGAGTATTAGTCAGAATTTGCATAGCAGCTATTTTGGTAATTCTTATGCAATACATCAGTGTGACGTCTACAGTGCGGCAGATTGTGGAACTTTCAAAGATTGGTAATATTCTGGCAGGTATGATTCTGTTTGATCCGATTGCAAGAGGAGTATATCAGCTCCTTTATTATATGACCAAATTTATGAAAAGTAAGGATGCTTTTCTGTCTGTCGTAATGTCCAAAAGTTATTTTAGAAAAGTAAAAATTACATGTATGTTTTTGATTTTAAGTTGTACACTTTTTGTTGGTTTGCATTCGCTGTTTCGTATGGTTCGTGTATCTGGGGAAAATATTGTTGATAAAAATATAGGGTATGCGTATGTTTTAGATAAAAAAGATATAGAAGTTAATGATAGAGAATCGGATTCAGATACATATTATGGACTAAAAATAAAATCAAAAACCGAAAGTGGCAGTAATGTATTCGTAAGTGGAATTGATAGTTTATATGTAAATCATTTTGAAAAAATTAATGTTGTGAAAGGAAGTGAGGAGGGGCTGAACAAGGTTCTTAATGAGAATGCCAATTCTATTTTAATGCCTGAGATTTTTGCAGCACCAAGTGATATTGGAAAGACAATAAAAATAAACATGGAAGGAAAAATGTATGATTTTATTGTTGCAGGTCTTTATTATTCCAATGATTTTAGTGAGTTAAATTGCTTTGTCAATATAAATTATTTGAAAGACACATTACATATTGGAAGCAATGAACATAATATAGTTTTTTTCAATGAAGGAAATAACGTTTCTGATAAGAATTTACTTACAAAAGCAGATATTATGAGGAAGAGCAGAGAAAGAGCGGTAAGCGGAACCGAGATAGTGGAAGCAATCACATATCTGCTGATAACATGTGCTGTGATTTCACTGTTTATTTATTATTCGTTCGTTGCAAAAAGCAATGAAAAAGATATCCTGAGATTTCAGGCAATGGGAGTGCCATATTTGCAAATTATTAAAATCTATATTTGGAATGCAGTTTTTCCAATTATAATTTCTGGTATATTTTTACTTCCAATCACTAAAAAATTTACATATATATGTTTGTATGTAATGTTATCACCGTATTATTTTGTTGGAGTGAAGGACAGCGGAATATATTCTGAAATAGTTCTATTATTGTTATTTTCGCTAATATCAATAGCAGTTCAAATGTTTTATATTCTGAGATTAAAAGATAGAAAGAATTTTATTGAGGAACTTAGAAATCCTGGAATGTAGCACAAGGAGAAATAATGAAGAAAGAAATAATAAGAATTAATAATCTGAGTTACAAAGTCAAAGATGGTGATGAAGAAAAAATGTTGCTAAATAATATTAGCATCTCATTTGAGATGCCGGAGATTATTACCATATCAGGACCATCAGGTTCCGGAAAAACAACATTTTTATATGCAATTTCAGGGATGTTAGACAATTTAAAGGGTGAAATATACATAGAAGAAAAAAATATTTTAGCTTGCACAAAAAAAGAAAGAGAAAAAATACGCTTAAATGACATTAGCATTATTTTTCAAAATTTAAATTTATTTTCATTTATGAATGTTGAAGATAATATATTGTTGCCTTATTATATTAAGGAGCGAACGGTGAATGAGAAAACATGTCAATTAATGAATGAATATCTAACTATTATGAATTTAGCGGGAATAAATAAACGAGATATTCACTCATTATCAGGTGGAGAGCAACAGAGAGTGGCGATTGTCAGATCCATATTAGATTCAACAAAAATAATTTTGTGTGATGAACCAACTGCCAGTCTGGATAGGAAAAATACAGAAATATTCATGAAGACACTTGTGGATATTACGCAAAAAAGAAATGTGGCAGTTATGATCGTAACGCATGATGAAAACGTTGTGAAATATGGTACGGCAAAATATTATATGGAAGATGGAAAAATAAGAAAATATGAGTAGTGATTGCATGAAAAATGAATTTTTCAATATCATAGACATTATGGAAGCAGCCAACAAAGAATACTCGGAAAATAATGTAATTAAAACTGCAACTGAAAATATAACTTATAGTCAATTATATACTTCTATTTGTTTGTTTTCTGACTTTTTAAGAAAAATGTGTGGGAATAGAGTAAAAATAGCTTTAGTTGCGCCTAATGGATATATATGGATTAAAGGCTTTTTTTTCAATTATTAATTCTGACAATGTAGCAATTCCAATTGATCATGGTTTGAATTATGAGAAATTGATAGAAATTTTAAAGGAATTTCATATAAGAGTTATATTAATAGATCCGTCTATTGTTGATGAAGAAATAATTAGAAAGATTAAGTTGGAGGGCATTTATGTAATAAATGCTCAGAATTTTGTGGCAGAAGATTTAAGATTGGCAGAAAATGATAGAATTGAGGAGCGAGAGTGTTCTGCTATATACTTTACATCGGGAACAACTGGGAAATATAAAGCTGTTATGATTAGCCAGAGAAATTTGATACAAAATTGCATTAGTATAGATAGTATTCTAAGGTTCAAAAGAGAATGTGTTTTATTGAATGTACTACCATTTCATCATTCATTTGCTATTATGTGTGATGTTATATATGCAATGTATTTGGGAGCAACTATTTGTATTTCAGATTTAAAAAATTTTGAACAAAATTTGGTGGCATATTCACCAGACTACCTATTTGTAGTTCCACTTATTGCAGAAAATATATTAAAATATTTGAAAATAAAACAAAGAGAGAACTCTGATTGCATTAATATAAAAAATATGGTTGTAGGGAGAAGATTAAAAAATATTATTTGTGGAGGCTCTATTATAAGACAAGGTTTGAGAAAAGAGTTATATGATTTTGGAATAGAATTGATAAAAGGCTATGGAATTACGGAATGTTCTCCTGTAATATCAATAGAAGCTTGGAATGAAGATGAGGATGATCTGACAGTGGGAATTCCTTTAAAATGCAATACTGTTAAGGTGGTTGATCATGAAATATTAGTAAAAGGTGATAATGTAACAAGAGGATATTATTTGAATCAGAATGATAATGAAACAGCCTTTTTAGATGGCTGGTTTAAAACAGGAGATTTAGGATTTGTTGGGGATAATAATAAATTGTATATAAATGGAAGAAAGAAGAATTTGGTTATACTCGAAAACGGAAATAATATTTCAGTAGAGACAATTGAATCAGAAATTACAAACAAAGGAATTGAGATTGATTTTATCGTGTTTGAAGAAATAGATGAAAAAGGTGAACATTATCTTGCACTGCTCATAGAAAAAGGTGCGTTGCCTTTTGAAGATAATATTGAAAAATTTTTAAGGTGGATTAATACACAAAATGAGTTTAAAATAAAAAATTATATGAACTGGATGGAAATTTTGTTAAGACAGCTACTCAAAAGATAAAAAGGAAAGAAAATATTGAACAATATGTAAGGAGTATTCTGATTAATAGAATCTCAGAAATATTAGAGGTTTTCTTGTATCAGAAAAAAAAGATATATCAAGATATGGATTTGTATACTGATTTAGGATTGGATTCGATGGAATTGTTAAGGCTTACACTCAGTATAGAAAAAAAATTTAATATTGAAATTAAACTAGAGGAAATAAAGAAATTTGGAACTATTAAAGATATGATAGATTATTTGATCGAAGAACATGTGCATATAGATGACATTGTTGTTCAATGGAAGATAAACTGAAATATTCAATTTTTTTGAACAAGTAGACACACTCAATATTATCAGACGGAGAACAATAGAGAGTTGCGATTGCCAGATCCATATTAGATTCAACAAAAAAATTTTATATAATGAATCAACTGCCAGCCTGATAGAAAAACATGTATTTTTGTATGTGGAAAGGTTTAGGAAGAGATGAAAATACCGAAATTCAAAGTTCAAATGAAAGTTATATTGATGATTACAACCACTATTATATGTGTTTTTTTGATTCGGTTATTATTAATGGGTGGTCTGGTAAAACTGCTTTCATTTGATAGCCAGAGAACTGAAGTATATAAAGATACAGATATCACGCATTACCAGTGGTACATTGGAAAGAATGCTAAGAAAGAATATGCTGATAAATGGGGAATGGATGAAAGCATTTTTCCAGAAAGTATTACAGATAACATGGATGTACTGGATTATAAAATGGTTTACTATAATCCGTGGGACGCACAGTATTTAAGTTATCTGGTCGTCGAATATGATGATAAGAGTTATGAGGAAGAGATACAGAGATTGGAGCAATATGATTCAAAAGAATATAAAGGATATTTTGGAACGAGAGGTTTTCGGGATAAGTACCGTCTTTTGGCAATAGAGGTTGATCCGGATCATGGATTGATATATGCGCTGGAAGAAGAAAATAATCAGATTATTTATGTGGAATTGATTTTCTGTAATTATTTTTATGATATAGATTATCAAGATGAAATCGACATACAATATTTACCAATTGGATTTGATGCGACACCGGATAATGAATATCGTCAAAAGAGGCTGAAGCGATAGAGGACAGCCTTGTTGGAGAAGATGGAATAACAGAATAAACTAAACACAGACTGCTGTGCCGTGACGACGTAAAATCGTGCGGTGCAGCAGTTTTTTGTTCACAAAACATTGACGGAACCCCACAAAGAAGGTAATATTTTACCGAAAGAAAACTTGATAATTGTAAGGAAAATCATAGAGAAAGGTCATAGCATGGGCATTACAATAGAAGAATTAAAAAAACTTGATAAAAACACTTATCAGATCATTGATATCCGGGACGAGAACGAGGTCGCCCACGGAGCGATACCGGGGGCGGTAGCGACACCGGCAGATTCTATCGAAGGAAATGAGAACATTGATTTTTCAAAAAAATTAGTGATCTGCTGCAGCCGTGGACGTTTCAGCGTGGAAGTTGCCGAAGGACTGGAAGAGAAAGGAATGGATGCGGTAAGTCTGGAAGGCGGATATATTGCATGGCTTCTGGATGCGATGAAGCAGGAGGAAGAGGTAGATATCTGCAAGGATGTGGAACTTTCTATCCGTAAAAAGTTCCGTAAAAGCATCTGGTGCAAATTCACAAAAGCAATAAATCAGTATGAGCTTGTCAAACCGGGAGACCGCATTGCGGTCTGTATTTCCGGTGGAAAAGATTCCATGCTTATGGCAAAGCTTTTTCAGGAATTAAAAATTCACAATAAATTTGATTTTGAAGTGAAGTTTTTGGTTATGGATCCGGGATACAGTCCGGCAAATCGAAAAGTGATCGAGGAAAACGCCAGAAAACTCAATATTCCAATCACAATTTTTGAATCGGATATTTTTGATTCTGTATACAATATTGAAAAATCACCGTGCTATCTGTGTGCACGGATGAGACGCGGACATTTATATCATTTTGCACAGGAGCTTGGATGCAATAAAATCGCACTCGGACATCATTATGATGATGTGATCGAGACGATCCTCATGGGTATGCTTTACGGAGCACAGATCCAGACGATGATGCCAAAACTTCACAGCACCAATTTTGAGGGAATGGAACTGATCCGTCCGCTTTATCTTGTGCGTGAGGACGATATCAAGGCGTGGCGTGACTATAATGGACTTCATTTTATCCAGTGTGCATGCAAGTTTACAGACACCTGTACCACCTGCAATAACGAGGAAAATCGTTCGAAACGTGTGGAGATCAAGGAACTGATCAAAAAATTAAAAGAAGTCAATCAGTACGTGGAAGGCAATATTTTCAAGAGTGTGGAAAATGTGAATCTGGAAACGGTTGTCGCCTATAAAAAGGACGGCGTAAAACATCATTTTCTCGATGACTATGATACAAAAAAGTAAGCAGAAGAAATCTATTAGCAAAAAATGAAAAAATATTGATTTTGGCTAATAGAGAAAAGATGATTTGAAAAGAAATGAAGAGGCTGTGATAGTCTCTTCATTTTTTTGGTACAAATTCGATTTTTAAAGTCATATCCATTGCATCTGCCAGACGTTTTAAGGTCAAAATGGATGGATTGGCGTTACCACGTTCCAGTTTGCTGATATCGCTCTGATAGATTCCCGTTTTTTCGGAGAGTTGTTTTTGTGTCAGCATGGCATATTCTCTTGCTCTTGCAAGGCTGGAAGCAAGTGCGAGGGATGGGTCAACAGATTCAATACGAATAAATACACCATCTTCCCAGATCGTTTCAGAATCTAAGTCCAGATCATCACTCCAGGACACACCATAGCCGCCGGTATCTGCATGAACTTTCGATGCGAGGGATGGATCATTGATAATTTCCTGAAATTGTGGAAGAATGGAAAGCATTTTCCGCAGGTCATATTGAATTACTTCACCACCTATAAAAATTGCCTGAAGAATATTCTGATCAATCATCGATACACTTTGCACTCTGTGAGCCATAGGATGCACCTCCTTCGAATTTTAATGATGTAAAGTTTTGTGTTCTTTTTGGCGCAGGTACATTTTTATTATTATTCCAAAGAAACGTGCAATGACGGGCATATAATTCCTTCTTTCATATTTTTTATATATTATATAGGATATATCCTATATAATCAAGATGTTTTACAAATTTTTAATATTCATTTTAGAAAAAATAGGGTATGATGTACACAGGAATTTTAGACAGAGAAAAGAATAATTCTCTGATTTTTCCACATAATAACTCCAAAGTGAAATAACAGCATTGGAGGAAAAATATTAAATGAAAGCCACAGGGATTGTACGCAGAATAGATGATCTGGGAAGAATTGTAGTTCCGAAAGAAATTCGGAGAACCTTAAGGATCCGGGAGGGCGATCCTTTGGAAATATTTACCGATCGGGAGGGCGAGATCATTCTGAAAAAGTATTCGCCAATCGGGGAGCTGAGCCAGTTTGCGGGAGAGTATGCGGAAAGTCTGGCACAGACAACCGGACATCTGGTATTGATCACGGACTGCGACCATGTTGTGACGGCATCCGGTAACGGCAAGAAAGAATATGAGGGCAAGCCGATCAGCAAACAGCTGGAAGACGCCATCAGCGAACGGAAAAATTTTCTCGCAAGCAGAAATGATGCGGAGTTTGTCAAGGTGACATTAGATGATGCCGGAGAATTCGGACAGCAGGCGCTCAGCACGATCATCTGTGAGGGGGATGCGATCGGAGCCGTTATTTTATATGAAAAAGACGAGAAATCCAGAATGACAGAGACGGAGAGCAAGCTTGCGATCGCAGCAGCTGGTTTCCTGGGAAAACAGATGGAACAATAGAAGCCGCTGGAATGATTACGGAAAATGAGGACAAAGCATGAAGTTTATGCATATTTCAGACGTGCATCTCGGTGTAAAACCGGATGCAGGAAAAGCATGGAGTGAAAAAAGAGCACAGGATATCTGGGATTCTTTTGCGGAAATGATCGAGATCGCGGCAGAAGAATCCCCGGATTTTTTGCTGATTTCAGGTGATCTTTTTCACAAACAGCCATTGAAAAGAGAATTGAAGGAAGTCTGTGGTCTGTTTGCACGCATACCGCAGACAAAAGTGCTTCTTATGGCAGGAAACCACGATTACATACAGCAAAATTCTTTTTACAGGACATGTGAGTGGCCGGAAAATGTCTGTTTCTTCCCGCGCGAGGAAGTAATGTGTTTTGATTTCCCGGAGCAGAATACGACGGTTTATGGTCTGAGCTATTGGCATCGTGAGATCCGGCAGGCTTTGTATGATGAGGTTTTTCCGAAAAATACGGACAGAATTAATATTCTGCTCGCACATGGAGGCGATGAGCGGCATATTCCTTTTTCGGTGGAAAAGATTCTTCGGCATGGATTTGATTATATTGCAGCGGGACACATTCACAAAGGTGGGCAGCTTGTGCAGGGCAGGGCGGTCATGGCGGGCGCACTGGAGCCGACAGACTGTAATGATACCGGTGTGCACGGATACTGGATGGGGAACATCGACAAAACACATTGCGATGTCTCTTTTTATCCGGTGCGAAAGTGTGAGTACTGCCATGAAGCGGTGGAGGTGACGCCGGGGACGACCGGATATGATGTCATGCGGCAGATAAAAGCACTGTTGGCAGAACGTCCGGCTTATCAGTATTTTCAGATTTGTTTACAGGGATACAAAGATCCGGACGTGATATTCGATCTTAATAAATTGTCGCATCTGGAACGGATCGTGGATGTGACAGAGCAGCTTCGACCGGATTATGACTATGATAAACTGCTGGCTGAACATGAAAATTCCCTGTTGGGAGCTTACATTGCAGCCATGCAGAAAAAAAGGCAGGATCCGGTTGCAGCGAAAGCGTTGGAATACGGCGTTAGCGCATTGTTGGGGCATGAGATATGCAGATAAAGGAAGCAGACATTTTTCAGTTTGGAAAGCTACAGAACAAAAACATATCCTTTAAACCGGGGATGAATGTCATATATGGAAAAAATGAGGCGGGAAAATCGACATTGCACAGCTTTTTATGTGCGATGCTTTTTGGCATGGAAAAAGGAAGGGGCAGGAGTTCTGTCACAGACGCCTACAGTCAGTATGAACCGTGGCATGCACCGTCGTTTTATGCGGGTGCACTAAAGTTTACGGTTGGACAGCAGAAGTTTTATCTGGAGCGCAATTTTTATTCCAAAGAGAAAACCGATTATCTGAGGAATGAGCTGGATGGGGAGGAACTGTCGGTCGGCTTTGGGGATCTGACCATGCTTTTGGGTGGTGTCAGCAAAGACAGTTATGCCAGTACCTACGATATCACGCAGACGGGAGCTGCCACCGGAAACCAGATGGTGAAAATCCTTGCAGAGTATCTTGCACAGGCATCGGATGGTTCCGACAGCAGCGTGACGGTTGCGGAGGCAGCTGCTTCGCTCAATGCCAGAAAACGGGAATTGCAGCAGGAGCAGAGAAGGGCAGACGAGGAGCGGGAGGCGCGTCTTAAGGAGCTTCGATTGGAGAAGGAATTGCTTGAACAGGAATGTGAAGGGATACGTGAGTCCATAGAAAAGTATGAAGCGATGCAAAGGGAGTTTGGAACTGGAAGCAGCATGGAGAATATAAGCAGAAATTCCAGAGAGAATCAGGAATATGAAGCGCATTATGCAGATGATGAGAGTGGAATGCATGCCAGGTACCATGAGCAGACCGGCAGTACGGAAGATTGGCAGCCAGAAAAAACCGGCTATATCCTATCCTTCTTCGCAATCCTGATCGCAATAATATTATTCGGTTTTAAGGTTTACATAACACAAGCCCTTTTCTGGACAGGTGAACTTGCAACTCTTGCAATCGCATTATTTTCTGCAATCCGGCAGTACAAAAAGAATCAAAACCGTGCCAAACTCCAAACGGCATCCATGCAGGCGGAGCAGTTAAGAAAACTGCGTGAGCAGGAAGCGATGGAGGCACAGATGCAGCAAAAGAAACGGCTGGCAGACCAGATGCTTACTGAGTGGAAAGATTCTCTGTGGGAAAAGGAAAACCGTCTTTTTAATCTGGAGGAAGAGATCACAAGACAGGGTGTGCAGAGCTGGGCAGAGCACCAAAGAGCGGAAGATATTCAGGCATTGGAGCTTGCGGCGCAGGAGATCACAAGGATTTCCCAGTCTTTTTATGAGGATATGCAGGATGAACTGAATGCGGAGATTTCCAGATATGTGTCCTTATTTACCGCAGGAGCTTATGACAGTGTAAGGCTCGATGAGCAGGGGCAGCTGCAGATTCTGACAGAGGGAAGGGAAGTCAGACCAGAGCTATTAAGCCGTGGCACGTTGGAGCAGATTTATCTGGCGCTGCGCCTTGCGGTGGGAAATGTTGTGACGAAGGAAGAACCGCTTCCAATCTTATTGGATGAAGCGTTTGCCATGTATGATGACGATCGTCTGGCGCAGACCTTGCAGACACTTTCGACCTTACAAAACCAGATATTCCTTTTTACCTGCCAGAAACGCGAAGTGGAAATGCTAAAGAAAATGAAGCTCGATTACAACCTGATTGAGATGGAAGCGTATCATTAAAGAAAACATGAAAAAAGCCGATATCTAATTCATGACAACAGAGTGTTCGCGGAGCGTGCATTCTATTGTTTATAAAAATTTTCGGGCAATTCAAAGAAATTCGTGAGGAGTTTCATAATAATCTGCATAGAAACGTTTTTACAGGGGGAATGAGTTTATGTCAATTGCAATCAGGGCAAACCAGAGTGGAGTGGATCAGGCAGCGGCACAGAAAGCTGCTGAGAAAAAAGGACATCAGGATGTCGTAAAATCCGTCAACGCAGGAGGTTTTCTGCGTAAAAATGACACACAGAGCCAGATCGAGGCGCGCAGAAACAATGCGAAAAAACAGGCATTAAAAGTGGTCAGTGATGCATGGAAAAGTGACAATAAATCCGCTGACAGCATTGCGGATATGGAGGGGTTAAAGCAGTCCAAAGTATCCGAGATGAATGAGATTCGTGCCAAAATGAAAGATATCGAGAATACCAAAAAATCTTTGCAGGAAGAGTATGGTGTGGCAGACGGATCGCAGGAACAGAAAGATTTAGAGCTTTTGGAAAAGTACCAGAATAATATGAACGGTTCTTCCTATGACCAGTTTTCAGACGAAGAGATCTCCAGATTGAAGGAACTGCAGAATGCACCGCTCACAGAGTACCAGAAGAAAGTTCTGAACTTAAACAGCATGAAAGGGCAGGTCAGCGTGGAGGCAGACCGCAAACAGTTTGAGGTCAATGCGCTCACTGCATCTATTTCGGATGCCACGTTAGAGCAGTTAAAGTCCAGAGATATGGAAAAAGCATCGGATGCCGCAGATGAGATTATGGATTCTGCCAATAAAGAGATCCTCGGAATGCTAATTGAGGAAGGCAAAAACAATGCCGATGAGAAGGTCGAGGAAGAGAAAGAGAAGGCAGAGGAAGCGGCAGACAAGAAGGAAGAACAGGATAAGCAGATCGAAGAGGCACAAGAGAAGCGCAAAAATCAGGAAGAGATCATCGAGGGACAGCAGAATGCCGATCAGCTCGAACAGGATGTTTCCATGCAGAAACAGAACACGAGTAAAATGGATGAGGCACAGAAAAACATCCAGAAGATTCTCAAAGAGAAGAATCTCGTGAACGAGGATCTAAAAGGAATCGAGATCGACCTGAATTTTTAAAGGATAAATGATATCTTTGAAACTATGAAATCGTTACGACAGATCATGCATATCCATGGAGAAATCTGGAAAGATTAATGTTAGAAAAAGCAGATTTTATTAGAAAAACAATGACAGAGCCAGAAAGGAGTGCATGATGTCAAAAACAAAGAAAAAGAAAAAACACCGGCTATTCTGGCACTTTTTCCGCATACAGCTTGTACTTCTGGTGCTGGTGCTCACAGCGGCTGCCTACTATTTTTACGGCGGTTATGGAAAACAGGTTGAGGAATTAAAGCAGGAGGCAGTGCGGCTTGTCAGACAGTCGGATGTGGATACTTTTAAGGCAAATCAGACCAGCATTGTCTATGCATCGGATGGAAGCGTGATCTCCACCCTGAAAGGGGAAAAAGATTCCTATTACGTTTCCATTGAGGAGATGCCGGTGGATGCAGTGACAGCCATTGTCAGTATCGAAGATAAAAAGTTTTTCAGGCATCATGGAATTGATTACCGTGCATTGCTCCGTGCAGTAAAGGCGATGGTACAAAATGGTGAAGTGAAACAGGGTGGAAGTACGATCACCATGCAGCTGGCCCGGAATATTTTTCTGTCACAGGAAAAGACGTGGCAGCGAAAAGTGGAAGAGATGTATATTGCAACGGAACTCGAAAACAAATATTCCAAGGATCAGATTTTGGAGTTCTATTTAAATAATATTTATTTTGGAAACGGATATTACGGGATCCAGTCTGCGGCGAGAGGATATTTCGACCGTGATGTGGAAAGTCTTTCTCTGTCCCAGATTGCTTTTTTGTGTGCAATTCCGAATAACCCGACGCTCTATGATCCGGTGACAAACAAAGACAATACCGTTTCCCGACGTGACCGTATTTTGAAAAATATGCTCGATGACGGCAAAATCTCACAGATGGATTACGCGCAGGCGGTGGCGGAGCAGATCATATTGAACCGTCCACAGGCACTTGCAAAAAATGATTACGTTGAGACATACACCTACTACTGTGCAACAAGGGCGCTGATGGAGCAGCAGGGGTTTGTTTTCCATGAGGATTTTAAGACAGATGAGGAGCAGCAGGCATATGAGGACACTTACAATGCTCTCTATAGTGAATGCCAGAAAAAACTTTATACCGGCGGATACCGCATTTACACATCCATTGACCTGTCATTGCAGGACGAATTGCAGCAGTCGGTGAATGATACGCTTTCCGGCTATACCGGGGTAAATGACGAGGGTGTCTATGAACTGCAGGCGTCTGCGGTCTGTATCGATAATGATAACGGATATGTGCGTGCGGTCGTGGGCGGGCGAAGTCAGGAATTTCCGGGTTATACCTTAAACCGTGCCTATCAGAGTTTCCGGCAGCCGGGTAGTGCGATAAAACCGCTGACCGTGTATACACCAAGTTTTGAGCAGAACTATACGCCGGACACGATCGTGGTCGATGAGCCGATCGAGGATGGACCAAGGAATGCCAACGGCACATATCTCGGAGAGATTACGGTCCGCACTGCGGTGGAAAAATCCGTCAATACGATCGCATGGAAGTTATATGACCAGCTCACGCCGGATAAAGGATTGTCTTATCTTAAGGCGATGAATTTTTCCAGGATCAGTCCGTCTGATTACAGGCTTGCAACGGCACTGGGCGGTTTCACGAACGGTGTCTCTGCGTTAGAGATGGCATCCGGTTTTGCAACGATCGAGAATGACGGATATTACCGCACACCAACCTGTATCGTGAAGATCGAGGATGGAAACGGAACAGTTTTATATAATTCGGGGCAGAACCCGGTTTTGATCTATAAGAAAAATGCGGCGCGCATGATGACGGATGTTTTAAAAGGCGTCATCACAAACGGAACCGGAAAAGGACTTGACCTTGGAGATATGCCGTGCGCGGGCAAGACAGGAACGACAAACGATCAGAAAGACGGATGGTTTGTCGGTTATACGAGATATTATACTACAAGTGTCTGGGTAGGCTATGATATGCCAAAAAAATTGCAGGGATTAATGGGAAACACTTATCCGGGAAAAATATGGCAGTCATTTATGAGCAAGGCGCATGAGGGACTGGAGCCGCTCGAATTTCTGCCGTATGCAAGAATTTCGGATGATCTGCTCCAGCAGCAGGAGAGCGGGAGCGGACAGCCTGAAGATAATCCGGCGGAGGAAACGCCGGAAGAAGAGACACCGGTTGGAGAGATACCGGATGAGGAGACATCAGTCGAAGAAACATCGGTTGACGCTGAAAATTAAAATCTAAAAATAATGCACTATTTTATAAATCTGGTCACTTAAAAAGGATGTAAAAAATAAAGCAAAATATGCCATAGAATACAATTGACAGATAAAAATGGAAACGTTATCATAAAGATAATGCAAGCGAAACTATGGTGGGTACATAGACGCAGAAAATATAGGGAAATCAGGGAGAAAAATCATGAAGAAATACGCATTTGGAGTTGATATCGGGGGTACAACCTGTAAGATCGGATTTTTTGACACAAACGGAACACTATTAGACAAATGGGAAATTAAGACCAATACAGAAAATAATGGTGAGTCGATCCTTTCCGATGTCGCAAAGGCAGTGGACAACAAGCTGGCACAGGAAGCAATCAGCAAGGATGATGTGCAGGGAATCGGAATCGGAGTTCCGGGACCGGTTGACAGCCAGGGCGTGGTACACCGCTGTGTAAATCTTGGCTGGGGCGTGGTAAACGTTGCAGAAGAGTTAGGCAACCTTACCGGATTAAAAATCAAAGTCGGAAATGATGCAAACGTTGCCGCTTTAGGTGAAATGTGGCAGGGTGGAGCAAAGGGCTCTAAGGATGTCATTATGGTAACACTTGGAACTGGTGTCGGCGGTGGAATCATCGTAGACGGAAAGGTAGTTGCAGGATTTAACGGAGCCGGCGGAGAGATCGGACATATCACCGTGAACAATGATGAGATCGAAGCTTGTAACTGTGGACAGTATGGATGTTTAGAGCAGTATACTTCCGCGACAGGAATCGTTCGTCTCGCAAAGAGAAAACTTGCAAAATCTACCGAGGAGACAAGCATTCGTGAAATTCCAAACCTGACTGCAAAAGATGTCTTTGACGCAGCAAAAGCAGGAGATGCAATTGCAATCGGACTGGTAGATGAAGTATGTGAAATTTTAGGCTCCACCCTTTCTAATATTGCATGTGTGGTAAACCCGGAGATTATCGTGATCGGTGGAGGAGTTTCCAAAGCAGGCGATATCTTATTAGATAACATCAAAAAACACTTTGTTGAGACATCATTCATGGCATGCCGTGAAACAAAGTTTGCATTGGCAGGACTTGGCAATGATGCTGGTATGTACGGATGTGTAGAGATGTTACTGGATTAATCGGATACAGCGGCATTTTTACGGTATTCACCGGGAGTGGTTGCAAACTGCTCATAAAACATTTTTCGGAATAATTTATAATTCGTAAAACCATGCTTCTCTAACAGAACTTTCAGAGGAAGGTCTGTGGAGGTGAGATCACGGTAAATATGGGAGAGTCTTATTTCATTTAAGTATTGGAAATAAGTCACTCCCATATTTTTTTGAAATAATGACAGAAATATTCTTCCTGAAAACATGCGATCTGCGAAATCTCGGAAAGGGTGATCGGTGTATTGTAATGCTTTTTTGTGTATTCTAAAACAGGTTCTAAACGCACAAAATTTTTGACATCTTTTTTGAACTGGGAGGATTCCACTTCCCTCGAAAAACTGTGGTAGAGCAGATAAAGCATTTCAAAAAGAAGACTGTTAAACCGCAGCAAAGCACCTTTTGGTTGAATTTCATATACAATTCTCATTTTTTGAATGACATCGATTAAAGAATCAATTTTGGTGCGTAAAATGGCATTATCAGTGTGGCAGTCAAAACCAAAAATAAAGGAATCGACATCGGGGATATATTTTTTTGAAAATTCATAAGGAAGCTGAATTAATACTGCATGATTTCCGTGAACTGATTTTGTGGAGTGAGGAAGCCTTGAATCGATCAGAAAAACATCTCCGGGTTTTAAAATGACCGTCTGCTGATTCATCATAACATCGACCTCTCCGTCTATAATATACATAATCTCGATGGCAGTATGCCAGTGTGTGGCAACAAAACTGCTGGCGTCATTAAATACCCAGAAAAAAATATCAAAACCATCTGTAATACGGTCTGTCTCGAAAACAGGCTGCTCCGTTCTTAAATTGCTCATAAATCTTCTCCATTTTTATATTAAAAAAGGCTCTTCAGGGGTAATGGTGGGTTAAAAACCGCCACAACCCCAGTGTTTATCTAGATTAAGCGGCATTCAACTTTCGGTTAGGAAGTGGAATGCGTATATCAGAGCATACAAGGTACACCATATCAAGCATATTTTGTATGTTTCTGAAGCCATAAGCTTTACGGATAATGAGCTTAATCTTGTTATTAGTTGCTTCAATCCTGGCATTACTCATACCATAACGGATTGTATTTAAGATATGCGTCTTGTGGCGCCTGATCTTCTGATATAATTCTTTAAATGCAGGTATCCTGCTGTGGCTGGCTTTCCACAGCCAGCGTTTGAGTTCGTCCTCAGCTTCATCTACGTTTGTAAGCTTTAGTAATAACCGGAGCTGTTCTTTAAGCAGATATGCTCGGTATAGACGAGGATTTTGCGAGGCGATCAAATTAACACGCAACTGTTGCTTTTCACTGAGATGCTCCGGGGCTTTTCCTAATGCGTAAGCAGAGCCTTTTATCTCATCTGCCTTAGCTTTTGCTGCTTTAACAATAGCAAGCCCAGGAGCATCTTTTTTAGGACGGCCTTTGCCACGTGGATTATCTTTTTTGACCTGCTTATATTCACTGTAAGCATCATGCCAGATATCTTTTCTGACTTCATCCAGAGCTGTCATAGCCCACTCGACTACGTGAAAGGGATCAACGCAGCGTGCACAGCCAGGAGTGTATTCATTTACACACTCTGTGATCCATTTGGCACCATCGCCAGTAACAACCTTGATACTGGACAGTTGCTCCGGGGTCAGCTGTTTATAAAATTTTTCAAGGACAGATTTACCATGACCTTCCGATGCCCATACAACCGTGTTAGTATCGTGATTAACGATCACTGTGATGTACTTGTGACCCTTTTTATAACTGGTCTCATCAATGCCGATATTAACCAGGCCATCAAGTCTTCTTGAACGCTCTGGTTGTAAATCGTGAAGAGCGCGATTGACACAGCGGCCTACAGTTTCCCAGTCCACTCTCATGAAGTATGATGTGGTACTTCTTGGAAGATAGGATGCAAACCATGCAGCGGTAAGGTCGAAATCCTTGGTAAATCTACTACATGGATATGCCCATGGAACTTCGGCAACATATACCCCATGTTCAGGGCAGATGAGCCGATGAGTCTGGTATTCAACTTCGACCAGAATACCACCCCAGTCCAGACCTCTCCAGATAGTTGGTCTGCTGGAATGTTTATCATAAACAGGGCATGATTTATGGCAGAATGGGCAGTCGTTCTCGTGCCATTTATTAGGTCTTGCTTGGATACGAATATGTTTAACTCCATTCTTATCAGAGTAAAGATTACAATTTTTTATAACTGTGTTCTTGACATTAGGGACACTTTTGCATAATGTATTAACTGAAGCCACTTGTGAATACTCCTTTTGTGTTTTTCTTCGCAGTTAATACATTAAAGGACACAAGTGGTTTTTTCAATATGTTGTTGTTAATTTATGGTGTTAGGCTTCCACCATTATGCCAGAAGCCTCTTAAAAAATTGCAAAAACAGAATTTTGCATCTTGATATCATCCTATCATGACTCACAAGAAAAAGCAATATTGACCTATTCGAAGACAAGATATGCGCTTGTGACAAGCAAGTGCGAATGTTATCATTTATTACACAAATAAGTAAGAAATAAGCGCTTGGGAGAGTTGAATACAATGAAGAACAAAGAGAAAAAGAAAAAACAATCACTGGTAGAAAAAGCAAAATTGTTTGTGAAAGATTACCGCAGACAATTACCATTGCAGATGATGGTAATACCGGGGATTATCTTTATGATTATCTTTTGCTATATGCCAATTTATGGATTGACCATTGCGTTTAAAAGCTACACGGTCATCGATACGATCGATTCGGCAAAATGGGTTGGATGGGCTAATTTCAAAATCGTTGCAACGGATAAATATTTTTGGCAGTCGGTCATTAACACGCTTGGGATCAGCTTCCTGAAACTTTTGATCGGATTCACAACGCCAATTATACTTTCCATTATGATTTATGAATTAAGGGATGGCCCATTTAAAAGAATTATCCAGACAATCTCTTATCTGCCACACTTTCTTTCGTGGATTGTTTTGGGTGGTATGATCATTAACTGGCTTTCTACCACAGGACTGTTAAATCAGATACTGATGGCAGTGGGACTGGTAGACAATCCGACAAACTTTTTACTGGATTCCGGGAAATACTGGTGGATCGCATCTCTGTCTGATACGTGGAAAGAAGCTGGATGGGGAACAGTGCTCTATCTTGCAACGATGGCGGGGATTGATCCGACCTATTACGAAGCGGCAAGAATCGACGGTGCAGGCAGACTCAGACAGATTACAAGTATTACGCTGCCTCTTATGAAAACGATTATCAGCTTAAATTTTATCCTGACGATCAGTGGATTATTAAAGTCCAATCTGGATCAGACACTTGTTTTAATGAACTCACAGAATCAGGCAAAAGCAGAAGTCATTGATTCTTATGTGTACCGGATGGGTATGACGCAGGGCGATTTTTCCTATGCAACAGCAGTTGGGCTTGGAGTATCGGTTGTCTCCGTTATCCTGCTTGTGACGGCGAATAAGATTACCGGAAAAATCAATGAGGAATCAGTTTTATAGGAGAAAAAGTATGAAAACAAAAAATTTACAGGAGACAGAATTTTTGACTTCGTGAATGTCACGGTCATTCTGCTTATCACAATTATTATTTTAGTACCGCTTTTAAATGTGCTGGCATCTTCTTTTTCAGGAAGTACGGCATTGGCGGAGGGAGGATTTATTTTCTTCCCGAAAGAATGGTCTTTAGACAATTACCGCGCGGTATTTAAAGATACTTCTATCTGGAAGGCGTTCTTTATTTCCGTGGCAAAGACGGTTATCGGCGTGGTCACACATGTTTTCTTCTGTGCAATGGTGGCTTTTGCACTTAGCAAAAAGGATTTAAGAGGAAGAAAACTATATACGGTAATGGGAATTATCACGATGTTTTTTTCGGGCGGAATGATTCCAACTTACCTGTTAATGAAGCAGTTAGGGCTGTTAAATAACTTTATGGTGTACATACTGCCACAGCTTTTCAGTTATTATGACGTGGTAATCCTGATGAATTTCTTCCGGCAGATACCGGCTTCGCTGGAAGAATCAGCACAGATCGATGGTGCGGGAGTTTGGAAAATATTTTTGTCGATTGCAATGCCGCTTTCAAAACCGGCACTGGCGACCATTGCATTATTTAACGGTGTGTATCAGTGGAATGACTTTATGACTGCAAAATTATATATGACAAATAAAGACTTATATCCGGTTCAGATGAAGCTTTATGAGATCATTGTGCAACAGCAGGCACAAAGCATGAACAGTATCGGAAATGTTGCACTATCGACAACATCCAAAGGAATACAGTTGGCGACAATTGTAGTAACAACGGTCCCGATTATTATTATTTATCCGTTACTTCAAAAACATTTTGTTTCAGGTATGATGCTTGGAGCAGTGAAAGAATAAAAATGAAGGAGAGAAAAGTGATGAAAAATCAGATGTGGAAAAAAGGGGTATGCCTGGGAATGGCAGCAATGATGACAGCCGGTATGCTGGCTGGATGCGGAGAGAGCAGCGAAAGCAAAGACACTGCAATGGTTCAGACAGGTGAGGATGGCGTTGTGGAAAGTGGACGCTATACATTAGATGCTGATACGCCTGCATGGAAACTTGATACAAAAGAGGATACAACGCTTACCTGGTATGTCAACGCAGATTGGTGGAATACAGAATGGGGAAATGATGTTGTCACAAAACAGATCCAGAAGGACATGAATGTCAATATTGATTTTGTTGTCGGTGATGATACAAAGTTAAATACATTTTTTGCAGGAGGAGATATGCCGGACATCATTACCATTTTCGATGCCAGCTCAAGTGTGGCACAGAAAGCGGATACCTGGGCATATGCATTGCAGGATCTGGCAGACAATTATGATCCATATTTTTACAAAGTTGCCTCCGCCCAGACATTAAGCTGGTTTGCTATGGATGACGGAAAGACATATGGTTATCCGGGTTACTCCAATACGCAGGAAGATTATGACAGCGGAGAGATATATGCGAAAACTGCATTTGTAATTCGAAATGATGTATACGAAGCGCTGGGAAAACCTTCAATGGGCACACAGGAAGAATTTCTGGATGTTTTAAATCAGATCAAGGAGCAGTTCCCGGATTTAATCCCACTTGGATTCAATAATTTTGAGACGGATGGAACAAGTTCTCTTGGAGATACATTACAGGATTTTCTGGGTACACCGATTGTAAATGATGATAATACATTCTATGACAGGAATATGGATGAAGATTATCTTTCCTGGATCAAAACTTTGAATCAGGCATATAAAAACGGATGTATCAGTGACGACAGCTTTACGGATGATAATACTGCATGGCAGGAAAAAGAGAGTATTGGAAAATACGCATGTATTATGATGGATGGAACTCCACAGCAGGCAGGATTTTTAACAACGTTTGCAACATCCAATCCAGATGCGGCATATATCGCAATTGATGGACCAAAGAGCACCGCAGGTTATGAACCAAAGTTAAATCAGGCTGGTATCAGTGGATGGATGATCACCTATGTATCGAAAACCTGTAAAGATCCGGCAAAAGCAATTCAGTTATATACCTATTTATTAAGTGATGAAGGTCAGATCCTGACCAATTACGGTGTGGAAGGGGAAACCTACACCATTAACGCAGATGGCAAATATGAACTGACAGATGCAGCAAAAGAGTTACAGGCGAACGATAACGACAGATTTAAAAAGGAAATGCGTCTTGGAGAATTTATTCCATTCGGACATGACCGTTATAAATCACTCAGCGATGATGCTTACCCGGATTCTATCAAACAGATGCAGGAATGGGGAATCGGAAAATTATATCCGCACTTTATTTTGGAGAATACAGATCCGGAGACAGGAAGCGCAGAGGCACGTGCATACAGTGCGATAAAAACGAATTGGGCTACTACACTTGTCGGAATGATCCGCGCAAACGACGATGCAGAATTTGACAGTATTTTAGAATCTTACAGACAGTTCCGCGAAGAAAATGACTGGGATGCAATTGTGAAAGTAAGAAATGAAAAAATGGCTGCCAACGCTGAAAAATTAGGAATGTAAAAAATAAGGGGCTGTTTCTTCGGCCCCTTATAAATACCTGGAAATGGAGTACACAATCATGAAATGTTATACAACAAATAAAGACGGGGTGTTTATCTGTACAGAAAAGACACTGGAAAAAGACGAAAGAATCGAAATGAACCTCATCAAGGCATACCCGGAAGTGAGATATCAGGAAGTACTTGGAATGGGTGGAGCACTTACAGAAGCAGCAGCCTATACCTATTCCAGAATGAGTGACGAGAAGAAAAAAGAACTGATCGGACTATATTTCGGAGAAAAGGGAAACAGGTATAATTTCTGCCGCACGCATGTTCAAAGCTGTGATTTTGCATTAGGGAATTATGCGTATGTGGAAGATCAGGATGACAGTGAGTTAAAGACATTTTCGATTGAAAGAGATAAACAATATATCATTCCGTTTATACATGAAGCACAGAAAAAGGAAAAGGACCTTTGTTTTTTAGCTTCGCCGTGGAGCCCGCCGGCATTTATGAAAACAAACGGTGACATGAATCACGGTGGAAAATTGAAAAAAGAATATTATGGGATGTGGGCAAAAATGGTTGCACGTTATGTCTCAGAATATGAAAAAGAGGGTATTAAGATCAGCCGTCTTACGGTGCAGAATGAGCCGAATGCCACGCAGACATGGGATTCCTGCCTGTTTACAGGAAGCGAGGAGCAGGAATATGTATGTAATTATTTAAGAGCAGCATTAGATCAGGAAGGTCATAATGATGTGAAAATTAATGTGTGGGATCATAATAAGGAACGTGTGCTGGATCGCGCATTAGAGAGCCTTTCCACGGAAGAGGCAGAAAAGAAAATTGACGGGATCGCGTTCCACTGGTATACGGGTGATCATTTTGAGGCACTTGCAGAGGTGCGGAATCGTTTCCCGGAAAAAGAGCTGATTTTTACCGAGGGGTGTGTAGAGTATTCCAGATTCGCTTCAGACAATCAGGTTGCCCATGCGGAGATGTATGCACATGATATTTTGGGAAATTTCAATGCAGGAATGAATGCCTATCTGGATTGGAATATTTATCTGGATGAACTGGGTGGACCGAATCATGTCAAAAATTATTGTGATGCGCCGGTTATGTGTGACACAAAAAATGATACGATCGATGTAAAACTGTCTTATTACTATATTGGACATTTCAGCCGGTTCATCAAAAGAGGTGCAAAACGTATGCTTGTATCACGTTTTACAAGTAAAGTGGAAGCATGTGGTTTTGTGAACCCGGATGGCGAAAAAATAATGATTCTGTTAAATTGTACGGATGATACACAGGCGTTTACGTTCTGCGAAAGTGGAATGAAATGTGACATGGAAATTCCGGCACATTCGATCCAGACGTTGTGCTGGTAAAACAGGAACATTCATGTTATAATATTTATAATTCATTTAGAGGTGCTTATGCACCTCTATTTTTCATCGTTATATTTTATCGTGATCCGGGAGAATAGAATGAGTAGTAAATTTGTTGCCTGCATTGGAAAAGGCGGGCAGAGGGATATGGCGGAATCATTTGCCAGACGGACAGGCACCACACTTTTAGACAAACCGGGAGAGGAACTGACGGTTCTTTTTGATGCAAAAGGAGTTTCTCTCATTGGATATGGGTTAAGCTATCAGGGCGATTTTGAGGGTATGCTGCACAGAGTGAGTGACGGCAGACTTGCGCATGAAATGCTGGTGCGCGCAGCTAAAACAACGCAGACAAATGTAAAGGGAATTGATGCGACTGCCGGTATGGGGGAGGATGCTTTCCTGCTTGCCGCCTGTGGGTATGAGATGATGTTATACGAACAGAACCCGGTTGTGGCAGTTCTGTTAAAAGATGCGCTCCGCAGAGCAAAGAAACACCCAAAGTTGAAAGATATTACTGCCAGAATGCAGCTTGTGGAGGGCAACAGCGTAGACGAGTTAAAAAGCCGTGTGGATGACATCGATCTGATCTATCTTGATCCGATGTTTCCAGGCAGACAAAAATCGGGACTGATCAATAAAAAACTGCAATTGATCCAGAAACTTGAACCACCGTGTTCGGATGAGGTCGAATTGTTTGAGGCGGCGATTCAGGCAAAGCCTTCCAAGATCATTGTAAAACGCCCGCTGAAAAGCCCGTTTCTTGCTGGGAAAAATCCAACCTATGAATTAAAAGGAAAAGCAATACGGTATGACTGCTATGCATTGTAAACCGGAGTTTAACGGACGTAGTGTCGCAGATTCCGTA
>NZ_ACFY01000162.1 GCF_000174195.1 Roseburia inulinivorans DSM 16841 | reverse complement strand
GTACAATAATCACATAAATCTTCACTTCTTATTTGATTGTAATATGATTTGGTTTTTTCAATATCCAAAGTGTTCACCTCCTCAAATAAGAATTTACAAAATCATTAATATCATATTCTACCATAATCACATATACAATTCTATTTTATTCCATTAAAATTTATTAAAAAACCTAATTCATTTATTTCATGAGATGAGATTTGTCAAGGGCATTTTCTGTGAGGTGTTCAAAACTACTAAATAGTTATTTAGAAAACACTGTAGTCCATTCTATCTGTTAAAAAGTTCCATACATCAAACTATCGATTTCATCTACAAAACATTTTGAACTTACCTAATAACTTCTGAAAAAACAAAAAACCTGTAGATTGTATCTAATAAAAAGATGAAATCTACAGGTTTTCGTTTTTACTCGTATTTCAGCTAATGCCGTCAATGAATATCACAGAAAATGAAAGCTTAAATTTTTACAACATAAGGTTCATCTTCAATAATACCCTGATCGTGGGTAACAATGATAACCGTTTTACCTTCTTCATTGAGTTCGTGCAATAACCTCATAACAATATCTCTATTTTTCTTGTCAAGTGAGCCAGTAGGTTCATCTGCCAAAACAACAGAACATTTTTTCATCATAAGACGAGCTAAAGCAACTCTCTGTTGTTCACCACCGGAAAGCTGATAAACTTTTTTGTTAACTTCCTTTGATAACCCCACACGATTAAGAGCTTCTTTAAGTGATACTTTAGTTCGGCTTGATTTTTTAATCAAACTTAAATTTTCTTTAACTGTCTTATTTTCAAGCAGTGCAAAATTCTGAAAAAGAAACCCCACTGTATCCGCAAAAAAACTGTTTTTATTTTTAAGCCGGGTAATATTCAGCCCTTCGATTATGATACTGCCGCTATCCGGCTTTTCGATACCACCAATCATATTGAGCAAAGTGCTTTTTCCACTGCCGCTATCCCCGCTGATTACTACAAAACTTCCATCCGGAATTTCCAAATTAAAGTTGGAGAAAATTATTTTCTCTCCAAATGCTTTATTTAAGCCACGAATTATAATCATAAACATCCTCCCTTCAATGACTTTGAGATATTTGTTTTTTCAACCCACATAATATTTGTGAAAATGATTGCCATTTCAATAATGGTGAGCAATGATCCAATCAGTAAAGCAATCCCGACACTTGCGTTAGATATAAAAATCGAAACAATGCAAATCAATATCACACCGGCTATATTTTCTATGAGATTAACGGAAATAAATCTTTTGTGCCTTTCATAAAAGCTATAACCTAAAACCTTTTTGAGGGAGATTTCCATAGAGCTAAGTCTAAATTCCATTTTCGCTTCAGATACGATGATAGCTATATCTAACAGCAATACTAATACGCAAAGAGAGCTTATAAAGCTAATCAATTTTACAAGGAAACTATGACTATAAATGTAATCCTCTCCGACATTCGTCAGCATAAAATAGTGTGAATCAAGCTGTTCTGCATATTTTTTCGCAGCATTACGAATTGTGCTTTCATCGCATCCGTAGATTACCTCACTATTATATGTTCCTGTTTCGATATAACTTCCATTTAAAGCAACAGCCTCATTTGCCTGATAAATCACAATCGGATTTGTTACTCTTGACAATCCGTCAATAGCCTCTTCTCTGTTCGAATTGAGATAATAAAATTGCTCTCTGCCAGAATATTCTTTATAAACAACACGCAGTTCTTCTGCATTTTGGGTAAGAGAGCCAATTTCCTCTTTTGCGATATCTTTGTATGATTCCGCATTTCTTCCCTTTGGCACGAAGACCACGATATCCTCTTTTTCATCATCTTCAGTAAGCATATCAGAAAACCCTTGTAGCATATCTCTGGCATTATGATTTACAAAAATATAATTATCCGTATCGCTTATCCGGCTGCCTATGCAGACCACCGGATTTATAGTGTTGTATTCATTTTCGTAAAGGTCATTCCAAAATTTGCTCTCTGTAGATTCCTCCTCATTTTCTTCAAAAGGAGGTTCAAGCTGCATAACTCCAAAATAATAATCATTATAATGATTTTCTAAAAGAGTAGTGTTTGTAAGTAAATTACCTTGAATGCTACTGAGATTTGTAGTTATTGTAAAAATTGTCATAGCAGTAGCAAATACTTTAAGACCATTCAGAAGATAAAACATACCTTTTTTATCTGAAGCATTGGCGAAGGCTTTTTTTACATCAAAGCAGACAAAAGCAGCATAAGGAATTACGGAAAGAACTGCTCCGGCACAATACACTGCCAAAATGAGATAATCTTCATATGCACCCGATATAAATTGAGAAACAAGCAACTTTGCTAAAACGAATAACGCAGCGTACGAAATCATATCAGCCACTACAGCTTTTAGAGCAAGCACAGCAGCATTTTCGCCCAAGGAAGCTCGTACAACTACTTCCTTTTGTCTGCGTATCACCTCAATCACATTAAGTACAATCATCAATATGGCAACCAATCCCCAAACAATGAACATCATATCAGTTTCGGTTGATTGCCAAAACTCTGGCTGCGATATAGAATATTCTTTTGCCAAATCTTGATATGTGGCAATGATGTCATCATCATCACCGATATAGCTGATCATTATTTCCTGTCCATTGCCTGTGTTTTTTACTTCTCTAAAATCTTCAAATTCTATTACGGTGATTCCACCTATTAAAGCCGTATATGTTTTTTCCTCAATATCCATCGTGCTTTTAAGACTATCCCGAACAACGGTATCATCACCATAAATATAAAGTCTTGTCTGATAATTAGAAACTCTCTGATTAAAAGTCGAAAAAATATGAACACCATGCTTCTCAGCTGTATCTTCTGCATTGGCTAAAAATGAATCCATATCGTCATTGGTAGTTGTGTATCTGGACGATAAATAATAAGCACCATTAAAGTTCCATAGCATATTTTGATATACTTCAGCTTGCATAACAAAAGCAAAAATAATCGTAATCAACAGCAATATATTTCTTATATGTTTCATTCAAATCCCTCCAATTTCATTTGGCATAGTTAAATTCAAATCATCCAAAAGCATCAAAGTTTTTCTGTAATTGCCTTTTGCTTTTTATAAAAATATTTTCCCTTTCAGACATTTTGAGGGTTCGATTTAGTACAGCTTGCCCCCAACAACTCAATAAATATTATAAACAAAGCTGTAAATGAAATCAATCTTTTGTTCCTGTTTAAAATTCATTAAAAAAACCTTAATTCATTTATTTCAAGAATGCAGATTGAGTTTTAATCCTATAGACACTCATCCCATAATCGTGAGTTCCATAACGTAAATTGCAGATTTTGTAGTGCGCTTCATAGCATAAATTGGGCAAATATAAGCGTCCTCTCACAAGTCATTCGTAACGTAAATGAAAGAAAAACGGTGCAGACAAATATGATTTCCTTTGTGAGCCATGGAGCTGGGATTCTAACAATCATGGAAGCTTCAGCTGAACATGATTGTTGTTCAGAAGCCCAGCGGAATGCCTGGCGAACAGGAACATCACATTTCGTCTGTACCGTTTTTCTTTTCATAAACCTATAAAATCACGACTTGCGAGAGAACGCTTATATCTGCCCTTCACAACCTGTAAAAGCACCACAGAATCTGCGACACTACGTCCGTCAAACTCCGGTTTAAAACATTTATTTCGATAATGAAAATATAAATTAGTTGCTGGCGGGTTTTGAAAAAGTATAGCGCACTAAGTGAAAATATGGTATTGTTACCGTGTAATAGCATATATGACAATCGTATTATCAGATACGCATACAACATCTGAAATACAGAGAGTGTAGCTTGTGATTTCCTAATTATGTTAGAATAAATGAAAAACAAGCTATATAATGGGAAGAAGGAAGGAAACAGATTATGAAGAAATTTGATGATGATCTTGAATTTGAATCATTGAATAACGAACCGCGGGATACCCGCTTTATATTACCAATTATCATTGTGGCGGTTTTGCTTGTCATTGTGATTGTGGCACTGGTTTTGTTAGGAAAAAATAGTAAAAATAAAGACACAAGTGCTGACTTAATGTCTACAGAGCAGAGTGAGACAACAGAGACAGAAACACAGACCACCGAAGTAATGGGGAATATTGCCACAACCGAGAGCACTGAAGAAGTGGAGGCAGACGATCCACAGAATGGTAATATGGGAACTGACACGGGAGCGAGCGTTGATGTGACTGCACTGTTATCGGCAGGAAATGTGACGGAATCGGGTGAGACAACCTTTGGTATAGATGTGGCCAGATATCAGGGAACCATCGACTGGAGTCAGGTGGCGGCTTCCGGGGTACAGTTTGCCATGATACGTGTCGGATATCGCACGCAGAAGACTGGCGAGATCGTTGCGGATACCAATGCAAAATACAACATGCAGGAAGCGCAGGCAAATGGGATAAAAATAGGGGCATACTTCTTTTCGACAGCCGTCACAACGGATGAAGCGGTGCAGGAGGCAGACTGGGTGGCAGATTATATTTCCCAGTATCAGATCACCTATCCGGTTGCATTTAACTGTGAAGGATTTGAAAATGCAGACAGCAGACAGTATGCTATGACACAGTCGGAGAGAACTGACATTGCGATCGCATTTTTAAATGAGATTTATAACCGCGGCTACACGCCAATGTTTTATGCGGCAAAAAATGAGATGCTTGGCGATGCAAAATGGGATACTTCAAGGATTGAAAAAACATATAAAATCTGGGTGTCTCAATATCCATCTGTACCGTATCCACAGACTGCACAGTCCGATTACACTGGAACGCACGCAATGTGGCAGTATACCAATCAGGGAACAGTGGCAGGGATCAGTAAGCCGGTTGATGTTGATATTGCCTATTTCGGTTATGAGGGAACTGCAGATGCGAAAAGTGATGTGACACCGGAAACAGTCAGTGCAGACGCAGAAGCATTGATGAATTTCTCCGATGTAAATGAAACTGTTACGGCAAAACAGTCCACAAATCTCAGAAACATTCCGAGTCAGGGCTCCGATGCAACGGTTGTGGCAACCCTGCAGAATGGCGAGACGGCGACAAGAACCGGCGTAAGCAGCAGTGGCTGGTCAAGAGTAAGTTACAATGGACAGACTTTATATGCAGTGTCCAGTTATCTGACGACAGATCTTGGATATACAGCACCTGCAGCCAATACGACTGCAGAGACAACAGCAGCGGACGGCTCAGGATCCGGAGACGGACTGAAAACAAAATTTACTGCATGCAATGACGTGGTAACAGCGAAGATCGAAGTGAATTTAAGAACACTTCCGAGTGTCACAAACCCGGATGCAGCAGTTGCGGCAGTTTTAAAAAATGGCGAGACCGTGACGAGAACCGGAATCAATACAGACTATGGCTGGTCAAGAGTTGACTATAATGGACAGACACTGTACTGCGTGTCAAGTTATCTGACAAGTGCACAGTAAAAAAGAAGCTGGTGCATTCAGACGAAAAAGATGTAACGTCTGAATACATCAGCTTTTTTATGCTATGCACATCAAATTAATTTTTTCCTCTTTGCTGGACGCTGTTTCTTTACAGGAGGTGTTACCTCATTTCTGGAAGCAATGGATACGGCTGAAACTGGTGACGCAGGCAGGACAGGTTTGTCCATAACCGGCTGTTTTGCGTGCGGAATGGCAGATGTTCCATTTTTGCGACGGCTGATTTTTTCTTTCTGGGCACGGAAACGGTCAGCGGTCGCTTTAATATATGGATCTGCAACAAAATGCTTAAGTGTATCGCTGTCTATGGCGATACGGTTATCCATTGTCTTCATAATATCTACAATCTGTAACTGATCCGAGGTTTCCGGATCGCTCAGATCATAAATCCGGTTATCCTTGAAATTCAGGATCATAGGATGCAGAAAATCAGCCGGATTGTCAGCAAGCACCAGACCTTTTTCTCCATTGGCAAAATCGAGACAGGCACCTGTAGGAAGGATCTGGATGCTGTCTGCCAGAGCGGTGATCACAGAACGGTTATATTCTGCGATGTGGCTGTAAAAAAATGTCATGGCAGCCAGTTCTGACATTGGTGCATGGTTAATGTTCATGGCAGTCAGGCGGTCAAATTTGTCCGCAGCCTTCAAAATATCGATCAGAAGCTGGACTGGTGATTTTGGAGGTCTTGGGCTGATCGTTGCATGGTCTTCAAATATAATGTTCTGGATGATCTCAAGACTTGTGTCATTTAAGCCGAGTTCTGCAAAATGCGGACGGATGATCTCATACCCATGTTCTGATTTTAACTGGATGAGATCCCGGTCGGAAGCAGAGAGATCTTCGTTCTTATCTAAAATGCTCTTTGGAACGGAGAGATAACCAAAATCATATAATAAAGAAGCTGCGATCAGCGACTGGGAGTCTTCCAGCTCAATATGCATCTCATTTGCGATCATCGCAGAGAGGATCGCAACACTAATCGAATGCTTGTATACAAAATCGGCAGAACTTCTGAGGTTCTGTGTGAAATTAAGTTTGTGGTCTAATGCACCATAATGTGTGTATATATTCTGTACGAGTTCCGTGATTGCCGGAATATTTTTCTGTGCGAGAAGCTTGTCCATGCAGTCTTTCAATTTGAACATATAGATAGTCTGGAACTGCTCAAATTCAAGGTCTTCTTTGGAAAGAGGAGGAACAGGCTCCGCCGGTTCCAGAATAAAAATGCCAATCAGACCGAAATTATCAATACTGTTTATACTCTGAAGTGTTAATTTTGTGTTGCGCTCATACAATAAAACCCCCATTTTATTGTAAATGGGTTTTGCCAGCCGCATTCCCGGCTTTAAATCCTGTGATCTTACAAACTGCATATATCCCCATACCTTTCCTGATGCAAATATGATAAAATAAAAACAAGCTGATACATACCAAATATAGCATATTGAAAGGTTAAATACAATCTGCTATCATGGTGCTTGAAAGAAATTTTTTAGGAGCAGATGCAGGAATATTTCGACAGAATGAGGTACTTATGAAAAAAATCCCCTTAAAAAGAATATTTGCAGCGGCAGCATTAGTGTGCTGTCTTACCGTGACAACAGCTTATGCAGATGTCACGCAGGAAGATATTGACAATGCAAAAAATCAGATCAACAATCTGAAAAACCAGCAGAAAGATGCACAGGATGCGGTCGATGATATCAATGGAAAAAAAGGCCAGCTAGAGAGCGACCTGAACAATTTAAATGGACAGATGACCAACATTGTTTCGTCCATGAATGCCCTTGAGTCACAGATCAATGATAAGAAAAAAGAACTGTCAGATCTTGAGGATGAGATCGATCAGACGCAGGATAATCTGGAAGCTGCAAAGCAGCAGTCAGCCAGCCAGTATGAGGATATGAAGATACGTATCCGCTATATGTATGAAAATGGAAATACACCGATGCTTGAGATGCTGTTATCGGCATCATCCTTTTCTGATTTTCTGAACCGGACGGAGTATATTTCGGAGATCAATTCGTATGACAGACAGAAATTAGAGGAATTTATCCAGGTGCAGGAACAGATTGCGGCAGAGGAAGCTTCTCTTGAAGAACAGAAGAAGGATCTCGAGAGTGAGCAGCAGGAACTGCTCGCCATGCAGGATGACATGAAGGTAAAACAGAATTCTGTAAACAGCCTTATCAGTTCAACGCAGGCAAATATCAGCCAGACCAATTCTGAATTGAGCAGCGCCCAGGGAAAAGTCAATGATATCAACAGTCAGATCGCACAGATGGAAGAACTGGAAAAACAGTTAGAGATCCAGAAGGCAAAAGAAGACGCTGCGAGAATGGCGGAGATCAAGCGTCAGGAGGCTGAGAACAACGGCGAATTTTCTTATGTCCCAAGTGACAGTGATCTTTACCTGTTAGGTGCGATCATCCAGTGTGAGGCAGACGGTGAACCATATGAGGGAAAGCTTGCAGTCGGAAGTGTTGTCATGAACCGTGTGCGAAGCTCTTATTTCCCGAATACCGTATCCGGTGTGATTTATCAGAGCGGACAGTTTTCTCCGGTAGCCAGTGGACGATATGCGCTCCGCCTCGAGCAGGGAGTCAATAATACCTGTATGCAGGCGGCACAGGAGGTGCTTAACGGGAACATCACAAACAGCTGTCTCTATTTCAGAACTGTGATCGACGGATTGGAAGGAACGATCATCGGACATCACATATTCTACTAATACGGCTGTCAATGCGCAAATTACATAAAAATCATTTTTGAAACCAAATGGAAAAAGAGACGTTTTTGTGAGAAATATACAAAAAACGTCTCTTTTTTGTGGAATTGAGCGGTTGCGCATGATAATTTTTTAACGAAAAACAGTATATAAAATAGGTAAAAACCAAATTTAAATACTGAAAAAAGTGTGAAAAAAAAAGAAAGCTATTGCATTTGAAAATAAAATATGGTAGCATGAGAAAGTACTGAAAAGCCAATAAAAAAGCCGAATACATAAAAACGTAGAAAATCAGGAAAAAGAAAATTTAAATTTAAAAGAAGAAATTTTAGATTTATTTTTTTTACTAAAAGATTGTTAAAAAAATAACAACGTTTTTCGGCAGATTTATTATGAAGGAAACAAAATATACTGCATATTATGAGCGGTGTTTTGTACCACAAAACCGAAGGGAGAATTCAAAATGGCAAGAAAAGTAGTTTTAGCAGGCGCATGCCGTACAGCAATTGGTAAAATGGGTGGAGCATTAAGCAATACTCCAGCAGCAGACTTAGGTGCAATCGTTATCAAAGAGGCATTAAGAAGAGCAGGTGTTAAACCAGAGATGGTTGACGAAGTTAAAATGGGTTGTGTAATCCAGGCAGCTCAGGGACAGAACGTTGCACGTCAGGCTTCTATCAAAGCAGGACTCCCAATCGAAGTTCCAGCAATCACAATCAACGTTGTATGTGGTTCTGGTTTGAAATGTGTCAATGATGCAGCTACCATGATCATGGCAGGAGAAGCTGATATCGTTGTTGCAGGTGGTATGGAAAATATGTCAATGGCACCATATGCTATGACAAAAGCCCGTTTCGGATATCGTATGAACAATGCAACAATCATCGATACAATGGTTAACGATGCATTAACAGATGCATTCAATCATTATCATATGATGATCACAGCAGAGAACGTATGTGATAAATATGGAATCACAAGAGAAGAATTAGACGAGTTCTCAGCAAACAGCCAGCAGAAATGTGAAAAAGCGATCGCTGAAGGTAAATTTGCAGATGAGATCGTTCCGGTTCCGGTTAAAGTGAAAAAAGAGATCGTAGATTTCGTGACAGATGAAGGACCTCGTGCAGGTACAACAGCAGAGTCTTTAGCAAAATTAAAATGCTGCTCTGGTAAAGAGGGTGGACTTGTTACAGCAGGTAACGCTTCCGGTATTAATGATGGTGCAGCAGCAATCGTTGTTATGAGCGAAGAGAAAGCAAAAGAACTTGGTGTTACACCAATGGCTACATGGGTAGCCGGAGCACTTGGCGGTGTTGAACCAGAAATCATGGGTGTTGGACCTGTTGCTTCCACTAAGAAAGTATTAGCTAAGACAGGACTTACAATTGATGATATGGATCTGATCGAAGCAAACGAAGCTTTCGCAGCTCAGTCTATCGCAGTTGCAAGAGATTTACATTTCGATATGTCCAAAGTTAACGTTAATGGTGGTGCAATCGCACTTGGACATCCAGTAGGAGCTTCCGGATGCCGTATCCTTGTAACATTATTGCATGAGATGCAGAAGAGAGATTCCCACAGAGGTCTTGCTACATTATGTATCGGTGGCGGAATGGGATGCTCTACAATCGTTGAGAGATAATTAATCAGACAAAACTGTCCGGAAAGCGGGTGACTGCTTTTCCGGGCGTTTCCATTACATATTAAAAATTCAGAATGAATTCAGGAGGTACTAACATGAAAGTTGGTGTTATTGGTGCAGGAACCATGGGACAGGGTATTGCAAAAGCATTTGCTCAGGTAGAAGGATATGAGGTAGCTCTCTGCGATATTAAGCAGGAATGGGCTGACGGCGGAAAAGCCAAAATCCAGAAAGGTTATGCAAGACTTGTAGAAAAAGGAAAAATGACACAGGAAGCTGTTGATGCTATCCTTGCTAAAATCACTCCAGGATTAAAAGAAGACCTTTGCGCAGACTGCGATCTGATCGTAGAAGCAGCATTCGAAGATATGGGAGTAAAGAAAACAACATTCCAGGAATTAGATAAGATCGCAAAACCAGAGTGTATCTTTGCTTCAAATACATCAAGCCTTTCCATCACAGAGATCGGAAATGGTCTTACACGTCCAATGGTTGGTATGCATTTCTTCAACCCTGCAGACCGTATGAAATTAATCGAAGTTATCGCTGGTGTAAATACACCGGATGAGACTGTTGAAGCTATCAAGAAAATCTCTGTTGAGATCGGAAAAACACCTGTACAGGTAAATGAAGCAGCAGGATTCGTTGTAAACCGTATTTTAATCCCAATGATCAACGAAGCAGCATTCATCAAAATGGAAGGTGTATCTGATATCGCAGGTATCGATGCAGCTATGAAACTTGGTGCAAACCATCCAATGGGACCATTAGAGTTAGGAGATTTCATCGGTCTTGATATCTGCCTTGCTATTATGGACGTTCTTTACAAAGAGACTGGCGACAGCAAATACCGTGCATGCCCATTGATCCGCAAAATGGTTCGTGGTGGTAACCTTGGTGCTAAGAGCGGAAAAGGATTCTATGTATACAATGCTGACCGCACAAAAACACCAGTTGACGCTCAGTAATTAACAGATATTAAGGTTTAGGAGGATTTGAAATCATGGATTTCACTTTAGACAAGAAACATGAAATGGCGCGTTCTCTGTTCAGAGAATTCGCTGAAAACGAAGTAAAACCTCTTGCACAGGAAACTGATGAGACAGAACAGTTCCCGGCAGAGACAGTTAAGAAAATGGCAAAATATGGATTCATGGGAATCCCGGTACCAAAGGAGTACGGCGGACAGGGATGTGATCCATTAACATATGTTATGTGTGTAGAAGAGTTATCAAAAGTTTGCGCTACAACAGGTGTTGTTGTTTCCGCACATACTTCTCTCTGCATCGATCCAATTATGACTTACGGTACAGAAGAACAGAAACAGAAATATGTCAGACCACTTGCTACAGGCGAGAAACTTGGTGCTTTCGCATTGACAGAACCAGGTGCTGGTACAGATGCTCAGGGTGCTCAGACAAAAGCTGTTTTAGACGGTGACGAATGGGTATTAAACGGATCAAAATGCTTCATTACCAATGGTAAAGTTGCAGATGTTTATATTGTAATCGCTATCACAAGCATTACAGAGGACAAGAGAGGAAGAAAGAAAAAGAACTTCTCCGCATTTATCGTAGAAAAAGGTGCTCCAGGATTCTCCTTCGGAACAAAAGAGAAGAAGATGGGTATCCGTGGATCTTCTACCTATGAATTAATTTTTGAAGACTGCAGAATTCCAAAGGATGCGTTACTTGGACCTGAAGGAAAAGGATTCCCAATCGCTATGCATACATTAGATGGTGGACGTATTGGTATCGCTTCCCAGGCACTTGGTATTGCAGAAGGTGCATTAGAGCGTGCAATTGCTTATACAAAAGAAAGAAAGCAGTTTGGTCGTTCTATCGCACAGCAGCAGAATACACAGTTCAAGTTAGCTGATATGGCAACAAGAATTGAAGCCGCTCAGATGTTAGTTTATAAAGCAGCAATGGCAAAAGCAAACCAGAAAGTTTACTCTGTAGAAGCTGCAAAAGCAAAATTATTCGCAGCAGAGACAGCAATGGCTGTTACAACAGAAGTTGTTCAGTTATTCGGTGGATATGGATACATCAGAGAGTACGATGTAGAGCGTATGATGCGTGATGCTAAGATCACAGAGATCTATGAGGGAACAAGCGAAGTACAGCGCATGGTTATCTCAGGTGCATTGCTTAAATAGACGTGATCTAGCGGATTGAAAATGGATGGAAGAAATATAGAATCACGCTTGCGAGAATGAAATATTTCTGACAGACATTTGAGAGCGCAACGCGCACGAGAAACACGAAGTGTTTCGAGTAATCCGCGATTAATGAAAATATAATAACATAAGGAGTGGAAAATACATGAATATCGTAGTATGTATTAAACAGGTTCCTGATACAAAGGGTGGAGTAAAATTCAATCCAGATGGAACACTTGATAGAGCAGCAATGCTTGCTATCATGAACCCAGATGACAAAGCAGGTCTTGAAGCAGCATTAAGAATCAAAGATGAGACAGGAGCAAAAGTTACAGTTCTTACCATGGGACTTCCAAAGGCTGATGCAGTTCTTCGTGAAGCAATGGCAATGGGAGCAGATGATGCAATCCTTGTAACAGACAGAGTATTAGGTGGAGCAGATACATGGGCAACATCTACTACAATCGCTGGTGCTCTTCGTAACTTAGATTACGATCTTATCATCACAGGACGTCAGGCTATCGATGGAGATACCGCACAGGTAGGACCACAGATCGCTGAGCATCTTGGTTTACCAGTTATCTCTTACGCAGCAGACATCAAAGTTGATGGAGATTCTGTTATCGTTAAGAGACAGTATGAAGACAGATATCACGAATTAAAAGCAAAAATGCCTTGCTTAGTGACAGCACTTTCTGAATTAAATCAGCCACGTTACATGACACCAGGTGGAATCTTTGATGCATGTGACAAAGAAGTGACTGTTTGGGGAAGAGCAGACTTAAAGGATGTTGATGATTCTGACCTTGGATTAAAAGGATCACCAACAAAGATTGCAAAAGCATCTGATAAAGTAGCAAAAGGAGCTGGTGAGAAAGTAAATCTTGATCCAGCAGAATCCGTAGCATACTTGATCGGTAAATTCAAAGAGAAACACATTATCTAAAAAAATAAGGAAAAGTGGTGAATAAGATGTCATTAGAAGAATATAAGGGAGTATTTGTCTTTGCACAGCAGGTAGATAACGTATTAGACGGTGTTGCATTTGAATTGCTTGGCAAAGGTAAAGATTTAGCAAAAGACTTAAATACAGAAGTTACAGCAGTATTGATCGGCTCTGGCGTCAAAGGATTAGCAGATCAGTTAGCAGAGTATGGTGCAGACCGTGTTATCGTTGTAGACGATCCTGAATTAAAAGAATACAGAACAGAGCCATATGCACATGCACTGGCATCTGTAATCAATGAGTACAAACCAGAGATCATGTTAGTTGGTGCAACAGCTATCGGACGTGATCTTGGTCCTACTGTATCAGCAAGAGTTAAAACAGGTCTTACAGCAGACTGTACTTCTCTTGAAATCGGAGATTTCCCATTGGTTGCTGCTCCAGGAAAAGAATCTGAGCAGAAACACAATCAGTTGTTAATGACTCGTCCAGCATTTGGTGGTAACACAATCGCTACAATCGCTTGCCCGGATAACCGCCCACAGATGGCAACCGTTCGTCCAGGTGTTATGCAGAAGATTGCTCCAATCGCTGGTGCAAAAGCAAACGTTGTTGAATTCAATCCAGGATTCACACCTGACAACAGATATGTTGAAATCCTCAATGTTGTAAAAGCTGTAAAATCTACAGCAAATATCATGGAAGCTAAGATTTTGGTATCTGGTGGACGTGGAGTAGGTTCCAAAGAGAACTTCAAACTGTTAGAGGACTTAGCAGAAGTTCTTGGCGGTACTGTAAGCTGCTCTCGTGCTGTTGTAGAGAATGGCTGGTTACCAGTAGATCTTCAGGTTGGACAGACAGGTAAAACAGTTCGTCCACAGATTTACTTTGCAATCGGTATTTCTGGAGCAATCCAGCACGTAGCAGGTATGGAAGATTCTGATCTTATCATTGCAATCAACAAAGATGAAGATGCACCGATCTTCGATGTAGCTGATTATGGTCTTGTTGGAGATTTAAATAAGATCGTTCCGGCATTGACAGCAGCTTTAAAGACTGAACTTGGTAAATAAACCGGAGTTTAATTTACCGTAGTGTCGCAGATTTTGTAGC
>NZ_ACFY01000163.1 GCF_000174195.1 Roseburia inulinivorans DSM 16841 | reverse complement strand
TGCAGAACTGTACCAATATGGGATAGAAAATGGTATTGTTGTTGCAGGAAACCTTTTGGCTTCTGGAATATTTGGCATTGTGACGGGGAGACCGGGACTTGTTCTGGTCTTCCTGTTATTTTATGCCTCGTTGAGAAGCTATAGTGGGGGCAGCCACTGTAAGAGTAGAATCGGCTGTTTTTTGATATCAATGGCAATTTTATTTATTCCGGTTTATACATATGAGCCTGTAATGAAAAATGTTCCTAATGCCTTGATTTTATTGATCGGAGTTCTTGCCGTGGTAATTATTATTGTCCTTGCCCCAGTGGAAAGTATCAATAAACCGCTTGATGAGGAAGAAAGAAGGTATTATGCAAGGGTAACACATTGCATAACGGCATTGCAGGTATGTGTTCTTATCATTTTGTTTTGTCTGGATCTGCAAGATTATTTTTATGCTGGGTATGTAAGTATAGTCCTGGTAGCAGTATTTATGGTTATGGGAAAGATTGCAGTGAAACGATATGTGCAATAGAAAAATCTTCTTAAAATGATATATTAAATTTGTGACTGCTTTTACATAAGATTGGGCTAAGATGGGTAGAAATTTACGTTTTGTCGTATTTTGTGTTGAAAAAATCGTACTTCGTGTAAGATATATTGAAAAAAGTAGGAAAAATGATATGGTTATGGTGAAGTAGTAAAAAAGTTATCAATAGTATTTGTAATAGTTTGTATAATTGATTTTTTTGACAGCAAAAGCAACAATGAAAAATGTGCCGTCAAGATGATGGCACATTTTCTATATATATGATATTTATTTAGATAATATGCGGAGTGCTTTATATTTATTTAATGGAAAAATAAAAATTACCGATATAGTAGGAAGATAGGAAGAAGGTGAGTAATATGCTGGAAATTGCTGTTTGTGATGACGATATAGCAGATCTTGAGTGTGCAGTGAATATGCTGCATAAGATTTTTACAGGTCAAAAGATTGCTTATCATATAGAGAAATTTATGTCTGCAAATCAAATGCTTGAAAATATCAGTCGTATTGATATCGGAATTTTAGATATTTCGATGGAAGAACTGAATGGTATTAAACTGGGGAGAAAATTGAAAGAAAAATTTCCAGATGTGAAATTAGTGTATATTACGAGTTATGAAGAATATTGTATGCAGGTCATTAACGAAGTTCATGCATTTTCATTTCTATGTAAACCACTGGAATATGATAAATTGGAATTGCAGATATTGGAACTTCTGAATCAACTGCCGGATGCCATAGTAGAAAAGAATTTTTATAAAGTGACT
>NZ_ACFY01000164.1 GCF_000174195.1 Roseburia inulinivorans DSM 16841 | reverse complement strand
ATAAATGATTATTTACAACGGCAAATCCAGTTACTGTATGATTATTGGTTTACTCAATTTAACTTTCCTGGCGATGACGGACGACCATACAAGGCTACAAATGGGCTAATGGTGTGGAATGAAAAGATTAACCAAATCATTCCAGCCGATTGGCAAGTCAAGCCATTGGGTGCAATATGCTCTTTTCGTAATGGTATTAACTACGACAAAAATGTCGAAGGTAATACTGTATATAAAATTATTAATGTACGAAATATATCATCATCAACGCTTTTTCTTGACGAAAGTAATTTTGATATGATATGTCTTCCACAGCAACAAGGTGATAAATACCGTGTATCTAATGATAGCATTATTATTGCCCGTAGTGGAATACCAGGAACTACAAGAATACTGTACAATCCAAGTAGTAATATTATTTTCTGTGGATTTATTATCTGCTGTACACCATATGATAATACCTTACAAAACTATTTGACATTATACTTAAGGCAATTTGAGGGGAGTTCTGCTACTCAAACCGGTGGTTCTATTTTGAAGAATGTGAGTCAGGAAACCCTAAAAAACTTGCTTGTTCCTATTCCACAACAATCACTGCTAAGTAAGTTTAATGATTCAGTATCACGCATATACAATCTTATCAATGGCAACATTAAAGAAAATGTGCAACTTACCACACTTCGTGACTGGCTCCTTCCGATGCTCATGAATGGTCAAGCCATCATCGAAGATTGATATGATAAATAATCATTTATCATCGCATTCTCATGTATTTTTTTATCAATAGGAGCTATTACATCAACAATTCTTTTTTGCTGTGATAAAGATGGTAATTCAATTTCAATATTTCTTAACGACTCCAATGATATCGTCCTTTGAGCTGCTCCAATTGCCAAATAATCTGCTACAGTATAAAACTGCGGATTTAACAATGTATAGTATAAAAACTCTGGAATAACCTTTTCTAGATTCGGTCTAAGTATAGCTATATGTCTTTGAAATACAAATTTTCTATCTTCTTCGATTAACACTGGTTTTCCAAATGAGCCAACTACAGAATATAATATATCATTCTTAATTGCTTTACTTTTTCCGATAATTGTTCATAGTATTCTAACGGCACATACATTACATTGCTAAAATCTATTCTATTATCTGTTGTAATATTGGAAATCGTTATAAAAGGGACTCCTTTATCAGATTTCGGTGGAGCCTGATGATCTCCATCTGATATAAAAATACAACAATCCTGTAACTTCATTTTTTTCATGATGTTGTCTCCATTCTATCCAATATATTTTCTATGAGCAATTTTCACATTACTCTGCTTAACCATTGCATATTGCAATGTCGTATCTATTCGTTGATGACCTAGCAATTTTTGTAACTGCTCTATCGGCATTCCCTTATCAATTGCCACCGTTGCTAATGTTCGCCGAAACTTATGCGGATGAACTTTTTCTATGTTTAATTTCTTTCCAATTTCACGAAGTCTTAATTCTATCCCACCTATTTTCATTCGATTATATGGAGCTTTAAGTGATACAAATAATGCCTCATTGCCATCTAGCCTGGAATCAAGATAATTTTGCAAATGAATTTTCGTTCTTGCATCAAAATATACCATTCGTTCTTTATCACCTTTACCAAACACAATACATTCTCTTTCATCAAAAGAAATATCGTCTCTATTCAGTAGCACCAGTTCACCCACTCGCATTCCTGTTGAAGCCAAAATATCTATCAGTGCTAAATCCCTCGGATTATCGCAATTATCTCTCATAGATTCTAATTGTTCATCTGTGTATGTTTCCTTTATAGTACTAGCAGCCTTAATTCTATGTATTCTGCGAACTGGGCTTTTAATAATATAATCTTCATCCTCTAACCAAGCAAAAAAACTTGAAAATATTCTTCTAATATTATCAATTGTTACCTTGCTTGATTGTTTCTCCCTCTGATATTCCGCCAGATAAGTTCTTAGGTCTTCTGTAACTATTGTACAAACTGATTTTCCAATACTATCAAGCATTTGCTGTATTGTATTTTTATAGTATATCAGTGTTTTTTCTGAACAGCCTTCTATCCTTTTTGCAGAGAGAAATACTTCCAAATAATCCACTTCTTCTTTATCTATATCAGCCTCTTGTTTGGCTTCAATGGATACATTATAAAGATATATCTCCAATGTAGCCTTCAACTTGCTTAATTGTTCATTATTAAGTGATGAAAGCATCTCTCTTATAATCTCTGATATTATTTTCTCTTTCATGTGTTTCTCCTTTTATATGTGAGAACCACCATGAAGTGGAGTTCTTTTATTTGCTCTCGCCACTTTCAAGAGTTATTTTTATATTGTAAATGATTATTTAGCATTTCAATCTTCAATGGTGGCTTGACCATTCATGAGCATCGGAAGGAGCCAATCACGTAATTGGGATAATGCATTATTTTCTTTCATTATAGATACTTGGTTTTCATACCATTTTCCAACTTTTTCAGCATAAATATCAGCCAAGTTAGCGGATGGTATAACTATAATTGTATCTTTTAAATACTTAAAGTGACGTGCATATCCATAGTTGGATAAATCTATAGATTTTATCACCTGATAGAACAATTCATTAGGCATACATCTAGTATTTGAATTTATGATTTGTGTTCCATCAGCACCTCTTGCAAATGGAAAACAGATGTATTTTACAACTCTTGTATGATCTCCAAATACAATATATCCTGTTTTATTATACAAAACACTAGTTTCATCATCTGTGTATCCAGCGATAAAATCAGAAGATTGATCTATTACGGGGATGGAACCCTTGTCATAAAAATCTATTGCCGGGATTTTTGTTGAGTTTGGTACTTTGGATAAAAGATTACCTAAAGTATCAATAGTCCATCCAAATGGAATCTCTTTCTTGAGAACTTCATTGTATAATAAAGCTCCACCCGAGGATTTATATGATTTTCCATTCTCATTCGGAAAATCAAACTGCACAAACCAATAGTCGTAGATGGTCTTTGCCATCTCTTCTAAATAATCATTTA
>NZ_ACFY01000165.1 GCF_000174195.1 Roseburia inulinivorans DSM 16841 | reverse complement strand
AAGAGAGTTGGCATGAAAATTGTAGTTAATCTATGAATTAAATAAATAACTTTAGTTGATTATTATTATTTTGTGAACTTGTATGTCTGCAACTTACCACCCCAAAAACGCATCTTACCTTATCCCCAGTAGATTTTCAAAACAGATTATGTTATACCATGATCAGAGAGAAAAAGCGGTAAAGTTACTTTTGTCCAGCAATTTCGATTAAGTGATATAACAAAAAAAGGGGTGTGCAATATGCAGAACGAATATGAATCCACAGATATTATCCGTATTGAACATTTAAATAAAACCTTCGGTGATGTAAAAGCAGTCAGGGATCTGGGCTTTTGTGTGAAAAAAGGCGAACTGTTCGCCTTTTTAGGTGTGAACGGTGCAGGAAAGAGCACGACGATCTCAATTCTCTGCGGACAGTTATCGAAGGACAGCGGAACGGTACAGATTAAAGGAATCGATAACCAAAGAGCGGGCGAACAGACAAAGCGGCTGATTGGCGTAGTTTTTCAGGACAGTGTGCTTGATAAGCCGCTCACTGTAAAAGAAAACTTAAAGAGTCGGGCAGCTCTCTATGGCATTACAGGCCAGGCATTTGAAAAAAGATTACAGGAACTGCTGGATATATTGGACTTTGGCGACTATTTAAACCGCCCGGTCACAAAATTATCCGGCGGTCAGAGAAGAAGAATCGACATAGCGAGGGCATTGCTCCACAGACCGGAGATCCTTATTTTAGATGAGCCGACTACCGGGCTGGATCCGCAGACGAGGCAGGTGATCTGGAATGTGATCGAAAAACTCCGCATAGAGGAGCAGATGACCGTTTTTCTGACAACCCACTACATGGAAGAGGCTGCAAATGCCGCGTATGTGGTGATTCTCGACAAAGGCAGTATTGTGGCGGAAGGAACACCATACGAGTTAAAAAACAGGTATGTGCAGGACACGATTTCTGTTTATGGTGTAACCGAAGCACAAATTAAGTCTTTACATTATAATTATAAGAAAGTACGTGATGGTTACCAGATAAAAGTAGATAATACGTCAGAAGCAACGAAACTGATCGTGGAGCATCAGGAATTGTTTCAGGATTATGAGGTTGTAAAAGGCGGTATGGATGATGTTTTCCTTGCAGTGACAGGCAAAACCTTAGGAGGTGGGCGCGAATGAGAACGATGACAGCTCTGATAAGCAGAAACAGAAAACTTTTCTTCCGGGACAGAGGGATGTTTCTTTCTTCCCTGATCACACCGGTAATTCTGATTGTTTTATATGCAACATTCCTTGCAAATGTATATAAAGATTCCTTTTTGTCTGCATTGCCGGATACCGTACAGATTTCTGAAAAACTGATCAACGGAACGGTGGCGGCACAGCTTGCGGCGGCACTTTTGTCTGTGAGCTGTATCACAGTGACATTCTGCGTGAACCTGACGATGGTGCAGGATCTTGCGAACGGTGCGAGAAAAGATTTTAATGTGTCCCCAGTGAAAAAATCTGTGATTTTTCTGGGATATTTTCTTTCAACATTACTCAATTCCCTGATGGTCAACGGACTGGCACTGGTCGTCTGCCTTGTCTATATGTGCAAAATGGGCTGGTATATGAGCGTGACGGATGTGCTTTGGGTGATTTTGGATGAGATCCTTCTGGTATTATTTGGCTGTGCACTCTCAAGTATCATCTGTTATCCGCTGAAAACACAGGGGCAGATGTCGGCAGTCGGAACAATCGTGAGTGCCGGTTATGGATTTATATGCGGTGCGTATATGCCAATCTCCAATTTCGACACCGGACTGCAGAAAGTATTGTCAATTCTGCCGGGCACTTACGGAACTTCTTTGCTGAAAAATCATATGCTGCGTGGAATCTTTGAGGAGATGTCGGCGAATGGCTTTCCGGATGAGGTTGTGACGGCAATCGGGGATTCCTTAGATTGTAATCCGGTTTTCGGGGGACATGTCGTAAGTATTGATCAGATGATATTTATTATGATGACAAGTATCGTAATTCTTGGTATTCTGTATTTAGTAATTGTAAACAATTGCGAAACTCATAAGAATCTTAATTGAACAATTGAAAGAAGATTATATGAGGAGCTTCGCAATTATCTATAAGTAATTACATCAAAAGGAGAGTCCCGATGAAAATCACCATACTGGATACAATCCCCGGTGAAGAGGATGAGATCATTATAAAATGCCAGAATTTAAGCGAGGATATACAAAATCTGCTCCAGAAATTAAAACAGGGAAACACCAAGATCGCGGGGCATAACGAGAATGGTATCCATCTGCTGGAGCCGGATGAAGTTTACTATTTTGAGACGGTCGACAACAAAGTGTTTGCCTGCTGCAAAAAAGAGGTTTACGAAGTGCGGGAGAAATTGTATACATTTGAGGGCATGCTTCCGGTTGAATCGTTTATGCGGGCGTCAAAGTCTGCGATTTTAAATCTCAACAAAGTAAAAAGCTTATCGCCAGCCTTTGGCGGACGTTTTGAGGCAGTATTAGACAATGGCGAAAAGACGATTATTTCAAGACAGTATGTGCCTGTTTTAAAAGAACGGCTTGGATTGTAAAAGAGGTATGAAGAGATGGCAGAGAAATTAAAAATGTTGATGGATATATTTGGCAAAATCACGTTTGGAGTATTGATGGCGGCAGCAGTTTTTATTTCTGTTTTCGAGGGATTTGATGCACAGATCAGTGTAAAGATACTCTGGCAGATATTGGCAGTTTCAGCGGTGTGTTCAGTTCCGGTTCTTATGTTTGACTCAGATGCATCGAAGGAGCTGTCAAAAAAGGGAATGTTTGCCAGACAGCTATTATATTTCATTTTTGTGAACATTGTAGTTTTAGGGCTTGGAAAATTATTTGAGTGGTTCAGTTTCCAGAATTTTAGCATGGTACTTTTTATGGAGGTTCTCATTATTGCAGTCTATGCGGTTGTGAATATCATCTGTTATCTGAGTGACCGTGCAGATGCACAGAGCATGAATAAAAAATTACTGGAAATGAAAAAGAATAAGAAAGAATGAGCAACTGACATTATTTTAAAACGAAAGAGAGATATTTAAAATGAGTAAACACACTGAAAGAGCAAAGGAATTAAGAAGTGAAGTGCCGGTTAGCAGCAACTGTGCACAGACGGTGATGCGTGTATATGCAAAGGAAATCGGGTTGGATGAAGATCTGGCAGCAGCAATTGGCAGTAACTTTGGCGGTGGAATGAGATGCGGTGCAACCTGTGGAGCGATCGCAGCAGGATACATGGTATTAGGTGCCAAGGGAATTGAGGCGCCGGCTGTATTGAATGAATTTCGGAAATGTATGGCAAAAAAACATGACGGTATGACAGATTGTGCAGATCTTTTGCGTGCAAATGCAGCAAAGGGTGGTGAGAAAAAACCACATTGTGACAACATGATCGAGGAAGTGATCACACTGATCGATGAACTGACAGACGGTAGATAATAGAAGGAGAATGCAGCTCCTTTAGCTGTTTCCCATCCTGCTGCATGAATTATGGATCTTTTGCTAAAACGCTATGTTATATGGAATATCTGCATGGCACCATAAGTATGCGGCAGATCCTGCAGAGGAGATTTTCTGGAAGGACAGGAAAGATTCTTACAGGTTGAGCAGGTATTACATAATTGTCTGAGATCTGCGTGTGTATTTGTATCCAGATGCAGGATAAGCGCAGCTGTTTTGAGGGGCAGAAGCATCTGACCTTCGGTAAGACCGATCGCATCCGGCGCAAGGCGTTCATAGATTTGTGGAAGAAGATCAAGGGAATAGGTATCTCCGAGAAAAGATAATTCTGCAAGGGATAAACCACTTTGATCTTCTATCACATGTGCAAATTCTGCGTATGCTTTTGACAAAAGCAAAAGACTGACGCAGTCCACAATATAGGCTTCCTGGATCTGTTCATGATTCAGATATAATTCTGACAGCTCATCGATACCATTTCCAAGTGTCACAAATCCATAGGCATAATGAGGGAGGAAAATCCCATCCAGATTCTGATCGAGGGAGTAATACGCACAGGATTCCACCAGTGGGAGAAGTGCGGTATAAATCGCTTTTATATATGGAAGATCAGCCGGAGAAAAATGAAAACGGCTGCAAAAATCTTTCCAGTCATCAGAGGACAATTGTGGGGTAAGTTTACATTTCATGAGGCATGTCCCCCTTATCTGAAGCTGCCATAACGGCAATGATCTCCTGAAAGCGGCTTATGATCTTATCATAATTGCTGCGCTGATGCGGAAAACCACATTTCATGCAGGATTTGACTCCATTTTCTAAAAATTCGCAGTTCCCACCACAGGATTTCCCAAGTGTATAGAGAGGACAATAACAAAACAGACAATTAAAGTCCTCCTCCGGAATTCCTTTATGGCAAGGAAAATATTCACATTTTTTGTTTTGGAAAAATTTATAATATTCACTCATAATGCTGTTATCATCTCATATTTTGGTGAGTAAATCAACGAATAAATTGCATTTGTTTCATCCATAATTTATATCGATCCCATCCATTGTGAATTGACTGTCAATGACATATAATAGAGCAGAAGAAGGAGGTGCGTTTGTGAGCGGAAATGAAAATCATATTTATATCGCAATTGATTTAAAGTCGTTCTATGCCTCTGTTGAGTGCCGGGAAAGAGACCTTGATCCACTGACCACGAATCTTGTCGTGGCGGATGCAGAGCGGACAGAGAAAACAATCTGTCTGGCAGTTTCCCCTTCTTTAAAAGTATATGGGATTCCGGGACGAGCGAGGCTTTTTGAAGTCGTACAGCGTGTGAAAGAGGTCAATCAGGAGAGATCGCAGAAGCTGCCGAAAAGAATGTTTGAGGGAAGCTCCTGTTTTTCGGACGAACTGAAGGAACACCCGGAGCTTTCCGTCACTTATGTGACAGCAAAGCCACGAATGGCACTCTATATGAAATACAGTACACAAATTTACGACATTTATCTGAGATATATTGCGCCGGAAGATATGCATGTGTACTCCATCGATGAGGTTTTTATGGATGTGACGCATTATCTGAACACCTATCATATGACGGCAAAGGAGCTTGCGTCAAAGATGATTCTTGATGTGATGCAGGAGACCGGTATTACCGCCACAGCAGGAATTGGAACCAATCTTTATCTATGCAAGGTGGCGATGGACATTGTGGCGAAGCATGTCGCACCGGATGCAAATGGAGTGCGCGTTGCAGAACTGGACGAGATGACTTACCGGAAACTTTTGTGGAGCCACAGACCGCTGACCGATTTCTGGCGGGTAGGACATGGCTACCGGAAAAAGTTAGAGGAGGCCGGACTTTACACGATGGGAGACATTGCACGATGTTCCATAGGTGAAGAACGGGATTATTATAATGAAGAACTGCTTTATAAAATGTTTGGAATCAATGCAGAGCTTCTGATCGACCACGCATGGGGGTATGAACCGGTCACGATTGCGGATATCAGGGGATATAAGCCGGAGACAAACAGTATCGGTTCCGGTCAGGTGCTGCACTGTCCTTACGATTTTGAAAAGACAAAGCTGATCGTCCGCGAGATGACGGATGCACTGGTGTTAGACCTTGTAGAGAAACAGCTTGTGACAGACCAGATTGTACTCGATATTGGTTACGATATTGAAAATCTGACGAACCCGGACATCCGGAAAAAGTATCATGGCGAGGTAAAAGCAGACCGATATGGAAGATTCGTTCCGAAGCATGCCCACGGAACAGCAAATCTGGATACAAAAACATCTTCTACAGCAAAAATCATGGACGCCGTTTTAGATTTATATGAGCGCATTGTGGATAAGAATCTTCTGGTGCGGCGTGTTTCTGTCACAGCGAACCGTGTTGTGGATGAGCATATGGTATCGAATGAGACAGAGTTTACACAGATGGATTTATTTACCGATTATCAGGCACTGGCAGAGAAACAGAAGGCAGAGCAGGCGAGAATGGAAAAAGAGCGCAGACTGCAGGAGGTAATGCTCTCCGTGAAGAAAAAGTATGGTAAAAATGCGATGTTAAAAGGAACCAATCTGCAGGAGGGTGCAACTATGATAGACAGAAACAACCAGATTGGCGGGCATCGTGCCTGAATTTTTTGAAAGTAGTTTTTTTGTATAGAAGCAGGCAGAATTTCGAACAAGACAGTGATCCATGCGTTCAGAGGCACATTTTTTGTATGAAAGAGGAAACGGCAGACCGTAGAGAGTGAAGGAAAGGAGAAAGCGGATGACGGAAAGCGAAGAAAAATATGGGGATATTCTGAATTTACCTCATCATCAGTCAAAAGTTCATCCACAGATGTCGATTTATGACAGGGCTGCGCAGTTTTCGCCATTTGCTGCATTGACCGGACATGAGGATGCAATCAAAGAAACAGCGAGACTGACAGAAGAACAGGTGGAACTCGATGAAGATAAGCAGGAAGAACTGAATGAAAAATTACAGACATTGATTGCGTATGCCACAAAACATCCGACAGTGTCAGTAACTTATTTCAAGCCGGATGACAAAAAGACCGGAGGAGAATATGTGACTGCCACAGGGATATTTCAGAAATTTCGTGACTATGAGAGGACAATCGTGCTGGAAGATGGAACAGATATTGAATGTGACAGGATCGTTGAAATCAGGGGGATTTAAAAAGGAAATAGAGGAAATCTTTTTATAAATAATAGCAATGTATATTCGTATAAAGCATAATATCCTGCAGGATGTGCAGAAGTATGGTACACGGAGGTGTCTATGGAAAATCCGAAAGAGCGTATTGAAGATATTTTAAAAAGAAATCCTTATCTTGACGCAAAAGAATCTTTTTTTGCAAGCAGTGGAGAGAATGACTGGCAGGCAATCAAGCGGCTATGCTACTTTTTATACAGACATCACAAGGTGCTGCCAATTATTCTTGTGGATGAATATGACACACCATTGCTCGAAGCGTATACGCAGGGGTATTGGGATGAGATGATCGCCGCATGCAGACAGATATTTCATAATGCATTTAAGCAAAATGATTTTTACAGCCGCGCGATTATTACCGGAGTAACAAGAATTTCTAAAAATTCGTTGTTTTCGGATCTGAATAATCTGGAAGTAGACACAGTTACCTGCGACGCATATTCAGATTGTTTCGGGTTTACAGAGCAGGAAGTAATGGATGCACTGAAATGTCAGAATTTGGATAAGATGCGGGATGTGAAGGATTTGTACGACGGCTTTATTTTTGGCAAACAAAAAGATATGTACAATCCGTGGTCAATCTGCAATTATATCAGGCAGGGAGAACTTATTTCTTATTGGACGAATACGAGCAGTAATAAACTAATTGGTGATATCATCAGAAAGCATCCTGTCGGGCGAAAATATGAGATCGAACAGTTAATGTCCGGTGAAAAAGTGCATAAGGAAATCAACGAGAACATTACATTTCAGTATCTGGATGGCGATGAGAACAGTTTGTGGTCACTGTTATTATCTGTTGGTTATATTAAGGCTGAAAATGTGGTGCACAAAGTGGATACCATTGAGTGTGATGTGTCAGTTACGAATAAAGAAGTTATGGCAATGTTTCGTACAGAGATTCTTGGAATGTTTCATAATGGATTTTCCGTATATAACAGGTTTGTGAAGGCTCTGTTGGAGCATAATATAGAAGATATGAATGATTATCTGTCAGAGATTGCATGCACATCCATGAATTATTTTGATATTGGAAATGAAAAAGAGGCACGCACGCCAGAGAATTTTTATCATGGTCTGATACTTGGACTGATTGTAACACTTAGGGACAGGTATCGTATTGTTTCAAACCGTGAGAGTGGACGGGGCAGATATGATATTGCAATGTATCCGTTAGAGAAGAATCAGGATGCATTTCTTATGGAATTTAAGGTTTGGGATAAGAAGAAAGAAAAAAATCTGGAAGAGACAGTCGAAAAGTGCGTTCCGGCAGATAGAAGAAAAAAAATATGTGACAGATCTTGTCACAGCAGGAATCAACGAAGAACGTATTTATAAGCTTGGTTTTGCATTTGCAGGAAAAGAAGTACTTGTGAAGGAGAAAATATAGCTTTTTTAGAAAATAAAATCTGTGATGATAAAAAATTGACATCTTGTGAGAAAAAGTATAAAATAACTAAAAACCTATCGGATAAGTATGAAATGAAAATTCTATCCGACGGAATGACAGGAAAAGAGGAACACGAAAATGGAGCATATCACAAGAGAAGAAGCCTATGATTTATTGAAAAAGTACAACAAAGATCCTTTTCATATCCAGCATGCACTGACTGTGGAGAATGTGATGAAATGGTATGCAGAGGAGCTTGGATTTGGCGCAGACGCAGAATACTGGGGTATTGTTGGTCTGCTTCATGATATTGATTTTGAACTTTATCCGGAAGAACACTGTATCAAAGCACCGGAACTTTTGCGCGAGGGTGGAGTCGGCGAAGACATCATACATGGCGTGGTTTCACATGGCTATGGAATTACCGTGGATGTTGCTCCGGAGCATGAGATGGAAAAAGTATTATTTGCAGCAGACGAGCTGACCGGTCTGATCTGGGCGGCAACTTTGATGCGTCCGTCGAAAAGCACAAAAGACATGGAATTGAAATCCCTGAAGAAAAAGTATAAGAGCAAAGGGTTTGCCGCAGGTTGCTCCAGAGAAGTGATCGAGCGCGGAGCAGAGCAGCTTGGCTGGGAATTAGACAAACTGCTCACAATGACTTTGGAAGCAATGAAAGCTACGGAAGATGAGATTAATACAGAGATAGAAAAGTAAAAGAAACAGAGGTTTGGGAAGAAAACATCCGAACCTCTATTATTTTGCAATAAACAGAACACCAAGTGTACCGGGACCGCAGTGGCTTGACACGACACCACCGGCCCTGGTTTCTAATATCTCATGGAAAACACCGAGGCTTTCCAGATACGAGCGGACGGATTCCACCGTTGCAGCGTCACAGCCGGAATGTGTGATGAATACGCGGTCAGGTCTGGCTGCTTTTAAATCAGTTTCCATATCTTTTACATAGGACATGATAACAGAATTGATCTTTCCGCGGTATTTTTTGTCGCATCCATAGCACCGTTTTCTACCACGATTTTTGGATGCAGCTTTAAGACACCGCCGGCCATGGCAGCAACAGCGTTACAACGTCCGCCACGGTACAGGTAGGTGAGGGTATCCACGACAAAGCTTGCTCTGACATTTGGTTTTAAAGTTTCCATGACAGAAGCAATTTCGGATGCAGAGTGTCCGTTTTTTGCCATAATGGCAGCTTCTATCACAAGAAGTCCGATTCCGGTGGAGAGATTTGCGGAATCAATCACGGTGATCCGGTTTTCTGCTTCTAGTTCCCCGGCAGCAAGACGCATGACATTGCCGGATGTTGACATACTGTTTGAGATGGAAAAGCAGACAATCTCGCGTCCTTCTTCCACATAAGGGCGAAAAAGTTCAATCGTTTCTGCCAGAGACGGGGCGGAAGTTTTTGGGGTTGTTTTATGCTCATCGGACCAGGAGTAAATCTCATCCGGTGTAATTGTTTTTCCATCTTCAAATTCCTCATCTCCGAGAAGAATATGAAGCGGGAGAATATCGATATCGTATTGTGCAACTAATTCTGCTGAGAGGTCGCATGTGCTGTCTGAAATTATTTTTACCATATTAAAAAAGTCCTTTCTGTGAAAAATATCCTATTTCTTCGCCCAGCCAAAATAGCAGCATATGAATCAAAAAAATAATCCAATAGGCTTTCGAAAAATAGTCTGCGAATGAGTTTATATGTCTCCAATTAATAAAATCCAAAAGAATCATTCCAATGGGATTTATTGAAATTGTAAGAAGAGATGCCAGGAAAGCCAGTATGACTCGTGTTATCCGCTTAGTTTGTGAAGAAATAATGGTTGCTCGCCCAATTTCAAATACACATATTCCCCATATTAAAATCATAACGAACACTGCCGGCAGAAGCAGGAAAAATAGAAATGGAAATATAAAATATATGACATTTAAGATCAAAAACAGGAACCAGTATATGGAAAAGGGAGTCAGATTTACTTTCATAATGTTCTCCTCCTGACATAAATACAGAAAATTGCGAAGCAACACTTTATTCTATAGTAACATAAAATATTATGCATGGCATACACAAAAATTTAATTTTTCATGAAAAAGTTATTAACGAGTATTGTCTGTACAAATTCCCACATGAAATTACAAAAAAATAGAATAAACAGTATATAACAGTTGACGACAGATATGCACTGTTATATACTGTTTACTGTAAAGGGAGATAAGATTGAAAATTGACATTTTCAATCTGGAAATTGTGCTGACGCACAAAGTTCCCTGATTTATGAAAAGCCGCTGAAGCGGCAGAATGAGAGGAAGTATGCATATTATCTTAAATCATTCCTCCATGGTTCCGATTTACGAACAGCTCATGGAGCAGATAAAATCAGATATTATTCAGTCTGAATTAAAAGAAGGAGAGGCACTTCCGTCTGTGAGGACGCTCGCAGGGGAGCTTCGGATCAGTGCGCTGACGGTCAAGAAGGCTTACGATAAGCTGGAAGAAGAGGGATTTGTTACGACTGTTCATGGAAAAGGTACTTATGTATCTGCCTCGGATAAACAGCTTGCACTTGAAGCAAGGCAGAAAGCGATAGAAGATGACTTCGATAAAGTGATCGACCGGGCACTTTCCATGGGGATGAAGAAGGAGGAAATATCTGAGGTTGTAAAACTGATTCTCGATGAGAAGTAAAATCGGTAAGAAACTTTTGAAATAGATATGACACAATCATGAAATGCTTGATGAGGTATTTGCTTCAGATTGATGTAAAAAGTCAGACAACAGAACATAAAAAAGAAAGGCGGAAATTGTATGATAACAATGCAAAATGTCCGGAAAACATATGGAAACTTTACTTTTGAAATATCAATGGAACTGCCGGAAGGACAGATACTGGGGTTGATCGGGAAAAACGGAGCAGGAAAAAGTACCGCAATCAAACTGATTCTTGGTCTTTGCCGGGCAGATGAGGGCAGCATCAGGGTATTTGGTCATGAGAGTAAGGAATTGCCGGAGACACTCAGACAGGAGATCGGAGTTTCTCTTGCAGAATCCGGATTTTCCGGGGAACTGACCGTAAACGATGTAAAACATATTTTAAAAAAATGTATTATTCGTTTGATGAAAACTATTTTATAAAACAGAGTGAAAATTTAAAACTTCCGATGAATAAGAAAATCAAAGAATTTTCAACCGGAATGAAAGCGAAACTCCGCGTGCTGACAGCTATGACACACCATGCGAAGCTGCTGATCATGGATGAGCCGACAGCCGGACTGGATGTGGAGGCGAGAAACGAGATTTTAGATATGTTACGGGCTTATATTGCAGAGGATGAGAGCCGCAGTATACTTATTACGTCCCATATTTCCACAGATTTAGAATCCCTATGTGATGAACTTTATCTGATCCATGATGGAAAACTTATTTTGCACGAAGGGACAGATGCAATCTTAGAGCAGTATGGCATTTTAAAGGTGAGTGAAGAACAATACCGCACGCTGGATCAAAGCTCTATTTTAAAAGTGCAGAAAGAAAATTACGGCTATGCATGTTTTACGAATGATAAGAAGTTTTATCAGGAAAATTATCCGCAGATTGCAGTGGAAAATGGAGGGATTGATGAGCTGATTCTTATGATGACAGGAGGGTACAGATAATGGCAGGTTTATTGGAAAAAGATATTCGGTTATTATGGGGAACAAAACAGACACTGGTAATTTTGTTTGCAATTGCAGTTGCAGTCACATTTTCCGGCAACGGAAATTTTATCATTGGATATCTGCCGTTTGTGGTAGAGATGATTGCAATCAGCACGATAGCGTATGACGAGATGGATCATGGCTATCAGTTTTTATTGACACTGCCGATCAATAAAAAAACCTATGTAAGAGAAAAGTATCTGCTTTGTGCCGGAGGAGTAGTGGCAGCCTGGGTAATTGCAGTCTGCCTGTATTTGGTGTCAAAAGTGGTGCGTGGTATACCGGTTGCTGTGGCAGAAGATATGCTGACAGCCGCAGTGATTTTGCTAATCATTCTTTTGATCAGTTTTTTCATGATTCCGGCGCAGATTAAGTTTGGCTGTGAAAAGAGCCGGATTTTGACATTAGGAATGATGGGAGTAATTGCTGTGATTGCATATCTATGTGAGGTCGTATTCGGAAAAGAGCGGTTGTATCAGGCGCTGACCGTGATAGACAATATGAATGTGGCAGTTCTGGCTGGTAGCATCATCGGGATTACACTGCTGGCACTGTTCATTTCGTACCAGATCAGCAGGCGTATTATGGAGAAGAAGGAGTTTTAACAGGAATTAACAGATGATTCTTGCACCCATTTGGAAAAAAAGATATACTCATAGTATCAGGCTAAGGGGGGCGAGTAGAATGGGACAGTTTTTAAATAATAAGGAACCATATGATAAATACAAGACCGTAATGAATGGAACCTTTTTTGTTGATAAGACAGAAATATTAAAAGAATTAATTCCAGCATTACAGCAGGAACAGCGTTTTTTCTGTATTACCCGTCCGCGACGTTTCGGAAAAACAGTTATGGCAAATATGATAGCAGCTTTTTTTGAAAAAAATAGTGAAAAATCTTTATTTGAGAAGCTTGCAATCGCACAATATGATCAATATAAGGAGCAGGCAGGCTGCCATGATGTGATATATATTGATTTTAGTGAAATGCCAAGAGAATGTCATAGTTATGAGGAGTATATTGGCAGAATACAGGATGGACTTGTCAGAGATATTAACGAGGCATATCCGGAGATTGCGATAGACAAAAATGAGGCGGTCTGGGATGTGCTTTCTCAGGTTTTTGACAAAACAGGACATAAATTCATATTTGTGATGGATGAATGGGACGCAGTTTTCCAGATGTCTTTTGTTACGGAACGTGACAGAGAAAATTATCTGCTTTTTCTGAAACTTTTATTGAAAGGGAAAAGCTATGTAGAACTGGCATATATGACCGGTGTACTTCCGATTGCAAAATATTCAGATGGTTCAGAACTGAATATGTTTTTGGAATACAATATGGCAACAAGAGTTCGGTTTAGTGAATATTTTGGCTTTACAGAGAGTGAAGTTGACAGATTGTACCAGTGCTATCTGGAGCAAACAAAAAAGCCACAGATTACACGCGCAAATCTCAGGGAATGGTATGATGGATATCACACTGCATCAGGAGAAAGATTATACAATCCACGTTCGGTAGTATGCGCATTGACAGATAATCAATTGTCAAATTATTGGGTGAGTTCAGGAAAATATGATTCTATTTTCACATATATCAGTCATAACGTAGATGAAATCCAGAACGATCTTACTTTAATGTTTGCAGGAGAAAAAATACCAACAGGGATACAGGAATATGCTGCAACAGCACCAGAACTAAAGACCAAAGAGGAGATATATTCTGCAATGGTAGTATATGGTTTGCTGACGTATGATAATGGAAAAGTATTTATACCAAATAAGGAACTTTTGGGAAGTTATGCAGCAATGATGAAAAAAGAACAATCGTTAGGATATATTTATCGTCTTGCCAACATATCATCACAGATGCTACAGGCAACACTAGCCAAAGATACAGAGACAATGACAAAAATCATTCAGTATGCTCATAATACAGAAGTGCCGATTTTGTCTTATAATAATGAGACAGAACTTTCGGCAATTGTCAATCTTGTTTATTTGTCTGCAAGAGATCAGTACAGAGTTGAACGTGAGGAGAAGGCTGGAAAAGGATTTGTAGATTTTATATTTTATCCGGTTCGATATGATCAGGATTGTATCATACTAGAATTAAAAGTAGATCATTCACCAGAAGATGCAATTGCACAGATTAAAGAAAAAGACTATGCTTTGCGGTTCAGAGGAAAAACGGCAGAAAAAAATAAATATACAGGACGTATCCTCGCGGTTGGAATCAGTTATAACAAAGAAACAAAAGAGCATGATTGCAAAGTGGAAGAAATATAAAAGTGAAAGAGAAAAACATGAACAGCTTGCAGCGCAAATTATTCAAATTACAGGATTTAAAATACAGAAATTTTCACAGTAAACTAATGCCGGGGATTGATAAGGAGACAATCATCGGGATCCGCACACCGGTACTGCGGAAATTTGCGAAAGAATTTGCAAAAACGGAAGCAGCAGAAGCTTTTTTGAAGGAACTTCCACATCAGTATTATGAGGAAAATAACCTTCATATGCTTTTGATTTCAGATATCAAAGATTATGAGCGCTGTCTGGCAGAAGTGAAACGTTTTCTTCCATATATTAATAACTGGGCGACCTGCGATATTCCAAGACCAAAGTGTTTCGCAAAAAGCAAAGCTGAACTTCTTCCTGTGATAAAAGAATGGATTGCATCCGGGAACACTTATACGATTCGCTATGGAATCGGAACACTGATGAGCTTTTATCTGGATGAGGATTTCAAACCGGAGTATATAGAAATTGCCGCAGAAGTAGAATCGGAAGAATACTATGTCAATATGATGATTGCATGGTATCTTGCAACGGCACTGGCAAAACAGTGGGATGCAACGATCCCATATCTGGAAGAACGAAAGTTATCACCATGGGTGCATAGAAAGACGATTCAGAAAGCGGTGGAGAGCTATCGCATCACAGATGAGCAGAAAGTTTATCTGAAAACACTGCGTGAAAACTGCTAAGACTAGTACATCGTTCTGTAAATAACTGAGCTAATAACTTGTATGAATTTCCATCTGCGTTATTGATTCAGTTAATTTTTGAACGCTGTACTGGAACTGATAAGGGCAGATTCATGGGGCTAAAAGAAATTTATATTCGGAGAGTTGTGGAAAGAGAACATGAAAAAATCTCAGGAAAACGATGAAGAACAGAAATGGGATAAATTACTACAGATTCACACAACCGGACGTGATGATTCCAATTCAGATCAGTACCGATATCCGTATGAACCGACGCCATATACGGTGTTAGAGCGGTTTGCTAATTCCGGGCTGCTTTGCAAGGAAAATACACTTTTAGATTATGGCTGTGGCAAAGGCAGAGCTGATTTTTTTCTTTCTTATCAGACACGCTGTCACACGATCGGTGTGGAATACAACGAGCGGATTTATGAGAAAGCGGTAGAAAACAGAGAACAGGGGGTTGCGGCAGGGCGGACAGAATTTGTACTTGCAGATGCCGTGCAGTTTTCGGTTCCGGCAGAGGTAGACCGGATCTACTTTTTTAATCCATTTTCGATAGAGATATTAAAGAAAGTTTTGGCGCGCGTGTTGGAATCCTATTATGAGAATCCGAGGGAATTGCTTTTATTCTTTTATTATCCTTCGGATGAATACATTTCTTATTTAATGACAGTAGACGAACTTATCTTTTCCGATGAAATCGATTGCAGAGATTTGTTTCCGGGGGAAAATAAAAGAGAGCGGATTGTGGTATTTGAGGTAGAATGAAGTTCTCCCTTGGGAAACCAGAACTGCTGAATATAGCTGATGACTTCTACGATTATTTGAAATTATAGTCGCAGAAGGCATCAGCTTTTTTGCGTCTATAGCAAAATAAGGAGGCTAAATCCTCTGCTCCTGCAAGAGCAGTCGCATTTTGCTTCGCAAAACAAGGAGGATTTATGTTAGCATCATTATCACTTATTTTTCTTGTAGGGCTTGCAATGGGAGCCATTTGCCAGAAACTGAAGCTGCCACGGATCATCGGAATACTCGTCACCGGAATTGTGTTGGGACAGTATGTGCTCGATTTGCTTGATCCATCCATTTTATCAATCTCCGCTGAGCTGCGGAAGATGGCACTGATTATTATTTTATTGAAAGCCGGACTTTCACTGGATTTAAAAGATCTGAAAAAAGCCGGGCGTTCCGCTGTATTACTGTCGTTTGTTCCTGCATCGCTTGAAATTGCAGGTTATGTGCTTTGCGCAGGGTGGTCATGCCAATGTACTTGATTTTGTAAATATTCCGGTGTCAATCGTACTTGGTATAATTTTAGGCGCAGTGACAGGTTATGGACTGTATCTTTTCTTTGAGACGGCATATGCGAGAAAACACTGCGTGCGTAACAGTATAAAAGTAATCATTGTTCTTGGATTTTCCTTTTTACTGGTATCAGTGGAAGGATGGCTGGAAGGAAAAATTTCCTTATCAGGACTGCTTGCGGTGGTTGCAATGGCTTGTGTGATCGCTTATCTCCCAAAGGCAACGGTGCAGGCGGCAATTGGTTCTGTTCCTTTGGCGGCAGGACTTGCCTGTGGAAAAATTGTTCTGTCTGTCGCTGTGCTGGCAATCATTATCACGGCACCGCTTGGGGCAATCGGGATGGATGCAGCCTATCAAAGGTTGTTGGAAAAGGAAAATTAAAAAAGATTTTTAGAAAGTATTTTGGCGGAAAGTGTGTTATAGTGATTTCAGATAAAAGAAAATGACAGGGGTATCCGGAGATGATCAGAAAAGCAACAGAAGAAGATTTGTCGCGCATCGCAGAAATTTTTGTATTTAATAACAGAATCAATTATTTCCCAATTTTTAAGCAGGAAGAGTATTCATTTGGAGAATTGCAGGTTGTATCCATGATAGATCATTATTTCGGAAAAGGGGAAGTTCTGGAAAATCTGTATGTCGCCGATGAATGTGGAATTGTGAAAGGATTTATGGAAATCCATGGAACAGAAATCCGTAAATTGTATGTCGATCCATGCTTTCAAAGTGGTGGAATTGGAAAGAAATTAATAGAGCATGCAATTTCAACTTTTGATGCGGATCATCTGTGGGCGTTGGAGAAAAATACGAGAGCGATTGCATTTTATCATCGTCACGGATTTATGGAAAATGGAGAAAAAGAATTGGAAGAAGGCACGACAGAGTATATTGCAAAGTTGATAAGGGTGGAAGAAAATGTGCAGTTGGACGAGAAACCAATGCATAGAAAAATAATGAGAGAGGAGGTATAAGAGAAAAAATGGTAACAGATTACTCTGACGTAAAATTAGAAACAAAAGATCTTATTTTAAAGAAAGCAGAATTTGAGGACTGGAAGACAATTTATTATAACCTGTGGAGACACAAGGAGAGCGCAAAGTATATGCTCTGGCAGCCGACAGAGACAGACGAAGATGCAAAAGATCGAATGAAGCGCACGATTGCATTTGAAGAAAAACCGGAGAATAAGTATGCGTTATTTGTGTATTTAAAGAAAACGGGTGAAGCAATCGGTTTTGCAGGTATGCGTGAGTTAGAGCCGGGTATTTATGAAGAGACAGGCATTGCACTTGGACCGGAATTTGTGCAAAAAGGATATGGGCGACAGATACTTACGACACTTCTTGAGGAGGCGGGAAAACTGGGAGCAAAAGAATTCCATGCCTGCAACCGTATAGGCAATGCTGCGTCCAGAGTGTTACAGCTGTCATGTGGATTTGTATTCGATTCACTGTCAGAAGAAAAGACAGATCCAAGAACAGGTGAAACGTATGTTTTGGAGAACCATATTTACAGGTATTAGAAAGAAGGAAGGAAATGTATTTTGGAAGATTGAATGAACAGAATGTAGAGCAGTATATTGACTATTTAAAGCTTGCGATGCAGCAGGAGCCGGATATGATGACGGTGGAAGAGATAGATGAGGAAGGAATCAGGACAAGGCTTCGGGATTCATTTTATGAAAAGTCTGCATCAATTCTTGCGATGGAAAACAATCAGGTGGTAGGAAGAATTGAGTATCATTTTTATGGGTGTATTCAGGGTGGATATCGCATGGCGTATGTGAATTGGGTATATGTTTTACCGGAATACCGGCACAGCGGCGTTGCCCGGAAGCTGTTTGCAGAGTTTGAAAAAGACTGCGAAAAGCATGATATCCATCAATATTATCTGATCCGTGCTACCAACGAGAATGCCGACAGATTTTACAAAAAATTCGAAAATGTGCAGTTGGACGAGGAACCGATGCTTCGGAAAATATTAAAAGAAGATTGACAAGTGGTTACCATTGGTTATATGATGTGTATATAACCAATGATAACCACTTTTATATACAGAAGGGAGCGCGTTATGTCCACAAATCCAACGAAACGAATCGAAGAGATCGATCGGAGACTGGAAGAACTTCCAAAAGGAACCCTGACCTATAAGAAGATCAAAGGGAAAGAGCAGCCATATATCCAGCGGACGATTGACGGAAAATCAGTGAGCTATTATGTGAAAGTGTCTGAGCGGGAGCAGGTGTTCATGGAATTTGAGGAGCGCACAAAGCTGCAGGAAGAGAAAAAGCATCTGACGGCTTATGTGGAGGGACTGAAGGACATTCTTAAGCACAATCCATATCTCTCTGCCCAGGTGGTGATCGGGTATCAGGATTTTGGTGATTTTTACCTGTGGACAGCAGTTTTATGTAGATAAGACGCATTTTATCACCGAGTGGCTCAGGGAAGGAACGAAGATCACATTGATCACCAGACCGAGAAGATTCGGCAAGACAACCCTGCTCAGTACGGTAAGAATGTTTTTGATCCAAGATATGCTGATCATCCGGAATATTTCGATAAGCTGCGGGTATGGCAGGACGAAAGAAGCCGAAGTATGTTCGGAAGCACTCCGGTGATCTCCACAAGCTTTGGAGGCTGCAAGGGGATAGATTATAAGCAGTCTATCCGGGGAATGATGGGACAATTGGATACAATGTATGCACACCATGAATATTTACTCGACAGTCCAAGACTTACGGAGGAAGATAAAGAGACATTTAAAGAAACAAGATGGGGATTGTTTCATAATGATACAGGTCATATAGAAAATTCCATTAAGAAATTATGCGAATTGCTCTATAAACATTTTGGTGTAAAACCTATCGTGCTCATTGATGAGTATGATACACCTCTGATCGAAGCATACACGGATGGTTACTGGGATGAGATGATCACGACCTGCCGCCAGTTATTCCATAATACACTGAAAGAAAATGACTATCTTGGCAGAGCCATTATCACCGGAGTGACGAAAGTGTCGAAGAATTCACTTTTCTCTGACCTGAACAATCTGCTGGTTGCCACTGTGACAGATGATATCTACACGGACTGCTGTGGATTCACTGAGCAGGAGGTGATGGATGCATTAAAGTGCCAGAATATAGATGATATGAAAAAAGTGAAGGAAATGTACGATGGATTCATTATCGGTCATCAGAAAGATATTTATAATCCGTGGTCTATCGTGAACTATATGCATGATCGGCAGTTGAGATCTTATTGGATTCTTACCAGCAGCAACAAGCTGATCGGTGATATTATCTGCAGGCATCCGTATGATAAAAAGTACGAGATTGAACAGCTGATGACAGGAAAACCAATACACAAGGTGATCAACGAGAATATTACATTCCAGTATCTTGACGGAGATGAGAATAGTCTGTGGTCACTTCTCCTTGCAGTCGGATATATCAAGGCAGAGAACGTGGTGAAAGATAACGAATGGACAGAGTGTGATGTTTCCGTGACCAACAAAGAGGTTATGTCAATGTTCCGGACACAGATCATTGCCATGTTTTCGAATGGCAATATTGCATATGAGAATTTTACAAGGGCACTGATAAGGCATAGAACCTGGGATATGATCGGTGTGATGGAAGATATCGCCGAGTATTCCATGAGTTATTTTGATACCGCAAAGAATACAGGAAAACACGCCCCGGAGAATTTCTATCATGGTCTTGTTTTAGGACTTATTGTATCCATGCGTAAGGAATACCGCATTGTATCCAACCGGGAGAGTGGGGAAGGTCGTTATGACATTGCAATCTATCCTTTCGACAAAACAAAAGATGCCTATATCCTTGAATTTAAAGTTTTAAATGAACACAGAGAAAAGACGGTTCAGGAAACTGCACAGAATGCCCTGAAACAGATCCGGACCAGAAACTATGAATCAGATCTTCTTGCCTACGGCATCCCTGCCGATCACATCTATAAACTCGGCTTTGGATTTCTCGGTAAGAAAGTCTGGGTAGTCTCTGATCCACCGGAGAAAGAAGAGAAGGATCAGGTCAGATCAGAGTGGGATAACCTGCGGTTCCGATAAAAAATTGCCGATGCACCAGTAAGGCACATCGGCAAAATGAAAAGCTTATAATTTGAAAATAAATCATTCTTCTTTTAGTTATCAGAAGCATCATCATCAGACATGCTGTAAACCTGACGTTTACGAGCCATCTCATCATTTTCAAGGTATTCATCATAGGAGGATACTTTATCAACAAAGGTTCCATCCGGTAAGAACTCGATGATACGGTTTGCAGTTGTCTGTACAACCTGATGGTCACGGGATGCAAAGAGGATAACACCCGGGAACTTGATCAGACCATTATTTAATGCTGTGATAGATTCCATGTCAAGGTGGTCGGTCGGTTCGTCAAGGATCAGAACATTACTTGCCTGGATCATCATGCGGGAGAGAAGCACGCGGACTTTCTCACCACCGGAAAGAACACGCATTTTCTTAGTTCCGTCTTCACCGGCAAAAAGCATACGTCCAAGGAAACCACGAACATAAGTAGCATCTTTGATCTCAGAATACTGTGTCAGCCAGTCTACGATCAGAAGATCAGTATCAAAGATTGCTGTGTTGTCCTTCGGGAAATAGGACTGGCTTGTTGTCACGCCCCATTTATAAGAGCCGGAATCAGGTTCCATTTCACCGGAGATGATCTTGAATAAAGTTGTTTTTGCAAGCTCATTTCCACCGACAAAAGCGATTTTATCTTCATGACCTACGATGAAAGATACATTGTCTAATACCTTGACACCGTCAATCGTCTTGGTGAGACCTTCCACAGTAAGAACTTCATTTCCAATCTCACGGCTTGGACGGAAGTCAATGTAAGGGTATTTACGGCTGGATGGACGGATCTCATCGAGCTGGATCTTTTCAAGAGCACGTTTTCTGGAAGTCGCCTGTTTGGATTTGGAAGCGTTTGCAGAGAAACGTGAAATAAATTCCTGTAACTCTTTAATCTTTTCTTCCTTCTTCTTGTTGGCTTCTTTCATCTGTTTTACAAGTAACTGGCTGGATTCATACCAGAAGTCGTAGTTTCCGGCATAAAGCTGGATCTTGCCATAATCGATATCTGCAATATTGGTACATACTTTATTTAAGAAGTAACGGTCATGGGAAACAACGATCACCGTATTTTCAAAATTGATGAGGAATTCTTCTAACCAGGAGATCGCATCTAAGTCCAAGTGGTTGGTAGGCTCATCTAAAAGAAGAATATCCGGATTTCCGAACAATGCCTGTGCAAGTAAAACTTTGACCTTTAAGGCACCAGGAAGCTCTGCCATCATAGAGTAATGGTAATCGGTAGAAATTCCAAGACCATTTAATAATGTTGCGGCATCGGATTCCGCATTCCAGCCATCCATCTCAGCAAATTCGCCTTCTAATTCGCTGGCACGGATACCATCTTCATCGGAAAAATCTTCTTTCATGTAGATGGCGTCTTTTTCCTTCATAATATCATAAAGTCTCTGGTTACCCATGATAACGGTATCAAGAACGGTAAAAGCATCATATTTAAAGTGATCCTGCTGTAAAAATGAGAGACGCTGTCCCGGAGTGATGACAACATCACCGTTTGTCGGTTCTAACTGACCGGATAAAATTTTTAAAAATGTGGACTTTCCGGCGCCGTTGGCACCAATCAGACCATAACAGTTTCCTTCAGTGAATTTGATATTTACATCTTCGAATAAGGCTTTTTTGCCTACACGTAACGTTACATTGTTTGCTTGTATCATTGTAATACCTCTATTTTACATATTTCTTGGTTTAAACGCATCATTCTTATTATACATAAAACCGTTGTTTTTTCAAGAAAAATCTATGCCAAGAAAATATAAGGAAAAAACAAGAGAAAATCTTTCTTGTTATGTAAAAATTTGTTATAATTATTCTAATCGGGGTTTTGTAAAAGGAGAAGTTGGGGATGGCAGAATTTAATAAGGAAGAAATAGATTATGAAGATCAGCTCAGGCAGTCGGAGCGTGAGCGCAAAGATTTGAAAAATATTATATATGAACTTCCGGTAGGACTGATCACGGTAAAAGGGGGAAATGAGCTGACGATTGACATCGCAAACCATGAATTTTGCAGGATGAGCGGATACAGATCGGCGGATTTCAGTATGGAGAAAATGTGCATGGCGCAGTTGATCCATATGGAAGATTACATGATGTTTGAGGATGCGGCGGAGGTCTGCCGCAGAGGGAAAACATCGGATGAATTTGAGGCAAGGATCGTTACAGCAGATCAGAACGTGATCTGGGCAATGTTTCAGTTTCAGATTTACACATACCGGAGTGCAGTGCCATACTATCTTGTATCCTGCTGGGACATTACAGAGCGCAAGAAGATGGAAAATGAGATCATGCTTGTGAACGAGCGCTATCATATGCTGGAAGAGGTCTCCGATGATATTGTCCTTGATTATGATGTGAAAAAACAGCAATTTGAGATACCGGAATGTTATCTGAAATTCGCAGAGGATAAAAGTGTGAAATATGCCGGGATAGAAGAACTTTACGGAGCCATACACCCGGACGACAGGGAAAGATTTCAGAAGATCTTTGAGACGGCGCTTCAACGGGAGATGAAAGGAACTGCGGAATACCGTCTGCGGCAGGGGGGAAAAGAATCTGGAAAATATGCTTATTTCAGAACCTGTTATCAGAGTATCGCAGATTATGATGGAAAGATCAGCCACATCATAGGAAGAAGTTATGATATCAGCACAGAGCGGGCAGTCCGGGAGAAACTTCTGCGGGAAGTGCAGTTAGATCCGTTGACAAGGATTTACAATAAGACAGCCTCCGGAGAAATCGTAGATGCGTTTCTTGAAAAATCAACACAGGGAACGCATGTACTCTACGTCATTGATATTGACGACTTTAAGAAGATCAATGACACATTCGGACATACTGTTGGAGACATGGTGATATCGGATATTGCAACACTGATACGCGAACAGTTTACGGATGAAGCGGTTGTCGGACGTGTCGGTGGGGATGAATTTATGGTCTTTGTGAAGGACACTTCTTTGCAAGAGGCGGAGGCGAAAGCGGAACAGCTGTGTACAAACGTGCAGAAAACGCTTTCCGGGGATGGAGCAGTCATTGTTGTGACATTGAGTGTCGGTATGGCTGTGACAGGAAAAGACGGGTATGATTACAGTACGTTGTTTGAACGGGCAGATCATGCCATGTATCACATTAAGAAAAATGGGAAAAATCATTATGGCTTTGCAGGAGAGACCGAGGAGGGGGACTGTGAAGGAAAGAACCGCACGGAAGAAAAGGAAAACCGTAGAAATCTGGTGGCGGACAAAGAATTTTTAAATACAGCGTTCAGCCTGTTGTCACATGCAAGGGATATCAATGGTTCTCTGAATGTGCTCTTAGAACAGATTGGCAGAAAATATCAGATGAATATGGTATCTGTTTTTGAATATGCACCCGATGGAAAGAATATGCTACTTACCAACTGCTGGAGTGACATGGGACAGATTTATGAGAAGAATATACTTCCGATTACCTGGCCGAAACTGATGAAGGCTGACGTGGGAGAATTTGTACAGACAACTCCAAAGTGGCAGGAAAAACGGAAGAAAGAGTGGCTAGAATGGTCAGGAAATGCCATCCCGATCCAGTCAATCGCTGCAGTAAAGTTTGAGTATTCGAATGGAAAAACCGGATGCATCGATGTTGGCTCGGTTGAACAGGGCAAGCAGTGGCGCACAGAGGAGATTGGAACTATCTGCGAACTGAGCAGAGTGGTTGCCGTATTTGTGACGCTGCGTGAGAAAATGCAGGAAGATCAGCAGGCAATCCATAAATTAAAAACAGAGACCGGCTGACGGGCTTATATAATATGGAAGCTTTCAGGATAAAACTGGTACAGCTTCTGGAGGCAGAGGAAAATCCACAGGAGAATACTTATGCACTGACCATGGTGGATGTCAATAACTTTTCTTATGTCAACGAAAATTTCGGCGCAGAGATGGGAGACAGTATACTGAAAGAATTTTCCCGGCTGCTGGAACGCAAAAAAGTAATGGCAGCATGCCGTATGTACTCGGATTATTTCCTTGTATTGTCCAGGGGAAAGAGCCAGCAGGAGATCCGGAGGCGCGTTAAGGAAGGAAATGAAGAGTTTGAGGCAAAGCTGCAGGAACGTTATCCCGCTGGAGGAATGAAGCTTTCGGCAGGAATCTGCTTCCTGTCAGGAAAGAGTTCGTTTGAGACGATACTGGAGAGCGCAAATCTTGCAAGAAAATATGCAAAAGAACACAATATCACATCCGGTGTTGTCTATATAGAAAAAATGCGTCAGACACGTGACGAACAGGTGCTGATCGCAACACGGTTTCATGCTGCGATCCAGCGTGGGGAGTTTGAAATGTTTTTACAGCCAAAGTTCCGGCTGAAAGAGAATACGATTTATGGGGCAGAGGCACTTGCAAGATGGCATTTCGGAGAGGACGGATACTTACAGCCAAACCGCTTTGTGCCGGCACTGGAATTGATGGGATATATCAAAGACCTTGATTTCTTTATATTAGAGCAGCTGCTGAAATATATGACAAAGTGGAAGAAATCCGGAAAAAGCCTGTTTACGATCTCAACTAATTTTTCGAGAAAACACTTTGAAAACGGTGGCGAGGCATTTTTGCAGCGGATGCATGAGACAATGGACAAGTATGACATTGATCCTTCCTATATTGAAGTGGAAGTTACCGAGAGCGTCATGACAGAAAAACTCGAAGACCTGAAGCACTGCATGATCGAACTGGCACAGATGGGATTCCGCATTGCCATTGATGACTTTGGTACGGGGTATTCGTCTTTGAGTGTCCTTTATGAAATACCGGCGAATGTTGTCAAGATAGATAAAAGTTTTACCGACAAAGTGATGGTGGACAACAAGGGGGAATTTGTATCCCAGATGGGAAAATTTATCCGTGCAGCCAAAGAAGAGATCGTTGTGGAGGGAATTGAGACGGAAGAACAGCGTCAGTTCTTGGAAAGCCATGGGTTTGAATATGGGCAGGGGTATCTGTTTGACCGGCCGATCCCGGCAGATGAATTTGAAAGAAAATATTTATAAATCTGTGCTTTTGGCAAGTGTTTTACTGCCGGGTGAGCAGTAACGTTTATAACTTTGTACTTTGTTTTGTACAGTCTGAATTCTTTACAACGGACAAATTAAATGCTAAAATGTGAATTAAGTCGAAAGCTGGCGGGGATAGTATTCTGCCCCGGGTTAGCAAAGACATTCTATCAATTTTTTATAATTTTAAGGAGGAATAAGTAATGTCCAGAGCAAAACAGTCAATGGACGGTAATACAGCAGCAGCTCATGTAGCATATGCGTTTACAGATGTTGCAGCTATTTACCCAATTACACCATCCAGCCCTATGGCAGATACTGTCGATCAGTGGTCAGCAGCAGGACAGGAAAATATCTTTGGCAATCAGGTCAAAGTTGTAGAAATGGAATCCGAAGCAGGTGCTGCAGGTGCAGTTCACGGTTCCCTTGCTGCAGGTGCATTAACAACAACATTTACAGCTTCCCAGGGTCTTTTATTAATGATCCCTAACATGTACAAAATCGCTGGTGAGCAGCTTCCATGTGTATTTGATGTTTCTGCACGTACCGTTGCAACACAGTCTTTAAATATTTTCGGTGATCACAGTGACGTATATGCCTGCCGTCAGACAGGTTTCGCTATGTTATGTGAGACAAACCCACAGGAAGTTATGGACTTAAGCCCGGTTGCTCATTTAGCAACAATCGAAGGAAAAGTTCCATTCATCAACTTCTTTGACGGATTCCGTACATCCCACGAGATCCAGAAGATCGAGAAATGGGATTATGCAGATTTGAAAGAAATGTGCAACATGGACGCAGTTGCTGCATTCCGTGCACATGCATTAAATCCAGAGCATCCGGCTATGCGTGGATCTCATGAGAATGGTGACGTTTTCTTCCAGCATCGTGAAGCTTGTAATACAGCTTACAATGAATTACCAGCTATCGTTGAAAAATACATGGCTAAGGTTAATGAAAAATTAGGAACAAACTACGACTTATTCAACTACTACGGAGCAGAAGATGCAGAGCGCGTTATCGTAGCTATGGGTTCTGTAAATGACGTAGCAGAAGAAGTAATCGACTACTTAACAGCTAAGGGCGAGAAAGTCGGATTAGTTAAAGTTCGTTTATACCGTCCATGGGTATCTGAAGCATTCTTAAAAGTTCTTCCAAAGACAGTTAAGAAAGTTGCAGTACTTGACAGAACAAAAGAGCCAGGAGCGCTTGGTGATCCATTATACTTAGACGTAGCAACAACTCTTCGTGAGGCAGGTCTTGATACAATCGTATTAACAGGCGGACGTTACGGATTAGGTTCCAAAGATACACCACCTTCAAGCTTATTCGCTGTATACAAAGAATTAGAGAAAGATGCTCCAAAAGCACGTTTCACAATTGGTATCGTAGATGACGTTACAAACTTAAGCTTACCAGAAGTAAAACCAGCTCCTATCACAGCTGCTGAAGGAACTGTAGAGTGCAAGTTCTGGGGACTTGGTGGTGACGGTACTGTAGGTGCTAACAAGAACTCTACAAAGATCATCGGTGACCACACAGACAAATACATCCAGGCTTACTTCCAGTATGACTCCAAGAAAACAGGTGGTGTTACAATTTCCCACTTAAGATTTGGTGACAAACCAATCAGAAGCCCATACTACATCAACCAGGCAGACTTCGTTGCATGTCATAACCCATCTTATGTAACAAAAGGATTCAAGATGGTTCAGGACGTAAAACCAGGCGGAGTATTCATGATTAACTGCCAGTGGTCTGATGAAGAGTTAGCTCATCACTTAAATGCAGAAGCTAAGAAATATATTGCTGATAACAACATTCAGTTATATACAATCAACGCTATTGACAAAGCAATTGAAATTGGTATGGGTAAACGTACTAACACAATTCTTCAGTCTGCATTCTTCAAATTAGCAAACGTAATGCCAATTGAAGAAGCTGTTGATTTCATGAAAGCTGCTGCTAAGAAATCTTACGGTAAAAAAGGTGACGCAGTTGTAGAGATGAACTACAAAGCTATCGACGCAGGTGTTGACGCTGTACATAAAGTTGAAGTACCAGCTTCCTGGTCTAACCCAGAAGCAGATCCAGCTCCTAAGAAATTAACAGGTCGTCCAGAGACAGTTAAGATGGTAGAAGATTTAATGAATCCAATCGCATTAATGGATGGTGATTCTCTTCCAGTATCTGCATTCATGGGCAACCCAGATGGACAGTTCGAGCAGGGTGCATCAGCATATGAGAAACGTGGTACAGCTGTAACAGTTCCTACATGGGATGCTGCTAAATGTATCCAGTGTAACCAGTGTGCATTTGTATGTTCACATGCTACAATCCGTCCATTCATGTTAAGTGAAGACGAAGTAAAAGCTGCTCCGGCTAATATCAAACTTGCTGATACAAAACCAAAGGCAAGCGAATACAAATATACAATGAGCGTATCTCCATTAGACTGTATGGGATGTGGTGAGTGTATCACTGTATGTCCAGTAGGTGCTATCGAGATGGTTCCACAGGAATCTCAGGCAGAAGAACAGCCAGTATTTGACTACTTAGTAGCAAACGTTGGCAAGAAACCTGGTATGCCAGCTGACAACACTGTAAAAGGTTCTCAGTTCAACCAGCCATTACTTGAGTTCTCCGGATCTTGTGCAGGATGTGCTGAAACATCTTACGCTCGTTTGATTACACAGTTATTTGGTGAGCATATGTACATCTCTAACGCTACCGGATGTTCTTCTATCTGGGGTGGCCCGGCTGCTACATCACCATATACAGTAAACAAAGATTCCAAGAAAGGACCAGCTTGGGCTAACTCCTTATTCGAGGATAACGCTGAGCATGGTTTAGGTATGCAGATTGGTCAGGAAGTATTACGTGACCAGGCTATCGCAAGCGTTGAGAAATGTGTTTCTTCTGATAAAGCAAGCGCAGAATTAAAAGATGCATTTGCTAAATTCATGGAGACAAAACAGGATACAAAAGCAAATACACCTGCAACAGAAGCTCTTGTAGCTGAATTAGAGAAAGCTGCAGCAGCTGGATGTCCAGATGCAAAAGCTGCTCTTGAGAAAAAAGATTACCTTGCTAAGAAGTCCGTATGGATCTTCGGTGGTGACGGATGGGCATATGATATTGGTTTCGGTGGATTAGACCATGTACTTGCTTCCGGACATAACGTAAACGTTATGGTATTCGATACAGAGATGTACTCTAATACAGGTGGACAGGCTTCTAAAGCTTCCAACATCGGTGAAGTTTGTCAGTTCGCTGCTGCTGGTAAAGAAGTTGGCAAGAAGAGCCTTGCTGAGATCGCTATGAGCTATGGTTACGTTTATGTAGCACAGATTGCTCTTGGTGCTAACATGGCTCAGGCTGTTAAAGTTCTTGCAGAAGCAGAAGCTTATGACGGACCATCCCTGATCATCGGATATGCTCCATGTGAGTTACACGGTGTGAAAGGTGGAATGAACCACTGCCAGGATGAGATGAAGAAAGCAGTAGCTGCTGGTTACTGGAACCTCTTCTCCTTCAACCCAGCTCTGAAAGCTGAAGGAAAGAATCCATTCACATTAACATCTAAACCAGGCGATGGAACATATCAGGAGTTCTTAAATAACGAGACACGTTACAGCAGATTAACAAGATCCTTCCCAGAAAGAGCTGCAAAACTCTTTGCTGCATCTGAGGAAGCTGCAAAAGCTCGTTACGAACATCTGTTAAGATTAGTTGAGTTATACAAATAAGATTTGGACATTGTCTGAGTCATTGTAAATTCCAGAAAGCCCGGAAAGGCGTAAGCCTTTCCGGGCTTTCTGCATTCAGGACAATAGAATGTTCGCGGAACATTCATTTTATTGTTTATAGAGAAAATGAAAAAAAGATTTTTTGTAGATAGTAGATTTTAAAAGATAGAAAGTTTATAATAACAATCATCAATCCGAATGATAAGAAAAGGAATTGTGACAAACCTATGAAATCAGTTTTAGAAATCTGCTGCGGCAGTTTTGAAGATGTAAAAACAGCATATGAAAATGGTGCCGACAGGGTAGAATTAAACAGTGCATTATATCTTGGCGGTCTTACCCCATCACTGGCAAATCTGATCTGCGCGAAGGAACAGTGTGAGATTCCTGTTGTGGCGATGGTACGTCCGAGAGGTGGTGGATTCTGTTATTCTGCGGAGGAATATCAGACAATGATTTTGGATACAAAACTTTTGCTGGAGCATGGAGCAGACGGGATTGCTTTCGGATTTTTAAAAGAGGATCAAACCTTAGATACAGAACGTACAAAAGAAGTCATCTATCTGATACATGAGCAGGGAAGGGAAGCGGTGTTTCACCGCGCTTTTGACTGTGTTGCCGATCAGAAGAAAACGATCGAGCAATTGATTGGGCTTGGGGCAGACCGAATCTTAACGAGCGGCGGCGCACCGGATGTGTGGAGTGGAAGAGAACGGTTAAAACAGCTTCAGAAGGAATATGGAAGTGAGATTGAAATTCTTGCCGGAAGCGGTGTGAATGAGAACAATGTTAGAGAACTAATGACATATACAGGAGTTCATCAGGTACACAGTTCATGCCGGGTATGGAAAAAAGACATCACAACTTCGAATGAATACGTTGATTTCTCCTATGCAGGAATACAGGAAAAGAATCAATATGAAGTGGTGGATGCAGCAAAAGTACACAGACTGGCAGAATTGTGTTGACAAATACTTTGTGAAAACTTATAATAAAATTATATTTTAAGGATAGTTCACATGCAAATGTACTAAACCGGAAAAGTAAGACGCCGTTGGCTGCGTGAACTTTTTCGGCTTTTTTAATTTTGACGGCAGATTCCCAAAATGGTATCAGCTGTCTGGTGAGGAGGAGCAAATGCAGAACATAACTGGAAAGATTGCATTCGGGGGAATCGCAATCGGAAAAATCAAAGAGATTTCCAAAGAAAACAATGTAGTCAGACGAGTGAAGATTGAGGATGCGAAAGCAGAGATCGCACGTTTTGAGGCAGCCAGAGATCAGGCGGCAGAAGAACTGAAAGGACTTTATGACAAAGCGGTCAAAGAAGTAGGAGAGGCAAATGCAGCCATTTTTGAAGTGCACCAGATGATGTTGGAGGATGAAGACTATCTTGATTCTGTCCGGAATATCATCGAGGCACAGTCCGTCAACGCAGAGTTCGCCGTGGCAACGACTGGCGATAACTTTGCCAGAATGTTCGCAGATATGGACGACGATTATATGAAGGAACGTGCAGCAGATGTGAAGGACATCTCGGAGCGTGTGATCCGTGTTTTATCGCAGAAAGAAGAAAAGGTGAACACTTCTGGAGCAGAAAAAGAAAAATATATCATAGCAGCAGATGATCTTGCACCGAGTGAGACGATCCAGTTAGACCGTGAGACAGTGCTTGCCTTTGTGACACGACATGGCTCTACGAATTCACATACCGCAATCCTGGCGAGGACGATGAACATTCCGGCTCTGGTATCCACAGCAGTTCCGAAAGAAGTGAATGGAAAAATGGCGATCGTGGACGGATTCAAGGGGATCGTGATCATTGATCCGGATGAGGAGACATTAAGAGAATATGAGAAAAAGCAGCAGGACGAAAAGAACCGTCAGGAATTACTGCAGCAATTAAAGGGAAAGCCGACCGTCACGAAAGAGGGCAAAGAAATAAAATTGTATGCCAATATCGGCGAAGTGAAAGATTTAGGCGCTGTTTTACAGAATGATGCAGCAGGTATCGGACTTTTCAGAAGTGAGTTTTTATATTTGCAGAGTGACCATTTCCCAACAGAGGATGAGCAGTTCCAGTCCTATAAAACGGTTGCGGAAGTGATGGCAGGAAAAAAAGTCATTATCCGTACTCTGGATATTGGAGCAGACAAGCAGATCGATTACTTTGGACTCGAACACGAGGACAATCCGGCGCTTGGTTACCGTGCCGTGAGGATCTGTCTGGATCAGCCGGATATTTTCAAGACACAGTTGAGAGCACTGCTCCGCGCCAGCATGTTCGGCAATATTTCCATTATGATCCCGATGATCGCATCGGTATGGGAAGTGAGAAAAGTCAAAGAGATTATGGAAGAGGTAAAAGCAGAGCTGACCTCAGAAGGCATTCCGTTTAAAAATGTGGAATTTGGCATTATGATCGAGACACCGGCAGCTGTGATGATCGCAGATGAACTGGCAAAAGAGGTTGACTTTTTCAGTATTGGAACCAACGACCTGACACAGTATACGCTCGCGATCGACAGGCAGAATGCAAAGCTTGACCAGTTTTATGACTCCCATCATCCAGCAGTGCTCAAGATGATCCAGATGGTCATTGACAGCGCACACAAAGCGGGAATCTGGGCAGGTATCTGTGGGGAACTCGGGGCAGACTTAACGCTTACGGAGACATTTGTAAAAATGGGAATTGATGAATTATCGGTATCACCGGCGATGGTGCTGCCTGTAAGAGATAAAATATTAAATGCTTAATGTTTAAGGAGGAAATGAAAATGAAATCATTCAGTTACACAGTAAAAGACGAGTTGGGAATCCATGCAAGACCGGCAGGGATGCTTGTAAAGGAAGTGAAAAATTTCCAGAGCAAAGTAACACTTGAAAAAGATGGAAAATCCGTAGATGCTTCTCGCCTGATGGCAGTTATGGGAATGGGAGTCAAAAAAGATCAGACTGTGACTGTAACGGTAGAAGGCGACGACGAAGATGCAGCATGTGATGCAATAAAAGCGTTCTTTGAAACGAATCTGTAAAACTCCGGTAGAAGATGGCAGGGATATTGGCTATTATGTATAGGTTTTAGATGCATATATAGTAAATGCTTACAAAAAAGAAAATAAGCAGGAATAAAACTTGACATAATAAACAATGAATGTTAAAATTTTCTTAAATCAAGCGAATAAAATATTGGATTGTTACTGATAAGCAGGCAAAACCAGATTTTACATTTCTATACTTGGATTTTGTAAAATTTGGTTTTTCTTTTTAGAATGCACAGTAAAACAGAGGCTTTTATCAAATAAAAACGGAGTGGCATATGGTTATCCAGAAAGTGATTAATAACAACGTAATATCAGCATATGATGAGAATCAGCAGGAAGTTGTTATCATGGGTAAGGGGATTGGATTCAAGGCACATACGGGTGATGCGATTGATGAGAGCAGGATCGAGAAGGTTTTCCGGATTGAGAACGAGAAGCTTTCCCGGCAGTTTCAGGAGATTTTAGAGAACATTCCATTAGAGCATATGCAGCTCACGAGTGATATCATTACCTATGCGAAAAAGAATCTGAATGTACAGTTGAATCAGAGTATTTATATCACACTGACAGATCATATCAATTTTGCGATTCAGAGACAGGCGCAGGGAATCCAGCTGAAGAATGCACTGCTGTGGGAAATCAAGAAGTTTTATCATCAGGAATACCTGATGGGAAAATATGCGATCGATCTTTTGAATGAAAAACTCGGAACAAAGTTTTCAGAGGATGAGGCGGGATTTATCGCACTCCATTTTGTGAATGCAGAGTACGATACAACGATCAACGATACCTTTGCAATGACGAATATGATACAGGGGATCTTAGAACTGGTCAAACAGGAGATGGGCATTGAATTTGATGAGGAATCGCTCCACTATGAGAGATTTGTCACACATCTGAAGTTTTTGGCACAGCGTCTTTACCGGCATGAGTTGTTGAAAGATGAGGAGATCGAATTTGCAAAGCTGATGGAGAACAAGTATCCGAGAGAGTATGAGTGCAGTAAACATATTGCAGAATATATCGAAAAAGAGTACGGCGGTCAGATATCCGGCGAGGAGATCATGTTTCTTGCGATACATATTAAGCGTGTCTGCATGACAGACTAAAGTACATCATAATACAGAAAAGAGGGATTAAGGTGTTCGATTTTTTGAAGAAAAAAGACAAAGGAATTGAGATTGGTGCACCGGTCAAAGGAAAGGCAGTTCCAATCAGTCAGGTAAGTGATCCGACATTCGGAGAAGAGATCTTAGGCAAGGGTGTTGCAATCCAGCCGGAAGATGGTAAGATATACGCACCGGCAGACGGCACGATCGAGATGTTATTTGATACGAAGCATGCAGTGAGCATGACGACCACAGAGGGCGTGGAATTGCTTGTGCATATCGGATTAGATACTGTCGCATTAAAGGGAGAACATTTTACCGCCCATAAAGGAAATGGGGATGCGGTGAAAAAAGGAGATCTGCTGATCTCGGTTGACCTTGAGGCAGTGAAAGCAGCAGGTTATGATGTGATCACACCGATGGTTGTATGCAACACGTCGGATTATCAGACCGTGGAAGCAGTGACGGGATCTGATGTCAATGCGGGTGATACAGTTCTGATCTTAAAGAAATAAACAGACAGGGATCTGTGATATGAAAAACGTATTTTAGCCGTGTTTCTAACGGTATAAAATAAAACTAAAAGGGATTATAAAAAAAGGAGGAGCTTTTAGTATGATGAAGTATTTGCAGAAATTAGGAAAAGCTTTAATGCTTCCAGTTGCGTGTCTTCCAATCTGTGGTATCTTAATGGGTATTGGATATGCGCTTTGTCCATCTACCATGCAGGGTGGTGATGTTACCGGTATCGTTCAGATGATCGGTTTCTTCCTTGTAAAAGCAGGTGGCGCTTTAATTGATAACATGGCAATTCTTTTTGTTATCGGTGTCGGTGTCGGAATGGCAGACGACAATGATGGTACAGCAGGTCTTGCAGCATTAGCATCATGGTTAATGATGACAAACCTTCTTTCCGTAGGAACAGTTACAACATTAATGCCAGCAATCGCTGACAATGCAACAAAATCTCTTGCATTTGGTAAAATTGCAAACCCATTTATCGGTATCCTTGCAGGTATTATCGGTGCAACATGCTACAACAAATTCAAAGGTACAAAATTACCTGACTGGTTATCATTCTTCAGTGGTAAACGTTGCGTAGCAATCGTTGCAGGTGTTGTTTCTATTATTGTTTCAGCAATCCTGTTATTTATCTGGCCGGTAGTATTCGGTGCTTTAGTAGCAGTAGGTCAGGGTATTGAAGGTCTTGGCGCAGTTGGTGCTGGTATTTATGCATTCTTAAACAGATTACTGATCCCAACAGGATTACACCATGCATTAAACAACGTATTCTGGTTCGATACGATCGGACTTGGTGACCTTGGACACTTCTGGGCAGGTGAGACATCTGCTGATGTAACATGGGATTTAGGTATGTATATGTCTGGATTCTTCCCATGTATGATGTTCGGTATCCCGGGTGCAGCTCTTGCTATGGTTCACACAGCTAAGAGTGACAAGAAGAAAGTTGCAATCGGACTTGTAGCTTCCGCAGCTCTTTGTGCATTCGTTTGTGGTGTTACAGAGCCATTCGAGTTTGGTTTCATGTTCCTTGCACCAGCTCTTTACGTTGTATATGCAGCATTATATGGTATCTTCACAGTTATTACTGTATTAGTTGGATTCAGAGCAGGTTTCTGTTTCTCCGCCGGAGCAACTGACCTTCTTTTCTCTGCATCCCTTCCTGCAGCAAAGAATACATGGATGATCATTCCTCTTGGAATCGCAGCATTTATCGTATTCTACGTTGTATTCCGTTTCGCTATCACAAAGTTTGACTTAAAGACTCCTGGTAGAGAAGATGATGATGTAGAAGCAGAGAAAAAAGTTGATCTTGGAAGCAGCGATTACACAACTGTAGCAGCAACAATCTTAGAAGGTGTTGGTGGTGCAGCAAACGTTACAAGCATTGATAACTGTATTACAAGACTTCGTCTTGAAGTAAAAGACAGCTCTTTAGTAGATGAGAAGAAAATCAAATCTGCCGGTGCAGCTGGCGTTATCAGACCAAGTAAAACAGCTGTTCAGGTTGTTGTTGGAACAAAAGTACAGTTCGTAGCTGATGAGTTCAAAAAATTATGTAAATAATGAACGGCAATTTTGAAGTATGAATATCATTCATAACAAAATAAGCAAATAAGTATAATCCCTTTCTTATCAGAAGCGGTTCCGTCTGGAACCGCTTCTTTTAAATCCACAGGATACCTTAAACTGTCAGCTACAGGATAACATAATGTAAAGGAAGGTTTTTCCTTTACAAGAAAAAGCGCAAATGGTAAAATAAATATAGTTTATTTTAGGCTGGCTGTGGGAGGAGACGTAAATGGCAGGTCTGTTTCAGAGAATAGCACAGAATTACCGGAAGAAGAAAAAAATTACACAGCCGTCTGCAAGGCTGTATGCAAAAGAAGATAAAACAGAACACGCAGGAAAAGCGGTGCGTGCTAAGGAAAGGATACATAGTAAAGTGGAAAAAGAAGATTTTTTATTAAGTCAGATCGATGAATTCAGGGAGAAAGCAAAACAGTTACAGAATTTATTGACATCCAAGGAGAGCAAGGTACAGGAGCTGCAGAATCTTGTGAATGAGAGAGAAGACAAAGCGCAGGAACTAGAGCAGATCTTAAGTGAGAGACAGGAAGAGGCAGATGAGATCGTATCTGATTTCAGCAAAAAAGTAGACGAGCTTGCAGAACGTGTCACCGCGAAGATGAATGAGATTGAAATAAGTGTCTCAAAGCAGGTCGCAGATGTGAAGAGAGTGACTGAGGAACAGTTAGAGGCAAACCGCAAGTTAAATGAGAATCAGATCGCAGCCAGCAAAAAGCTTGGAGAAGATCAGATCGAGGCAGGCAGGCAGTTTATCGAAGAACAGACAGCAGCCAATAAGAAAGTAAGCGATGAGCAGGTCGCAGAAGTGAAGGCATTGCTGGAGAATGCAACCTCCCAGCTGGATTCTATCAAAACGGATCTTTCAGAGAAAGTTCACTCCGAGAATGTAAAATGCTATCGCAATATTCAGGATCTGTTCAACGAGTTTGATTCTAAAAATTGAAAAAATGGATGAGATGGAGAAAAGCGTTGGCGCTGTAAAGGGATATGTCAAAGTACTTTCCTGGTTTTCCATTATCAATTTTGTGATGTTGGTTGCATTTATTTTATATTCATTAGGCGTTTTTAATTTTTAAGGTAGTGAGGAATTTATGAATATTGAACCAAAAAAAGTATGGGTTGTCGGACATAAGAATCCGGATACGGATTCGATATGTGCGGCAATTTCTTATGCATATCTGAAAAATCAGCTGGGAGAGCGCCAGTATGTACCAAAGCGTGCTGGAGCGATCAGTGAGGAAACCCGGTATGTGCTGGATTATTTTAAGGTGGAGGATCCGAAATTAATTACAGATGTAGGGGCACAGCTCAAGGATATTTCCATCCGCAAAACAGCCGGAATTAGTTCTCAGATTTCATTAAAAAAAGCATGGGAAACCATGAAAAAATTAGATGTCGTAACACTTCCGGTGACAAACCGGCTTGGAAAGTTAGAGGGTGTGATCGTAACAAAGGATATTGCAACCTCTTACATGGATGTTTACGACAACCGGGTGTTGTCCAAAGCGAGAACCCAGTATAAGAATATTGCAGAGACACTCGATGGTAATATTATCGCGGGTAATGAACATGCGTATTTTATCCGTGGAAAAGTTGTTGTCGGAGCGTCTGATCCTGCATATTTATCGGAATATATTGAAGCAGATGATATGGTGATCTTAGGACCACAGAAGGAAGCGCAGATCCGTGCGTTGGAGTCGAATGCAAGCTGCATTATTGTTGGACGTGGTTTTGAAGTGGATCCGGAAGTGGTACAGATGGCAAATAAAAAGACTGTATCATTATCACAACATCATACGACACATTTTCCATTGCAAGGCTCATCAATCAGAGTATGCCGATCAAAGAATTTATGACGAGAGAGCATCTTGTGACATTTGATATTGACGATTATGTGGATGACATCAAGGAGACAATGTCTAAGATCAGGCATCGTGATTTCCCGATTCTGGATGAAAATGGAAACTATCTCGGAATGGTATCCAGACGTAACCTGATGAGCATGCAGAAAAAACAGATCATTCTGGTGGATCATAATGAGAAGTCGCAGGCAGTTGATAATATCAATGAAGCGGAGATTTTAGAGATCATCGATCATCACAGGATCGGAAGCTTAGAGACAATCTCTCCGGTCTATTTCAGAAATCAGCCGTTGGGATGTACGTCCACGATCATTTACCAGATGTTCGGTGAGAAAAATATCGAGATCCCGCAGCATATTGCAGGATTGTTATTGTCAGCGATTCTGTCAGATACGTTAATGTTCCGTTCTCCGACCTGCACACAGCTAGACATTCTGGCTGCAGAGGCTCTGGCAAAGATTGCAAAAGTAGATATTGAGACACATGCAAAGAACATGTTCAAGGCGGGAAGCGATTTCAAAAATAAGACGACTGAGGAAATTTTCTATTCTGATTTCAAGATTTTCCATACGGATGAGTTTGACTTCGGAGTTGCACAGATCAGCGCCATGAGCCGTGAAGAACTTGATAAAGTAGCAGAGAAGCTCCGTCCGTTCTTAAAAGAAGTTCTGGGTGAGAAGCGAATCGACATGGTTTATGTGATGCTGACAGATATTTTAGAAGAGTCTTCCAAGGTGATTTTTGAGGGACATGATGCAGGCAAGATTCTTGCAGATGCATTTGAAAGAGAAGAAAATGAAAATGGCATCCTCTTAGAGGGAATCATTTCAAGAAAGAAACAGTTGATTCCGACTCTTATGAATGCCATGGCTGAAAAAGTGTGATCGGTCATGAAAAGAACAAGAAACGAAAGAACCTGATCATTTATTGGATAAGAGTGCTTTGGCGTAAATCTCTCGGAGATTCGCCAAAGCATTTTTTATAGGCACGGGAAAATGTGGAATAGTTCTTAAATCCACATTCGTAACAGACATCTGTGATCGGTTTCCCGGATAAAATCAGTTCTTTGGCGAGCAGCAGACGCTTGGTGGAGAGATAACTGCCGATGCTGTAGCCGGTCTGTTCCTTAAATGTGTGCATGAGATAATAGCGGCTTAAGTAAAAACGGGAGGAGAGATCGTCAATACTGATGGATTCTGTTAAGTGTTCATTCAGATAATTTAAAATGGACAGTATTTTTTCACTCGAAGCGGAAGTCTCGATAAATTCTATTTTATTGTGTCCGGCGGCGCGGTTTAATTGGATCAGAAACTCTAAAAATAAAAGTTTATGATGCAGTTCATGTGCAAAATCAGAATCCGAGAGGGAAGCATCCAGATCTTTGGTAACCGCACCTAACCGACTGTTTCCAAAGGAGTGGACACGCAGTACATGGGACTTTTCTTCATAAGCTTTTTGAAAACACAGGCTGAGATCGCTGTCCGAATCCCGGTATGCGGTCAGAAAATCCGGCGAAACGTAAATAATAATACGGTCATAGACAGCATCGGAGTGAATGACCGGTTTGTGGACTTCCCCGGCGTGCACTAGGACAATATCATTTTTTTCAGGTCATAAGAACGTCCTTCGATACAGTAGGTCACATCTCCATTCAACAGAATCAGAATCTTGTGAAAATCGTGATAGTGGTAGTGGAAGGAGCGCATTTCCTCGTCTTTTAAATGAAACATTTTTAAAATCTGTTGTCAGATAGCCTACTTTTTTATATTCTGGCATAATAAGTATCCTTTCCGTTTGTAAAATAGCCTGTTTTAAAGTTCAGACAGGTTTTTCGCATGGGTAAGTAAGCCTGCATCGCAAATGATAGATTTATTATAAAGAAAAAAAGCACAATTTGCAATATAGACAACACAGAAGTTGTATATGTTTTAAATTGTGTTTTGTATAATTAGCTTATATATGGAAGGCAGACAGATTTTCTGAGGCTTTACATAGGCAGTTTCAAAACAGGAAAAGATAAAGACAGAAGAACATGATAAGCAGAAAGGCGGATTTATATTATGAAGAATTTCAGCAATTATACAGATTATGACAAAAAAGATAATTTACATTTTGAATCCAAAGCGGTACATGGGGCGCTCGGAACAGAACCGTTGACCGGAGCAGTCAGCATGCCGATTTTCCAGGCAGTGACTTACAGACATCCGGCACTTGGAGAATCCACAGGCTTTGCGTACAGCCGTCTGGAAAACCCTACCAGACAGGAGTTAGAGCGTACCATGGCAATCCTTGAGGGTGGAATCAAAGCATTTGCATTTTCCAGCGGACAGGCTGCAAATATGGCTGTATTTTCTCTGCTGAATCCGGGAGACCATGTTCTTCTTTCTGATGATATTTATGGCGGAACCTTCCGTATTATCGGTGACGTGTTCGGAAAATACGGCATTGAGCACACTTACGTGGAGATGGATGATCTTGACGCAGTGAAGGCAGCAATCAAGCCAAATACAAAAATGTTTTTCGTTGAGACACCGACCAACCCGATGATGAAAGTGGCAGATATTCAGGCTTTATCTGAGATTGCAAAAAGCGTTGGGGCACTTATGGTGGTTGATAACACATTTTTAACACCATATTTCCAGAATCCATTAAAACTGGGAGCTGACATTGTAACACACAGCTCCACAAAATATCTTGGCGGACATAACGACACACTTTCCGGAATCGTTGTGGTGAAAGACAATGAGGAGATCGCAGAGAAGATCCATGTGCATATCAAGTCTCATGGAAGCCAGTTAGCACCGATGGACTGCTGGTTGTTACTCCGCGGAATCAAGACACTTCCGGTTCGTATGGACAGACATAACGAGAATGCAAAAAAAGTGGCGGAGTGGTTAAGAACCCAGCCAAAAGTAAAAAAGTTTACTATGTTGGATTTGAGGATCACAAAGATTATGCGACAACCATCAAACAGACGAGAGGCTTTGGAGGTATGATCTCCTTTACCGTGGATTCTTTTGAGACCGTTCAGAAAATCCTTCGAAACGTGGATATGATCATGTTTGCAGAGAGTCTCGGCGGAACAGAGACACTGATCACTTATCCGACCACACAGACACACGAGGATACACCGAAGGATGTCAAGGAAAAATTAGGCATTACAGACCGCTTCCTGCGTATGTCTGTCGGTATTGAAAATGTGGAAGATATCATTGCCGACCTTGACCGTGCAATGAATTCATAAAAGAAATGGATAGGGACTGTCAGAAGATGGCAGTCCCTGGATTTGTCTCTAGGATATAGGTAAAAAGACACAGAAAGAGGGAAAACTATGAAATTTACAAAAATGCAGGCGTTTGGAAACGATTATGTATATATAGATGCAATTCATCAGGAACTTAAAAATCTGCCGGAACTTGCAAGATTCGTAAGTGACAGGCATTTTGCGATCGGTTCTGACGGAATGGTTTTGATCTGCCCGTCAGACAAGGGGGATTTCCGTATGCGTATGTTTAACCCGGACGGAACGGAAGGCGAGATGTGCGGAAATGCACTGCGCAGTGTCGGAAAATACGTGTACGACCACAGACTGACCGATAAGACAGAGCTTGTGATCGAGACTCTGGGCGGCATGCAGCATCTGACACTGACAGTGACAGACGGTTATGTATCTAACATCCGGGCAGATATCGGGGAACCGAGACTTTCTACAAAAGTGATCCCAATCAACACAGAAATGGATACATTTGTCGATCAGCCGGTACAGGTATTAGACCGCACCTTTCACATTACTGCGGTTTCATGGGGAAATCCGCACTGTGCAATGTTTGTCGATTCTGTGGCAGAACTTGACGTGGAAAAATACGGAAAAGAGATTGAATATATGACATCCATTTTCCCTAATAAAACGAATGTTACTTTTACGGAGTTTGTGAGCAGGGATTATCTGAAGATCCGTGAGTGGGAGCGCGGAACCGGTGAGACGATAGGTTGTGGAACCGGATGCGCTACTGCGGTAGTGACTGCGATTCTGACCGGAAAATGTGACCGCAAGGTGACCGTGGAACAGATTGGCGGACCACTTCTGATCGAGTGGGATGAGAAAACGAACCATCTTTTTATGACAGGTCCATCCCATACCGTATTTGAGGCTGAGATCGATGCATCCCATATTTTAAAATAAGATGATCACGGAAACCTGTATGCGAAAAGAATAATTGTTTTACGAGTATTTTTATAGCCAGATCAGAAAATAAGAAAAACGATACGTTGAAAGAAAAAAGGAAACGATAAAATGAAATTAAGTAAGATTTGTGAGGAAATTGAATACACACTTCTTCAGGGAAGCCTTGAAACAGAAGTGCGTGATATTATTTATGATTCCAGAAAGATTGCACCGGAAACGATGTTTGTCTGCATGGTAGGGGCAGTGACAGACGGTCATAAATATATCCCGGATGCGGTCGAAAAAGAAGCTTCCGTGATTGTGCTGGAGAAGGAAGAGGAGGCAGCGCAGATTCCAGAAAACATCACTGTGTTAAAAGTGGAGTCCGCTCGTCTGGCACTTGCGCTGATGTCCGCTGCATTGTTTGACCATCCGGCAAGAAAGCTTGTCACCATCGGACTGACCGGAACGAAAGGAAAGACGACCACCACTTATATGATCAAAAAAGTACTTGAGATGGCAGGAAAGAAAGTCGGACTGATTGGAACCATCGGTGCGATGATCGGTGAAGAACATCTTCCATCAAAAAATACAACACCGGAATCCTACGAATTACACCGCATGTTTGCTGCTATGGTGGAGGCTGGCTGCGAGTATGTCGTGATGGAAGTTTCCTCACAGGGATTGAAATTAGACCGCACTGCGGGAATCCTGTTCGATTATGGTATTTTTACAAATCTGTCACCGGATCATATCGGACCGGCAGAGCATGCCTCATTTGAGGAATATATGGAGTGCAAGAGCCTTCTGTTCCGCCAGTGCAGGATTGGAATTGTCAACGCAGATGATGAACATGTGGACGGTATCTTAAAAGGACATACATGCGAAGTGAAAACGTTTTCGGCAGAAAGAGAAGCAGATCTCATGGCATCTGATATTGGATTTATCAACGAGGATGGAAAGCTTGGAATGCATTTTAACGTGACAGGCTGCATGGACTGTCAGGCGAAAGTTCATATTCCGGGAAGATTTTCAGTATACAATTCCATGGTGACCATGTTAGTGTGTCATCTGGCTGGAATTTCGGACGAGGCAATTTTAGAGGGACTTTCCAAAGTGCAGGTAAAAGGCAGGGTGGAAATGCTTCCGGTATCCAAAGACTATACGCTGATCATTGACTATGCACATAATGAAGTGAGCACAAGAAGCGTTCTCACGACATTGATGGAATATCACCCAAAGCGTCTGATCTGTGTGTACGGCGGCGGCGGCAACCGCTCTAAACTCCGCAGATATGATATGGGTGAGGTGACAGGTGAGATGGCAGATCTCTGTGTGCTGACCTGCGATAACCCAAGGGATGAGGAAATCCGTGATATTAACAATGATATCAAAGTCGGTCTGGCGAGAAGCAACGGCAAATACATCGAGATTGACGACAGGAAAGAAGCGATCGCTTACTGCATGAAAAATGCAAAGCCGGGCGATATGATCGTGCTCCTCGGAAAAGGACACGAAGATTATCAGGAGATCAAAGGTGTGAAATATCATTTTGATGAGAGAGAAGCGGTGGCTGAAATCTTGGATGAGATGAAGGCAGGAAAACGTTAAGTTTTTATCAGACAAATGAAAATAAGAAAACGCCGGGTTTAGAGCGTTGATGAACAAAAAAGAAAAGCCCTGAGGGAATGTATGCAGACATTCTTTCAAGGCTTTTCCAAATTAAGAAGGGGGTTATAATTAATAAAACCCATGTCGTGGTATCACCACAACAATTAATATTATGCACCAGATTCGACAAAAAATCCAGTGAATTTATTGTGAACAAAAAATGTACGAATGTGGTTATAGATTGTAGAAATTCAGTAAAACGTCATATGTTTTGAGGTGGAAAGATGATATAATGTACGCGAAGGCAAAAGTGTGCATGGAATGGGTGAAATTTATGACACGAAAGTACGATATAGGAATGTTTTTGGTATATATAATAATATTATGTCTGATTGTTTCACATAAATATCCTCAAAACAGTGAGAACCTTATGAAAATGACATCAGATGATCCATTCGTGATAGAAAATAAAGAATTCACGTTAGCTGATTATGCGTACACAGAAAATAAGTCATCCTTCTTTTTCATGTTAAAAGATGAAAATGACAACACTTACATAATGTCTGCAACTAAATTCCCACTTGTAGACAGATATGAGTTATTGGATCGCAAAATATTTTATGATAAAGAGATTTTAGAAAAGAAAGATTTTTACAACAAAGTAGTTGTTGTGAATGAAAACGACAAGTTAGTCCTTCAAGAAAAAAAGATATTTCCGATACAGTACTTGTGTATTGTATTAACGGCAGTTGTTTTGATAATTCGGATTCTTGCTGGATTTATAAAAAAAAGATGAATGAAAGTCCAATTTTCGATACGGAAAATTGGACTTTTCGGCAAGTTGGGAGAAGATAGAAAAATGGGATTAGATATTGGTAGACTTTTATATGGGATACGAACAAAATATCAGATTAGCGTGAATGATATTTGTAGAGGTATTTGTGGAGTATCAACCTATTGCCTGTATGAAAATGATGAAATGATACCAGATATATTATCGGTAAATATATTTTTGGACAGGATGGGATTTGGAATATTGGGATTGACGGCTTATATTTCTGAAAAAGAAGTAGTTTATTTTAAATGGAAAGAAAGTACCAGAGCGTGTATTCGAAATGAAAACTATAAAAAACTGGGGATGTTACTGGAGCATATGCCGACCGGAAATGTTTCACTAAATAAGAAGATCAGAGAGCAGTATGCATGGTTCATAAAAGGGATTGTGGCTGAGAAAGATACTGCAGATTTAAAGAAAGCAACAGAATGTTATGAGAAGGCATTGGAATGTACCTGTGGTTTTTTGATAAAATCGCAGAAAATAGAGGGAACTTTCAGTGTAAGAGAGATACATATTTATGCTATATATCTGAATTTGTTATGCAAAGTAAATCCAAAGGAAAAAGAAGAAGTTATTTCAAGATTTTATCAGTTAATGCAGTATGTTAATGTTCATTATGTAGAAGAACAGCAGAAAGTAAAGATATATCCGCTTCTTGTCTGTCTTTGGGGCAATCTTGTAATAGAGGGGAAAGATACAGAAGGCTCATTTGAAATATTTGAAAAAACACTTGAATTATTGCGAAAACAAAAATCGTTGTATTGTTTATTGGAAATTATGCGTCTGCATATTTTGGTAGGTTTGAAAGAAAAGCGGGATATGAGCAAAGAGCAGGAAGATATCAAGATATTACAAAGTTTTTTTGAAGAATTTGGCTATCGAGCTCAAAGTCAGATATATGTGCCGCAGTCAAATGAAATTATGCTGGAGCATGTAGGACAATATCTTTCAACAGAAAGAAAAAAAGTAAATTTCACACAGGAAAAAATCAGTGATGGAATCTGTAGTGTGGAAAGTTATTCAAGGATTGAAAATGGTCGTAAACCAACACGGAATAATTATAAAGCATTAACAGAAAAAATTGGTACGGAGAATCGATATTATATAGAATTGGTCAATACAGGAAATATTGATGCGTTACTTTTGCGTAGAGAAATCTCATATGAGTTGTTTATGGAAAAAAATGAAAGATTGCCAGAATTATTAGAGGAGTTGAAGACGGTTTTAGGCGAAAAAGAAGTGGCGAAAAATAGACAGTATTTGGAATTTTTTCAAGTTTCTATAGAAGAAAACACAGGAAGAAAAACATGGAATCAGTGCTGTGATATGTTTCGTAATATTTTGTCTTATACGATGAACGAGAAAGAAATTGGTAAAAAAAGACATGTTTATACTATGCTTGAAATTAATTTAATTGATCACATATCTGTATGCATGGCGAAAGATGGAAAATCAGAAGAAGCAATGCATCTTATAAAAGCTTTTTTAGATGATATGGATTTCATGAAAACAGAAAAATATTATGAAACTTTTTTGGCAAAACTAAACTATGCTAGATGGAGATCGGATAGGGGAAATTTTGATGAGGCAGAATGTATATATAGAGAAGGAATAGAACAAAGAATACGGAGAAACAAAACGGAATTATTAGATGAATATATTGGAGAGTATGCATATAATAAATATTTAAAAAATAATATTAATGAAAAGCAAGATGTGAAAAGATATTTATTATATGCATTGGTATTAAGCAGAATGTATGGAACTCAAAGAGTCTACAAAACTATCTTACAGTTTTTGAAAAAGATAAATGAAGAAGATTAAATATTTTTGTTATCATTTTCACCTAAAAGTGATGTCGGAGCAACAGACGAAGCAGAACTGATAAAGGTGTATTTTCCGAAATTCACGGTGACAAGTAATAATAATAAAATAAATAAAGTTTTGTTTTTTTCATATGAAGTTATTCTCCTTTTCTTTTGAATACACTCATTTTAGGCGCAAGTAGTACAAAATAACATGACGTTTTATTGAAAAAATATTTTAATGAAACGTCATGTTATTTCGAAGATGAAATTGGTATTATTGAAGTATAGAATAATTTATTTATCATAACTTTGGATAACGGAAATGATAAATAAAAAATCAGCGCTGGTTAACGATTAAATGATGATGTGTAGTTGTGAAAGGGGTGAAAATATCAATAATGGTGTTTGGAATTAAAGAAAGTTTAATTCAGTAGAGCAAGATGTAGTGACTTCTTGATATTGGCAGCATGAAGAAAATTATTTTGTGATCAGTTGACAAAAGTTAATTATTTAGTAGAAGGGAGTTTTAACAAATGAGTTTGAATTTAAAAAAGATATCTGGAAAATGTATTTGTTTTTTAATTTTGTTTTTTCTAGTTTGTTTTATAAGTTATCCGGTTAAAGCAGGAGTAATAACAAATTCTACTCAAAAGAAACAATTATTTGCAGTTCCGGGGGTGGGTGGTCTACAATAACCGTTGAGGTTCATTACAATGAAAATTATACAGCGAGTGGAAGTAACAATAAATTTACAGGAAGATCAAAGACAGTATTTTTTAATAGGGCATATACAACATCATGTCCTGTATGTAGTTTGGACAACGTCAAACATTCAAATGGAACCGTTTTTTCGAGCTGGACGAAGGGACAATTATATGTTGATACATCTAAATGGGAAAATGGTTCAACATATGATAATACGACATCTGTAACATATTCTGCAACAACAAGTAATACAGGAACATTAAGTTTTATGCTGTCTTGTAGTGGAGGTATGCCAGCTTCGTCAGCAGATTCTGTTAGATTAAATTTGAATACAAAGTAGGAGGCGGGGTTATATGAAAAAAAAGATACAGGCATTGTGTGCATCTTTTTTTATGGGAATTTTATTTTTAATGGTAGGAATCCCAATATTAGCAGAACCATCTTATGAGACCAAGTTTTCTGATTGGGGAAATTTGCTTAAACAATATGCAAATGATGAAAATGGAAATGAAATGATATATGCGAGAGGAAAGAATGGAGTTATAACAAATAAGGAAGTAGAACAGGCAATGATGTTTTATACTACTTTTGGAATGAATCAAGAGGATGCAAGGAAACAGGCTGTTTTATATGTGGAGGAGAGGGAAGCGTTATATCAGCAGGCAATTGAAGCAGGGTATACAGTGACAGATCAAGAAGTATATGATTATCTAGAAAAGTTAAAGGTATTTATTAAACAGTCTGATAATAAAGAAGATGCAATGGCGATTATAGAGCAATTCGATTCAGAAGAAGATTATTGGAATTATGAATTCGAAGTATATAAAAAAGATTTGCCGATACAGAAGTATATGGCAGCAAAGGAAAAAGAGTTTAAAGAAGTTGCGCCACAGGCAAAAAGCATAAATGAAATAGAAGAAGAATGGCAGGATTATTATGAACAAATAAAAGCGCAGGCTGTTGAAAACGAAGAGTTTAAAGTAGTAGATTAAATTGCATATATATATTATAATCGAGTTTAGAAGAGGAAAATGAAATGAAGAAAAACTTATCGGAATCAAATCTTTATTTTAACAATAATGTCAGCGGCTAAGGAGGATATATATGGGGAAAAAGAGAATATATGTGGCATTATGCCTCATCGCATTGGCGATGCTTGGAATATGTTTCTTCTATTTAAAGAAAACAGGATGGGGAATGACAGGTGACAAAGCATGGAATGAATTATTGGATCTGGATAAAAATGTGACAGTAGAACAACTTGAGGCAAAGGGATATATAAATGTAACGGGATGTCTGGATGAAGAAAACGAAACTATTAGTGAATTTATCGATAATGCAGGAAACAGGCGTCCGGCTGTTCTTAGACTTACAAGTAATGAGAATGATGATTTGTGTGCTAAGATACTGTTATATGATAAGGATTATAACCTGATTCAGATGTGGACGATGTATCCCAACAGACAGCAGGCTGTAGCTCCGGGAAAGTGTTTTTCAACGGATGTGGTTTCAAGTTATAAAGATGGAGTTGTAACAGTAACATTAAAAAATATCCAGAATCCAACGGTTCCGACAGAAGAAATACTGCAGGATGAGATGCTTTATAAATGGAAAAATTAAAATTGTCAAAAAATTAACAAAATAGCTTGTTTTTTCATGTTGTGTGATAGAATAAAAAAGCAATTGAATAATGAGAGGAAAAAGCAATTCGAAGAGGAGAAGAGCAAATTATGAAAAAAAGATTACACATTCTTTTCATGGCACTTCTGGCAATGGCTGTACTGGGCGGATGTGGCGCAGATGGCACAGGAGAGTCTTCGGAGGATACTTCCTCTAAGGAGCAGAATGTACAGGAGACAGAAATCAGTGAAGGACCTGTATACGGCGGCTCCGTTGTTGTAGGCATACAGCAGGATATTGACAGTCTTGACCCACATAAGGCAACTGCGGCAGGAACTAAAGAGATTCTGTTTAATGTTTTCGAAGGTTTGGTAAAACCGGATGAGAACGGTAACCTGATTTGCGCTGTAGCAAGTGATTACAGCATCTCAGACGATGGATTAGTATATACTTTTACATTGAGAGATGGTGTGAAGTTTCATAATGGTAATGATGTGACATGTGAGGATGTGAAGTACTCATTAGAAAGAGCAGCAGGTCTTTTAGATGGAACACCATTAGTAGCAACTTTACAGACAATTCAGTCAGTTGATATTTTAGATGACAAGACGGTCCAGGTGACAGTGGATACACCGAATACAGAACTGATCTACAGTTTTGTAACTGCAATTATTCCTGCAGGAAGCGGAGAAGATGCAGAGGCGAATCCGGTTGGAACAGGACCGTTTTCTTTTGTTTCTTACACTCCACAGGAGGGAATCGTTCTTGCGAAGAATGAAAATTACTGGCAGGAAGGACTTCCTTATCTTGATGAGGTAGATTTTAAAATTGTGGGAAGTGCAGATACTGCATTGTTAGAGCTTCAGGGTGGAAGCATTGATATTTATGCATACCTGACAGATTCCCAGGCGAATGAGTTAAAGGACAGCTTTAATGTGATCTCATCCCCATCCAATGTTGTGCAGGCATTGTTCTTAAACAATGACTATGAACCGCTTTCTGATGTGAAGGTACGTCAGGCGATCTGCTACGCACTGGATAAAGATATGGTGAATGAGTTCGTAGCCGGTGGAAACGGAACACTCATCAGCTCTGCAATGCTTCCTACATTAAAATATTACTATGAGGACTTAAATGATCTTTATGGTACTTCTGCAAATGTGGAAAAGGCAAAAGAGCTTCTTACAGAGGCAGGATATGCAGATGGATTTGATCTTGCGATCGCAGTTCCGTCTGTTTATGAGTTCCATATGCAGACCGCAGAGGTTGTGGTAGAACAGTTAAAAGCAGTAGGAATCAATGCAACAATTGATGCTGTAGAATGGAATACCTGGTTAGAAGATGTTTATACCAACAGAGAGTATCAGGCAACGATCAGTGGTATCACATGCAGTGACCTCACACCGGGATATCTGCTGAACCGTTTCCAGACAGATTCGAAAAAGAACTTTGTGAACTTCAAGAGCACAGAGTATGATGAACTCTGGAAAGCGACACAGGCAACACAGGATGCAGCAGAGAAGGCAGCAGATTATAAGAAGCTTCAGACGATCCTTGCCGATGAAGCAGCCAGTGCATTTATCCAGGTTCCGGCGAACACAACAGCATTTAATAAGAACCTTGCAGGATACAAATTCTATCCGATTTATGTACAGGATATGAGTACAGTTTACTTTGTAAAATAAGACGGACACAAAAAATAGTGCCGTTATCATCTGATCAGAAAGGAAAGCAGACACATGAAATTTTTAATAAAAAAAATAATGCACTCTCATTATGACATTGTTTCTCGTTTCAGTAGCTGCTTTCCTTGCTTTTCAGGTAATTCCGGGAGATGTGGTACGTTCCATATTAGGAACGGAGGCAACACCGGAGAGAGAGGCACAGCTTCGAGAAGAGCTTGGATTGGATAAACCACCGGTAGAACGGTATATTTCCTGGGCAGATGATGTGCTGCACGGGGATTTTGGCGTGAGTTACCGGTATTCCAAGAATATGAATGAAATGATGCCCGTGAAGGAATTGATAGGAGATAAGCTGCCGGTGACACTTTATCTGGCAGTGCTTTCATTTGTCATGATCGTACTTGTGTCAATTCCTTTGGGGTATTGTGGGCAAAATGTGGAAGCAGGTTCTTAGATGCAGTCTTTGGAGTCTTGACGCAGGTCACGATGGCGGTTCCATCATTTTTTCTTGGAATTTTAGTGACTTACCTGTGTGGCATTGTATTAAAATGGTTTGTACCGGGCGGGTACATAAGTTATCAGGAGAATATGACCGGATTTTTAGCATATTTACTGTTCCCGGCAATTTCGATCGCTTTACCGAAAATAGCGATGACTGCACGCTTTTTGCGTAATTCCATGTTGACGGAGATGAAGCTTGACTATGTGAGGACTGCTTACAGCAAGGGCTGCAGCAAGAATCAGGTCATGTTTGGCCATGTCTTAAAAAATGCCATGATGCCGGTCATTACATTTCTCGGCATGATGATCGCAGAAATTTTGGCAGGAAGTATCGTGGTAGAACAGGTGTTTGCACTGCCTGGGATCGGCAGGCTTTTGATCAGTTCGGTCGGAACAAGAGACCTTCCGGTTGTGGAGATTTTGATTTTGTACATTACATTCGTGGTGATTTTTGTTTATTTTATCGTGGATATTCTTTACCGGGTGATCGATCCGAGAATCCGTAAGAGTGAATAAAAGCCGCAGGACAGATGTTTCCTTTTGCAGAGGAGCAGGCGGCATTGTGCAGGGATAGGCTTGTGATACGGAGTGTGAAACCTATGGAAAATAAGAAAAGAAAAAAATGGAACGGATATCTTGCAGCAGGCCTGTTTATGACAGGTCTTGCTGTGTTTTTGGGGATTTTAGGATATTTCTGGACACCATACAGTACAACTGCCATGTCGGCGGCAGAGAAATTTACAGCACCTTCCATGCATCATATTTTTGGAACAGACAATTTCGGAAGGGATATTTTTTCAAGAGTGATGCAGGGATTGGGAACAACGCTTGTGATCAGCACATCTGTTGTCCTTTTTTCAGCTGTGGCAGGTGTTTTGTTAGGAGCATTTACCGGATATTTCGGAGGCATTTTAGATGAGATCCTCATGCGTATCACGGATGCGGTGAACGGATTCCCAAGTATTCTGCTTACGCTTGTGATCATATCTTTACTTGGAAAAGGCAGGCAGAATGTGATCATCGCACTTGGGATCGTATTTATCCCAAGCTTTGTGCGGATTGTCCGTGGAGAGTTTTTACGTCTTCGTGATGCGGATTATATAAAAAGAGCAAGGCTGATGGGAGTAGGCAGACTCCGGATTCTGTTTATACATATTTTACCTAATATTTTTTCCGTGCTGCTTGTTTCGGTGATGATCGGTTTTAATAACGCGATCCTTGCGGAGTCCGGTATGAGCTATCTTGGAATCGGAGTACAGGCACCGGATGCGAGTCTTGGCATGATGCTGTCAGATGCACAGGGATATTTGCAGACCGCACCATGGTATGCACTATTTCCGGGACTTGCGATCGTATGGATCGTGCTTGGATTTTCACTGCTGGGCGAGGGTATCCGGAAATGGGATGGGAGCAGGGCAGAGTAGAGGCTATGTGGTAGAATGAATGACAGACTGGGGATAAGTATATGAAAGTGGAACAGCAAAAAGACAGCAAACAGAAAAAAATCGTTCAGATAGAAGATTTATCCGTTTCTTTTGATGGCATGGAAGTTGTTAAGCATGTAAATATAGAAGTGAACAGTGGTGAGATCGTAGGAATTGTCGGAGAATCAGGATCCGGAAAATCAATCACCTCACTGACACTCATGGGGCTTCTGTCAAAGCAGGCACAGGTGACATCCGGGAAAATAATCGTGGATGGGGAAGTATTAAGAGAAGCAGACAGACCTTTTGATGAGCGGCTGTACCGCAGATTTCAGGGAAGCCGGATGTCCATGATATTTCAGGAGCCGATGACCTCCTTAAATCCGACAAAAAAAGCCGGTGTCCAGGTGGATGAGATCGTAAGGCTTCATACGGATCTAGAGAAAGAGAAGCGTTACGAAAAAGTACTGGAAACATTTCAGGCAGTCGGGCTTAAGGATGCGAAGAAGGTTTATGACAGTTATCCGCACCAGCTGTCCGGAGGCATGAGACAGCGGGTGATGATCGCCATGGCGGTGATCCTGCATCCGGATCTGATCATAGCAGATGAGCCTACGACAGCATTGGATGTGACGATCCAGACACAGATCGTGGAATTGTTAAAAGACATCAACAAGAGTGAACAGAATGCAATGCTTTTTATCACACATGACCTGAATCTGGCAAGACGTATCTGCCATAAGGTCGTTGTCATGAAAGACGGAGTTGTGGTGGAAGCAGATGAAACAGAGAAGATTTTCATGCACCCGAAGGAAGCATACACAAGAAATCTGATCGAGGCAGTTCCTTCCAGGTTAAAAGCCGAGGATTTCCGTAAAAAAAGAAAGCAATACAAAGGTTCTTACGGTAAAAGATCTGTCTGTATATTATGAAGACAGAACCAATTCCATTTTCAAAAAGAAAGAAAAACAATATGCGGTAGAACATGTCAGTTTTGATGTGTATGAGGGAGAAAGTCTCGGTCTGGTCGGTGAGAGCGGCTGCGGAAAGACGTCGCTTTCCAAGGCAATCCTTGGAATGCAGGAGCATATGTCGGGAGAGGTGAGCTGTCATGTCAGCCGCCCCCAGATGATTTTTCAGGATCCGTACAGCAGCCTGAATCCATCCAAAACGATCGGGTGGCTATTGATGGAACCGCTCAGGGCAGCCGGTATTCTGGATAAAAAGTGTGCAATGTCTAAGGCTGACCGTAAGGCGGCGGCTTATGATATGCTTGCCCGCGTCGGAATGGATGAGAAGTATTTCCATCGTCTGCCATCCGAATTGTCCGGGGGACAGAGACAGAGGATCAGTATCGCACAGGCGCTTATCACAAATCCGGGGTTTATCATTGCAGATGAACCGGTGTCTGCACTGGATGTGACCATTCAGGCACAGATCATGGAACTTTTACAGAAGCTGCAGGAAGAAATGAACCTGTCATATCTGTTCATATCCCATGATATCAATGTAGTTTATCATATGTGCGACCGTATCATGGTTATGAAGGATGGAAGAATGATTGAAATAGGGGAGACAGAAGATATTTTTCACGATCCGAAAGAAGCCTATACGAAGAGTCTGCTCGTATAACAAAATAAATGTATGATAGTATAGCCGGGATTTCATATAATAATTGCCGAAACAATGTGAGTATGGTAACATATATAGGCAAAAGAAAAGCTTTGAAAGAGAAATTTTCTATTTTTAAGAAACAGGAGAAATAAAGAGTGGCAATTGATCAGAGTAGAATTCGTAATTTTTGTATTATCGCACATATCGATCACGGCAAATCAACGCTGGCGGATCGTATCATAGAGAGTACCGGAACACTCACAAGCCGTGAGATGCAGGCACAGGTGCTCGACAATATGGATTTGGAAAGAGAGCGTGGAATCACGATCAAATCGCAGGCAGTCCGTATTATTTATAAGGCAAAAGATGGGGAAGAGTATATTTTTAACCTCATTGACACACCGGGACACGTGGATTTTAACTATGAGGTATCCAGAAGTCTGGCGGCGTGTGACGGAGCAATTTTAGTTGTGGATGCAGCACAGGGCGTGGAGGCGCAGACACTTGCTAACGTGTATCTGGCGTTAGACCATGATCTGGATGTTATGCCGGTCATCAATAAGATTGACCTTCCGAGCGCACAGCCGGATGAAGTGATTCAGGAGATTGAGGATGTGATCGGAATTGAAGCGCATGATGCACCGCGGATCTCTGCAAAAACCGGACTGAATATCGATCAGGTGTTAGAGCAGATCGTGGAGAAAATCCCGGCACCGACCGGTGATCCGGATGCACCGTTAAAAGCACTGATTTTTGATGCGCTTTATGATTCCTACAAGGGCGTGATCGTGTTCTGCCGTGTGAAGGAAGGAACGGTAAAAGTAGGGGATAAGATCAAAATGATGGCAACCGGAGCTATGGACGAAGTGACTGAGGTTGGATACTTTGGTGCAGGTCAGTTTATTCCGTGTGATGAGCTGTCTGCAGGTATGGTAGGTTATATCTGTGCGAGCATTAAGAACGTGCGGGATACCCGCGTGGGCGATACAGTAACGAATGCAGACCGCCCATGTGCAGAGGCACTTCCGGGATACAAAAAGGTCAATCCGATGGTTTATTGTGGTCTTTACCCGGCGGACAGTGCAAAGTATCCGGATCTGAGAGATGCACTGGAAAAATTACAGATCAACGATGCCTCTTTGTATTTTGAGCCTGAGACATCCCTTGCTTTGGGCTTTGGATTCCGCTGCGGTTTCCTTGGACTGCTTCATTTAGAGATCATCCAGGAACGTCTGGAGAGGGAATTCAACCTTGATCTTGTGACAACGGCTCCGGGCGTTGTATACAAGGTGCATAAGACAAACGGCGAAGTCATTGACCTGACAAATCCGTCAAACTTGCCGGATCCGTCCGAAATTGATTACATGGAAGAACCGATCGTCTCAGCGGAGATCATGGTGACAAAGGATTATGTCGGTGCGATCATGACCTTATGCCAGGAGCGGCGCGGTGTCTATATCAGCATGGAATATCTGGAGGAAACACGTGCACTCATCAAATACGATCTTCCGTTGAACGAGATCATTTACGATTTCTTTGACGCATTAAAATCACGTTCGAGAGGATATGCGTCTTTTGACTATGAGATGAAAGGATATGAGCCGTCTGAGCTTGTAAAACTCGATATTCTCATCAATAAGGAGCAGGTGGACGCCCTTTCCTTTATCGTGTTCAAAGACAGTGCTTATGACCGCGGAAGAAGAATGTGCGAGCGCCTGAAAGAAGAGATCCCAAGACATTTATTTGAGATCCCGATCCAGGCAGCTGTCGGTGGCAAAGTCATTGCGCGAGAGACGGTAAAAGCAATGCGTAAAGACGTACTTGCCAAGTGTTATGGTGGTGATATCTCCCGTAAGAAGAAACTTCTGGAGAAACAGAAGGAAGGTAAGAAACGTATGCGTCAGGTTGGTAACGTGGAGATCCCGCAGGAAGCCTTCATGAGCGTATTGAAATTAGACGAGGATTAAGATTTTGGAGTTATATATTCATATTCCATTTTGTGTGAAAAAATGTGATTACTGCGATTTCCTTTCTTTTGCGGCAGACGAGCAGACGCAGAAGAGTTACGTGGCGGCACTGCAGAAGGAACTTGCTTTTTACGGAGCAAAGTATAAAGATCGCAGGATCACGACGATTTTTATCGGCGGCGGTACCCCTTCCTGGCTGAAGGAAGACTATATGCAGGCAATCATGGAGACGGTATATCACTATTTTTCGGTGGAACAGGATGCAGAGATCACGATCGAGTGCAATCCGGGTACAATCACGGAGCATAAATTTGAAGTTTATCGCAGAATCGGAATCAACCGTCTGAGTATCGGATTACAGTCGGTGCACAATGAGGAGCTTAAGATTCTTGGAAGGATCCATACGTTTGAGCAGTTTTTAAAGACGTATGACATGGCGAGAAAACATGGATTTTCCAATATCAATATCGACCTGATGAGTTCATTGCCGGGGCAGACACCGGAGATTTTCTGTGATTCCCTGTATCAGGTTTTAAAATTAAAACCGGAACATATTTCTGCCTACTCACTCATCATTGAGAAGGGCACGCCGTTTTATGAACTGTATCGGTTTGATGCAGTCAGGCAGGAGGCGGGCATGCAGACAGAATCTCTCCCGACGGAGGAGGAGGAGTACCAGACCACGAAGATGATACAGCACATTTTAAAGGAGGCCGGTTATCACTGGTATGAGGTTTCCAATTTTGCAAAGCCGGGATATGAGTGCAGACACAATATCGGTTACTGGAAACGTGTCGATTATCTCGGTGTGGGACTTGGTGCATCTTCCCTGATCGACAATGTACGGTATTCCAATACGAGGGATCTGTACACGTATCTGTCAGAATGTGAAAATATTCACGATTGCTATATGCAGTATCCGTTAACTGAGGGTGTGACAGGCAGTGCGGTTTATTCTGCTGACGGCACGCACATACTGGTTCCGGCAGTAAACCTGCATGCGGCAGCAGAGCAGACTACAAGGAACGAGCAGATGGAGGAATTTATGTTTTTGGGTCTCCGCATGAGGGACGGCTTTTACCGGGAAGAATTCACACAGGCATTTGGCATTCCAATCGAGGCAGTCTACGGAGACGCATTGAATCATTTGCAGCAGGAAGAACTGCTCTTAAAACGTGAGGGCAGGATTTATCTGACTGACAAAGGGATGGACTTAAATAATTATGTGGTGGCACAATTTATGCTGTGATCTTGTGTAGATGAATGTTGTATTATCGGAAATTCGGTTTCGAGATTGGATGTTTCGGAAAGCAGTGTCAGTATCTTTTGTCCATGATTCTTTCTTTTGATATGAAAGATGGCTATTTTGTATTGGTGGATGAATCCAACCGGAAACAGGTGCTTTCAGATGTAAAGCAGTTGTACGGAGCATGGGAAGTGAAGTATAACGGTATGATCCACAATGAAGGTTATGAATATGCGTTTGTGACAGAGTCTAATCCGTATAAGGATCAGGAGTTTACATACCTGTATTACCGTGGCAGTGGGAAGCCGTCAGCTTATTTTACCATCCATAAAGAGATGCGGAACGAGGGACAGATTGTTGTCTGCACTCGGTTAGTTTATGCAGGGAAGGAAGGCCTTCAGGGATTTTTAGCACTGGTAAAAACAATGGAAAGCGATCATGTGCAGGTAATCTTTACGATTCCTGCATGCAAGACGATGGAATGTCTGGTAAAGGAATGGTCTATGGGAGCTTTTTCTGAAAATCAGATACCGCTTGGCATGGTGAGAGTGGTGAATGTGGAGCGTGTGTTGAAAAAGGCGGCTTACCGTGGAAACGGACAGGTGATCCTTGGGATAACCAATTCTGTATTACCACAAAATAACGGCAGTTACTGGATTCGTTTTACCAACGGAACACTGACTGCGATTGAGCGTATGCCACAGGATCAGGTGCCGTAGATTACCATGGATATTGCAGATTTTGCACACGGTATTTTCCGGGGATTTGCAGAGGGTGAGATATCAGATTACGATTCGGTAGAGATACTGGATCAGAAGGTAATACAGAATGGAACCATCGGGCAGATTTTTTATCCAAAGAAAAACTTTATTATGGAGTACTTTTAAAAAAATATTTCTATATGGAAAAAGGATACCTTTGTGAAAAAAGGTGTCCTTTTTTTGTGCCCGGATACCGTTATGCTGATAAGGGAGAGGGAGGAAAAAATCATGAAAAAAGGACACTGTGGGAAAATGCTGCTTTTATTCGGGGCAGCGTGTATGCTTATGACGGGGTGTGGAACAAAGGAAAGCAGTAAAATGGATACAAAAGATATGACAACAAGGGATGCAGAGTTTCATACAGAATTATTTGGCGAAAATACCTATATTTTTTCGCCGGAGGATGATCCGGGGCAGGTGGCACAAACATTGGATGCTATTTATGAGAAACAGGAAGCAGATCAGTTTGGGGAGGCGCGTTATGCCATATATTTTATGCCGGGAGAGTATGACGAGACGATCGAGGCGGATGTTGGGTTTTATACACAGGTGGCAGGGCTTGGAGAACTTCCGACTGACACAAAATTACAGAGCCTGCAATGTACCGCAAGATGGCTTTCGGACGATCCGTCGAATCACAATGCGTGCTGCAATTTCTGGCGCGGAGTGGAAAACATCGAGCTGAAAACGAACACGATGTGGGCAGTCTCGCAGGCAACGTTTATGCGGAGAGTGCAGGTCGATGGTGCATTGTTTCTGCATGATGAATACGGATGGTGCAGTGGCGGATTTCTGGCGGACTCCAACACCGACCTGATGACAGATTCCGGGTCACAGCAGCAATGGCTTTCCAGAAACTGTAACTGGAAAGCGTGGATGGGGGCTAACTGGAATATGGTCTTTGTCGGCACAGAGGAAGGAAAAAAATCCAACCGGAACCTGGCCGGTCGTTCCGTACACAGAGGTGGAAAAGACCGAAGCCATGCAGGAAAAACCGTTTTTGATCTATGATGATGAGGAAGGTTATATGGTCTATGTGCCAAAAGAGCGGGAAAATGCTATCGGTGTTTCATGGGAAAATGGCAGCGAGGGAGAAAAAATTCCGATTGACCAGTTTTATGTTGCAAAGCCGGAGAAAGATACGGCAGAGACGATGAATCAGGCATTGGAAGAAGGAAAAAATCTGCTTCTGACACCTGGAATTTATGACCTTGAGGAACCGATTGCTGTAAATCGTCCGGATACAATCGTGCTTGGCATGGGACTGGCAACCCTGCGTGCAGCAAAAGGAAACGTCTGCCTGGAAACAGGGAATGTGCAGGGACTGATCCTTGCAGGATTACTTTTTGATGCCGGGGAAATAAAATCAGACAATCTTCTTGTCATCGGTAACGAGGGTCAGAAATCAGAGGATAATGGAAAAAATATTTATTTAAGCGATCTGTTTTTCCATGTCGGAGGAACAGATACAGACACACCGGTAAGCGTAAAGTGCTGCGCTACGATCAACAGCAACCATGTGGTCGGGGATAACTTCTGGGTATGGCGTGCAGACCACGGAGACAATGTTGCGTGGGAGAAAAACGAGGCAGAAAATGGAATCATCATCAACGGGGATGATGTCACGATGTATGCGCTGATGGTAGAACATTTTGAACAGTATCAGACGGTATGGAATGGAGATCACGGAAAAGTGTATATGTATCAGAGCGAGATCCCATATGATGTTCCAAACCAGGAGGTTTGGATGAGCCATGAGGGACAGAAGAATGGATACGCTTCTTTTTATGTGGATGATGCTGTGGATACGTTTGAGGCATGGGGGCTTGGCGTTTACCTGTATAACCGTGATGCGTCTGTGGAACTTGACACCGCCATGGAGGTGCCGGATAAGAATGGAGTGAAAGTACACAATATCTGTACCGTGATGCTGACCGGATATCCGGGCATGAACCATATTATCAATGAATCGGGAGATTCGGTGACTTTTGCAGGAGAACGAAAAGTGATCTGTGAATATGAGAACGGTCTGATCCGGTAAGATATAAAAAAAGGATACCTTTTTGAAAAAGAGTATCCTTTTTTTGTGCCTTGCTTTTTTAGAATAAAAATATCAAAGTAGGAAGGGTAGGATCAGGATGAAAGGATATCAATTTGAAGATACACAGGGAACATTCCATTTGAAAAAAGCGGAAAATATCAGCTATCTTTATTTTCCAATTGCAGGGGAAGCAGGGTTGAAAAGTTCCTTAACACCGAATCTCGGCGGTGATGCGAAGATAGATCAGAATACATTTTTACTGGAGCCGGTAAGTGCAGAAAATCTTGTCAATAACCGGAACAGCAGAAACTTCTGGTGCAATGTGAAGGGAATCGGAAGCTGGTCTTTGACTGGTAATGCAGCAGAAGCGTTAAGTAAGAAATTTACGGAAATGCAGGATGACAGTGAAGTGACAGCCGGATTTATGTGGCAGAAGACGACAAGGGAATCCAAAAAGTATCAGCTTCGCGGAGAAATACTTTCTTTTATTCCAGTAGAGAAAAACGTTGAGGTCATGCTGGTGACGATCACAAACACAGGACGCATGGCACAGACAGTTACACCGACGGCGGCGATACCATTATATGGAAGAAGCGCGGACAATATCCGTGACCACAGACATGTAACATCTTTATTACATAGAATTGAAACGACAGACATAGGCGTTCTGGTGACACCGACATTGTCTTTCGATGAGAGAGGACATCAGGTCAATCATATGACTTATTACTGCGTGGGCTGGAGTGGCAATGGAGAAAAGCCGGTAGATTTTTATCCGACAGCAGAGGATTTTGTCGGAGAGGGCGGTAACTTTGAGAGACCATATGCCATTGTAAAAAATGCAGAGGGTGTCAAAGCAGGAACAAGGATCGAAGGATTAGAGGCAGTTGGAGGTCTTCATTTTTCAGAGGTCACATTAGAGCCGGAAGAGGAATGCAGTTATCTGATCTTTACCGGAATTACAGAAGATATTCAGGAGATCAGGAATCTTTCCAAAACTTATACAACCAGAGAGATGGTATTGGAAGAACTGGAAAAAACAAAGGCATACTGGCAGGAAAAAGTAAATGTCGCTTATCATACCGGAGATTCGGATTTCAACCAGTTTATGCACTGGGTAAGTTTTCAGCCAATCCTGCGCCGTATTTATGGCTGCTCCTTCCTTCCGCATCATGATTACGGAAAGGGAGGAAGGGGCTGGCGTGATCTCTGGCAGGATTGTCTGGCACTTTTGATCATGAATCCAGATGGAGTAAGACAGATGCTGCTTGATAATTTTGCCGGTGTCCGTGTAGATGGAAGTAATGCAACGATCATCGGAAGTAAACAGGGAGAGTTTGTTGCAGACCGGAATCATATCACAAGAGTGTGGATGGATCATGGTGTATGGCCAATGATCACAACAAAGTTTTATATTGACCAGACCGGAGATCTTGAACTGTTAGAAAAAGAGGCTGCTTATTTTAAAGACAAACAGATCGCAAGAGGAACCAGGACAGATACACTGTGGGATGAATCCTATGGCTGCTGGCAGAAGACCAAGCGTGGCGTGCGGGAAGAGGGCACGATTTTAGAGCATCTGCTGTTACAGAATCTTACCGCTTTTTACGAAGTTGGAGAACACAATAACATAAGACTGCGCGGCGCAGACTGGAATGATGCGCTGGATATGGCTTCTGAGAAGGGCGAGAGCGTGGCATTTTCCAATGCTTATGCAGGCAACCTTGCCGATATTGCAGAATTGCTGGAAGCATACCGGAAGAAAACCGGAAAAGAAACGGTTTCCCTTCTGGCAGAGATTGTGAGCCTTTTGGAAGATAATCCGGCATTATACGATTCTGTTGAGAAGAAGCTGCATGTATTAGAGGAATATTTACATGCGTGTGAGCATGACACAAGCGGAGAAAAAGTAGAGATCTCCATTGAAAAACTGACTGAAAACCTGCGTCACAAATCGGAGTGGTTAATGGAGCATATCCGGAAAAATGAGTGGGTAAAGGATTCGGAAGAAAGCGGCTGGTTTAACGGTTACTATGATAATCATGGACGTCAGGTAGAAGGAGATACAAAAACCGGTGTCCGCATGATGTTAACCGGTCAGGTATTTCCCATCATGGCTGGCACTGCGACAGACGAACAGATCCGGCAGATCACGAAGAGTGCAGACCGTTATCTCTATGATGAAAAAGTAGGTGGCTACCGTCTGAATACAGATTTCGGGGAAGTCAAGACAGATCTTGGAAGAATGTTTGGATTTTCCTATGGAGATAAAGAAAACGGAGCAGTCTTTTCCCATATGGCAGTGATGTATGCCAATGCACTTTACAAACGTGGATTTGCAAAGGAAGGTTATAAGTCTTTGCATGCATTGTACAGACAGTCGGCAAACTTCGAAGTAAGCCGCATCTATCCTGGAATTCCGGAATACTTCAATGGAAGAGGACGTGGTATGTACCATTATCTGACAGGAGCTGCAAGCTGGTATATGCTGACGGTGATCACAGAGATGTTCGGAGTAAGAGGTCAGGTCGGTGATATGATCTTAGAACCAAAACTTTTAAAAGAGCAGTTTGATGAAGAGAAAAAGGCATCCCTTACACTGCAGTTCGCAGACAAAAACTGGAAGATCACTTATTTGAACCGCGAAGAAAAGGATTATGGAGAATATCAGATTGCAGATGTAACGGTGGACGGAGAGAAGATAAATTTTGTGCCAAAACAGCATGAGGCAATTCTTCCTAAGAATATGATCGAGAAACTTTCTGGCAATGAGACACATCAGATCGAAGTGGTTCTTGCCCAGGGAAATATTACATTATAAAACAGTTGCAAAAAATGGAATGGAGAAGAATATGGCAGAGGAAAAATTTTTAATTGAAAACTATGGAAAAAAAGGGCACTTTTGCAAGCTTTCTTCCAGGTATTTCCGGAGAGAAGGGAATCCCTATCTGGTGTTATTATGTAAATCGTGGACAGTGCGTGGTCAGTTTCGGAGTCGACAATAAAGATCATTCGATCATGGAATTTTATCCGGCGCATCAGGCGTACCAGAATGTGAAAACGACAGGATTCCGTACTTTTGTAAAAAAAGATGGAAAAGTGACCGAGCTTTTTGCAGATGAAAACCAGACACACCGCATGGAAATTGCCATGAACGGATTAAAAATTGAAGAGGAAAATGACGTACTTGGAGTGAATGCAAAGGTAACATATTTTACACTTCCGGGAGAAAAAATCGGTGCACTGGTGCGTAAGGTAGAACTTACCAATGCAACCGGGGAACATGCCAAAATAGAAGTTTTAGACGGTATGCCGGCACTGATTCCATATGGAGTTGGAATTGACAGTATGAAAAACATGTGCCAGACATCCAAAGCGTGGATGCAGGTCGAGGATGTGAAAGAGGGACGCCCGTATTTCCGCGTGCGTGCCAGCATGGCAGATACCGCCGCAGTCACAAAGGTGGAGGGGGGTAATTTTTCCATTGGATGTCTTGCAGATGGTACGAGAATACAGCCGGTCGTTGATCCGACGGTTGTATTCTCCTATGATACTTCCTTACAGAAACCGATTGGATTTGAAGAGACGGCATTAAAAGAACTGCTCGCAAAAGAGCAGATCACCATGAACCAGTTGCCATGTAGTTTTTATGGAACAGAGGCAGATCTTGCAGCGAATGAGAGCATTTGTTTCTATGAGATCATCGGACAGGTGGAGAACAAAGAACTGTTGAAGGCATATGCAGCCAAAAAACTGGACGCAGTTTATTTTAACGCAAAAGCAAAAGAGGCAGAAGAACTGGTAGAACATCTTTGCAGCGGAATCGCAACGGAGACAGCGTCGAAAGATTTTGATGCTTATTGCCAGTATACTTATATGGATAATGTCTTAAGAGGTGGTTATCCGATCAAACTTGGCAACCATAAGATTTTTTACGTGTACTCCAGAAAACATGGCGATCTGGAAAGAGATTACAACTATTTTTCCATGCTGCCGGAGTTTTATTCACAGGGCAATGGAAATTTCAGGGATGTCAACCAGAACCGCAGATGTGACACTTTCTTTGCACCTTTTGTGGGAAGAGAGAATATCAAAACATTTTACAGCCTGATCCAGTTAGATGGTTACAACCCACTGGGCGTGGAAAAACTGACTTATCAGGTAGCAGAAGAAAAAGCGGAAAGTCTGCTGGCTCTTCACGAAAATTTACTTACAACCGAGCAGGAAAAACAGGAGTTTTGTGAATATATCAAAAAACCATTCACACCGGGGGCTTTGTACAGGAAGTTAGAGGAACTGTGTGGAGAACAGGACACAGAATTGTTATTTTCCCAGATCATCGATCAGGCGGACGGACTTGTGAACGGCAATTTCTTAGAGGGCTACTGGAGTGACCACTGGACTTACAATCTCGATCTTGTGGAAGATTATCTGGAAGTATTCCCGGAAAAAGAGAAAGAGTTACTGTACGAGAGAGATTACACGACCTTCCTCTCACAGGTGAATATCAATCCGAGATACAAACGTTATGAGGAGACGAAAAATGGTTTGAGACAGTACCATGCATTGAATGAGAAGAGCCGCAGAAATACGGAAGAAAAACTGGTGCATGAAGCAGGTCAGTCTGGAGAAGTTTTAAAGATGACGCTGCTGGAAAAATTAGTGTTACTGTGCGCCACAAAATTTGCAGCACTGGATGCTTACGGTATGGGTGTGGAGATGGAAGGCGGAAAACCTGGCTGGTATGATGCGTTAAACGGTATGCCGGGAATGTTTGGTTCTTCGATGGCAGAGACCTATGAGCTTGCCAGAATGTTGGAATACACGATCGGAGCATTAAAACGATATCCGGGAGAACTGGAACTGATCGAAGAATTTTCGGATTTCTTACAGCAGCTTGACCTGATCAATGCAAGCGAAAAAGAAGCGGTTGGCTACTGTAAAAAACAGGGCTGTACGACTGCCGAAGAGGTGAAAAAAGAGGGCGAAGTCCTCTCCTTCTGGAATCAGATCAACGATGCAAAAGAGGCTTACCGTGAGAAAGTATTCTCCGGAATATCCGGGGGGAAGTATCTTGTTTCCACAGAGAAAGTGGTAAAAATTTTAAATGATTTTCTGGAAACAGTAACATTCGGAATTGAAAAAGCATGCATTTTGGGAAATGGCATCTGCCCGACCTATTTTACTTATGAAGTTTTAGAGTATGAGAAAGTAAAAGACGGCTGCAAGCCATTAAAATTTATGGTTCGTGAAGTTCCATATTTTCTGGAGGGACCGGTTCGCTATCTGAAATTAAAGACCGGAAAAGAGAAAAAGGAAAACTTATATGAGCAGGTAAGACACAGTGATCTCTATGATGAGAAGCTTTCCATGTATAAGGTCAACGCTTCTTTGCAGGATGCATCCTTTGAACTTGGCAGGGCGAGAGCCTTCACACCGGGCTGGCTGGAGAATGAGTCTATCTGGCTTCATATGGAATATAAGTATCTGTTGGAATTGATCAGAAATGGCATGTATGAAGCTTTTTTTGAGGATTTCCATAAAGCTGCGATCCCGTTTTTGGATAAGGAAGTATACGGAAGAAGTATTTATGAGAACTCATCCTTTATCGCAAGCAGTAAAAATCCAAACAAAGCATATCATGGCAAAGGTTTTGTGGCACGTTTAAGTGGATCGACCATCGAGTTTATCAGTATGTGGAAACAGATGATGTTTGGCAGCCATATTTTATCCATGAAAAACGGAGAACTGCATTTCACACCACAGCCGGCGATACCGGCATATCTGATTCCGGAAAATGGAAAAGTATCTGCCATGCTGTTTGGAAAGACAAAGGTAACGTATCAGTTTGCAGATGTCACCGACTACATTCCGGGACATTATGAGATTGCTTCCATGAAGTTTATCTATCAGAATGGAAGCGTTGCCAATGTGGGCAGCGGCGTTGCAGGAGAAAAAATAGCAGTGGATGTCCGTGAGGGGCTTGTGACATCCATTGAGATTGATGTTCGATAAGAACGACACATATAGTACAATATCGCATGAAAATTATCACAACGGACTACGAAAACAAAAAGTTCTGGGAAGAAACAGAAAAAGAATCCGCGCTGATGGGAGAAAGGACACCTAAAAAAAAGACACCATTTTAAAATTTAAAGCATTTTTACAAGAGGGGATTGAACTTATAATTCAATTATCAACAAACAACAAAGTGTTGTGTAACAGCAGAAAGCAAATTCACTTTTCTGCAGAACAATAAGGAGGCAAAATCCTCTCCTCACCAATGGGTTCGGATTTTGCTTCGTAAAACAAGGAGGATTATATATGAATTGGAAAAAAGTAGTATCAGTATTGCTCGTAAGTGCAATGACATTATCCATGGCAGCATGTGGCGACACAGCAGGCACAAGTGATAATGCAGCAGGAACAGAGGCAAAGGGGAGCACAAACACAGCAGATGCATCCAGCGATGAGAAGTTAGTTGTATGGACATTATCAAACGACTTGATCGATTTTGGCAAGAGATTTCAGGAACAGACAGGTGTAGAGGTTGATACGGTTGTTATCGAGCCAGCTGATTACCCAACAAAAGTTCAGACAGCATTACTTGCAGGAGAAAAAGAACCGGATATCATCGTTGGTGAGCCAAAGATGTTAGAGGATTTCTTTGATGCAGGTTTCTTCGAGGATTTAAACCAGGCACCATACAATGCACAGGATTATGCAGATCAGATCGTTGATTATGTATGGCAGGTTGGACAGGATGACGATGGTATCCAGAGAGCAATCTCTTACCAGATCACACCAGCAGGTATCTACTACAGAAGAGATATCGCAAAAGAAGTATTCGGAACAGATGATCCGGACGAAGTTGGAAAATTATTCAAAGATTATCCTACTATCTTAGAGACAGCTCAGACATTAAAAGATGCTGGATACAGAATCTTCTCTTCTGATGCAGAGATGAACGTATTCTCCGGTGATAGTGCATGGGTAGTAGATGGAACATTAAATGTTGACCAGTCCAGAATTGATTACATGGATCTTTGCGTTGACTTATATCAGAATGACTTAACAGCATATGCAAGCCAGTGGTCAACACCTTGGTATCAGGCTATGGCTGGCGAGGTACCTATCTTAACAGCAGATATCCAGTCTAATGCAGATGATTCCGTTAACGTTTGGGATGCAGATCAGTTCGCAGAGGCAACAAAAGGACTTGATACAACAACTGTATTCGCATTTGGTCTTCCTTCCTGGGGTGTACTTACTATGAGAGATAACGTAGGCGAGACATCTGGATTATGGGGCGTTTGCTCTGGACCAGCAGCAGGATTTGACGGTGGTACATATATCGGTATTTCTTCTCAGTCTGAAAGAAAAGACACAGCTTGGGAATTCGTAAAATTCTGTACATTAAATGAAGATACAGCTAACTGGTGGATTGAATACTCACAGGGTGATACAGTTTCTTTGAAATCAGCTCTTGATAAACACAAAGATGATGAGAACCAGATTTACGGTGGTGAGAAATTATACCAGTTCTGGTTAGATCAGGCACAGTACATTGATACTTCTAAAGTAACAAGATACGACAAAGGTATCGGCGATGCTTGGGGAAATGCAGTCTCTTCTGTTAAAACTGGTGAGAAGACAAAGGATGAGGCAATCTCTGACTTCTACGATACAATTGAAGCAACATATCCTGAAATCACAGTAAACAGATAAAAATATCTCCAAAATCATTTTTCTTACAGTCTGCACAGTGAATGTGCAGACTGTAAGAAAAGACAAAAGAGTACAGGAAAAGAATGGCTATCCTCTGAGATAGTTATGAAGAAGGAGAATGGCAGAATATGGGAAAGAATAAAAATGGTTTGAAAAAATATGATAACGTGGGATACTTCTTCGTTTTACCATTTGTTATTGTATTTTGTATTTTTAGTGTTTATCCGGTATTAAGAACCTTATATTTCAGTTTTACAAATGCCAAGATTGCAGGAGTCGGTGTGACATCCTGGGTCTGGTTTGACAACTACAAGCGTGTATTCACAGACAAATTTTTCTGGAGAGCGCTTTGGAACACGGTAAGGATCTGGGGTGTGAATATCGTATTACAGCTCGGACTTGCATTTTTACTTACCATTGTATTTAGTGATATCAAATACAAAATCAAAGGACTTGGAATTTTCCGTATTATTTATTACTTACCGAACTTAATTGCAGCAACATCTGTTGCATTCTTATTTCAGACATTACTGGATTGGCGTTATGGAACGTTCAACCAGATTATTGCAAGCATCTATCGGTTATTTGGTGCAAATTACACTCCGGTCGACTGGCTTGGATCATCTGCAACAGCAGGTGTGACCATCGCAGTGATCAGTTCCTGGATGTGGTTTGGTAACTCCTTTATTATGTTAATGGCTGGTGTGCAGGGAATCTCAAAAGATTATTTCGAGGCAGCAGCAATTGACGGAGCCGGAAGATGGACCGTATTTGGAAAAATCACATTACCATTATTAAGACCGATGTTACTTTATGTAGCAATCACATCACTGATTGGTGGATTACAGATGTTCGATCTGCCGTATCTGATGTCAAATCCGGCAGGGGCATCTTATAACTCCGTATACACCGTGGTAATGTATCTCTATAAATTTGGATTTACAACAGGAACAACACAGACTGGTTATGCATCCGCAATCGCCTATGTATTATTCCTTATCATTTTAGCTGTTTCCATTATACAGTTAAAAGTGTTTAACCAGGATGAAGAGAAAGCAGCAGCACGCCGTGCAAAAAAACGGGCTTCATCTAAGACGAAATAAGGAGGATTACTATGAACGGCATTGGATATAAAATCAAAAAAACAATTTTATATATCTTACTAATCCTGCTTAGTGTAGTGTGTATGTTTCCATTTTTATTAATGATTGTCAACGCAACACGAAGCGGATCTGAGATTATGAAATCATTTACTCTGATTCCGAGTGTTTATTTAAAAGAAAACTGGGCTACTGTATTTAAATACTTCAACCTGTTTTTAGGTATGTGGAACAGTTTGAAAGTAGCAGTTCCATCTACATTACTCTGTGCATACTTTTCCGCTATGACAGCTTATGCACTGGCAATGTACAAATTCAAGGGAAATAAAGTATTATTCATGACGATTTTAATTTTCATGATGATACCTGGACAGCTTGGTCTGATCGGTTTTTATAACTTATGTACCAAACTTCATCTGGTAAACTCTTATATCCCATTGATTATTCCGGCAATTGCTTCACCGGGAACCGTATTTTTCTTAAGACAGTATGTACTTTCCGTTATGCCACCTTCACTGATCGAGGCAGCCAGAATTGATGGAGCAAGCGAGTTATATACATTCCACAGAATCGCAATCCCAATCATGTCACCTGGGATTGCAACCATGAGTATCATGGGATTCATCGGTGGATGGAATGCTTACCTGTTACCTATGATTATCTTAAATAAAAATGAGAAATTTACATTACCGGTTATGATGGCAACTTTAAGGGCATCAACAGATATTACTGCAAACCAGGGCGCAATTTATCTCGCCGTTGCAATTTCTGTTATTCCGATTTTACTCGTATTTGCATTCTTCTCTAAATACATCATCAGCAGTATTTCTGCAGGTGCTGTAAAAGAATAATGACAGTACATAAAATAGTTTCCTTACCATATTCTTCTCTAAATAGATAAAAACAGAAACGCTACTCAAAAAATTGGGGTAGCGCTTTTGTGTGTTTAAAAAGAAAGTAAAAAGAACTCGGAAAATGTCATGAAAACAGGAAATTTGCTCTGTCGGGGTTTGCGGGAAACGAAAGAAAATGGTATGATAAAGATACTTGGAAACAGAAATAAAGGGGAAGTTTTATGGTTACATACAGAATCAGAAAAATGATCGCATGGGGCATGGCAGTGACCATGACAGCCGGGATGACAAATGTTTTGACGGGCTGCGGAGCGGAAAGAGAAGGACAGGCTGTGGAGACATCTCAGGTGGAGGACACCTCACAGGGTGATGAGGATACACCGGCATGGAAAAAATATGCCGGAGAACCTGTTACGTTAGACTGGTATGTCAATTATTCCTAGTTTGCAATACCGTGGGGAGAGAATGCAGTCTCTCAAAAGATTACAGAGGAGACAGGAGTAAATATTAATTTTATTACACCAATCGGGAATGAAACAGAAAAATTAAATGCACTGATCGCATCGGATTCTCTGCCTGATCTGATCACATTAGGGTATTGGGAGCCACAGGTGAACCAGATGATCGAAGAGAACATGGTCTATGCATTAAATGAACTTGCAGATGATTATGATGCCTATTTCTGGCAGGTCACAGATGCAGATGTGGTGAACTGGTATACAATGGATGATGGCAATATTTATGGATATCCGTGTTCCACGGTTACACCAAAACAGGTGAAAGAGCATGATGACATCATATCCAATCAGACGTTTCTGGTACGTAAAGATATTTATGAGGCAATTGGAAGTCCGGATATGACAACACCGGAAGGATTTAAAGCAGCAGTGGAGAAAGCGGCAGAGATGTTTCCTGAGGTGAATGGGGAAAAATTGATCCCGGTGGGATCCCATGTATTTGATAATCAGGGAAATGTTTCCTTTGACAAATATCTGATGAATTTTCTTGCGGTTCCGTGGGAAAAGGATGGGAAATATTATGACAGATATACAGACCCAGAGTATGTTATATGGTTAAAAATGTTCCGTGAACTGGGGGAGGAAGGGCTGCTTGCCAATGATATCTTTGTGGATACACGGATACAGATGGAAGAAAAACTGGCAAAAGGTCGGTATTTTTGTATGCTCTATCAGTACAGTGATACGATCTCACAGCAAAAAGCATTGTATGAGAATGATCCGGACAGCATTTACATGGCGGTTGAGGGACCGAGAAATTCCAATGGGGATGATCCGACACTGCCGACTAACAATATGAATGGATGGACATTGACGCTGATCTCAAAAAATTGTAAATATCCGGAACGCGCCATAGCGTTTATGGACTATATGATGAGTGAGCATGGACAGATGTTGATCTATCTCGGTGTGGAAGGGGTTACTTACGATATCGTGGATGGTAAGCCGGTATTAAAAGAGGACGTCAGCAAAATTTTAAATTCCGACCGGGAGACTTACGACAGGTTATACGGCGCAGATGATGCTTATTGGATGCTGCAGAATAATGTCATGCAACTTCAGTGGGAGCAGAAGGCAGGTCCTGCTACTGAACAGTTACTCGTGTGGGCATGCAAATATACAGTCTACAATGGACAGTATGATGTGAGTTTGTCGACAAGTCCTGAAATTGCAGCTATGGATGAAAAATGTACCAAACTCTGGAGTGAGACACTGCCAAAGCTTCTTCTCGCATCAAATGAAGCACAGTTTGATGAAATATTTGAAGAATTTGTGGGAAAAAGGAATGCCATGGGCTATCAGGAAGTTTTGAAACAGAAAACAGTATTAATGAATGCAGCAAAGGAAAAAATGGGAATTAGCGAATAGAAAAAAATAAGAGAGCTGTTTCGAAATACAAAGCTAAATATCAAATTTACCAGTATTATCATTCTGTTTATGGTGATTCCAATCGGGGTGTTAGCAGGGGTTTTGTTCTATGTTATGGAGCAGAATGCGGTGCAGGAGAACATGGATTACATGGAATATACAATGCAGCGGAATGAGGATGGAATCAAGACAAAGATTGATTCTATCAATATGTCCACACAGTTTTTCTTAAGTGATGATTCCCTGCTTCAAATGTTGAATGCATCTGCGATTGGGGGAGAAATCTCTACGGCCGACTGGCTGGATTTTAAAAATAACGAAGTGTCGGCGTTGGAACGGTTAGTTGACAATAACCCATTGCTGTATGGTGTCCGTGTCTATGCGGTGAATGACAGTGTGCAGGAGATGATGCCCATTTTATACAATGCATCCCGTATGAAAAAACAGGAGTGGTCCAAGCAGGATAAATATGTCGGCTGGAATTTTGATTACACAGATAATATTTTCAATTCCTATACGATGAACCAGAATCGGAAGATTATTTCACTTGTCACACCGATTATTGACAGTGCCAATGGAAAAGTTGGTGTGATCGAGTCTGCCATGACGATGGAGAATATGTTTCCAAGCCTGTACGAGGGAATTGAGGATGAGTGGAGTTTCTTTTATTCGGATGAGGGAGTAACCTATTTTGGACAGAAAGAGCAGACAGAATCTTCAGCGCTGCTTGACGATATTTTAAAACAGCGTCCCACAGAGGACAAGATACAGACCATTTATAAAAAATTGGATGGAAAAAATCTTGTAATCTCTTATATGCAGGTGCGCGAACTCTCCGGTACACTGATCTGTGTGAAGGATATCACAAAAAATGTTCATAATGTATATTTTATGCGTGATGTGTTTGTGGCTGTCATGCTGGCATTTATCATATTGCTGGCGTTCTTTATCAACCGTATTGTGCAGCATCTGTTAAAGCAGTTTTATGAGATCTTAAAGTCCATTCGAAAAGTACAGAAGGGTGATCTTGATGTCGTGATCGAAAACTGTGGCAAAGATGAGATGGGCGAACTCGGAACGCAGATCAATAAGATGTTGGAACGTATCAAGGAGCTGATGGAAGATAATTTAAACCGTGAGATGTTAGCAAAAAATTCTGAGATCCGGGCTTTGCAGAATCAGATCAATGCACATTTTATTTATAATGTGTTAGAATCGATTAAGATGATGGCAGAGATTGATGAAGAATACGCCATTTCTGATGCGGTGACCGCATTGGGGAAACTGCTGCGTTACAGTATGAAGTGGGTATCAGGAAATGTGCTTGTGGAGCAGGAGTTAGAGTACATTAAAAACTACATGGCTCTGATCAATCTGCGGTTTGATTATGAGATTTATCTGTCGTTAAACCTGCCGGAACTGGTATTAAAACAGGAGATTCCGAAGATGTCCCTGCAGCCGATCGTCGAGAATGCCATTTATCATGGAATCGAACAGATGGCAGAGGACACAAATATCTATATCAAGGGCATTTTAGACGGAGATGACTGTGTGATCGAGATCACAGATGCCGGAAAAGGTATGTCAGAAGAAGAAGTGGAGAAGCTTCGGTTAAAGATTGCAGGAAAAATTGATTCCAACGGAGGCTCCGGCAATGGAATTGGTCTGAAAAATGTACAGGACCGTATCCATATTGCATTTGGAGATCAGTATGGAATCGAGATCGCATCCAAATTGGGGTGTTATACAAAAATTATGGTCCGGATTCCAATCACGCATAGACAGTCAGAGGAAAATGACCCGGAGCATAAGTGAAAAATAAAGGCACAGGGGACTGTGACAGAAGAGAGATACAGGATTAGAAGAGGGTAAGGAAGATAATGAAAACAGTTTTGATCGTTGAAGATGAGAAAATGATCCGTCAGGGAATCAAAACAATGATTATGCGAAGTGGTGTGCCAATCGAGACCATTATGGAGTGCAACAATGGAGAGACTGCGCTTGAAATTCTGAAAGAGCAGGAGATTGATGTGATGTTTACGGACATCCGTATGCCGAAGATGGATGGCATCGAACTGGTACAGAAAATGCAGAGCCTCGAACATATTCCACTTACCGTGGCAATCAGTGGTTATGATGATTTTGCCTATGCGGTGGAAATGTTAAGAAACGGGGTGCGGGAGTATATTTTAAAACCGATTGAGCGTGAAAAAATCACCGAAATCTTAAAAAAACTCAATGCAGAGATTGAGAGCCGGAAAGAGAAAGAGGAGAACAATCAGAAAATTGGTTATCAGCAGATGCGGCACCTGATGCTTTCTGATGAGATTTCCGGGGAGGAACAGCGCACAATCGAAAGTCAGTATGCAGATCATTTTTATACCGGAAATTATTATGTGTGCTGCCAGAATCAGGTCAAGAGAGGAGAACTGTCCGACGATAATTATATTTTCATGAAAAATATGAATGACAATGATATTTTTATTGTTCCGGCAGAGAACCTTTCCCTCTTATTGAAAAACGAATTGCAGGATGGTTACATTGGAATCAGTGCGGCGCATTGTGGCTTAGAGAGCATCCGTCAGGCATATGCGGAGTCTGTCATGATGCGAAAGAAAGCATTTGTCCGCAATAAAGTGGAAGCGCAGTACGGTGTATTTCAGGAAAAGATACCGGAAGGTCTTATCACGGAGGCCGCTAAGTTGACAGAGGAGGCAGCCAGAATCCAACGCGTCCAGTTGATCGGAACAGATCATACAGACGATCTGGAAAAGAGTTTTCATCAGTTCTTTTATGAAGTGAAAAATGGAAGAATTGATGAGGCTGTTTTTGAGAGCTGTATGAAAGATTTCTTTACGGAGGTAGAGAAAACCTATCAGAATGCTTTAGAGACAGAGGGAGAACTTTTATTGGAATGCAAAGAAATCTGGAGTGAAAATTGTATCGATTCCTACGAGGACAAGGTAATGGAATTTGTGTTGCAGCTTCATGAGAAGATCAATAGCAGCTATGACCAGAACAAGAATGTACAGAAAATCAAAATGGCTGTGGATTATATAGAAGAAAATTATGCAAAGGATCTGAATATGGCGGTTGTCTCCAATTATATTTCCATGAATTACTCCCTGTTTTCCTACTCATTCAAGCAGTATACCGGAAGCAATTTTGTGAATTATCTCAAGGAAATCCGCATGAGAGAGGCAAAAAAACTCCTGACCGAAACCGATATGAAGATTATCGAGATCAGTCAGGCAGTCGGGTATGACAATGAAAAGCATTTTATGAAAATTTTTAAAGCAACCTGTGGAGTATCTCCGACAGAATACCGTCACAATGCTTATTTATCCAAATCCTGATGAAAAATCTGTTTTTGCTGGTACATATGTTCATCTGCCTTGGAAAATAAAGCTTTGACATCTTCTTTGGAAAGGGATGCACCCGGTGTGGACTGGGCATAGCCGCCGCTGGCAGAGATCTTATATTCCTTGTGGCTTATTTTATTATAATTATCTAAGTACTTATAGACGCGGGTGAGGAGTTCATCGGCATCTTCTTTTGTGTAATCCATTGTCAGCAGATAAAATTCATCGCTACTGAATCTTGCGCAGATATCGGTGGAACGGGTGACACTGGATAGGGCATGTCCGATGACCTGAATCGCAAAATCCCCCTCATTATGACCATAGTGGTCATTGATATATTTCAGGCGGTTTAAATCAAACAGAAAACAGGTCACAGTACTTTGGTTTTCTGCAGCTTCCTGAAGTAACAGCGTTTCACGGTGCAGATAGCCGTGTTTGTTATAAAGTCCGGTCAGCGCATCCTTGGTGTAAATGTCCTCCAAGTGAGAGACGAGGATGGAAGTACGTTTTGCGTCACTCAAACGTTTTAATAACTGGTTGATATTCATGAACCAGTGCACGAGCTGGAAGTGATAGTCAATGCGGTTGTTCTCGTAAGCTAAGGCAATATAGCCAAAAGTCTTATTCTTGAAGAACAGCGGAAAATAAAGGTAGGCAGAATCTGACTGTCTGTAGATATGTTCCGGCAGGAGGGAACGCTTGGTAAAACTGCATTCCGGCAGTCTTTTGCCATCCCGCAGACTTAATTTTAAAATAATCTCATCCTGACTTGGCTCAAAATCCATTTCATTTTCCGTTAATTCCAGTATGTGCTGGGAAACGCTGTCCCAGTTGGCGTACAGACACAGATAAAATTCGGAACAGTTTGGAATAGAATGAACGTAATTCTCCAACAGATCCATCGCTTCATCTATGTCGGCAATATTTTGGAATTCAGCAGACATTTTCATGGAACTTAAAATAGAAGACTCCAGAGAAGCAATCTGACTGGTCAGTTTCTGCTCAAAGTAAATAGCAGGAGTCTCTTTTGTAAGACTGCATCCACAGGAATTTTCCAGAACCATCTGTGCATGTACCACAGTGATGGCAGGAACATTTTCCTCATGGATTAATTTCATCAGTTTTTCTACGGAAGCTTCCCCAAGTTCATAGACAGGGAAAGAGACGGTCGTGAGAGAAGGTGTGAGATTCTGTCCTTCTTCACTGTGGTCACAGCCGGTGATCGCAAGGTCCTCTGGAATATGATAACCGGCAGAGATGGCAGCAGTCATTAATAAAAGTGCCAGTTTATCATTGTAACAGACAACCGCATCCGGTTTTGTTTCATTTTCTTCAAAGAAGCGGAGTGCTTCAGCAGCGGACTGCGCAGTGTAGGTTCCGGTATAGATGGAATGTGCGTGTGGTGCAATGCCATGTTTTTTAATGCGTCCCGGTAAAACTTTTCTCTGGCATCCGAAAAGAAACTCTCATCGGCACATCCAAAATAACAGATATTTTTGTAGTGATGTTCTGTGATGAGATGTTCTGTAATATCAAAAAAAGGATGGTTATTTTCTAAGGAAACCGAAGGAAACTGCTGCTTATAAACAGCAATCTCTATGATAGGACAGTGACATTTTTCTTTCAGCAGGGAATAGATCTGATCCTTTAACTGTTCGTTTGGATAAGTTTCAGACGCAAAAATAACACCGCTTAAATCATCAAAATTCGGCAATGTCAGAATGCTTTCCTCTCCCAGACTGTAGTCCCCGAGATTCTCCCCATCCATAGAAGCAAAAATCTCAGCAGTGTAACCGTATTCCAGAGCTTTGTCAATAATACCCTGACATACATTCTTCTGGTAAAATCCCATAATGTGGGAGATAAAAATCCCGATTTTTTTATTGTGATACATGATAAAAACCCCTTGGAAGCAGCCATGATCCGGCAGCCTCTTTTTTTACAACAATATAATCTTATTGTACAAAAAATCAAAATGTTTTACAATAGGAAAAGCTTCAAAATGAAAGGAATCTAAGGAAATGATACAGGATATTGCACCAATGCAATTGGATAATTCATATAAAAAGAAAGTACCGCATGCAGGCAGCAGGATGTTTGGTTTTGGAGAGCGAACGGTATATCTGGAATATAATGGAGAATTGCAGTTTTTGACTTATGAGCAGTGGAAGGATTACAACGAAAATATACTGGGAAGAGAAGTGCCGTCTTGTATTTATCTTTTTTCTATAGGGGAGGAAGAATACTTTCTGACTGAAATAGGAGCGGATACCAAGATTGGCGAGTTTCGTTTTTATAAGATGTTTGATGTCCGTCCAATGCAGCCGAAGGAACGTGTCCTCGCAGCTGCTACTGCATGGCATTTATTTGTGTGGTATCGTGACAATCAGTTCTGCGGCAGATGTGGGAAAAAACTGGTTCACAGCGAAACACAGCGGATGCTTCAGTGTCCGTGCTGCACGAACATGGTATTTCCGAAGATCGCACCTGCGGTCATCGTGGGAGTCACGCACGGCGATAAAATCCTCATGACAAAATATGCGGGCAGAGAGTACAAAAGGTATGCGCTTATCGCCGGATTTACAGAGATCGGAGAGACAGCAGAGGAGACAGTCAAAAGGGAAGTCATGGAGGAAGTCGGACTTGCTGTGAAGAACATCCGTTACTATAAGAGCCAGCCATGGGGCTTTGACAGCAATCTTTTACTCGGCTATTTCTGTGAGCTTGCAGAGGAGGAAGAGATCCACTTAGACGAGGAAGAGCTCTCCGTGGCAGAGTGGGTGGATTATCACGATGTCCCGGAGGATAGGGAGAAGTTAAGCCTGACACATGAGATGATGACGTATTTTAAGGAGCAGAGGAGACGATGACAGGAAGCTTTTGGAGGCAGGAAAATATATGGATAAACTGAAAGGACACTTAACAAATCCTAAGGATTTCAGTAAGAAATATTAAGATTGCCTTAAACCCCTTTTTTCTGAAAACAATATGGTACAATTTGCCATAGGTCAAAAAAGACAAGGAAAAAAAGGAGATCATGTAAGCATGGAAGACAACAATGTAAAGGAAAAAAAGCATTTCTTTCATAAAAAAGAAAAAAGACAGAAGTGGCTGAAGTACCAAAGAAAAAGAAGAAAGTATGGCTGATCGTTTTAGTGATTGCAGCTATTGTAATTGTATTGATCGGCAGCGCTGTTAAAAATATGACTTCACAGATTGAGACAGCAGCGAATACGGTTGAGGTAGAACCGGTAGAGAAAAGGGATTTATCCGATTCAGTTTCTTTGAAGGGAACGATCGCAGGACAGAGCAAGACAAATGTCATGTCCCTTGCAGCAGCAGAGATCACAGCCGTGAACGTTCAGGTGGGTGACATTGTAAAAGAGGGTGATCCGCTTGTGACATTGGATCAGAAGGATATTGAAAAACAGATTGCTGAGTTAAAGACAAATATTAATAATGCGAATGCTGTTGCAGCAAACGATGAGGCACAGAAGCAGAACAGTCTTACCCAGAACAAACAGGATCAGCAGGATGCACTGGATGCAGCACAGAAGACGATCGATAAAGCACAGGCTGATGTTGATAAATATAAGAAAAAGGTATCAGAGTGTGAGGATTATATTTATTATCTGAAAAACAACTACAAAGATACTTCTGAGTATGATGGAAAATTAGATGTTTTTAAATCATCTTTGGAGACAGCACAAAATGCATTGGATTCCGCAAACGACAATTATGCATCTGTGCTAAAAAACACAGACAGAAGCGTTGCATCTGCCCAGAATACCGTTGACATGCAAAAATACCAGACAAGCACGACCAGAGATTTAAAAGACCAGCTGGAGCAGTTACAGAAGCAGCTTGCAGACTGTACACTTTCTGCACCGATCGGTGGAGTTGTCACAGCCGTCAATGTATCAGTCGGAGATAAAAACACAGCAGGAACGACCATGATCACGATCGAGGATACATCTTCCTTAAAAGTGATCGTAAATGTTGAGGAAGCTGACATTTTAAAGATCCAGGAAGGAATGCCTGCAACCGTTTCAACGGATGCAACAGGGGATGAAGAAATCAAAGGTACGGTAACACGTGTGGTCAGAGTAAAAAATCAGTCCACCAACACAAATGGTACAGATACCAATACCTCAAGCGGTTATTCTGCTGAGATCACGATCGACAACACAGAACTTCTGGTTGGAATGAGTGCAAAAGCCAAAATTGTGATCAAAGACAGAGGCACACAGCTTGCAGTTCCATATGATCTGATCCGGCAGGATGACAACGGAGATTCCTATGTTCTGGTAGCGGAAGCAAATGAAGATGGAACAGCAACCGCAGTCCGGAAAAATATCAAAGTCGGTGAAGAGGTAGACTATTATACAGAAGTGACAGGCGGCGATCTGAAAGAGGGCGACCAGCTGATCTACGATAATACATTTTCTGTCACCGAAGGTCAGGTGTTTACTCCGGAACAGATATATTCCAATCAGGCACTTGACACAGAAGGCATGATGAGTACGGAGGCAGAATGATCGTGAGTGAACCAGTAATCCGTATGGAGAATATTATAAAACGTTATTACATAGGCAAGCCGAATGAACTGCAGATTTTAAATGGGATCAGCCTGTCAGTCGATCAGGGAGAATTTGTCTCCATCGTCGGTGAGTCCGGTTCCGGAAAAAGTACATTGATGAATATTATCGGTGTCCTGGACCGTCAGACTGAGGGAACTTACTTTCTGGAGGGAAAAGATGTAAATAAAATGGATGATTCCATGCGAAGTGCAATCCGAAACAAGAGGATTGGTTTTGTATTCCAGAATTTTAACCTTCTTCCGAAAGCCAATGCATTAAAAAATGTCATGGTTCCGCTGTTATATAGTACTGAGAGGGAAAAAAATCAAAAAGAGCGAGCCATGGAAATGTTAAAAATGGTTGGCATGGAGGAACGTGCTTTCCATAAACCAAACGAGCTTTCCGGTGGACAGAAACAGCGTGTGGCGATCGCGCGCGCAATGATCAATGATCCGGCGATCATCTTAGCGGATGAGCCGACCGGAGCGTTGGATTCCAAAACCGGACATATGGTCATGGATCTTTTTCATAAGCTGCATGAGGAGCAGGGAAAAACCATCGTTTTGATCACACACTCACAGGAACTTGCGGCGGAGACAAAACGGATCGTTACGATCTTAGATGGTAATATCGTGTCAGATAATGGAGGTGAAGGCTGATGTTTTTGGAAAATATAAAAGAGGCGATCACCAGCATTTTCAGCAATAAAATGCGTTCGATTCTGACCATGTTAGGAATTATCATCGGTATCAGTGCAGTCATCACGATCACGACGATCGGTAATTCCATTCAGACTACTTTGACATCCACCTTAAATTCACTGGGTGGCAATACGGTTCAGGCATATGTGGATGCAAGATATCCGGAAGATGATGCAGACTGGGATACCTGGGAATACCCGGAAATGAAAACATCGGACTTTGTGACACAGGAGATGATCGATGAACTGGTGGAAAAATATCCGGATGAATTTGATGGAATAGCAGCTTCTGAATTTCTTGGAAACGGACAGATCCGGCAGGATAAAAATACTTATGCCAATGTATCTGTTCAGGGGACTACTTCCGAGTATATTGATTATATGAAATTAAAGATGTATGCCGGAAGAAACCTTACAAAACAGGATAACAAAACAAAGAAGAACGTCTGCATTGTGGCAGATACCATGGCAAAGCAGTATTTTGGAGATGAGAATCCAATAGGAGAACAGATCACTTATGCAGACAGCGATGGAAATCTATATAATTTTACAATTGTAGGCATATACGAATATAATGCAGCACTTTTTGGCAAGGTGGACACCAGCGTCCCAGAAAAAGACCGTTATACTACAATGTTTATTCCAATCCAGACCTGTTTTAAGCTGATGGGAAAGGATCAGTCCGGTTACACAAACTTTAACCTGATGGTCAATTCCCTGGCTGATATCGATCAGGCAACGACAGATGTTACAAACTTTTTTGAAGAGAAATATGCAAACAATGAAAATTTCCATGTTACTACCTATAATATGGCGTCTGATATGGGAATGATCAATACCGTCATTAATGTGATCACGATCGCAGTGTCCGGCATTGCATTGATCTCATTGATCGTAGGCGGTGTCGGTGTCATGAACATCATGCTTGTGTCTATTACCGAGCGTACAAGGGAGATCGGTGTCCGGATGGCACTTGGAGCGAAGAGGAGCACCATCCGTATGCAGTTTGTCATAGAAGCGATCGTACTCTGTATCTTTGGTGGAATGATCGGGATATTGATCGGGGTGTTTAATGGATTTGTATTAGGCAAAGCAGCGGAGTTTGTGATCCAGAATATGTATTCTGAATATTCAAGCTACATTATTATGTCGGTACGGCCGTCTTTATCCGCTATTGTACTTTCCTTATTCTTCTCCATGCTGACAGGAGTATTCTTCGGATACTATCCTGCAAACAAGGCAGCCAAGATGGAAGTAATCGATGCATTGAGATATGAATAACCCGGAGTTTAATTGACGTAGTGTCGCAGATTCTGTAGTGCTTTTATAGGTTGTGAAGGGGCAACCATAAGCGTCCTTTCACAAGTCAGAATTTTATATGTAATGAAAAAGAAAAACGGTATAAACGAAATATTATGTTTCTGTTCGCTGGGCATTCCGATAGGCTTCTGAGCAACAATCTTGAGAAGCAGTGCTTCCCAAGATTGTTAGAATCCTATCTCCATAGCTCACAAAGAAAATAATATTTGTTTATATCGTTTTTCTTTCATTTACGTTACGAATGACTTGTGAGAGGACGCTTATACATGCCCAATCAACACTGTGAATCGCACCACAGAATCTGCCAATTTGCGTTATGGAACTCACGGTTATGGGATGAGTGCCTATAAAGGAGGTAACGACAAAATGCAGTCGTTTTCAATGTCTTGTGATTCGTCGATGATAAAGGGCACACTTCCCAGAGTTTCATCTTTGGGTTCTGCCGCTTGCAATATGGATTAA
>NZ_ACFY01000166.1 GCF_000174195.1 Roseburia inulinivorans DSM 16841 | reverse complement strand
TCGAGTAGGAGGAATTTCTCTTAATTGAGAAATTCCGACCTCTCACACCACCGTACGTACGGTTCCGTATACGGCGGTTCAATCAACTTAACAAGTAACACACTTTTCGATGTAGTAATCTAACATTGAAATTAGTCCAAATGAGGCTAATCTTTTGTTACTTATAGCAACATTTACTGCGCCTTTGTTACATACATAAGCTATTCTTTTACCTGTGTATGCAACTCGTCTAGCTGTGTTTCTGTCTATTCCAAGTTTTACAAGGTTCTTCTCTTGATTCTGCGGTGTTTTCCATTGTTTCCAAATGCACATGCGAAGCCGATAACGGATTCTTGAATCTAATTCCTTGCATAGTGTTTTCATACTGCCTATCTTGAAGTAGTTAATCCAACCTCTTATGAGCTGATTAAGCTTCTCCACTTTATAGCTGTTGCTAACACCCCAACTACGGCATGTGAGTTCTTTCATTCTCTTCTTAAACTTCGCTACTGATTTAGCATGTGGTTTTGCCTTAAACTGATGTGCTCTTGGATCAAAGTAGAACCCAAATCCAAGGTATTTAAGTCCGCTTGGTCTGTCTACTTTACTCTTAGTCATGTTGACCTTGAGCCCTAGTTTCTCCTCAATAAATCGAGATATATTTCTCATTACCCGATTTGCAGACATTTCACTTCCAACCATGATAATACAGTCATCTGCATATCGCACAAAGTTAAGCCCTCGCTTTTCCATTTCCTTGTCAAGTTCATTGAGCATGATGTTTGCCAATAACGGCGAAAGATTTCCTCCTTGCGGTGTTCCCACAATAGAATCCTCATATTCATCGTCAATCATGATTCCACTGACAAGATATTTCCTTATGATAGAGATAACATCTCCATCTTTTATAGTTCTGCCTATGATAGTCATAAGCTTGTCATGGTTTACCGTGTCAAAGAACTTTTCCAAGTCAATGTCTACAATCCAATCGTTACCATCATTCATCATGTCAAGTGCTGTTAGGATTGCTTGCTGTGCACATCTATTCGGTCTGAATCCGTAACTATGTTCATGGAATTGTTCCTCGTAGATTGGTGTTAATACCTGTGCAATGGCTTGCTGTATGAATCTGTCTGTTACTGTTGGTACTCCTAGGTTTCTGACACCGCCATCAGGCTTTGGTATCTCCACTCTTCGTACTGGTTGAGGTTTATACTTTCTTGTCCTCAACTGTTCCTTGATGATTTCGCCGTTCTTTTCAAGATGTTCTTTGAGTTCCGTGTACTTCATTCCGTCCACTCCCTCTGCACCTTTATTTCGTACGACTTGCAGATACGCTCTGTTGAGATTATCGCTAGATAAAATCTTCTCCATTAGACTACTTGTGTCCATGCGTTCTTTCCTTTCCGTCTCGCTTGATTTGACCATCTTTTACCCGATTGGTTACGGCAGATGTTGCCATTTCTGCAATACGAGACATACTCAAACTTATTGATTGTTCGCCCCTTCGCTCCATTTCCATTACAGAAACTTCTTCACTACTATGGGCTCGGCTGACTTCTCACAGTTCGTTGTTACTAGGCTAATGAAACCTCTGTGAGACCTCCACGCTTAAGGTGCACGCTCTTTCTCTCCATATATCCGCCGCATTTACTCTGCTTCTACAAACGTGGTAGTTATTAGACTTCACTGTTCTTTGCCAGCTTATCACTCGAAGCCTAGCCTTATATGCGATTTCTGTCCGTCGGACCAGAGATTCGCTTACAGCTTCCTTCAGATTCCACCTCACAGTAGACACCCTTGCTGTTCGGCTATACATTTCCCACTACCTGGGCATGTTCGGGACTTACACCCGTTAGAGCGCGCCCATGGCGCGCAAACAAAGAAAA
>NZ_ACFY01000167.1 GCF_000174195.1 Roseburia inulinivorans DSM 16841 | reverse complement strand
CCCCCTAAAAAAGCACCACAAAATCTGCGACACTACGTTCGTTAAACTCCGGTTTTACATCTGATTGATGATCTGCTCGAGGTCATCACAGTATTTTCCAGCCTCCTCGAATTTTCCTGCCTGCAATGCAAATGAAATCCGGTTTTCCAATTCTTTTTTCTTCTGCTCCAGTTCCAGATAATTTTTATCAAAATGGTCGGCATAGATCATTTTGCGGAATTTACGGATACTCATTTTGCGGAGTTTCTTCTCTTCTACAAAAAGTACATAATCCATACAGTTTGCAACTGTATAGAAATCATGCGATACCATCAATACAGCACCCTCATATTTTTCAATTGCCTGTTCCAACGCAAGCTGGGAATAGGTATCAAGGTGGCTTGTCGGCTCATCCAAAAGAAGAAAGTCCGCATCCATCCGGGAGATTTTTGCAAGCTGAAGCAGATTTTTTTCTCCGCCGGATAAATTCTCTACTTTGTTATAAACTAACTCTTCTTCAAATCCGTAAGTTTTTAAATAACGGACAATCTCCGCTTCTGTCTCAAAACCTGCATCCTCAAAGTTTTTCAAAACCGTCTCTTTCTCGTTAAAAACTTCCCCATGCATCTGGGAAAGATAGGCAATTTTAAGGTCTGGGGCAAGCTTAATGGCTGGATTGTTGTTTTTATAAATATCACGCAAAATGGTTGTCTTTCCGGTTCCGTTTGGTCCGACGATTGCCACTTTCCCGCCAGCCTCCATGGAGAAGGTCACTTCCTCCATAATCTGCCGGTCGAATGTAACACTGTAATTTTCCACTTCCAGAATCACTTTTTCATGATTCTGTTCCGTTCTTTCTTCACTGATGGTCACATCCGTATCTGTCTGTCCAGAAACATCTCCCTGCACATCATCCGATGATTTTACACTGGTGTGCAGTTCAATCTGAGGATGCTTGATATCCACAAACGGTGATTTTGTTTTCCGCGCTTCGAGACGCTCCAACAGAGAGACTCTCGCTTTTAGACTTCTTCCCTTTGTCGCACTGTCCACCTTTGTCGCCTCATTCCGCAGACGTTCCACAATTTTGCGATTGCGCTCGATCTCTTCCATATCTGCTGCCGCAAGTTCCTGCTGCTCGATTTTCATCTCCAACAATGCAAAATTGTAATCCACATATGTGCCGTCAAACTCCTGAAGCTCTGCATTCTCCAAATGAAGAATTTTGTTGAAACAGTGATTCAAAAGATAACGGTTATGTGTGATGACTAGCAAAGTTCCCTTGTGGGAATTGATCAGGTTTTTCAGTGCATTCAAATGTTCAAAATCAAGGAACACATCCGGCTCGTCCATGATAATAAATTTCGGACTGATCATCATCTCACGGATCACCTGGATCAGCTTAAATTCTCCTCCGCTGAGGTTTGTCAAAAGATGATTTTCATAGTCTTTCAGATTTGCAATTTTTAACTGTTTACGGATATTGCTCTCATAAAAGTCCCCATCGATCGCCTGAAACTGATCCATGACGTTCTGATAACGCTCCATCAGTTCGTCCAGCTCATCTGCTGTCGCCATCTCATCGCAGATTGTGTTAATCTCATTTTGCAGACGCACGAACTCCTCACTCAGATAGTCAAAAACCGTAACCTCTTTTTCCTCGTCCAGAGAATAAAACTGACTGACATAACCGATTCTGCCCGGAACATCCACGATCAGTCTGCCATCATATAAGTAATTGTCCGGGTGCAGGATCATATCCACCAACGTACTTTTTCCGGTTCCATTTGTTCCGATAAATGCGCAGTGCACATCATCTTCCAACGTAAATGATATTTTGTTATATAAGTCCTTCTGCGGGAAGGAATACGATAATTTTTCTGCTTTTATCATAAATTTCTCTTTCCTTTTTTATTTTTCCCCGCTCATTGTAGCATAACTTTCGTAATGCCACAATGCGCAGATGTCCTGACAACACCTGCGCATTTTGCCTGATCCTTCCATATATTCTTATTATTTTCCAAAATGGAAAAATCCTTTTTTCTCATATGGTTCACTCTTGTGGGAAACGAGTTCGTAACCAATCTCTTTGATCTCTTTTTTTTGCCCACGGAATATCGATCTCATTATCACTGATAATCACTGTTTCTCCGTCTTTCGCAGAGGATGTTACCTTTTTTACCTGAAAATTTTTGCGGATCAGATCATTCATATGGGACTCACACATACCGCACATCATGCCGTCGATTTTTAATGTTGTTTTTATCATAGCATTCACCTTTTCCTGATTTGCAATTACGAAATCCATTGTGGAAACATATTTTAATAAAAATGGATTTCTGAAAACATCTTCAATATATACCCATGTAGGGTATTCGTCAATTTTGTTTTGCTATAATGATATTTCTTCTCAATACACTTTTTCAAACCTATCCATTCTAATATTTGAGTATTCCTGCATGGCTCAATACTGCATGCGAAAATCTTGGCATCAATTATTCAAAAGTCCTCAAGGATGCTCTTATTGCAAAATTACAAGGACATTCATAAACCTCATTTGTATAATATAAAGAAATCCCCGAAAACTCGATGCTTTCGGGGAAATTTGCTCTTTTTCGATATTCGGTTGAATTATCTCTTTGAGAACTGTGGAGCGCGACGAGCTGCTTTGAGACCGTATTCACCTGACCATGATCCAAAAAGTCCAGTATTCATGCGGGTTTTCGGGCTTCCATCTCTCAGTAAACCCATAGGTAAACCCACGAAATCGCGAAATTTTTGGTGCCGTTTAACGCAGCCCGAATGCAGCATTCACAACGCTGCTTAATTCTTCTGGTTTATTATACTTGACTTTCGCATAGATGTCCATAGTCGTTTTGCTGTTCTCATGGCCTGCCAGATACTGCACCGTCTTAGGATCAACACCTTTGTAAATCAGATTGGTGATATAGGTGTGCCGCAGCATGTGCGGAGTCACCTTGAAGTCCATCGTATACACCAGCTTGGGATTATTCGGCTGATGCTCACCAAGCCTTGGCTTTATTCTATGCTTGATGGACTGTCCATTTACATAAGTGTAATAACAGCGTTCTGCGGTAGAACGGACTGTTATGTACTTCCAGGCCCTCACAAACTGTGTTTCCGTCAAAACAGTTCCCTTCGAATTCGAGATCACATATTCCGATTCTGATTTTTCCCTTGCTTCCTTGAGACAGGCTACCAGGCATTTGGGAATCGGAACATCTCGCTTCGCTGCCGGAGTCTTCAAAAGTGTGTTGACTACCGGTGCACCGCCTTCTACGTGCCATGCACGCCTTACGGAAATGTACGGTGTTTTTTCATCCAGGAATACACAGTCCCATTTCAATCCGAGAATCTCTTCTCTACGCAGTCCCGCGTACAAGCCGATCATCACGAAAACATACGGTGGAAGCTCACGAATGCTATCCAGCAAAATGGCAGTCTGTTCATCCGTCAAAGCTTCGCGCCGTTTCGCAGGCTTTCCGCCTCTTGCACAAATCGTTTTGGATGGATTTTCTTTGATCACCTTGCTCTCTTCTGCCGAATTAAAAATGTTCTTAATCAGCATATTGAGCTGGCCATACATTCCGGAAGAACCTTTTGATAGCGGAACCATCAGCAGCCGCAGGTCATCTGTGGTCACCTCATCCATATACATCTGTCCAATCGGCCCCACGATGTACCGATTCACCATCCGCTCGTATCCCTCCAACGTATTGGTTCTTACCGTTCCAGACCGCATCAGCAGCCATTTTTCGCAGTACTCTTCCACGGTCGGATTCTCTCTGTGGAAAACCACTTCTGCAATTTTCTTCTGGGCATCTTCCACCCGGTCATATAATTCTTCGCGTGTCAGCCCATAAATCGCCACTCTCTTTCCGTCTGCATCTGTAATCCGGGTGCGGTAATACTGTACCCCTTTCATCATCACTGTTCCGTATTCCGGAAGTTCAGCAGGGCGCTTTTTTCCTTTAGCCATGTGTTCTCCTCCTCGTCTATCTTCATACATTGGGTGTTGCTACTCTTATTATCATGGCGTACACCACTTCCTTCAAGGATGTCGAATGTATGTAAAAAGGGCAGGGATTTTTGACCATCCCTGCCCCAAGTTTTTTCTGATTTACTCTTAATCCCACGATGCAAAAGCATCTTCAAGCACTCCTGCGAGCTGCTCTGGGCGATTATATTTCACCTTGGCGTAAATATCCATGGTGATCTTGCTGCTTTCATGACCGGCAAGATACTGAACTGTCTTCGGATCAACCGAAGCATGAATCAGATTCGTAATATAGGTGTGCCGCAGCTGATGTGGAGTCACCTCAAAGTCCAGACTGTAAACCACATTTCCATTGTGTGCTGCCTTTTGTCCCAGAACCGGCTTCACTGTATGCTTTACCCTCTTGCCATCTTCATAGCGATAATAGCAGCGTTCCTTGGTGGTACGGGTTACGATATATTGCCATAATCTCTTGAACTGCGTATAGGACAAAGGGTCTCCATCCCGGTTTGCAACCACATAATCCGATGTTGATGTCTTCTTCGCCTCTCTCAGACATTCCAGAAGATTGTCCGGAAGTGGGACGTTCCGATGCGCTGCCTTTGTTTTCAGCTCTGTCAGAATCACCGGACGATTATGCTCCGTATGCCAGGCTCTCCGAACGGTAAGGTACGGAGCCTCGCAATCAAGATACACCGAATCCCATTGAAGTCCGAGGATTTCTTCTCTCCGCAATCCTGCGTACAGCCCCAGCATCACAAACACATACGGCGGCAAGCCGTAAATGGCATCCAGCAGCTTATCCACCTGCTCATCCGTAAGCGGGAGGCGGTCCTTCTGGGGAATCCCTCCCACATTCTTCTTCAGATAGATGGTCGGATTCTCATCAATGATCTTGCTCTCCATTGCTGCCGTAAAAATACACTTATATATAACGTTCACCGATTTGTACACGGATGCCGACTTTTTTGATGCCGCCAGCAGTGCCAGGCGAATGTCATCTGCTGTTACATCTCCCATATGCATATCGCCCAATGGCTTAATGATGTAGTTCTTCACTTTCGATGTATAGTCAATCAGCGTTGTCATCCTGATCTGTGCCGACTGCATCAGCAGCCATTTCTCGCAATACTCCTCCACTGTAGGTGTACTGCGGCGATACGTCTTGTTCTCAATCTGCTGGATCGCTTCCTGTTCCTTCTGGTACAGTTCCTCTCTCGTTCTTGCATATAAGGAAACCCGCCGTCCCTGCTGATCTGTCACACGGGTTCGATAATACTGCGTTCCCTTCATACTCACCGTACCATAATCGGGAAGCATCATTCTTCTTGCCGCCATATCATTACCTCCAATCCTGTTGTTGCTTTCATTATTGCGGATTCATCGTTCATACTCAACGATGTCGATTTTCACCGCCGAAAGCTTCGAGGTTTGCGATATGTCGCAGCACGTTCCATCGGTTTTGCACGGTGCGTACATTTTGCAATGTACTCCTGAATCCCCACTTCCGTGAAATAAACGCAGCCGTTTTCCACATACTGAACATAGGAGATCAACCCGTCTGTTCTTGCAGCATCCAGTGTTTTTACGCTGATTCCCAATATACTGGCTGCTTCCTTCCTTGTAATCAGTTTATCCATCGCCTTCTTCGCCATCCTTTCGGCATTTGCCCTGTCTTTTTTTCTCTGCCTGTTCCGGAATATAATAACCAAGCTGAATCCTTACAGCTTCGTCAATCCCACGCATCTGCCCCTTACTTACCCGCCCAAGATAGCGAATCACGCATATCTTGTCGCAGGTGTCGAGCTGTTCTGCCAATACCATAGACGGTTTTGCCAGTCCCTTTGCTTTACGGAGAAAGAAATGTGTTGGCTGCTTTCGCTTCTTCTCAATTTTCGATGTCAGCGGAGCAATCGTGATCGTCGGCGCATAATAATTGCCGACATCATTCTGAAGAACCACAACAGGACGAACACCGCCCTGCTTTGATCCGACCGGAACACCGAGATTGGCGAGATATAAATCACCTCGCCGATAAACCCAGTTTTCTTTCATTTGCTGTTGTCTCCAATCTCCATACACTGATATGGATAAAGCCTGCCAGGTATCATGCTGATACAGCACCCAGCAGTGCTTTCTGAAAATATGGTTTCTCTGTACTTTTTCTTATCACCCCAGAGATGTAGGATTTCTCACAGGCGGCAGTGTGCTTCACTGCTCCATTGGAATTTAACCATCCCGCCTTCCTTATGGCCGGACCGCGAATTACGGAAGTATCATTGTCCCTGTCTGGTTTTAACACCGCCGCCGGTTGCAATCCGGCATTTGCTTCTGCGAAACCGCTATCGCCCCGATGGGCTTCATGGCGTGCAGTCGAAGGCTCGACCAAACAGGAATGTACCTGAAGAATGAGTATTCAGTTTTCAAGGAACATCCGGACTTTCGTCCTTACAAAGTAAGTTTAACAAGAATCCTCCGATTTCGCGTTGGCCTCGTAGGCGCACTTTGGTTGTCCTTGCAGGACTACCTACGGTTCGTTTTGACTTTTTCAGTGTTCTATACAGCCAGATTGAGGCAAAAAAATACCCCGTTGGTTTCCCAACGAGGCATCAAAGATTATAATGTTTTAATTTGAGAACTATTATTCTCCACAAAACTAAATGCTTCAGGCGTTTTTGTCATCCACAATCGTGCATAATCCAGCTTATGACGCTCAAGCATAGAACGACAATCTTTTGTTTTCATCTTACAAAAGTCCGTCTTGAAATTTTTAACGCTTCCACTTTTGGTCAGTTCCATCGCAGTTCGCACGTCTGTACACCGAACCAATTCATCCTCCAAATTCAGAACTTGTGGAAGAAAAATGATTTTCAGCTTTCCGCAATACCGGGTGAGAAGTTCCAAGTTCTTTTTAAGGTTTGATGTCTGTGGCACATCAGTATCAAATACCAAAACGACAGTCGTTCCCGCCTGAATAGACAACATCTGTGACTTAGGAATCAAATTCTGCACCACATTGAAGACCTTTATCTTCCCCGGGATCAATCTTTCCGGTGCTTCTTTTAAGGCTGCAATCAGTTGTTGTTCACAGGGGCCTTCTACATAATAGATGCACTTATTGTTCATCTTCCCACCCCATTTCCAACTCGTCCAAAAGGGAATCCTGCGGAAGCGAGGCAAACACATCATTCTCGACCGCACAGCGTAAAGAGTCTGTATTTCGTTTCAGTACATCCGATGCAGAAACAGCAGAAACCTGATATACATCTTCCTCCAGATGCTTACGCAAAAACACATAACTATGTTTCGGCAGGTTCAAATCCAGCATATCTGTATTATGCGTTGTAAAAATCAATTGTTCATCGTCTCCGATACGATCCAGCATAATACCGAAAATCCGTTTTTCAATATCGCTCTGAATATAAGAAAAATGTTCATCACAATAATAGAAACTGCTTTCTTTTGTCGCCATTGCAGCAAGGAACATTGCGACATCTATTCCTTCTGCTGTACCACTGGACAGTATCTCCCGATTCAGCAGTTTACCTTCCTGAATGATGATTTCCGTTCCACCGCGCCGAATAATAAAGGTATCCTTCAAATCTTTTGATAAACTAACGTCCTGCAATGTAGGATCAAGCGTTCCAATAACAGCACGCAGTGTCTTTAACAAAATGCTTTTATTTGCACCTGTAAGTTTCAAAGATTTTTCTATTTCAGGATATGCAAAACGATATCGAACAGCACCTACCAGCTTCTTAAGTGCTGTAGCGGTTCTGGTTGCCTCTATCGTTTGATCTTTCAGCTTCTTTACACATTTTTCATACGAATCCATCGTATCAATGTCTGCGGTCTGATACTGAATGTCAATCTCCTGACTGGATGCATCAATCTGAGCTGACAACCGCTGCAGGCGATAATCACCATTCACAAAATCAATACTGAAGTATCCTTTATCGCCTGCAACCATCTCATACAGCGGTGTTGGATTTCCATCAGTCATATATCCAAAAATACGAAGCAAAGCCTTTCCAAGGCTGGTCTTTCCGGTAGCATTTGCACCCATAAGAATTACAGCCTTCTTATAGCGAAATCGCTCTCTTCCTTTCAGATGTTCCTGATCGATAATCGAATTGACAATCTTTTTGGGATAACTGAAATTGATATGAAAATCATTAAATCCATAGATTTCCTTTAACTCAAGGTCTAAAACGATCATGTCAGAGCCTCCATTTCATTATTTCGCCTTGTACGAACTAATGATATCATATTTAAAGGAGCATTTCAAGGACAATAGTCCACATATCCAAGCAATATTTACATTCATGCAGTATATTGTTCCTCATACTGTTAGTTCTAACTCCATTCTGCTACCTCCTTAATTGATTGAAGCAGCCAGGCTTTTCTTCAAGCGCATATACGCTTCATATGCTGGCGTTGTTCCCTCAAGGAAGCCGCTCTGGTAAGCATCACTCTTTTTAATATCATTACGTTTCAATATATAGCTCAAATTTTCTGCTGTGATGCCATTACGGTTTCTAACGATGCAAATTCCGTCATTTCGGTCATATTCGTCCAGCAGTTCCGGATAATGCGTAGTGAAAATAAGCGTTCCGCCATTTTTGTTCAGTCGGCTGTCCATAAAGAAGCGCACTAAGGTCGTTACAATTTCCTTGTTGAAATGATTCTCTATTTCATCTACCAGAAGATAACCACCTGAATGAAGAACTTCCTTTACCATCGAGAATGTAATAATACCCTTAATCGTACCAGAGGACAGATACTGCTCAAGGTCTGCCGCATTATTCAGGATAATCTCTTTTTCATCCTTAAACTTCAAGTGGATAAATGTTTTTCCCTCTGTCTGTTCAAAACACAATTTCTCAATGGTCGGATCGAGAAATGCAATTACCTCCAATGGAATATCTTCGGTAAATGGAAGCACATTCACATTCGTATAGGAAAGCAGGCTAAATATTTCCACTGTATCATTCGCTTTTTTATTATGCGCAATGATAAAGCTAACATCATCAGAAAGGTATGCTTCATCGTTATTACGCTGCTCTACAGGCTTCATTCCTGTAAAATCTGTCAGATACTTTTTCGACTTAACGGTTGCAATCGGTTTTTCCCAAAGGCTTTCAGACAGAATCGAATACACATATTCCCCTGTTTTCGACTTCTTTGCCGCAATTACAGTTTCCAAGCAGCAGACGTAGCTACGCTTATCATAAAAATATGTGCGGATTGTAGCCTTCTTCGTTCCGCCAAGAATGCTTTTTGCCTCCACATGATTGATGGGCTCATTTTTCACAATATTTAAGGCCAAGCTAATGACCTTTAATACCGAGGTCTTGCCAGATGCGTTAATTCCAATGAAAGCACAGGCAGAGTGGAGATAGTAGTTATCCATCAAACGGTAAAGATTATCTTTGTCCTCTTCGCAAACACGTTGCTGCGTATAAAAGCAAATATCCAAGTCTTTTTTGAATAATTGGAGTCCTTGTGCGGTGATGCGGAGTATTTTCATAGGTAGTCTTCCTCTAAAAACAGTTTTTTCGTTTTTATTTTCTTATAATCTTATTATACGCCGCAATTCATAAAATAACAACGTACTTTCCGTTTTTATTTTCCAAATTGTTTTTGACACTAAAAAGTATCCGTTCAATATGGCAAGCCCTGTGATTGCTGACCCGTTCCACCGCATGAAATACATGGAGTGTCATGGAAGCGGCCTACGCAAAATCGTCAGGGAAACCGAAAAGCCGCCTGGATATACAGCGGCATATAATCCGAAAATTTTCTCAACGGCAACAGATTTCAGAGTCATCTTGAAAAATGTAAATTGCCAACTTAGTCAGAAAAACTTAGTCAATGACCAAGTTAGTGAGCAAGATAAATCGCCGGACATCCCACACACAGTTTTGAATCTTTGTATCCACCTTATTGCCCACGGCAGTGAGGGTGCTCAAATCACTCATGCTTACTCTATCATGGGTACAGCCAATGATAAGTCCTATGACGCAACCCATGATACAACCCATGATAACTTAGAGGATGACACCCATCAAGGTATCCACCAAGTTAGCCACCATGATTCTACGCCGTCAGCAGTTATATTGCGCCTAATGCTTTTTAGATTTTCTTCGCAATCGTAGACAGCTCCGAAATAATGCTCAAAAGATCATTTTTAACTTTCTCTTTGCTTGGCTCGCTGCCCATCAGAAGATAATCCGTGCTGACATGGAGGATGCAGGACAGTTCAATCAGCAAATCAATTGAGCAACTGCGCTCACCGTTCTCCATACGGCTGACATGCTGCTTGCTTGCCAGTCCCAGGCGAACCGCCAGCTCCTCCTGCGTAATGCCACGGGAAGTGCGAACATCGTGAAGTCTCTTACCAAACTCTTTTGCGTCAAAATACATACGTTTCTCCTTCCGCACAGCCGGTACAGAACCGGACCGACGGAAGGTCAAAAAAGGAGCCGCATGACGGTGAAGAAAAAATCCTGTGCCGATAAAACAGAACATGGGCTATCCCATAATTCTGTTTCATGCGGCATTCGGAAGACTTCGCCTGTCAGCGGCTCCACAGCACAGCTATGACTTATAAAATTGTGTTAATAGGGTTATTTATTGTCATCTCAGCCATTCAAAGACGAATAGTAGAGCTGCAATCTCCGTAATCTTCTCATCTCCAAAACATTGAAAACGGTCTCGCGTCCGCAGGCCTTGCATTTGGTCTGCACATGTCCTCTGGTGTCCTCAAAGACGATGATTGAATTGTGTCGGCAATAAGGGCACCTGACAGTCCTGGGCTTTTGCGAAGCGATTGCATCCTTTGCCCGGATGATTTTAATCTGCATTTCCGCAGATGGTTCCGATACTCTGATATTCCTGCTCATGGCCACACCTCCAATGGATCACGATATTCATAATCCTTTTTCCGGTTCAAATAGCCCAGTTGTTCCAAGCGGATAGCAGCTGCCGATCTCGAAACGCCAAAGACACTACAGAAAGTATCTATTTTCACCTGGTCTTTGTCATAAAAATGCCATCCATAACAAGTCAGAGGCTTTCTGCTGTTAATGAACCACATCGCCCGATCCACCTCTGACTGAGGCATCAGAATAGCAGCTCCCAGCGCATTGGCCTGCCATTCGTTCCAATCCTCCTGCGTTCTCAGAACGCGGGAGCCATTTTCTCGCACTTCCGTTCTCTTATGGCAGGCTATCTTTCGGTCATCGGCATCCAGCTGAAACAGTATCTGGTGGGCGCACTCATGTGCCAGCGTAAACCTGCGTTTTCCGCAGAGTTTCCGAATATTCTCCGGTTCAATGAAGCTCTTATCCAGAACCACATCATTGGTTTTCAGGAAGATGCTCCTCTGACTTCCATCAACCTCTATCTGATATTCTGTATCCACATACGCGGTCAGACCATAGATGCTTCCGTCCGAGGACAACTTTTGAAATGACACCTTCAGGTTCAGATAATCGGATGCAAACTGGTCAATGGGTGTCGGAAGCGCGAATCTCGTCGGATCATCTGCTTCGCTGCCGAAAAAGGACTTTTGAAAATCTCTTATCACTGCAACAGCGATTTCCTCTATGTTTTTCTGCGAAAGGATCATAGGCACTGCTCCTTTGCTTCAACGAACCATTTTTCATCTTCGTTGTACAGGAAGCTCTCATGCCCACCGATCATGACCGTATAGCGGATTCCGCAGCCTCCTACCTTCGTGGAAGCAGCCCGACACTTATGCTTCAATCGGTCGATCTCATACACCCGTCCGTCAATCCACCGAATCAGACGCGGACGGATATTTCCCTCTGCATCCACATCTAAATTCACAGGTACATATACTTTTCTACATTTCTGTTCCGACATATTCTACGCTCCTTCTCTGTAAACCGGCGAATGTGTTGACTTCTTTTAGCAAAGAACTCACCAGATTCTGCCGGTGCTGTATTAACCAATCATTCCTGTCGGCATAACCAAATCCACTTTTCGCTCTGTCGGCATCTTGCTTTTCTGAAAAAGTACCCCATTTTTAATCGCATCTTTCCCGAATCGGAATCGAATCTGCTCAATCGCTGCGTCCAAGCGTTCCTGGCGATCCAGTGATTTCACATCAGTGAATAGGTCGTATTGTATCGGACAATCCTCTTCAAACAGGTTGATTGCCCGAACCGTCACTGAACGAATCGGATGCTCCCACTGATAGTTCTTTGCAAACAGAGCAAATGCAGTTTTCGCCAGATAGGTAGGGCTTTGTGTCGGAATACCAATCCGGCACTGCCACTCTTTCGTGTAAAGCTCGTTGTTGCGGATGGAAATCGCTATTCCGCCAGCTTTCTTTTTATGTGCTCGCAGCTTGGTTCCGATCTCCTGCACCAGTTCCAGCATGACACACCAGACTTCGGCGTTATTCTCCAAATCCTGCATGGTCGTTATCCCGTGCCCAATGCTCTTTACTGGGGAGACATAATCGGAACGCATAACCGGTGAATCATCCAGTCCATTGGCATATTTCTTAATCACCAGTCCATTCTTCCCAAGGCGGCATTTCAGGAAATCATCCGATGTTGCAGCGAGTTCTCCAATGGTATGAATCCCATAACTGGATAGAACCTTCTCGGTCGCTCTGCCGACTCCAAGCAAGTCAGAGGCAGGATGACACCAAATCTTCTCCCGGAATGAATCTGCTTCGATGCAGGTAATCGCATCCGGCTTTTTCATATCCGACCCAAGCTTGGCAAAAATCTTATTGAAGCTCACTCCTGCGGAAATCGTAAGTCCCAGTTCAAACTTAACCGTTCTACGAATCTCATCTGCGATTTCAAATCCGGTTCCCATACAGCCGCTTCCGGTCACATCCAGCCAGCATTCGTCCATCCCATACGGCTCGATCTGATCGGTATAGCGACCGTATATTTCACGAGCCAGCTTTGAAAACTTCATATATTGCTCATAGTGCGGCTCCACGATCACAAGATCCTGGCACTTCTGCTTTGCTTGCCAGATTGCCTCTCCCGTGGAAACGCCAAACGCCTTTGCTGCATAGTTCTTCGCAAGTACAATACCATGCCGTTCCTCCACAGAACCACACACTGCCACCGGCTTGTTCTTCAGTTCCGGATTCAGCATACACTCGACAGAGGCATAGAAATTATTCATATCACAGTGAAGGATCACTCTTTGCATCTCGTATTCCTCCTCTCCGTTCGCGAAAGCACGAACAACTTTTCACGAACGCATTGACACACAGCATTTCTTGTGATACTATAATTACACGAATTATATTTCGTGTTTTCATCGTCATTATAGCAAGCACAGTTTTTCGTGTCAATAGATTTTTATGAAAAAGTGTTCGTGTTCGTAATCAAAAAAGAAAGAGGTATTCCTATGGTCTTCAAAGAAAGGTTGAAAGAAAAAAGAACAGAAGCCAATTTAACTCAGGTAGAACTTGCAGAGAAGGCCGGTGTAACCGCCCGCACAATTCAGAATTATGAGCTTGGCAGCCGTAAACCATCCAATATGGTTACGATCCAGAAGATCGCGGATGCGCTGAATACTACTACTGAGTATCTGCTGGGAAGCAGCGGCACCTATGTTGTAGAAGCCCATGAAAAAGGCGGCGCAAAAGCAGCGAAAGATATTGAAGAACTGGTCAGTGAAGTGACCGGTATGTTCGCTGGCGGCGAATTAAGCGAAGATGCCATCGAAGGAGCTTATAAAGCTCTGACCGATGCCTACTGGATTGCCAAAGAGAACAATAAAAAATACGCCCCGAAAACGAGGCGTAAAAAATCCGATCAGTGATATTTATCGTACACACTTTTCGCTATACTGTAAACTGGAGGTGGTATGATGAATGCGGAACAGCTTTCACTGGTCGGTGAGAAACTGGTAAAACGCTGCGGTTCCAGAGACCCTTTTGAAATTGCAAGGCAGCTTGGTATCAATGTCATGCTTTGCGAAAATTTTGGTTCCCTGAAGGGAATGTACCGGGTGATTAAGCGGAATCGCTTTATTTTCCTGAATAACAGTCTGGATGAAAATATGCTGCGCATCGTGTGCGCACATGAATTAGGGCATGACCAGCTTCACCGGAATATGGCGAAAACCACCCCGATTCATGAGTTCATGCTCTACGACATGAAATCCAAACCGGAATATGAAGCCAACATCGTAGCGGCAGAGATCCTGATGGACAGCGATGAAGTTCTTCGCTACATCTATGAGTATGGATACACAGCCGAGCAGATCGCCAGTGCGATGTCCACCGACATCAATCTGGTTGCGCTGAAGGTAGCGCACCTGGCTACACTTGGCTATAATCTGCACGCGCTGGAACACAAGAGCAACTTTTTGAAATAACGTACCTTTGAGGAGTCTGGACTGGCTCCTCTTTTTTGTTGCACAAATTGTGCAGGCGGTGCTTGCACAATTATCAACCTAACATCTGCATTCCATACAATCTCGATATTGTCCTCCTGTTGTTCTGCGTTATGCTTTCTCCGTGCATTTTCGTATTATTTATTCTGCCATCTGACTTCGCCCTTGGACAGAAGCGGATAACAGATCAGCTGATCTGAATCCAGATTTTCCGCATGCATGTCAACCGCTGTGATCTGATGATTATCATAAGTCGTATAATAGTAAATACCTTTTGCTGTATTACAACAGGACGTGTATATCGTGATCTCATATTTGCCTTCTGTCACCTCACAGCATCCACGCTGCTGATCTACGGATCCTAAGATATGGAAGAACTGACTTACACTCTCATCCTCTTCTTCACCGGAGATCGAATTTAATTTTGTAAAGGCAACTTTCACAAATCTTGACTGGCTGGAAAGATCTCCAGGTATTCCCATTCCACCCATTCCTCTGCTATATGCATCAAGCTGTAATACTCCTGCAAAAGTACTCTCCGGCTGTTTTCTGGATACTCCGGCATAATTATTCAGTGCAAACATCTGACTCGGGAATGGTGGATTATTGGTAAGCACTCCTACCGGATTATCATATACATGCAGCCCATCTTTCATAGACTCAACAACGATACAGGAGTCTTTGTCTGCAATGATCCAGTGAAGCTGTGCTGTCGGCAGCTGTTCACTGAATGCTGTACCTGTCAGTCTCATTGCTGCCAGCTTCTCTCTCGCGTCTGCTACAGTAGCACACTGTGTAAGGGTCCATGGGATGAACTCGAACTGTGCCACCTGGCTGACTTCTGTTTCATCTTCCGGCAAAGCCTCTTCATATGCCGCATTGCCGACAAAATTAAGACCTGCCATTCCAAGGCCTTTTTCATTAACAGCATCATAATAAAGCGGATAACCTTCTGCAACAAATGCCATTCCGATCAAAGCATAATGGCTTTTTATCTTCCCGGCAAACCGGAAATCAAATTCGTAATTTCTTGGCGTTATCGTGATCTGTTCCCCATAGGAAAATTCATAATCAAGCGTTCTGCCCATATAAAAATCTTTTGTTTTGTAAGTTGCTGCTGTACACATATCGAACACCTCTTCTTTCTGCTATAATAATCCTGCAAACAATCGCATAAACAACTGTTCGAGCCGTAAATATGCACTCCGTCCTGTGCGGTACTTTTCGGTCACTTCCCTGCATTCATTCATGGTTGCTCCCAGATCATCTCTTATATCCAAAACTGTCTGATTATCCGCCATAAAACAACCATTTTCAAAGTGGTGATAAAGCAATGCCATTCAGTTAAGCATCATTTTAGTGGTTTTCTGTCATAGAAAGCCACTGTTTTTATACCTAAAAACTTTAAAAATATTACAAAAAACAGTTGACAAGTAAGCCAATCCGGAGTGATATCCATAAAATCAGATATTTCTTTTGCCATTTTTACAACACATTCATGAAAAGATCAACATCATGCTCTGTTTCGTAAGAAAGAACTCTTGCTCTAAACCTGCTGAGGGTTCTGTCACTAATTGGCTGCTCTTCAAAACTGGTTGTGTGCAGTGCATACTGATAGCGGATATCAAATGCCATAGCTTCAACGATCTCATCGTCAGTAACATTAAGAGCTTCTTTAAGAATCAGTGCCCCAACAATCACATTGACCGGAGTATTAGGTCTGGATGCTTTTTTACTGTAAAGAACAGAAAAAATATTTTCATCAATAGCAGGAAAAACTTTGTCTGCAAAATTTTTGCCCATGATTTTTCTAACATTCGTTTTTCGCGTTCTGTAAGATTAAAAGTACTGTCTAAAACAGTAAGCTGTTGATTATCATTTTTAACAAAAGACATATAGATCACCTCATAAAATGCTACCTACATTTTACCAAAGAATCCAATGTTTTTACATATCGTGTTAAGTTTTCAAGGTACAAATTTATATCAAAGGCTATAAACCTTTTGACACCCTAATCTTTTATTTTATCTTCTCCGGAGCAGTTTTTTACACTGGCTTACAGGTGCATCCGATTCCCAGTCCATCCGGACCGATATGACAGGACAAACCGAAGGAAAGTTTATCACACATGACTTCCATTCCCGGGAAACTTTCTTTAATCTGGTTTACCCATTCTTCTGTCACTTCATCGGTACTGCTGGACGCCGCCATCAGGTACACTTTACCAGCAGCATATTCTTCTCGGAAATTCGTTTCCAGCTCATGCTTCATTGCATCGATCATAACTTTACGTGATTTCTTCATACCACGGCATTTCTGGTAGATATCAAGCTTTCCTGTGCTGAAATGCATAACAGGTTTGATACTCAGGACATCTGCTGCCAAAGCTGTCACAGAGCTGACTCTTCCTCCTTTTTTGAGATATTTCAGTGTGCTGAGCCCGATATAAATTGTCATTTTTTCTCTGGTTTCTTCAAGAATTTTCTTGATTTCGACTACACTGTATCCTTCTTTTGCCATTTCTACTGCATCAAGAACAGAACGATGCATCGGGGTTGCCACACGACCGTTATCTACGACAAACACCTTACCGGCAAATTCATCTTCATTTGCCATGGCTTCTGCTGTCATACAGGACCCGCTTAAAGCACTGCTAAGAGGAATATAAACAATCTCCTCATATTCTTTCAGCATCTCTTTCCACATATCCATAACTTCTGTTGGTGACGGCTGAGATGTAGATACATCTACGCCCTTTCGAAGCATATCATAAAATTCATCTCTGGAAAGATCTACTCCTTCACGATACACTTTCTCTCCGATATAAAAAGGCATCGGTAGTACCTTAATTCCGAGTCTCTGCGCTTCTTCACTCAAAATTCCACTGTGGCTGTCTGTCATGATTCCTATTTTCTTCATAATATCTTCTTCCTTCGTAATCTATTTTTATAACGTCTTAATAATCGGCATTACACTTCATTTATATTTGTATCACATCATTATTTTTCATTCGGCACAATAAAGGATGACGCAATTTCCTCCTCCGCATACTCTTCCACATCCGTTCTCGTTACTCGTTTTATATGTTGTTTTTTTAGGCGCAGATATACGAACTCCCGGAATATAGTATAAAATACCGATACAAGTGGAATGAAAATCAGCATACCTATAATTCCCATAAGATTTCCGCCGATTGTAACTGCCGCCAGTACCCAAATTGATGGAAGTCCTACTGATCCGCCAACCACATGAGGATAGATCAGATTACCTTCTATCTGCTGCAAAAGCAGAAAAACTATAATAAATAAAACTGCCTGTTTTGGATTTACCATAAAGATCAGAAAACTTCCCACGGCACAGCCAATAAAGGCTCCAAAGATAGGAACCAATGCGGTAAACGCGATCAAAATTCCAATTAAAAGTGCATATGGCATTTTTAAAATACTTAGCGTGATAACAAACATCATTCCGAGAATTACTGCTTCCAGACACTGCCCTGCAAGAAAATTTGCAAATGTCCGATATGTCAGCGAACATATGTTAAGAATTGCATCTGCTTTTTGTTTTGGAATAAAAGCGAAAATCACTTTTCTTACCTGTAAATGTAATTTTTCCTTCTGAAAAAGAATATAGCATGCAAAGGAAAACGAAATAAAAAAGGTCGCTAATCCACTGGCAATGGAACCTACTGCTGACATCGTCGTATTCATCATATTTCCGACTCCGTTTCCAAGAAGACTTATTCCCCATTTAATTGCCTGATCAGGCTGAAACTGCAGCTGATCTACCAATTTCATAATATCCTGATTATCATGTGAAAATTCTCGAATCCAGTTTTGCATCTGTGGAATAAAATCTGAAATACTCGTCATCAGATTTCCCATGGTCTGTGTAAGCTGTGGAATCACACCAAACATTACCAATATAATGACACCTGCTACCAATATAATTGTAAGAAGCAGGCTTATCGGTCTCGCAGTCTTTTTTTCCTATTTTATTATTTTCTTTTATCTTTCCGAGCATTTTCTTTTCTAGGAAACTCATTGGTACATTAATCACAAAGGCAATTGCACCACCAAGCGCAAAAGGAAACACAATTTTCCATATTGACTTCAGCACTTCAATCACCACATCGAATTTCCACAAAGCAACTACAAGAAATGCCGTAAACACAATCAGTTCTCGAATTTTTTTCATAGAACATCTACTTAAATCCACTATCTTTCCCCTCTTTTTCTTAGTTTCATACGTATACACTTAAGTAATTGAATAATCAGAAGGCTTGCAAAAGCATATAAATATACACATCCAAGCTGCATCAGATTCAACGTTTCCACTTTGAATAAGTTATGGAAACCAGGAACCGTCAGTACTGTTGTAATGAGTACTGCACCTAACACAAATGCTCCCTGAAGCCACTTGTTATGAAAGAGACCTTTTGTAAAAATGACCGGATGATCTGATTTGCAATTATATCCATGAAACAAACGTGCCAGACAAAGAGTTCCAAAAGCATACGTGCTTCCAAGCAATGTACCATTCTGGTTGTATCCTGTCAAAAAACTGATCATTGTCATTGCTCCAATTACCAAACCTTCCAGACCGATTTTGCTAAGAAAATCTTTTGTCAATATCGACTCATCTGCCAATCTCGGTTTTTCACTCATCACTTCACTTCTATCCGGCTCTAATCCTAACGCAATTGCCGGAAGACTATCCGTCAAAAGATTAATGAAGAGTAAATGTACTGGTGCAAATGGCACCGGAAGTCCTGCAACCGATGAACAAAGAACGGTTAAAATTGCTCCGAAATTTCCTGACAAAAGAAACTGTATCGCATATAAAATTGCTTATACAGTCTCTTCCTTAAGAGTCCTGGTATTCTGGATAATATACAGAGCGACCGATATGACCATCATTATAGCGCACAAACCAATCAACAGATCTGATACCATCGGTGTAATGTGGAACCATATAATATGCACCGCTGCAGTTCCATATAATAAAAAGGTTACTATCTTTCCATGCCAGTCTGCACCATGTACTTTTCCTGTCTTTTGTATCACAAGACATCCACTGACTACCATATACAGCTCCTTACCTGCCATTATTACGATTAAAAGAAGCACATGCGGAAAACGAGTAAACAGACAGATTAACATCGCTGCCTGTGTCAGCTTATCAGCCACCGGATCAAGTATTTTTCCTAAATTACTAATCCTATGGAATCTTCTTGCGATATATCCATCAGCAAGATCCGTAAGACCAGACAGCAATAAGATTTCACCAGCTAACAGAGGATTTTTCTTTACACAATAACTCCATATAATTACCGGAATCAGACAAAGCCGAAAAAAGAAAGAAGATTAGGAACCGTAATAATTCTATTCAAATTTTCTTCCTTATTCACTTCACTCTGCATGTACGGTCACCTCACTTTCCTTTTTTTTAGGCATAAACCAATAAAAAATAACACAAAATGCTAAAGCAAACACAACACCAAAAACATTTTGACTCACTCTAAGACTAACCGCTCCTTGTAGTCCATATGTCTCTGCAGCAATGGCTAAAGCACCAAATGTGTTAAATACTGCCTGCCAGCCATATTGTGCTGAAAATCCTACACCGATTCCACCAAGAATTCCTATATATGCATAGATTGACGAAGGAAGCAGAAAATATAATACTGTAAAACATATAACACCTGCAATATTTCCGACAATCCTTTTACGGACTCTGTAGTGCATATCTTCCATAGACGGCAAAATCACGGACATGGCCGCAATACCAGCCCACATTGCACGTGGCATATTACAAAGTTCTGCAATGCAAAGGACAATCGGTACGCATAAAATCTGACATATCTGCCATTTTGTTCTGGAAGAAGTGATATCAAATTCTTGTATCAGATCTTTCAGATTTCTTTTATAAGTTCTGTTTTTATGATTTCGATAGAATACGAAGCAGGTAAGTGCTGCACCTAAAGCCATTCCGACTAATCGCATCTGATAGCTTTTTCCCGTAACATCATAACCATATAGCAGCAGATACCCAAGAACCAATGTAGATTGATTAAACATGGATGGATTATGGCATCCGAACAGAATCAACACAGCCAGTGCCGCAATATTTAACAGCATTCCCAATACCGGTGAAAACTGATTTGCTAAATGCGGACATACAGTCATAATTACAAAGAACAAAGCCAAAAGCATCGTAGATTGTCCGGTGTGGATCCCCAGATCCGCATTCCTAAACACCATGAGACATAATAAGACTACTACACCTACAATGCTGTTCTCATTTCCAAATAAGATGCTGAAAATACTAACAAAGAAAAAACAAAATGCCATTGTAGCAGCTATCTTCACCAGATATACCCACATATGATATAGTTTTTCTTTTAGTGTTTCACTCTTTTTCAACAGGTTTTTAGAACCTGCCTGATTTAACTGCAACTCCTGATAAAATGTCATATAAATCCTCTCATCTTCTAATTTATCTTAAAACTAGATAATCTCATCTTTCTGCTTTGGCAGCTCTATAACAAATCTGCATCCACCATATTCACGGTTTTCTGCTTTGATTGTTCCTCCGGCACTATCTACAATCCGTTTTACAAGTGCAAGACCTAGGCCATTTCCTTCTGCTTTATGAGATCCATCTACCTGATAGAACTTGTCAAATATTCTGGATTTTACATCATCCTCTATTCCTGGTCCTTCATCTTCCAGAATGAACTTAACAGAATCCTGTTCTTGTTTCAGAAACATCGTAATTGTCCCCTTTGAAGGGCTGAACTTAATCGCATTATCTAAAAGATTTATCCAGATATGCATAAAAAGTCCTTCATTCGCAGTATATTTAACTTCCTCCAATTCTACCTGAAAACCAATTTCTTTTTCTGTCCATTTTGTTTCCAATGAAAGAACTGCCTGGCGGATCTGTTCATCCAGACGATATTCCGTTTTTTTCATTGGTATATTCTGATTCTCTAACTTGGATAACAGCAAAATATTACCAACCAATCCGGAAAGTCTTTGGGTGTTAAATAAGATTTTTTCTACATATTCCTCTTGATCCGGAGACAGTTCTTCTCCCTGAAGCAGCATTGTATATCCTTCAATGGCATTAATCGGGGTCTTAAACTCATGAGAAACATCAGATACAAAATCCATCTGCAGCACCTCTGTTGCACGAAGTTCTTTTGTCATAACGTTAAAACTTTGATAAGATTCTCCAACTTCTGCTATACGGCTATTCGTTTCCAAATGCTGTTCAAAATCTCCCCGAGAAACTTCCTTCATTGCTTTACTAAGTCTTGTAATTGGTTCCAGTAACTTTGCATTAATAAAGGAAGTGATCAGCCCTGCAATCAATGTATTGAAAATCAAAAGCCAGCCAAGCACAGGTATGCTACCAGG
>NZ_ACFY01000168.1 GCF_000174195.1 Roseburia inulinivorans DSM 16841 | reverse complement strand
AAAGATTATAACATACCAAGTAATAACCGGGAACTACAGCTACAATGTATTATGGGAATTCAGTGATAATATTTTTAAAAAAATAATACTTTAAATAAACGCGATCATATATAACGGTAATGTAATGATACCATCATCACTTACACCTATATTACCATCAACAAACTTGTATCCATAAGGAATATCTGCATTCATTTTCAAAATAGATTTTAAGGAATTAGCCCGCGTATTTCCACTTTTAACCTCAATCGGAACTACCACACCATCTTTTTGGATCATAACATCAATTTTTCTCTTGGTTGTCTCATTTTTATAGAAATATAACGGATATCCTTTCTTGTAAAGTGCATCTGCTATGGCACATTCATATATACCGCCTTTTGAGTTTCCGAATAACGTATTTTCTACGATATGTTGCTTTAATGAAAAATCTTTCATCGCCATCAAAAGAGATAAATCCGTTGTGTATGCCCTGAAAAAGTCATCTCTTGCATAGTCATCCAGATCAAATCTGACATCTGTTACCAGTTTGCATAAATGCACCATATCCGCACGAAGCAGCCACTCAATACTTGAAAAATATTTTTGTGCCCGACCACCATGCTCGACCTCTTTATATTGAAATTTATGGTTTTCCTTATCCAGTAACTGTTTTGCAAGAGAAAGATAACACTTTTCTGCTTTTACCTTTTCCTCAGCTGTTGCATAATGTGCTATGTCATACTGGTATCCCTGTAAGAGGCTGCGCTGTATCCTGTCAATTTTCCTAAAATCTTTTGTGTCTATATATTTCTGTACTGCCTCTGGCATACCACCTATTGCAATGTACTGTCTGTAATAATTCATCATTTGCGAATGAATTGCTTCAGGCACAATCATTTTAGAACGCAGATAACCACAGAGATTTTCTATCATATCCCCGGATATTCCCATTCCCCACAGAAACTCTTCAAAATCAATCCCATACATTTTCAAATAATCAACATATCCAACCGGATAAGAAGAGGCACGTTTGTAATCGATTCCAAGAAGTGAGCCAGATACAATTACATCATATTTATTATCTATCGCCCAAAATTTAAGTGATGTGACCGCTTCCTGACATTCCTGAATTTCATCCAGAAAAATCAATGTTTTTCCAGGAATAATTTTCTTTTCAGGGAAGCGGAACCGCATACCCATAACCATAGCATCTACGGTAAGATCTCCAGAAAATATCTCCATCGCAGAAGGCATCTGTTTAAAATTAATTTCAACCAGTTCTTCATAATTTTCTTCGGCAAAACGTTCAACGGTATATGTCTTTCCTGTTTGTCTGGCACCCTGAACGACAAGGCACTTCTTATCCTTTGTGTTTATCCAGTTTTTCATAAAATCTGTTGCTTTTCTTTTTAACATAAGGCACCTCTGATCAACATAAATAACACTTTTTAATGTAAATCATCAACATTTTAGAAAGATAAAATGTATATCTGTCAACATTTCAGAAAAATTATATCATTAATTTGAATCGATGAAAAGGATTATTGCAAATTTCATCCGTAGTACCTGTAAAAGTATGGCATAATTTCCACGAAAACAACTGTAATTTTCTTCCAGCATGTGCTATGATGATGACATAAATGTAGCAACACGAAAGACATTCCACTGCACTTTTCCGTAAGCGCTGCGGATTTATGACACACAGAAGGAGGATTTTATGTACGAATTTACAGAAGACTGTATGCTTCATATTGATGCAATCGATGAAGAACACAAGCGTCTGTTCCAGATGATAAATGAAGCATTCGAATTAGTTGAGAAAACAGAGGATGTGACAGCCATCGGTCAAAGCCTGATCGCAAACCTGAAAGATTACGCAGCTACGCACCTTGCTCATGAGGAGGCTTATATGGAGAGTATCCATGATCCTGAGCTTCCTCTCCAGAAGACAGAACATGCTGCATTTGCAAAGACGATCAACGAATTTAAACTGGATACCACATCACCACGCAATGCCAAGAGATCGTTAAATGAACTTCTTACTTACCTCGTGCACTGGCTTTATCATCATATTTTAAGCAGCGATATGATGATCGGGAAAATGATCCCTACGGAAGAATCTACAGAGGATCCATTTGCATTCACGGACAAATACAAAACCGGCATCACATTTGTCGATGATGAGCACCGCAAGCTGTTTGAGATCATCAGTGATACCAATGACCTCATCCACGACCAGCTTTTACATGATAAATACGATGAGATCATGCGTCTGCTGGCAGAACTGAGAGATTATACGGAATTACATTTCAGCGAGGAAGAGGCTCTGATGGAGCGCATCCATTATCCTGAACTTCCTTCACAGAAACGGGCACACGCTGCATTTGTAGACCGTCTTGTAAATATCGATCTGGATGAAATGGAGGATCTGGATGACAACCAGCAGGTATATCTTCTTGATCTGATCCAGTTTTTACTGAACTGGCTTGCAAACCACATTCTTGCCTGTGATAAAAAAATTGGTGAATATATGCGCGAAAATCATATTTCTGAATAAGCAGGAACGGTTGTATGGGTTTTCACCCGAATGATAAAAGATCACAAGTCATCCGGTCAAAAACTCATACAACTTTTTTATTTTCTTACTTGACAAAGTCAAGTATTGGTTTTATACTGTGTGCAGTTGGAAACGTAAATACTCAGTTTTCGATATGAAAATTGGATTTCGCTTTGCGATGTAAGGAGGATTTATGCTAATATCAACTCTTTCCTACTATACAACTGAACTATATAAAGAATTTGCTGCTTACACAACAGAAAAGCTCCATGAGTTAGGTCTTAACTTTGGTCAGATGTACTTTATCATTTATGTGGGCAAACATCCTGAGTGTACCCCATCAGAACTGACCAGCGCCTTAAAACTGGACTGGGGACATTCGCAGCGCTCCGTTGCGAAACTTGCAGAAAATGGTTTTCTGATCAAAGAAAAGAAATCCGGCCGCAGTTACCGGTTAACTTTAACCTCTCTTGGGAAACAGGCTTTTGATGTCTGCCATCAGGTACTTTTCGACTGGGATGCCACCAAATTGACCGGTCTTACCAATGAGGAGCAGCAGCTCCTTTTAAATCTGTTGTGTAAAATATCAATTCAGAAAGTGTGAGATTATGTACGAAACAATTCAGACTCCCTTCAATTATGGAGGATTAACCTTAAAAAACCGCATTATTTTTGCCCCTACAACATTCGGTTTATCGGATGAAGATTACTTTGAAAAAATACGCCGGATTGCAGCTGGCGGCTGCGCCATGATCATTGTCGGAGACGTTCCGGTTGGAAAAAGTCATTTCGGCAAATCGCTTTTTGACAAAAAAGGCTTTGCATTCTATCAAAAAGTAATCGGGATCGCCCATGACAATGACTGTAAGGTATGCGCCCAGCTTCATCAGTCCGATTCCAATATCAAAGCCATGTTAAAATATGTTCCGGGCGTGCTCACAAAACGGATCAGCATGCAGGAACTCCGCCCTCTTTTAAATAATGAGGTTGCTCCATATATTACGAATATGCCCCACAAAAAAGTAAAAGAGATCACCTCTGCTTTCGGCACTGCCGCTGTTCTCGCAAAAAAAGCAGGATTTGATATGATCCAGATCCACGGTGACCGTATGTGTGGAAGTTTCAGTTCTTCCATTTACAACCACCGCACCGATGAATACGGCGGAACTGCCGAAAACCGTGCCCGTTTTGCAGTGGAGGCTGTTTCTGCCGTCCGCGAAAAACTGCCGGATATGCCAATCGATTACAAGCTTGCCGTCCGTCAGGAGAATCCACACTACGGAAATGCAGGTGTTATCGAGGATGAGCTGAAGGTATTTGTTCCAATGCTTGAAAAAGCAGGCGTTACAAGCTTCCATGTCACACTCGCAAACCATTCTGATCTTGAGAATACCATCCCACCGAAAAACCATCCATATTTTGGTGAACCGGGATGTTTCCTGAAATTCTGTGATGAGGTAAGACAGTACACCAATCTTCCAATCTGTGGTGTCGGCGGACTTACCGATCCTGATTTTGTGGAAAAACAGCTTGCCGATGGCCGTATCCAGTGTGCTGCCATGAGCCGCCAGTTACTGGCTGATCCTGACTGGGTGAACAAGCTGAAAAATGGTCATGCAGACCAGATCCACCGCTGCGTCCGCTGCAACAAAAAATGTCTTGGCGGGCTGATGCAGCATCAGGGAACACACTGTATTTATGAGAAATAATTTTTTAAAAAAAGAATGCATCCGGATTAATTTCCTCCGGATACATTCTTTTTTATTTGTTCTTACTTTTTTATTTGTTCTTACTTTTTTATTTATTCTTACTTTTCTATTTCTTCTTAGTGTTTTGGAACGATCTTCTCAATTCCACCCATATATGGCTGAAGTGCTTTTGGAATGTTGACGCTTCCGTCCTCATTTAAGTTGTTCTCTAAGAATGCGATCAGCATACGTGGCGGAGCAACAACTGTGTTGTTTAAGGTATGTGCAAAATATTTGTTTCCGTCTTTTCCTTTTACCCTGATCTTTAAACGTCTTGCCTGTGCATCTCCTAAGTTTGAGCAGCTTCCAACTTCGAAGTATTTCTTCTGTCTTGGAGACCATGCCTCTACGTCGCAGGATTTTACTTTTAAGTCAGCGAGATCGCCGGAGCAGCACTCTAATGTACGGACCGGGATATCTAAGCTGCGGAACAGGTCAACAGTATTCTGCCATAATTTATCATACCAGACTTTGGATTCTTCCGGTCTGCAGACAACGATCATTTCCTGTTTCTCGAACTGGTGGATACGGTATACACCACGTTCCTCGATACCGTGTGCTCCTTTTTCCTTACGGAAACATGGAGAGTAAGAAGTCAGTGTGTATGGTAATTTTTCTTCATCGTTGATCGTGTCAATGAATTTACCGATCATGGAATGTTCGGAAGTTCCGATCAGGTAAAGATCCTCTCCCTCGATCTTGTACATCATAGCATCCATCTCGTCAAAACTCATAACACCTGTTACAACGTTGCTTCGGATCATGAATGGTGGTACACAGTAAGTAAATCCACGGTCGATCATGAAATCTCTTGCGTAGGAGATCACTGCGGAATGGATTCTTGCGATATCACCCATTAAATAATAGAAACCGTTTCCTGCAACTTTTCCTGCTGCGTCAAGGTCGATACCATCAAAACGATCCATGATATCTGTGTGATATGGGATTTCAAAATCAGGAACGACAGGTTCGCCGAATTTTTCGATCTCCACGTTGCAGCTGTCATCTTTTCCGATTGGAACAGACGGATCGATGATGTTTGGGATTACCATCATGATCTTTGTTACTTTTTCCTGCAACTCTTTCTCTGTTTCCTCTAACTCAGCAAGGCGTGCTGCATTGGCACTTACCTGTGCCTTTACTGCCTCTGCTTCTTCTTTCTTGCCCTGTCCCATTAACTGTCCGATCTGTTTGGATAAGGTGTTACGGCTTGCACGAAGCTCATCTGCCTCTTTCTGTGTTGCTCTTGCCTTCGCATCTAACTCGATCACTTCGTCTACTAATGGTAATTTCTGATCCTGGAATTTGTTTTTAATGTTCTGTTTTACGATTTCCGGATTTTCTCTTAAAAATTTTAAATCGATCATTTTTTCTAAGCTCCTTTTTCTTTTTTATAACACAAAAGCCTTCCGCCCCTGTGCCAAAACACATGGGACGAAAGGCTGTATTCTCTTCCGCGTTGCCACCCATATTGCCGGAACACTCTGCCTCTCTTTCTCTATGTTAAAGAACAGATCTTCTTCCGACCTCTCAAACGTACGATACAGGGTACGAACCTTGTGACTTTCATCACCGGCTCTGAAAGTGGAAAGACCTTACTCACTGCACCGGTTTACACCTGCCACCGGCTCTCTGAAACAGCTTTTCGATCGTAGCTTTCGTCACTGCCAATTTCTTCCGACATTATACCCTCATTATCTGCAAAATGCAACTGTTTTATGCGGAATTCTTCGCATTCTTCCCGAATTTTTCTCAATCTTTTCTTTCTGCCGCGCCTGCATCTTCCTCGATCCATTCCATCAATTGATGTGCACGTCTGATCCACGTATGTTTTTCTTCCACCACAGGGATTCCGGCTCTTACGATTTCCTCCCGGCGTACATCGTACGCCAGTAGTTTTCTCACAAGTTCCGGTAATTTATCAATCTGTGCAAGATCGTAATAGCAGACGCCCTGTCCTTCTTTTAGCTCCTCACACAAATATTTGCTCGTATCGGTCACGCTGACAGTGCCATTTAAAATTGAATTGAAGACACGGTCATGTGCTCCGTCCTTAAACCATGGCATGACGTTTAATGATATTTTGGACGCCGCAATTGCTTTTAAACACTCCTCTGAGGTTGTCTGCGGATGCAGGATCATGTTTTCCGGGTGACCGCAGGTGAGTTCATCCCAGCCCTTGCCGAATACATCCACCTGTATTCCTGCGTCCACCAGCACTTTTACCGCCTCCCTGCGCCAGTAATTGCGCACATAGATATCAATAAATATCATGCGGTGCAGTGCCATGCGGAGATCCTTATAAGTATTCTCCCCCATCTCGCGCTCGCAGTGTTCCAATGCCACCTCCTCGACCGTGCGATGCGGATGCGCAATGATGTCATCGATGATCCCCTGATAAAAGGCTGCATATTCATCATTGATCCAGTGGATATACGGTTCACAGAAAGACGTCGGGGTAAAGTTTCCTGTCATAATGACATTGTATTTTTTCTCAACAGGCTTCCTGATTCGTTCTGCCGGATATTCAACCGATTGTTTTCCATCTTCCTTACCGGTATTTAATTTACATAATTCTTCCAATTTACTTCCTGCAAGCGGAAGAAATCCACGGTGCGTAAACTCCGGATAAAAAATGCTTAAAATAAGCCTCATGCAGCCGGTCGATGCTGATGTGGTAATATTTTTCCGGAAGATCAGCAAGTCTCTCATGGTAATAATACGGATGATCGACGGCGATGTTGTAACACGGAACTGCATATTCATCCCATACATAGCCAATGCCTTCACGGTAAACGCCTGCCTCTTTTTCCAGACCTTCAAAGTTAAACGTGACAAGCACTGTCTCCCCCGGTTTGATAAATCTGCGCAGCTTTTTGGCGCTGTTCCTCTCATCCTCCAAGTCAAAATAGAACACCTTATAGCCCATGCGCTTCCATTCATTTCCCATCTGTATGGAAAAGTAGGCAAGCGTTTCCACACCGCCAACCAACAAAACAATTCTTTTCATAAATACATCAAGGCGGTATCCTGTCCTGAATACCGCCACTCCTTTATTTTTTCCAATGTCACTGTTTTTTCACCGGACGTTCTTGTGCTTTCACATGCTTCATCCAGATCCGCAGCTCTTTCACGAACACCTTGATCCACTGCACCAGCTTCTGTCGGATTTCAGTCTTGTGTTTCCACAACCAGTATATTTTCCCGGCTGCAAAAATGACCGGATAGACCAGACATAACAATTCCAGAATCAACAGCAGCGCTGCAAGATCCTCATAAGCTCTCGCCCGGTTTTCCCAATATGGGAAAACAATATTCTTTGTATTCATCGAACGGATTCCAAAATTTCTTAATACCGTAAAACGATTCATCAATCCAAAACGGGAAGAATTTTCAACGATCTCATAACTGCTTTCATCCAATCCCAATGCTTCTTTTAATGCATTGAATCCAAACTTCTGCACCGGATTTTTGATGAGAAGCTCATAGCTGTCAAGCGTCGTTCCAGCTGCCTGTCCGTAACTTCCACCCTTTGAATCCGTCGTGCCTGCTGCCGGTGTGCTGGCTGCTGCGCTGTCCATGCCGCCAGTACTGCTGCCTGATCCGCCTTCTAAAATCTCATAAGAGACATAAACGGTTGCTGCTTCCTCGTCCGCCGCATCACTGAAATATCCCTTATCGCTTTTTACCACACCGCGCACCGGATACTGTACTCCGTTGATTTCCACATGCATTCCTGCGACATTGTTGGAACCAAATAACTGCCATGCAACATTTTCATCAATGACCACACCGTCTTTGTTTAAATCTTCTCCATCAAAATAGCTGCCGGACAACAGTTTCAGCGGATGAAATGTGAAAAAATCTCCTCCAACACCGAATGCTCTCGCCGTGATGGATGCCCGGTCAGAATAAAGGGTAAGTTCCCCTTTTGTGCTGTAACAGTCCACCAGCGTTCTTCCGTTTACATCCGATGTATCCTCTGACGCCTCCTGCAATGCAGTTTTTAATTTCTGTTCCAGCTGTATCACATAGTCCTTCGTCACTGCTGCATCTTTGGAAAAAAAGCAGGAAATCTGTGCATAACTGTCTTCTGCTGACCACTCTGATGCGATCTGCTGTGTGGAAAGCTGTCTGCCGAGTGCCCGTTCCACACAACCGAAAAGAATGGCAGCACATATCATCAGCACTAATAGAAGTATTTTTCTGTACTGCTTTACCTTCATGTGTCATTCCTTTCTGTTTATTCTGATGCAAGACGTACCTGTTCGTTTTCCTTGATCGGTTTTGTAGTCGTTGTGATTACATACTCATAACCTTCCAAAGCTCCGGTCACTGCTGATTTTGTATCGTCTGATGTGATAACATCCACATCCACACGTCTCGCATAGTAACGGTTTCCAAGCGGTGTGCTCTTTGACTCTATGATCAGAATGAATTTTCCATTGGAATCTTCCCGGATAGCACTCGTCGGTACGATCGTGTCATAGTTGGAGCTCTGCTCCCCGATAGACAGTGTATAGCTGTCTCCGACTGACACATCCCCTTTCATCTCACAGATGATAATACTGTTGGTGCGGTTCTGTGGATCTTTGCGGATGGCTGACACGACTGCGGAAACATCATTTCCGTACCAGTTATTCAGTATTTCCGCTGTATCTCCGACTCTGACCTTCTTTGCCTGATTTTCAGTCACAGAGAACTGTAACACATACGCTTTGTTTTCCGGCTGAATGGTCATCATGACATCATTGGCGTTGACTGTAGTTCCTGCTGTTACTGCAATATCAGTAACAGTTCCTGATATTGGTGATGTGATCTCTGTTCCGATGGATTTCGCCTGTAATTTTGCTACTTCTTCCTGCAGATCTGTCATTGTTTTATAGGCAGATGCGATCGTCACCTCTCCACTGATCTTATCGGTCACTTTTTTCTGATCATTGGTTGCGCTGGTCAATGCTGTGTTTGCATCGGTCAGTGCCACCGTTGCCGTGTTCAGCTGCGCCTGCAGATTGTTTGCTTCTGCTGTGTTCGTACCAGTCAGTTTTTTCACAGAGAGATTGTAGTTTGCATTGCTCAGAGCATTCTTGCTGTCGGTTGCTGCGGACTTTGCAGAATCGTAGGAACCCTGGACTTTGTTTAAGTTCGCCTGACATGTCTTAAAGTTGGAATCGGCAGTATTTACTTTTACCTGCGCAGTCGCCACCGCAGTTTCCGCTGTCTGTTTATCTGCTGCTGTTGCAGATGAACTTGCATTTAAAGCATCGCGTGTTGCTTTTGCTTCTTCTAAATCTGCCTGTGCTCTCTGTAAACTTTCCAGTGCCGTATCATACGCACTCTTCACCGGTGTATAAGCACTCTCCGCACTCGTCAGGCTGTCCTGCGCCTCACTGTTCTTTTTCTCTGCATCTAACACTGCCTTTTCCTCTGCAGTCGTGTCTGCTGTTGAGTTGCTGACCGCATCGATCTGTGCTTTGATCTTATCGACACTTGCCTGTGCAGCATCCACTGCCGCCTGCGCATCCTTCACTCTCTGATTTGCTGCTGCGATCTCATTTTGTTTTTGGGTGAGGCTTGATCCCTTTCCGGCCTCAATGCTCTGACGCTCTGCCACTGTGATCCCTGCTGTAAGAACTGCGGATTCATAGGCTGCCTGTGCCTCGTTTAAACTCTTCTTTGCAGCATCTAACTCATCACTGTCTGTATCCTCTAAGGTAAACAGTAAATCTCCGGTTGCTACTTCCGCATCCTTTTTCACGTTGACCGTTGCGATCTTCCTTGTCTCCTCGATCGTGACGGAATAACTCTCACTCGCCTCCACAGAACCGCTTCCGCGCACCTTTGAAGTGATCTGACCGCTTGTCACCTGCTGTGTGCTGACTTCCACAAGCGAATAATTCATGATCGTATTGGAAAAAAAGGTAAGTATCAGCATCACCAGTAAAAATATAATTGTGATATTCTTTATTTTATCTTTTCTATCTGTCATCTTTTTAACTCTCCATTTTCTATCCTTTGACACCGCCCTGATAAGCGATACCTTCTACCAGCTGATCCTCACCGTATAAGAAAATCAAAAGGCTTGGGATCATGTAAAAGGTCGCCACTGCAAATGCCAGTCCCACTTCCTGCGCATTGATCTTTGACAAAAAGATCGACAGTGGGTATTTATCTGTATCGTTAAAAAACAGCAGTGGCTGTTCCACCATATTCCAGTAATCCATAAATACCAGGATCGCACAGGTTGTGATCACACCCTTACAGATTGGAATACATATCTTTGTAAAGACCTGAAACTCGTTGGCTCCGTCAATCTTCGCCGCCTCGATGAGCGGCACTGGTATTCGTCTCATATACTTCGTGATCAGGTACACACTAAACGGTGAAAAAATACCCGGAAGCCATATACTCCAGTTCGTATCCAGAAGCTTCATCCAGTTTAAGACCAGATAATTTGGCACCAGTGTAACCTGATATGGCATCATCATTAAGATCACATATGCAAAAAAGACGATTGCGGAAAGTTTTCCTCTGGTCCTTGTGAAGCCATATGCGGCGAGCACTGCCACCACCAGCTGGAATACCACGATCGGCACCACTAAGATCACGGAATTCCAAAACTTCAACAGATAGTCCGGACTCTTAAATAACACGGTCGCATACTGTGAGAAAGTTACCATATCCGGTATAAATTTGAGGTTTACCGTCTGAGAGATGTACTGCTTGCCCCCGGTATCCGTTTTCTGGAAAATGGAACCATAGTTGGAGGTGATCTCCGCTGCCGACATAAACGAATTGCTGATGGTAAGAACGATCGGCATGATAAAAATCAGCGCCGTAACCACTGCGATCACCGTCAGGCAGATGCGGATACATAATTTTTTTCGTTCTGATCTCTTTTTCATTCTTCCTCCAAATCCTTTCCAAAATGATGTTCCACCCAAAATAAAATTCCCATAATGACGATCATCACAAAGGACATATAAATTGCTGCCGTGGAAAGTTTCTGGTAATCTGCCGAAGCAAACGTATTGTTCATATAATGCTGCAGCATATAAAGTGCACCGTACGGATACTCGCCTGTCAGAAGATAAATCTCACGGAAAACCTTAAACGAATTGATCATGGAAAGTATCGTCACAAACATGATCGTCGGTGACAGATACCGCAATTTAACATGCAGGAAGATCTGCCAGCGGTTTGCCCCGTCCAACTCTGCCACCTCGATAATATCCTTTGGGATATTTCCCATTGCAGACAAAAAGAGGATCATATTGTAACCTAAGTTTTTCCATAAAAACAGCAGAATAATGACCAAAAGACCTGCCGAGGATTTCAGCCAGTCCACCTGTCCTCCGCCGAACTTCTGCACTGCCACATTCACAACACCATTGTAATCAAAAAGCACCTGCCAGATCAGCACGATAGACGCTGTCGGCACCATAAGCGGTGTCAGAAAACAACTCCGCAGTTCACTTTTTAACGGAATGCCTGCATCTAGCAGAAATGCGAGTGCCATGCCAAGGATCACGGCAAGCGGCACTGCCACTACCGAAAAAAATAGTGTATTTCCAACTGCTGTCCGGAATGCCCCATTTTGAATGACATTGATGTAATTTGTCAGTCCCACAAACTTTTTTGCCACCGGATTATTCACAAAGGAAAAATAGATCACTACAAGAAATGGGAGTACAAAAAACAACAGTACTCCCAGAACGCTCGGTGCCAGGAACGCTCCTGACACCAGCCTATGAAACCATGATTTATTCTGTTTTTTTATAACCTTACTAAAATCCTTTTTCTTACTTCGTCTCACTTAAATATACCTGCATTCTGCTCTGGATAATTTTTGCCACATCCTCTGCGGACTTCTGTCCTGAGAAATAGGCTGCTGCCTCCTCATTGATGATATTGGTGATATCATCGGAAACGGCACCGGAAACAGCGGTTGTATTGTATACAAGATCTTTTACCTGATCTACATCCTCCTGTGTCGCCGGCTGGATCTCAACTTCGAATTCCCCCCAGCCCCAGGTACTTCCGCCGTCAGAGTCTGCTTTCATTGCGTTCTGACAATATTTTCCAAAATCGTCTTTTCTAATGGAAAATCCATAAGTGTAATCACTGTCGCCGTCGCTGCTCTTCTTTGGCAGATAAAATGTCCTTAAAAACTGCCATGCACCATCGACATCCTTACAGCTATTGGAAATTCCAATAATATTGTTCAGACTCAGCATTGCTCCGTTTCCCTCGCTGGTCGGATAACCAATAAATGTTGTCGGACCTCCAAAAATCGCACGGTACATCTGTACCTGCTCAAAATCACTGAGATAATAAGTATCTAAAAGCTGTTTTCCCTGACTCAGCAGAACCGTGCTGTCTTCCATATCATCTCTATATTCAAACTCTTCCGGGAACATATTTGCAAAATCCAGTACATCTATAAATTCCTGACTGTCAAAATTACAGCTTGCATCCTCCCAGTTGATAAAATCATTATAGCCGAGACTCATCAGTGCTGTCAATGCAGACGTCCGGTCCATACCCCAGAAAAGCTGTGTTCCTTCCGGTTTGGATGCGAGCAGCGCCTTCATATCCGACACGGTCCATCCCGGTGTCGTTCCAACATCTTCCGCTTTTCCGATCACCGTCTGTAACGTAAAGGTCTGCGGCAGGATCGCCAGTTTTCCATCATACTCGCATGCAGTGAGTACATTTGGAAGGAAATCATCTCTCGAAAGTTCCGTGTCTTTGTCCAGCAGTCCATACAGATCCACATTTAATCCTTTGGATGCAAAATTGATCGCCTGGGAATAATCGTTAAAAAGCACCAGATCAATGTTGGAATCCGATGTCACTGCCGTGTTGAAGCTGTTCACTGCATCCTCGTACTCCTCTGCGCCGTCTCCATAAGACTTCATTGTGATATGATACTTATCCTGACTCTTGTTAAATGCGATCACCTTCTCCTCCACGTCTGAACCTGTCCACATGCAGGCGAGTGTGAGATTTACGGTATCTGCCACTTCACTGGCATCCACTTCTTTGATCAGTGCGATCTCCGTCTGGTTTCCGTTGGAGTTCCAGTTCTGAAGATAAGCTGCGATTCTTCCATCGGACAGGACTCCGTAGCTGCTCACGCTGGAGCTGGAAATATTACAGTCCATCCAGCTGAAAAATTCCTCTTTTTCCTTCGTATCCAGATTGTACTTATAAACACTGCTGCCCTCTGTGACCAGCAGATTCTTCTCATCTAACACAGAGACTGTATCGGAAGGGACTTCAATTGCCTTGTCTGTCTGTTCTTTCATTGCGCCGACATCTAACGGCCGCAGCTCACATCCGGCATCCCCATATCCGATGGAGGCAACCGTTCCGTCCGCAAGCCCGACCAGTCTGGATGTATATCCATCCGATGGGATCCTGCCCTTCTGGCTGCCGTCCTCTCCTATTACGAGTGTAAAATATTCATCTGAGCTGACGCTGTTGCCACTGTCATTATTGGACCAGGTATTCAGGGCAAGATAAAGGTTTCCCTCCTTATCCACTGCTATCCCGTTACAGCTTACATTCTCTGCATTTGCTCCGAGATCCATGTCCTGTTCAAACGCAATATTTCCGGATGTGTCCACTTTGAGAATGGAAGAGGTCTGAATGAATCTCGCATTCTGAGCCAGCAGAAATCTGCCATAGTTTACATTGCCGTTCTCATCCGTATAATCTTTTGCATAATAATCATTCCAGTCCTTTTCTGCATCCTCGGCACTGTATCCCCACTGGTCTGCCATATAACTTAACACATCATCCAGTGTTGCGTCAGAATAATCCTCGGTGACACTCGACTCATCCATCTGGTTCTTCGTCACAAACAGGTAAACCTCTCCGCTGTCTGCCACGGTATATCCTGACACCCAGCTGCTGTTTCCGCTGCCGTCACTCTGCGCCTGCTCATAAAGCTGTGCATTTTCTCCGGTGATCAGATTATAGGAATACAGTCCGGATTTTGTGTAGTCCTCATTGCTGGAAGTGTAATACATCACATCTCCCTTAAACTGTATATTACTTGTCGTATCATTAAAACTGTCCGGCAGATCACTCAGATAATCTGCTTTGAAATATCTCTTCTTTCCGTCTGCGGATGTGCTGTTGCCGCCACCGCCACAGGCAGTAAGCCCTGCTGTCATTGCGGCTGTAAGTGTCAGTGCCACCGCCTTTCTCCATAAACTTCGGTTCATATGCATTCCTCCCATAAAATGCCGCTTTCTGCGGACGTTTTTTCTATAATTTCAGAATATAGAAGTCCTTATGGAAAAGCAAGATACAAAAGTTTATGAAATTCTTAATTTTGTCTGAATGGAAATTTATGGATCAGATTCCATGTTGGCAGTGCATTCCCCTGATAATCAAAGAGTGCCTGATTCGCCCATTCATTTCCGCAAGGTCCTTTATCGTTCATATATTTTAAGGATGCCTCGGTTGCCCAGCCGGAACCCGGAACCGGGATCCATGCAGGCTCCCAGTAGAAAAATCCTTTTCCCCTGTTTCCTTTGATGTGACTGATACGGTTTAAGAAATCTTCCATAAAATCATACTGTCCCTGAACCGTCATCGGGTATTCGATTTTTTCTACCAGTTCCTGTTTCGTTGCATAGCCTTTGCGTTCTTCGTCAGAGAGTTTTTCGTAATCCTTATAATCTTCCATCGTATACCCCATGGAAACCTCCGCTACGATCAGGTCTTTTCCATAACGCTCTGCGATATCGTTCATATTGTCTGTGAGCATATCTAATGTGCCATGCCAGAACGGATAGTAGGATAAACCGATGATCTGGAAATCCTCACCGCGCTTTGTAAACTCGTCAAACCATTCACGGTAAAGCGCATTGTTACCGCCATTGTCAAGATGAAGCATGACCGGTACATCTTTGTCCACTGCACGGACACCTCGGATCCCTGCATTGACAAATTTTGCAATGTTATCGTAATTTGGCACTTTTCCCTCCGGCCATAACAGACCGTTAGAAAGCTCGTTTCCAACCTGCACCATCGTGGTATTAATTCCATTCTCTTTAAAAACTTTCATGGTATCCACGGTAAAATCATACACTGCCTGCTCTAACTGTTCCACGCTATAGTCTTTCCATGCTTTTGGTTTGATCTGTTTTCCCGGATCAGCCCAGAAATCACTGTAATGGAAATTCAATAACACACCCAGTCCTGCGTCTGTCACTTTCTTTGCGATCGCAAGTGTTGTTTTTAAATCATTCTCTCCTGCGCCATAAGATTCGCCATTTTCCGACCACGGATCATTCCAGAGACGGATACGGATCGTATCGACATCATACTTTTTCATAATGTCCAGAATATCCATTTCTGTTCCGTCAACGTAGTATCTTGCGCCACATTTCTCTAATTCCAATAAAGTGGATAAATCCATTCCTTTTACAAATTTCATTTTGTCTCTCCTCTTGTACCCTTATATTCCTGGATAATTGCGAAACTCCTCATCCTCTTCTTTCAATTGCCTGCCTTATATTCCACGGAAGCGGAATGTAAATTCCAGTGGTTTTGTCACATCAATATGGTATTCCGGGTGTACCCATGCACCCCAGCTGTCGTCACCGCCGACACCCATCTGCGCCAGTGCGACACGCACGACAGTATAATGTACCTGTGGCAGTTCATACGGATGTGCTGCATTTTCCAGTTCATGCGGCGTATATGGAAGTGCAGAGAAACTCAGCTCGTCCCCAGAGAATAACAGTCCTCTTCCTTTATAGTCGGTCACTTTTGCATATCGCACACCGACTTTATTGCCGCACTCCTGCGGAACTAAGTATTTTGCCATATTGTCTGCTGCCTTATTTTTGTAAATGCCAAGTTTTGCCCCATGTCTGCGGTCTGCATAAGTTTCCTCTGGTCCATAACCATACCACTCAACGTTGTCATAATCGGCATTTAATTTGAACATCATGCCAAATTCCGGCATATCCGGCAGTCCTTCCACTGGATCATAAGTAAGCTTTGTCTCGACGGTTCCATCACCAAATACGGTATATGCAACCTGACATTTTGCTGCCGGAGTGGTCGGCATGTAATAGGTGTATGTGATGGTCACGCTGTGTTCTGTCTCTTCCACGGTTGTCGGCACATTGTCGAACATGCCGCCATTTCTGTGACTGATGTACATGCTGGCGATCTTCCACTGTGCGTAGCGTCCCGGCGCCATGCTGCCGTTGTCATTGTCCACCGGCGCTCTCCAGAAGTTTGGCATCGGGATTTTTTCGATCATCTCTTTTCCCGCATAGCGGTAGGAAACCAATCCGCCGTTCAGCAGGGAAAACAGACAGTCAAAGTCATCGCCTTTCACGCCAATATTCACTTTTCCGCGGACTACCTGCAATGGTTTTTCCGGTACGGCAAACTTCACTTCTTTTTTGTAAACCTTCTGACCAAACGCCACTTCATGTCCGGCTTTCGCCCAGAACGTGTCTTCTCTCAGTACAAATGAAACCGTCACTGCGTACTCCGCATCCTCCGGGATCACAAACGGGATCTCATAAGAGCCGGACGAAAGTGGTGCAACATTTGTATCCATTTTCTGTTTTTTCACTACTGTTCCATTTTTCTGTAAAATTACAATACATTGATATTCGCTCGTATCTGCAAACAGATTTTTATTTACAACCGTAAAAGAGTGCTCCTCAAAAGCCACGCTGATATTCTGATAATTGAATTTGACTTCCTGCATTTTTGGAGAAGCATCACGCTCACCGCCATAACAGATTCCATTTCCGCTGAAATTATAGTCAGTCGGACGCTCGCCGCAGTCCCCGCCGTATGCCTGGAATTCCTGTCCGTAGCGGTCTTTTTTCAAAATCGACTGGTCGATATAATCCCAGATAAAACCGCCCTGATATCTTGGTTCGGTATCAGTAAGGTCTGTGTATTTATGCATCGCCCCGCAGGAATTTCCCATCGCATGGGTGTACTCACAGCAGATAAATGGTTTTTCCTTATGCTCTGCCAGAAACTTCTTAATATTTTCCACGCTGGTGTACATCTGGCTTTCCATGTCGCTCGTGCCTTCATATCTGCGGTCATTGAAAATTCCCTCATAATGTACAAGACGGTGCGGATCTACTGCACGGAATTTTTCGGACATGTCAAAAATGACTTTTCCGCCGTAGGATTCATTTCCCACTGACCAGATCAGGATCGCCGGATGGTTTTTATCCCTCTGATAGCAGGAGTTCACGCGGTCTAACATCATCGGCTCCCAGTCCATATTATCGCCCGGAACGATGGTATCCTTCGGCACAAGTCCGTGACTTGCCGCATCCCACGAACCGTGGGATTCCAGATTGTTCTCCGCGATCATGTAAAGTCCATACCGGTCGCACAGCTCATAGATGCCGGAGGCATCCGGGTAATGACAAGTGCGGATCGCATTGATATTGTTCTGCTTCATCGTGATAATATCCTGCAAAACTTCTTCTTTAGAAACGGCACGTCCTGTTTTTGAGCTGAATTCATGACGGTTCACGCCCTTAAAGACAATACGTTTTCCGTTTAAAGTCATGATGCCATCTTTCATCTCAAAACGGCGGAATCCGATGTTCTGTGAAATATATTCAACACAGTTTCCACTCTCATCCAGAAGCTCAACCGTAAGCGTATAGAGTTCCGGATGTTCCGCACTCCAAAGATTTGGATGGTTCACTTCCTGTTCGAAGTGAACTGTCGCTGCACCTGTATCTGTGAAACGGATCGTATCTGAAGTATTATTGGGCTGAAAGCTGATTGTCTCGGAAAAAATTGTGTTTTCTGAAACACTTCCGGCAGCTCCCTCTTTTGAATCATCCCTGCTTCCTGTGAGCGTGATTTTGGCAGATACATTCTGCATTTTGGCATCATCTGCGGATTTTTCAACAGTTTCTACTTTTCCACAAATCTCCATATCCAGCACCAGATCGGCACTCTCCAACGATTCCGCAACAACCGGCTGCACTTTCAGGTCATACACATGCACCTTCGGCATGGTATATAAATAAACGGAACGGAAAATACCGGAGAACCGGTAGAAATCCTGATCTTCGCACCAGCTTGAGGAAGTCCACTTGAATACCTTCAACGCCAGTTTGTTTTCGCCCTCTTTCACATAAGGTGTCAGATCAAACTCCGACGGCGTAAAGCTGTCCTCACTGTAACCGACATAACTTCCGTTCAGCCAGAGCGCAAAACCGCTCTCCACACCCTGAAACGAGATGTATAGCCCATTTTTTACAAATCCTTCCGGCAATGTGAAATATTTCACATAACTTGCCACCGGGTTAAAGTCTGTCGGCACTGCGTCACGCCACACATCCTCTCTTCCATCCCACGGATACTGGATATTGGCATACTGTGGAATATCATACCCCTCCATCTGGATATGCGCCGGCACACGGATGTCGTCCCACGGTCTGCAATTGTAGTCCTCCGCCTCAAAACCCGGAATCGTCTGCGCATCATTTTTTGCATAATGAAACTTCCAGATCCCATCTAAGGACAGTCTGAAACTGCTGTTTTGTTCCACTGCCTCCGCTTCATTTTTATATGTAACATGGTCAGAATGTGCCGCCATGCAGTTTTCTTTGAAAAACTTCGGATCATGAATCTTTTTTACATCAAATCCCATAGAAATGTCTCCTTATGCCTTACCAGCCTTTCAGTGCAGAAATATTATAATTCAACAGCTTTCTCTCGTAATTTTCCGGGCTGATCTTCCACTGATACGGCGATGTATTTAAATATTTTTTGAAATTCCGGTTGAACGTGGAAGTCGTAGTAAATCCAACCTTCTGTGCAACAACATCCATGGAGTCATTCGTCTTTTTCATAATGTCACAGGCTTTCTGTACCCGCATCAGATTGATGTAATCCATCGGAGACATATTCATGTAGGACTCAAACACCCTGCGGAAATGTGTCTCACTCATGTGGCTCGCCTTCGCCAGCTCCTCCACACGGATGTTATTGGCATATTCATTGCGGACATATTCCAAAGCCGGTGTGATCTGTGACACACCTGTCTTTTTCCGGATCTCATCCTCCGCAACATCATTTTCGCACATCCGTAAAAGTTCTGCAAACAATGTGATCATAAGTCCCCGGACACATTCATGAAATCGTTTTTTCTTCTGCCGCATCTCATCCATGATCATTTTGACCAGCACGGAAACACCCGGATTTTCCCACTCATGAAAAAATAGTGCCTTCTGGTTGACCATCTGCAAAATCTTTTTCTGTACGACCGGATTATCCGGATACAATTCCTGGATCATGACCATCGGATCAAAAAACAGATACTCCCAAAAGCTTGGCCCGCTGTCCGAATCACTGATGGTCACATGCGGATAATTCTGTGGGATAATGCTTACCATTGCCGGTTCATAAGGTTTTGACTCCTCGTTTAAGATCAATTCCCCTGTGCCATGTTTGCAATAACCGATCTCCATGAGATTATGAAAATGAAGATTACTCTCATCATGACCATAGTCACGAATCCAACTGTCTCCTAAAAGTGCAAGAACATATTCATTTTGTGGCACCTCGTAAAACCGAAGCTCCATCGTGTCTTTTTCTTTTCCCCATGGCTGTTACCTCTTTTTGAAAAAGGCTGCCTCAAAAATTCAAGACAGCCTCCTTCGGTTTAATCAAAATCAAATTTTGTAATTCTATCGTGCATTGCTTTATAACGGAAACGGATCATCTCGTTTTTCTCCAAAACGTCCTCCTCTGTTCCTCTGTACTGACAGCGGATGCAGCTGTAAATTCCTGTTTCTTTATTATAAAACATATCAATGTCCAGATCTCTTAAAAAGCAGGATGGGCATCTGTAATTTAATTTGCCTTTGCCAAGTTGAGCCATGTTGCAAATACCTCCTTATCTGAGATTGTTTTTCTGTATCCCAATGTAAACATTGGTGAGAATGCATATCCTTCTTTTACATATCCTTCTGCTGTTTCATCAGAAGCTGTCATGGATACACGTGTCTCGATTTCAGGAATGACTGCGGAAACCTCTTTTGCTCCGACAACACCTTCCTCGCGGCATTTGTATGCATAGTGGATTTCTTTTTCTTCCGGTCCGTCAATCTTTAAGGTGATGTTTGACATATCCTCGGAATACTCTGTTGTACCATAGCATGCAACCATGTACTCATTTAATGTCACTTCTGCAGTTGGATCACTCATCTCTAAGATATTTCTCTCAATCTTAATGTTTGAGGATCCTTCTTCGAAGTACTCTTTTGTCTGAAGTTTTACGGTTAAATCCCTAAACTCGATTGTCACAGGATCTAAGGTAAGGATTCTTGTCTTTCCTTCCTGTGAGAAGTGTGCGTGTGTCGGGCAGAGGCAGAGATCCACTTCCTCTCCTTTGTAAGAAAGTTTTGCACTTCTTACGGTTCCTTCTCCGGCATAATGTGTGAAGTATCCTGCACGGTATTTCTCCTGGATTAAGAATGGATAAGAGGCATCCTGCACATGTTTTGTACCGATACCAACCGGCCACTCCAATTTTGCTGCGTAAGGACGAAGATCTACGATCGCACCGCCCTGATCCATGTTCACACATGCTCTCATATATGGATCGCAATACCAGAATAACTGTTTGTCAGAACCATATAAAATATCTCTCCAGAGCGCACATTCCGGTTCGTTGTAATTGTTATCGTTGACACCTTTTTTCTCACGATAGTAGTCTGCAAACTCAGACATCGTCATATCGATAAGCTGTCCTTCTTTTTTCAGCTTGCCATAGTAAGCACATCCGTCGCTGTAAGATTTGTAAAGAAGTTCATATGGCTGCTCCCAGCGTCCCATCTTGTTCATCCAGCCCGGTCCAACGAACATCATGTTGTAGGAATATCCGTTGTTGTATTTTTCCAGAGAACGATACTGGTCAATTAAGTTATACAAATATGGATACTCCCATGTCTTGGTATCATAGATCATTCCACGGAGTACGTTCTGTGGATGTGTTCCGAAGTTGGAACCATTTCCATCGTAACATGCGATCAGGTCACGGGAGAGATGTGGGATCGCTACAATACCACTGTCCTCCTCCTTGTTTGCTGCCGGTGCATGTGTGTTCTGTCTGGATGGGATCCATGGTGCCCATGGACCTCCATCAAATAAGGTATACCAGGAGTTGTTGCAGGTATGATATGCTTTTGGTCCTTCCTCCCAACAGGTTGCAACGGCACATTTTACCGTTGGATAAGTTGCTTTGATATAGTTTGTCAGATCAGCATCCATATAGTAGGAACCTGTTGATTCCGGATAGAAACCGAATCTGTCATGGAATTTTTCAAATACGTCGTTTACGATCGCTTTTTTGTCTTCCATAGAGAACATCCAGATACAGAAATCTTTTGTCTTGTATTTTTCACGGAACTCCTCACATGGTAAGCCAAGCAGTGATAATGCAATCTCATCACCATATACTTCATGGTCATGTTTTGCGATCTCTACAGCTTCATCATTGAAAAGAGATGCATATGTCATCTGAATGGTTACTTTTAATCCATTCTCATGTGCCAGTCTCTGCTGTGTCTTGAAAATATCCAGAGATTCTGTCAGCAGTGCTTTATCTCCGATATCCTCCTCTTTGCCCTGTCCTGTCACGGTTGCAGAATACTCTGGAACCATCTCCGGACGATGAATAAGATTCAATACAAATTTATCCATTTTTTCATGTCTCCTCAAAATTTTATATGATTAGACGATTACGAAACTCCTCATAATCTTCTTTCAATTGTTCACAATCCAATTTAGTTTTTATGAGTTTCGCAATTGCCTTTTTATATCAACCCTTAACTGCTCCACCTGTCACACCTTCAACGTAGAACTTCTGCATTACTACGAAAAGAATCGAAATAGGAATTGCGATCATCACACCGCCCGCACAGAAGATTGCGAAGTAATCCCCGATCAATGTCTTCTGTAAGAGGTTGTAAAGTCCGATCGCTACCGTCCAGTCTGCAGATTCCTTGGACTTGATCATGATACGTGCCATTACAAAATCCATCCATGGACTTAAGAAAGCGTTAATGATGGTATACACGATCATTGGTTTTGACAAAGGAATAATAATTTTCGTAAAAATAGTTGCCTCGGATGCACCCTCGAGACGCGCTGCCTCCCTTAAGGAAACCGGAATTGTATCAAAGAATCCTTTTAACACAAGGAATCCGAGTCCGGAACCAGCGGAGTAAACGATGATCAAACCAGCCAGGGAATCGGTGAGTCCGATCATTTTCAACACAAAGTAAACTGCGATCATGGAAAGTACACCAGGGAACATTCCAAGGATGATGGAAAAGCTCATCAACTGTTTTCTTCCTTTAAATCTCATACAACTGAATGCATAAGAAACCATCAATACAAAGCAGGAAGAGATAATGCAGGTAAACAGTGCCACGATAAAGGTATTTTTAAACCATGCCGGGAAGTTTGCAGCAGTATCCGTCTCAAAGAACAGCTGGTGGAAATTTGCCAGCGTCCAGTTTGTCGGAAAGAAATGCTGATAACTTACGCCCTTTGTTGCGGACAACGATGTCACAACCAGCCAGACGATCGGGATGAGCCAGATGAATGCGAGCAGTGCAAGTAGCACATGTCTGATTATGATATTCCATGTTTTCTTTTTCATTATTGGTACACCTCCTCTTTGTCACCACTGATCATTCTGGTGTAGCTAAGCAGTGTCAGAAGTGCGCAGATTACAAACGAAATAATACCGATCACCGATGCCATCTTGTAGTTTGAGTTATCATTTGTCAAAGTAAACAGCCATGTGATAAGAAGGTCTGTCTCCTTGGCATTGGAGTTTGCAAACGCCATATTTGCCGTAGCTGTAGAACTTGTCAGCAGATAAATAACGTTGAAGTTGTTGATGTTGGCGATCACACTCTGTATCAGAGACGGTCCGCAGATAAACAATACATACGGCATGGTGATCTTCCAGAAAATCTGCCATTTATTGGCTCCATCGATTCGTGCACTCTCCAGCTGATCCGTCGGAATATTCATCAGGATACCGGTTGCAGAAAGCATCTGATATGGAACACCGACCCAGATGTTGATAAGGATGATCATCACGTGGGACCAGCCCGGTTTTGAGAGGAACGGAATAAAATTTCCTGAAACAAGACCAATATCCTTCAAAAATCCGGTCAGACCAATGTTGGAACACCAGGTGTTCACAATACCGTGATCTGCAAACATTTTGCTGACTAACAGCAAGGTTACGAACTGTGGGATCGCGATGGTCACTACAAAAAGTGAACGCCACATTTTTTTGAAATATGTATTCTCATGATTGATCAGTTTTGCAAGAAGAATACCACCGATAAAGGTTGTAAAAGTTGCTGTTACTGCCCAGATCATCGTCCATGCAAGAATCCTCACGAATGCATAGGAGAATGTGATGGTCGTTCCGCCTGTAAACATATTTTTAAAATTCCTGAGTCCCACCCATGTAAACAGATAGTTTGGCGGCATATGATCCATATCATAATTGGTAAATGCCACACAGGACATGAAAATGATCGGTATGATATTCATCATGATAACGCCGATACTTGGCAGGGTAAGCAATGTGATATAAAACTTACCGTTGAAAAGAGATTTGACATCCTCACCAAATGTATTGATGTGCTCTCCCTCTTCCTTCATAAGCTGAAGGCGGTAAACAGCCTTCATGTTGCTTATATATAAAAGTATGAATGCTAAGATCACGAGGATTCCCACGATTCCGTAAAGAAGGATGAGTAATGAGTTGTCGTAATCGTTAACAGTATTTTTCATAGTCAGCGGATCAAACACTGCCTCATACTGTACCGTACCAAGCGTATTCAGATCCTTAATATAATTGATAGAAAAAAGACCGGTAAACAGGAAAAAAATCACTTCGAGAGCTGTCATTAAAATACCCTTTATAATCTGTTTCCGTCCAAAATATCCGGCTCCCAGAATGATCAGCGAGAGTTTACACCAGATATCCCCCTTTGCCACAGCTCTTCCAAAGTCGGCAAAGTACTTTTTGACTGCATTTAAAAATGTTTTCATAGATTCACTCCCTTGCGTGAATGAGTACTTTTGTCACAGGACAAAAATGTTTCTCTTTTTAAAAATTCCACATACCCTGCCCAATGCAGAGCATGTGGAATTCAGATTCATGATAGATAGAAAGTACGCCCAGCGGACATTCTATGCTATACGTATGACCGAATGTGGATTATTCAGCTACCGGCTGTGTAATACCAGCTACTGCATCGTCAAGTACTTTCTGAAGATCAGCAGCTCCGTCAACAAGGTTCTGTCCAAGTGCTTTTGCCGGATCCCAGTAGTTGCTTCCTACAAGCTGCTGATCAGCGTATGCTGACTGTGCTGCAAGTGCTGCAAGTGCCGGGGAATCGATCTGGGAAGCTGCTGCCAGGTTAGCAGGACCTTCAGCTGTTGCAAGGCCGATCTCTAACTGGCTCTCTTCGTTTGTTAAGTACTCAGCAAGAAGCATTGACCAGCCAACATTTTTTGCATGAGAGTTAACACCTACGAATTTGTATCCTGCATAAGATCCCATCTGTGTAGCTGTTCCATTGACATCAAAGGTAGGAAGTTTGCAGGCAGCATATCCATCACCATACTGATCCTGGAAAGAAGTTGCATTCCATGTACCGGAAACGTATGCTCCAAGTGTTCCATCTGTCAGCATTGTGATCGCATCCTGATCTGCTACGTTTACGAATGCAGGGGAAGAAGCAATATTCTCAATGCTCTCTGCTACTGCAAGACCTGTCTCATTGTTCCAGTCACACTCATTGGAGTTGTCTTCATTCATGGAAAGGGTACATCCTGCTCCTGCGAAGAATCCATATACATACCAGCCGTCTGCGATGTTCATACCGACTTTTGTTCCGGCTTCTTCAGCTTTTGCTTCAAGAGCTTCCCAGGAAGCTACATCTTCCTCTGAGAAAATGTTTGAATCATAGTATAAGAAGTATCCGTTGGAAGCTGTTAATGGATAAGCATAAAGTTTTCCGTCTTTTGTAGCTGCTGCTACAGTTGACTCAGAGTTTGTCTCTGCCGGATCATATGTATAAGTAGCTGCCACTTCCTGAAGTGCTCCTGCATTTACAAGATCATTTACCTGATCATCTGCGAACACGAATACGTCTGCTGCTGCATCGATATCTTCTAAGACCTTATCCTTCGCCTCCTGCTCAGATACTGCACCGATCGTAATGTTGAAATCTACATCTGAGTACTGCTCCTGGAATTTATCTGTCAGTTCTTTCATAACTGTCTGGTAAGACTCAAGTTCTGAGCACCAGAGCTGAATGTCTACAGTTCCTTCTGTTGCAGCGATCAGGTTTGCGATTGCATCATCTGCTGATGTTGTATCAGCTGCATCTGCTGTCTCTGTAGCAGCTGCTGTGCTGCCGCCTGCTGCATTGTCTGTTGTCTCTTCTTTGCTTCCGCATGCTGCTAAGGAAACAACCATGCTTGTTGCAAGTAATACGCTTAATACTTTTTTCTTCATCGAAAATTTCCTCCCTTTTTTCTTCCCGCATTTTTGCGTTTCCGAACCATTTTACCGACTTTTGTGCATTTGCGCAATACTTCTTTTGTTTCGCATTTTGTATTGCCATCTGTTTTGCGTTTTGTTGCGTTTCGCTTTTGTGTTTTATTGCGTTCCGCTTTTTGCGCAATCGGTTGTTCGATGGTTTAAGTATAGTACGCGGTTGTTTTTGTGTCAATGTGCATGATTTATAATAAATATGCTTGTTTTTTGTCTATTTTTACCAAATCAATTTGTTATTTTCTTGTCATATTCTTTTCATTTTCAATCATTGTGCAACCGATAAACCTTGAAATTTCAAGCATTTATGAACATTTTTAATGGAATGAAGTAGGATTATAAGTGTAATTATGGTAGAATGATGGTATTAATGAAGATAATGAACTTGAAGTTGTCTGCAGTATGCTCAAATTTATATATATGGAGCAGAATATATGAAATTGAAGATAGCATTTTTACAATTGGTTTCTGAGGGAAACTTAGAAGATAATCTTGAAAAGGGAATAAAAGCATGTCGTGAAGCAAAAGCAAATGGCGCAGATATAGCGTTATTTCCAGAAATGTGGAGTAGCGGATATACTTTTCCTCACAATAAAGAATGGTTGGAGCAAAACTCCATTTCATTAAACAGTAAGTATGTAAAGCAATTTTCGGAGATTTCTTTAAAACTGAATATGGCAATAGCGATAACACTGTTGGAAAAGCATGAGCCTAAGCCTAGAAATACAGTTTGCCTATTTGATAGACATGGAAAGCTGGTATATTGTTACTCAAAGGTACATATCTGTGAGACAGATGAGACAGAAAAATACTATTGGTAGTTAAACTCCGGTTATACTCTCTTTCTAAAAGTTTTATAAAATATCAGCAGATCTCATATACATTTTACTTTATAAATGCTATTCTTAATCCATCGCAGATGTATTGCAGTCATTCAATGACTGCATCTTTTATCTTATCTGTGTTTATACATTCGAAAAAATCTGGCATATCGCCTCATTTTTCAACCATCATAACCACATATCTACGAAGTAGGACACATGACCTTACACACAAATCTATCTTTTGAAACTGCAACCGGCAGTATTGACTATCCATTTACAAATGACTATATGTTTCGTGCTATTTTACAGAAGGACAAGCAGGTGCTGAAAGCATTGATTGCAGCTTTGCTACACCTAAAAAAAGAAAGTATTCACGATGTAGCCATCACAAACCCAATCGAGCTTGGTGCTGCGATTTCAGACAAAGATTTTATTCTGGATATCCGCGTCAATCTGAATAATGAACAGCTTATCGACCTTGAAATGCAGATGTCTAACGAATACAACTGGTCAGAACGTTCCATCAGCTACGCAGCAAGAAGCTTTGACCAGCTCAATTCCGGGGAAGAATACAAAGAAGTGCTTCCGGTTCACAGTATTGGATTCTTAAACTTTACATTATTTGAAGATCAGCCCGAATTTTTCGCTACTTATGAACTTCGAAATAAAAAACAGGGCATCTTTACAGTAGTAAATTTTCCATCCATGTGTTAGACTTAACTCGGATAGACCTTGCCACAGCCGAGGATCAAAACTATGAGATTGACCGCTGGGCGAAACTTTTTAAAGCTAAGACATGGGAGGAACTCAGAATGATTGCAAAGAACAACCCAGATTTATTGCAGGCTTCCAATGATCTTTACACTGTCAATGCTGATGAAATCATCCGGCAGCAGGCGAGAGCACGTGCAGATGCGGAGTTTTGGGAGCGAAATAAAAATGCTAAAATTAAACAGCTGGAAGATACGATTATTGAACAGGATAATACAATCGCTGAAAATCAAAAACTGCTAGCTGAAAAGGATGCAGAATTACTTCGTCTTCAGAAAGAACTCGCAAAACTAAAACAGCTTTAACCAGAGTTTCACTTATATGCTTGAAGCAAAATATAATATAAGTAATATGGCTTCTGGAAATTTATTGAAAAAGCTGGGCTTTCAAATTGATGGAGAGCTTAGAAACAGAAGAATTGGAATTGAAGATGTGTAATTGTGATTAAAACCGTCCATGTTCATAAGTTGTCAGATGAAATGTTTTATCGCATAGAGGTGGAAATAA
>NZ_ACFY01000169.1 GCF_000174195.1 Roseburia inulinivorans DSM 16841 | reverse complement strand
ACCTGCCTTCTAAGTGCCAATCGAACTTGTTCGATTTCTGCTCACCCAGTGTTTTCTCAAGTTTTTATTAATTTTTCACAATTCAATTTAGGTTTTCAGGAGTTTCGCAATTGTCTATATTAATTCTTTCTACGGATTAAACACGGTAATATTCTCTTCATTCAATACATACTCATAATAATTCACGTTGTCGCAGTATTTCCAGCCGAGGCTCTGCCAGAAGCAGTTGCCGATCTCGTTCTGCTTGAAGGCGATCAGATTGACTTTGGAAATTTTTTCTGCTTTCAATGCCTCGAGACACCTCTCCACGAGTTTCTGCCCGATTCCGTGTTTTCTGTAATTTTCCTGTACACAGACATGATAAAGTCCTGCCCTTCTTCCGTCATGCCCGCAGAGGATTGCACCGACAATTTTTCCATCACACACTGCCACCATGCTCGTGGTCGGATTTCTTCGGATAAAACGCTCCACACCCTCTTTCGAATCGTCAATGCTTCGGAGGCCAAAGCCGTGGATCTCCATCCAGAGGCTGTGTACCTGCTCAAAGTCATCTATTGTCATGGGACGGATCGTTAAATTTGTATCATTCATGTTATTTTTCATCTTCCTTGCTGTCTGCCTCTCTGTGGCAGTTTTCTATAAATCGGCTTCGCATGCTGTGCATCTTGGCCGGATGGCTGCTCCGCAGCCTCTTATGGGAACATCGGAACAAGATTTAATCCTTCCGCCTCATCGAAGCCGAATAAGAGGTTCATGTTCTGCACTGCCTGACCGGCTGCACCTTTTACAAGGTTATCGAGTGCTCCCATCATGACGATTCTTCCGGTTCTCTCATCAATTTTGAAGTTCACATCCACGTAATTGCTTCCCTCTACCCATTTTGTTTCCGGGCAGATATCTTTTTCCAGTACACGGACAAATTTTTCGTTCTTATAATATTTATCGTAAACAGCTTTCACTTCCTCGTATGTTGGAAGCGTGCCGTCTGCTTTCTTATTTAACGTTGCATATTCTGTTGCAAGGATACCGCGGTTCATCGGTACGAGATGTGGGGTAAAATTGACCACGATCTCTTTTCCTGCCGCATAGCCAAGCTGTTCTTCGATCTCCGGTGTGTGTCTGTGATTCGTCACGCCGTAAGCTTTCATATTCTCATTCACCTCGCAAAACAGATTAGGAAGTTTTGCACCTCTTCCGGCTCCGGATGTTCCTGATTTTGCATCAATGATCAGGGTGTCCGGATCGATCAGTCCCTCTTTTACCAGTGGATATGCCGTTAAAATAGAACAGGTTGTGTAACATCCCGGGTTTGCGATCAGTCTTGCACCTTTTATCTTGTCACGGTTGAGTTCGCAGAGTCCATACACAGCTTCCTCAATAAATTGTGGGCTCCTGTGTTCGATCTTGTACCATTTCTCATAAGTCCTGACATCTTTTATACGGAAATCCGCACTCAGATCGATAATTTTTACTCTGGATAAGATCTCCTCTGTCAGGACACCTGCCAGAAATCCCTGTGGCGTTGCGGTAAAGATCACGTCCACCTTGGAAGCAAGTTCTTCCATATTATCATCGAGACAGGTATCCTCTACGATTTCAAACATATTCTGATAAACTTCTGCATATTTCTTATCTATGTAGTTTCTGGAACCGTACCACATGATCTCTACATCTTTGTGTCCCATCAATAACCGGACAAGTTCGTTTCCTGCATAGCCGGTCGCTCCAATAATCCCAACTTTTACCATAATCTATTCTCCAATCTCCCCGAAGGGTTTTCTCTTTTTACACTTTACCACTCTAATTCGTTTCTATCATAGTACAGCTCTTTAGGATAGTAAAGTATTTTTTGTTTCCCGGTTTTCAATTGCTATTGCATAATTATACATTCATTATCATTTTTATGCAACACTATTTTTAGTGTTTTTTCTTATTTTTCTTGATTTTACAATTTTCTTACCTTAATTTATACAAATGTTACTGTATAAACTTCTGTTGTTATTGCATACTTTTATGCATTTTTATTATTAAATTATGTATATTTTTTCACTTGCATTTCCTGTCCACATAGTATATATTAGGTTTCAGAAGAAATCGTTTCGTGGCAGACTCATTGTCATGCATGAAAGAACGGTTTACATGATAAAAAGAATATACGACAGAAAGGATTCACTCTCATGAAAGAAAAAGTTATTTTAGCGTACTCCGGTGGTCTTGATACCACAGCCATTATCCCATGGTTAAAAGAAACTTATGGTTATGAAGTTATCTGCTGCTGCGTAGACTGCGGACAGGAAGAAGAATTAAACGGACTTGACGAAAGAGCCAAATTAAGCGGTGCTTCCAAATTATACATTGAGGACATCGTAGATGAATTCTGTGATGATTACATTGTTCCATGCGTACAGGCAAACGCTGTATACGAAAACAAATATTTATTAGGTACTTCCATGGCCCGTCCGGGAATCGCCAAGAAATTAGTTGAGATTGCAAGAAAAGAAGGTGCTACAGCGATCTGCCACGGTGCTACCGGAAAAGGTAACGACCAGATCCGTTTCGAGTTAAGTATCAAAGCACTTGCTCCGGACTTAAAGATCATCGCCCCATGGCGTGACAGCAACTGGAAATTACAGTCCCGTCAGGATGAGATCGATTTCTGTACGGCACATGGCATCCATCTTCCATTCTCTGTAGATTCCAGCTACAGCCGTGACCGTAACTTATGGCACATCAGCCATGAAGGTCTTGAGTTGGAAGATCCATCCTTAGAGCCAAATTACGAACATCTTTTAGTTTTGACTACTCCACCTGAGAAAGCTCCGGACGAGGGTGAATATGTCACAATGACATTTGAAAAGGGTGTTCCTGTTTCCGTCAACGGAAAGAAAATGAAAGTTTCTGATATCATCCGTGAATTAAATACACTCGGTGGAAAACATGGTATCGGTATTATTGATATCGTAGAGAACCGTGTCGTCGGCATGAAATCCCGCGGTGTTTATGAGACTCCTGGTGGAACCATCCTTATGGAAGCTCATGAGCAGTTAGAGGAACTCGTTCTCGACCGCGCTACCATGGAAGTGAAAAAAGATATGGGTAACAAGCTCGCCCAGATCGTATACGAAGGAAAATGGTTCACACCACTCCGTGAGGCAGTACAGGCTTTCGTAGAGTCCACACAGGAATATGTGACCGGTGAGGTAAAATTCAAGCTTTACAAAGGAAACATCATCAAAGCCGGAACTACTTCCCCATACTCTCTCTACAGTGAATCCCTCGCAAGCTTCACAACAGGTGATCTTTACGACCATCACGATGCAGACGGATTCATCACATTATTCGGACTTCCATTAAAAGTCCGCGCAATGAAGATGCTTGAGCTGCAGAAAGAAAACAACAAGAATAACTAAATCTTAAAAATAAAAATGGTACAGACAAAATATGATGTTCCTGTTCGCAGAACTCACAAAGGAAATCGTATTTGTCTGTACCATTTTTATTTCATTTACACTGAAGATAACTTGTGAAATCTGCTTTTGGTATTGTCAAGGTAATCAAAAAACAGAGGACATATTTATAAACGGGAAATTAACGCCTCCACACCATTACAAATTCTTTTTCCCCTGTATAGTCATCTTCATACACATATATTTCTGCAAGAGGAAGCATTTCTCTTACCATTTCACAGTTTCCTATTATTCAGTTTCAAAAACTGGAATCTGTTATTCATTATATTCCAAGTCGAGTCAGGGTTTTATCCCAAAATGCTTCTGGAATTAATCTATAATCTGATATCCCTGTCTCCTTGTAATAAACTTGTTGCACCTCTGAAATAAAGTTAACTATTGATTTTTCGCCAGTAGTTAACAGATTTTTTGTCATTCTAAACCAACCAGGGGCTTTAAAATCCAATCGTTCTTTCTCCATTTCATCAATAACCTTATCTACGTCATAGCCTACAGAAAAAAACTGAGGTTCCCAATGTCCGTCCTTTCCAGTAAGTGTCATGAATTGAGCTAAACTATTACTATGTAACGCCACTCCTACAGCACCGGGATTGATTACTCGAACATCGTTTCTAACATAATCAGTCTGAATATGAAAGTGACCACATATTATCAGATTGCTCGGCATATTCTCAAGCAAATTATCAATATACTCATAGTCTGGACGCATGCTTTGATTGACCTTGAAAGGAGAACCATGGCAGATTGTAAATCGTGGCAATCCATCATATTTTAGTGTCATTTCTATTGGCATAGCTTCAAACATATCAATGTCATCGTCATTTAGTTGATCGTATACGTATTTTAATATTCCTGTTGTTGTTTTCCCATCTTTCCATATTTCACAAGCATTCTTTCTATGTGTTATCCAATATTCTTCTTTATTTCCGCGGATAATGCTCATGTGTGATAAAGTAACACAACTAAAATAAAGAAAGACAGCCCACTATTCCGTAAAATAATGGAGTAATAGAGAAAACGTTTTTTCTATGCTAAAATAGGCATATAAAGTAGAATGACAATCAAGATATACAAGAAAGCACTTAAACTCTACCGTTTGTCATGTAATTGTATAGCTTACTTGCTAGAGTGCAAATGAGTATTTTGATAAGATTTATACACAAAATCAAAAGGAGGAACACATATGGAGTTCGCAGAAAAACTTATAACACTACGCAAAAGTAGAGAATTAACACAGGAACAACTGGCTGAGCAGCTTAATGTTTCAAGACAATCTATTTCAAAATGGGAAAGTGGGCAGGTCATACCCGAAGTAGAAAAGATTGTTGAACTAAGCAAAGTATTCGATGTTACCGTGGATTATCTGTTAAAACCATCAGAGATAGATGAATTATCGGTTAAAACAGAAATTCTGGAACAACAACAGAAACAGATGTTAGTTAGGGAACAGAAACGCACTCAAATTTCCAAAAATATTATGTATTCGATTGGAATTTATTTGATTTTTTTTGCGGTCTATTTCATTGGGCATTTCTATTTTGAAATATGGAATGCTTCTGTAATTCTTGCGGAATTACTCATTGCAACCGCGATTGTAGTTTTTGTTTGGGTAAGAAGTTTTTCCGACAAATCATAAAGAGATAGAATTTGTAGCAAACCCAGCCGAGCCTGTCAACGGTCAAGATGAACGGCGCAAATGCGCCGCCGTTGACAGCCCCGCCCGTCTTTGCTGTTCGGTAATCAAGAGGGCGACAGCACAAAATGCTGCCGCCCTCTGCCATTATTCAGAGAGGGCACTGAAAAACATACCATTTTTATTTTGACTTTAATAAAAAGAAAAATCCATCAGAGTTTTTATGATTCTGGTGGATTTTCTGTTAGACAAAATATAAATTGCTTGTCTTTTTCGGCCAAAGTTCTTATTTTTCATTCATTAATTTAATTATTCTCTTAAGATTTACTGCAAAGATCGTCATTGCTCCTTGCATTTCCATACAAATAAGACCTGATGATGACGCTACGTCATAACCATGCCGATGTTTTAGTTCGCTGTTCTTAGCTTCTATTTTATAGCGTTCCCGCATTTTTTCTTTGAAATGCTCAGTTTCCTGAAATTTAACCTGTTCACTGTGGGAATCGCAAATGATTGTTTCTGTGTATGTTTTCTTTTTGGCTCCTTCTTTATAACAGCCACCACGATAAGGACAACATTTACATTTTTCAATATCGAAAAAATAGACCATACGTGGGTTTTTGTTTTTTTATCTTTTTTCCTTTTATCGAAATATTTATGAATGGCTAAATGTCCGGCTTTACACTGATACATTCCGGCATCTTTATTAAATTCAAACTCATCTTCCTTTCTTCGGTTACCTTGTGTAATAATTGGATTTAGTTTTGCTATCAGTTCATAATCACCTTCTTTTGCTGCCTCGATATTTTTCTTTTCAGAATAAGCCATATCTCCAATGACTGATTCAATCTGTATCCCAGCAGCTTTACTTTTTTGTACAAGTTTTGGCAGTTCTTTGCCATCTGTTTTTTCGCCGCTGGTGATTGTGGCAGCTGTGATGATCCGTTCTTCTGTCATTGCTATGTGTGTTTTATATCCAAAAAATGAAGTGTCGGCTGTCTTATGACCAGTTTTTGCATCTTCATCCTTTGAAGTTTCTAAATGTTCCATGTCATCAGTGACAGATTCTTCTAGTAGATTTAATTTTTCCTGCACTTTTGGATAACTGCAGATTTCTTCATTTCCTTTTACAACATCAATAAGCTGTTTACAGTATTTTAGTTCTTTTTCTAAAGAATCCTCTGTGTTTTTATCAGGAAATTTTTCTTTCATTGTTTCATCAATCTCATAGATGCTACGGCGCAGTTTTTTTGATTGTTCCTGGAGTACTTGACGGGGAGTCTTTTGATTGTATCTTGATTTTGTATGCGTAGCATCCACAATAATGGATTTTGACTTAATAATTCCTTTTTCTAATGCTAACTGAACTGTTTTGGCAATCAGCATATCCAAAAGATTCATATCCTTTAAACGCAGCTTCCGAAATTTTGTCAATGAACTTGGATTTATAACTTCATCTTCTGGAGCCATGTCCAAAAAAAATATTTAAAAGACATATCGTATTTAGAACGTTCAACCACATCAACATCTGATAAATCATAAATTGATTTTAAAAGAAGATATTTAAACATTCGGATAGGTGGAACTGCATTTCGTCCGTTATCCAGACAATAATTAGCAAGCAATTCATCATAAATAAAGTTAAAATCAACCAATTCTTTTATCTGCCGGAGAAGATTATCTTTCGGGATTACTAATTCATATATTTCCATGTATGGACTTAGCATCAATTTCTGCTGTTGTTCGATCATAAAAACACCGCCTATATTTGATAGATACATTGTACCAAATATAGACGGTATAATCTACTTTTTCAGTGCCCTCGTCCTTGCTGGTGGGTAATCATAACCACCGGCTTAGCCGTTGGTTTGCTCACGCCCTATAAGGGCTTATTACCGGCTCTGGAGTCTAAAGACTCATCGAATGGTTCGCCAGCCGCAACGTCATTTACCTACTAAGCCCCTTGGGCTTATTCTGTCTGTTTGTTTTTACTGGCTCACCCGTGAACGGGTCAATATACTCTTTCAGAGTCATTTGATCATATTCCAAATCTTCTTTTAACTGATTTTGAATATATTCCTGTATTTTCTTTGCATTTTTGCCTACTGTATCTACGTAATATCCTCTGCACCAGAAATGCCTGTTTCCATACTTATATTTTAAATTCGCATGTCTTTCAAATATCATTAGCGTACTTTTTCCTTTTAAATACCCTACGAAACCTGACACACTTATGCTTGGTGGAATCTCTACTAACATATGTATGTGATCCGGGCATACTTCTGCTTCGACAATTTTT
>NZ_ACFY01000170.1 GCF_000174195.1 Roseburia inulinivorans DSM 16841 | reverse complement strand
AAAAAAGTCCGTCGACCTATTTTTGTGGTTTTTCTTGAAACCCCTTATAAACTCATCATTTCTGACGTTTTTCAGAATTTCTTTGTTTCTCGCGCAGACATCGACGGACTTTTTTACTTGATTTCTTCCATTTACAGTCCTTTTCAACAGTTTTTTCTTTGTTTTATCCTCTGGAATCCGCATAAATACGGCATTTGAGGTCGACGGACTTTTTAGAAATTTTTTACAAAAGTTCAAACATTCCGAACCCCTGTGCATTTTTTGCACCAAGTCCTGTCTGATACAGAAAATCCAGATATTTTCGCTGACCGGAAAGATCATACTTTCCAAACCATGCTGTAATATAACTTCCCTGATATTTTGTAACAAATTTTCTGCAATTTTCATTTTCTACTTTTGAAATCCGAATCGGCGAACACGGGGCTATTCCAAAGTATGCCTGATATTTCCGGTAAAAATTACTATTTACAGCGTCAAAAAATGCTTCTTCCTGAGGATTATAATAGTATGTATTATTCGTAAATTCATCTGTTGAATAGACTGTTAACGGCGATTTCATCTGAACGACTATATGGTTCTCCTCAATCGTATAATCATATATCTCCATATAAATGTCTCTGTAAGTAGTCTTACCAAATGCAATTCCATTTCGGTAAAAACTGTCTACCAATAAATTTATAAGCAATGGCTCCGGACTTCGGATCTCCAAGGAAACCTCTGTATCAAATATGAATTTCCGATCTGCCATTTTATAATGTCCCTGCAATTGACCAAACTGAAACATTTTATATTGGCGTTTTCCGCTTGTGTAGCCGGATTGATGCAAAAATTCTGCATAATCCGGCATAACAGAAAGTGCCCTGTAAATAATTGACTGCACAATGTGATTATAATTCATGGGAAGCACAAGCGGTTCTTCTAATTGTATATTTAAAACCAGCTGCATTTATTTGTTCCCCTTAAATTTTCCACTATTCTTTTTGTATGGATCATGATTACCATTGTATTTATTATAATTTCCCTTTTTATTCGTGTTTTCCTGTTTCTGATAATAAGGTAATGAAAAATCTTCATCAAGAATCGACGGAAGCTGCTGCTTAATTCTCATTGCATTTCTTCTATTAACCATTCTGCCAACATCATGATTATTCACAAACCACTCATACCCATTTTCTATAGGTTTATTCTTCAGATTTGCCGTTTTCGGATAACTGATCTCAACATCTATCGGTACTGTCTCAAGACCTGCAATTTTGTAAAATTCTTTCTTTGCATCTTTGCTAAAGCCAACCTCTTCATATCTGACTGCGTCATATGTATTTTCTTTCACTTTATAGAGTAATTCATCATCCTGACAAGTCACGCAGCGCTCCTGCACCTTATCTACCTTACAGGCAACACTTCCATAGCCCAGTGGTTTTGCGCCGCCAAGTTTTAAACCAAGCTGCTCTGATCCACTATTTAAGATCCAAAGTAATTGCTGCAGCTGTCGTTCTGATATTGCTTCAAAAAAGAGCTTTCCACTGAATGTAATGCCTTCTTTTACCGGGCGGATTGTTTTATTCAGCTTGTCCGGTTCTATCTTTTTATTCAGATCTACCTTTCTATGATGCCAGTAATATTTTCGCCCACGCAGATTTGCCTGTTTCAATTTTACGCTACCATTTACAACATAGTAATCATATGTCCAGAAATCCGCTCTATCCGGCTTATCAAGATAAAAATCAACATTTCCAAGTTTTGGTTCTCCGAGTGCCTCTAACGTTACTTTATCGGCAGCATAATATTTCTGTGCATCCAGCTTGTCCTTTGCGTACAAATCCGAAAAACGTATCTTCGAACTCATCGCTGTCGTATTATCGGCTCCAATATAACCAAACAGATCACATGCAGGACAATACTCTTTCACACACGGAGTAAATTTTCCTGCATAGGAAGATAATTTTTCATTTGACACTTCCTTTGTAAATACTGCCGGAGATAAATAAAAAACCTGTTTACTTGTATTGACCGGGCGTGAACAATTTACCGGGAAATAACCTTCTTCCTGTTTATTCAGAAACTTATTCAGATCATCCCGATATTCCACGTATGCCTTTTGATTTTTTTGATCTAATGCCGGCTGTGACAGATAAGATTCTATCACCGGGTCTATCTTACGTTTTATAATATCTTTTGTAAGTGAAATTGTTTCTTGTACTCTTTGATTTAGGTTATTCCTATTTTTATCCTTTTCATCCCCAAATGGATTACCAGGCTTATAGGCAAAAATATGGTAATGTGCTTTTTTTACACCCATTCCCCACTTGAGCAGATACCCTTTTTTCTCTCCATTCTGACTGTTGTCAAATGAATAGCTATCGATAACTGCAAATCCTCTTTGTGTTCTATCCGGCATTTTGAAATACACTGTTGTCCCATTTGCCTTTTTCTCAAAGCCTTTTGGGAAATATTCCTTGTTTTCTCTGCTTCCTATACGATAAGACTCTGCTGCACACAGTTCCATTGTTCCATCTTTTTTTCTGTGTATCAGCGCCGGTCTGAATTGTTCTGCGGTTCGCTTTACCGGATATTTTTCACCATTCAACACGCCCATACAGGAATCCGTAAGTGTCTCATACACATTTCTAACAACACCACGTATCTCACTTCCCGGAATAACCGGTTCATGATACATCCCTTCGTAATGCTTTGCCGGATCAAGTTCCTCATAAGAAAAGAAATCATACGACTTGTGTTCTGCCTTCTGATCGGATTCCCGAAATGCATGGTCAAAACTCGAATTTGGAATAAACAGTGGTGTTTTTGTCGTAACAGAATATTCGATCACGCCTGTATGTTTATCCGTGTCCGTATAAGCTTTTGCTTTATTTTGAGGAAATTTTATAAAATTATAAGGATTAACAAAACCATTCATCATCCCACCACCTCTCTCAAGCGATAATTATTTATGATAAGCTGATCGTCTTCGTTATATGTTAAATAATTAACAATTTCTACATAACAAGTTGACTCTCTTTTCGTCCGCACCTTCTCTACATAAACATCATCATAACTGGCAGTCTCATCGCTTATTATATTTTCAACCATACCCTTTCTTGTCCGAACCACTCTGTATTCTATATCCTGATCAAACAGATGAAGTTCCAACAGCTTCTCCTCTGATATAGCCTCTGTCAGTTCATCTCTGCAATATGGTTCAAAAATCATTTTATCGATATATGTTGCATACATTAAACCCTTTTCCGGTGCTTTTGTCAGATTCATGCCTTTTTCCCTCCGCTTACTCTCATGTTCTTCAAGCTTTCCTGAATCATCTGGTTTTCCAGTCCTTCCTGTCCGTCGATCAGAATTGCACCGTTGTTCTCAAACAAACCACGCCCGATCGCTGTCTGACCTCCTACTGCCAGAAATCCGTTCTGAAGATCTTTTAATGCCAAAAGCAGTATTCCAAGAATCCATTTTTCATCTTCTGGCATAACGCCTTTACGAATAGCAAGCCGAAGTACCAGTTCACCATCCACGTATGTTTTTTCTTTGTACAAAGCACCATCTTTTACCGCCGATTCAAAACGGCTTACTCCGGTACGCATCATGGTCAGTGATCTTGCACCCTTAATCTCCGCTTCACTGATGATAATATTGGATGCGCAGGCTTTTACACCGTCCACGTAACCAAATGAAATGTCTATAATTTTTTGAACATTATATGGAAGCTCTGTTCCGTTCTCTGCTAATCGTTCCAGAATTTCCTTGATACGGTGTCTGATCGCTCCTGCAAAACTGCTTCCCGGAATGACTGGTTTTCCATGATCCATAAGCTGCACAAAATCCGGTTCATTTTTCTTTGCTGCATATTGACGGATACTGATACCACCTTTCATTTTGAGCGGTACTTCAATATGAACCATCTTTGCTTTCTCTGACACTTTTGCAAGCCATACATCCAGTTCATTCTCTGTATTTTTGTCGGTTTCTCTGTCATACGCCTGACAATATTCCAGATAATTCTCACTTGTGTAAGTCTTACAATTCACAAATGTCAGTCTGCACTCTCCAAAACCTCGTGTTTTCTTACATCCAAGCCGTATCTCACCTTTCTGGATACCCCGAAAAATGGACGCTATTTCTGAATCCATTTTTTGTTCATCGTCCTGTTCCCTCACAGTGAGTTCCATAAAGAATTGTCCCTTTGCACCTGCCTCTATGATCTCTATCTCGTATTTACTTCCTGTAATAGCTGTTTTTCCATCATTTAATGCAACTCCATCTCTTACACTTGTAAACTCATACTTTCTAAAATTCAGATCTGAAACAAAAAGGGAACTCATTTTTCCGTCACCATGTGCACCGGTATATCCCATCAGGCATGACTCATGTTTCTCTTTTTGCAGATAGGCTCTCATTGCACCAGCCAGGGAACTTCCTGCAACAAATGGTCTTCCCGTACCATCTCTCAAGACATCGGAATCTGTCCATTCATCTTCTCCTGATGATACACTAAGTGGAGAAATCAGCTTAAGCTGTATATAGAATACTTTTCGCTTTATCATTCGATTTGTCATCACTGCTCCCCCTTTCCCATTTTGGTCAGATACTTTAATTCTGTGATACAGTTGCGGTAAGCCATTCTGTAACATTCATTTTCATTCCACCGAAGTTCGAATCCGACATCATATTTTTCTTCCAACTGCCTGCATATCTGCTCCGTCAATGTTTTCGGATTAACAGCCTTCACAATGCTCCTGCACAGCTCTCTTTTTTTCGTATCTTCAATACCCTCTATCTCTGCGATGAGATTCTCGTAATTTTTCTCTGCCTTAACCATGACTCTTAACTTGGACACTGCTGCATTTAAAACATCTGCATTTTTTGTTAGTGTTTTTCCTGATTCTGTGAGTTTAGTACGGATCCTGTCATTCATCTGACGTTCAAATTCCGCGTTTAATAACTGATTGATAATATCCGAAATCAATTCTTTCTGCTGATGCTCTCCACTGTGAAGTTCTGGTTTGTACACCACTACCTGCTTTTCTTCCGGTTTATCTACCTCGATTTCTCCGTAACCTTCTGCAACACGCTCTCCTATAAATGTATGCTCCAATTGTCCTGCGTCAAATCCTGTTTCTGAATAAAGAAGAACGACGCTTCCTTTTTCGATTCCCTGAATTATTGGCTTTCGCTGCTTCCATGTTACATTGTAACCGCCGATTGTTGTATATTGCAGGAATGGATTTCTGATCTCCAAGTCTGTAATGTCCAACATTTCTTCCAAATATTTCTTTAACGTATCTGTTCCTGCTTCCGCCATTCCATATTCGTTATAAAGAATTGTATCTGAAACAAACGTAAGCACTGCCTCTTTTATCCGTTTTTCCTTCTCCTCCACCTTTTGCACAGAATCTATCTGGAAATCAACTGCCCCAAATTCGCTGCTTCTTCCATACCCCATCCGGATATCACCCAGTTTTTTGACTGCCTCTAAAATACGTTCTGCATTCTGTCTGTTTGCATAGATATATCCACCAAATGTCTGCCCTGCACTGATACTGCATAGTTGATAGAAACTGGAGCCATCCTCTGCATTTCCGGTTGCATGACCGATTGACTTATCCTGTGGTCTTTGATGATGATAACTGATCTGTGTGTCTACCGCTGCAACACGATTTTTTTTATCCAGATAATCAATTCCAGCCGGCGCCATCTGCCGGTCTTGCACATCCGGACCGTAAAGCATATCTTCTAACATCAGCTCGCCTTTTTCATTGTATGGCTGATCTTTCTCCTTCTGTAACGAGATTCTTCCCGGAATGCATCGCTCTCCATCCATGCAGATATAGGCATTTGTCACAATGACATCTTCTTTTGACATCATCTCCTGATAACTGGCACTTCCAAGTGCTCCTGCGATCAATCCAAGAACTTTATTTCCTGCAATATAATCTTTTGTTTCTGCCTGATTTCCCTGTTCTGATTTACATATCACAGGCGATTTCAGATAAATTGTATAATGAAGCTGATTCTGCTCTTTCAATGCTTCTTTTTTGACAAAGACATGCTCTTTTTCAATATTCTCCCTACTGTCCAGTGCAATGAGTTCCATATTTACAAGTCCAAGTCCTCTGGTTCTCGATACTCCGATATGCTTCACAATCGAAACTGCATTTTCAAGCAGCTTCTGAAATTCTGGTTTTATCAGACTACATTCTGCTTCAAACACAATCCCCTTTTTTACCACCCGGATCGTACGAAGTGAATTTTTGTCTGCCACCCCTGTTTCATAATCAATAGCAGTCTGTGTACGCGTATATGTATACTGTTCTAACACATTCTGCTGGCTCACCAGTTCCGTTCCCTGAAATTTATTTAGATCTGAAACAATATTGTTATATCCCTCTATATAAGCATTTGAAAGACAAAATGCACTTTTTTGACTCCCGCTCTGTCCAAACATCTGCCCGAATTGTGTCTCTGTTACAAGACCTAATTCCTGCATTTCAAGCGCAGCTTCCCGTATACAGCCTTTTAATCTCTTAGCAGGAATATATGGCAATCCATATTCATCATAGACAACATCAAGATCTATGAGACTATTATGTGTCTCCCCCGAAGCTGTACATAAATCACTTAACAGTTTTATTTTAATTTTCATGCTCTTTTCCCTCTCCAATGTATAAATCCATCATTTCAAGTACATCGTACCAGACTGCATATTCCTCTTTTTCAAACTGCGTATATCCTCTGGATTTTAAGAACGTCACTGTCTCCTGCCTGCTATTTTCTCCCTTGGAAATTGCATTTCTCAAAAGTTTTGCTTTATTTCTTGGAAGGCTCTGAAATACTTCGGACCATTCTGTAAACTTTTCAACACTGAATTCTCTATTCCTGATATTAAGTTCTGCCCGATCTTCTCTTAGCGGCACATAATAAGGTCTTGCAAGAAAGAGCTGTCCATTCACTGCATAGTGTTTTTCCCGATAGGCTTCCAAATGCGCCGCACTGATATTGGTACAAAACTGAAAGTCAAAAAAGTTTCCTATTTTTCCTTTGCCGGTGTTTTCCTCCACTTTTCCTCGATGAGACTCCTCTTTTGCTCTTGTCTTGGCACTTACACAACAAGCTTCTGCCACCTTGTAAGCATCCGAGAATGGAAAATGACTGTTAAAAAATGCAATCCCTCCACATGCACTATAGTCTTTCTCATCCCCAATATGCTCTAAAAAATATCTGACTGCCGGTACTGCTAATTTTGCATTGCACACAAAGGTAATATCGTCCCCGGCAACAATAATTTCTCTGTATAATTTCTTACCGTCAGCCATCTTCACTTGCGGAGTTAATTCATCCATATACTTTGCCATCTTATCAAAATTATTGCGGAAAGTATCTGCGATTTCTTTGGAAATATTGCGCATTGCAGGAACCGCATTTTCATAACCATTTATTTTCTGCATGATATGTCTGATACTGTCTCCCATACTGTTTCCATCAATATGGCATACCGCCAGCGTTGAATTATCTCCCTTTTCTGTCACCATATTATCAAATACTTTTTCACTTTCCTGTTTTGGGAACGCATTTCGTTTTAATACTGCTTCTGTACAAAAATATTTTCCTTTTTCTACTTTTGTAATTGGATAACCGGTGATTGGATCTGCCTCCATAAATGGCATTGCTCCTATTGGCTGCGACGATGGCATATTTGCTTTTACACGTCTCATTTCTTTATTGATCGCTTCATAATCAAAATTATAGGAGTCTGTTTTTTCCACCACTGCAACTGCCAGATTCAGGGAATAAGTCTGCTCCATAATGTATTTTGCAAGAAAACGATTTACTTTTTCACATTCAGCTCCATTTCGGAATAATACATAGGCATTGCCACCACCAATAAACAGAACCTGCATCTGTATTTCTCTGTTTTCCAAAAATGCATGTTCATTATCATTTTCCCAGTCTGTCATGTAGTTTTCTTTCACTGCTTCCGCTATCTGTTTACTGACATAAGTATTCAGACCATCCATGATCACATTCGCAACGATTACAGATGCCCCGATAATCTCTTTTGCTGCATTGCTTTTAAAGATATAACTCTGTATCCCCCTGACATCATACATTGCCAGTACTGCCTTTTCCTGTAGTTCTGGTTTCATAAAGTCCTCCTCATTTGCTGAATTTTCTAAACTTTTTAAAATAAAAATAGGATTCTTTCCTGTTTCCGTTTTCCTTCACAACACGTTCACTGCACGCCGCTACTACTGTCACATCCTGTTCCAGTAAAGTGTTTATAATTTGAAATGCCAGCGTAAATTCCCCCTGACATAGCACTGCTTCCGGAGAATACCCCATTACTTTTTTTACTGTAGCATCACAAAGTCTTCTGATATCGTCTTCTGTTGCCTCCGCCGGAACATTCGGAAATGGTATGTCAACAATGGCTCCATATTTGTGAGCCTCTTTTTTCTGCTGTTCTCCCCAGTATTTTGAAGGGTGATTTGTTAAATTTATAAAAACCGGCTTATTCATATACCTTCCTTCCACACTCTATAAACATACGGATTGCCTGTCCTAACGTGTTCTGGTCAGCCCGCAGACTGCTGTCTGACATATGATTGAAATTATTCCGTTCGTTTTTTAATAATTTATATAACAGCAACATGTCCATAATGTTGTCGTATTTGTTACTGTCGATTTGTATGTTGCAGATTTCTCCAATCTTTTTTCTTTCTTTTCTTTCTTTATCCTTTTTCTCTGTAACTGTAACATCAATCTTATTTTCCGGGAACTCCTTCATATATCTTTGGTTTCTTCCCCATTTGAGCGGCTTTTTTATATTAGATTTCTTCGTTTTCTTATCCATAATCGCCGTCCAAATAAAACATTCAAAAGCAATCTGACTTATCACAAAATTATCATTTCTCTCGTAGTTTTTATGTGCACTATTCTTAATTGTATTTAAGGTACTCTCTGATGTTCCATATCGAATGATGCCTTTGCTTACCCATTCTTTCGGCATTTTGGACTCAATATAAGTAATCGCCTGTTGATAAAACTTCTTCTTATACAGCCATTCTATGATATCCAGACCTGTGCAGGAATCTTCAAGTAGTTTTCCATAGTCATCTTTTATCTGCGTCCAGAAAATATCAAGAAGATTATCATCACCATCTTTCTTTTCTTTCACATAATTTCGAAAAGCAGCCAGATTGCAGTCAAAACTTTCCATATCACACATCTGGATATTTTCAACAATGGTCTTCATCATGCCAATAGGTTCTAGTGCGACTTTTTCACCTGTACTCTTATAATAGTCTTCCAGCTGCTCCGCTCTGCCATATCTGGAAAATTCATTGATTCCTGAAACAAAATCAAATATTCTATAAGTCTGTGTCTGATCCTGTATCGGATTCGGTTCTTTACTATTTGCAATATATTTTATGGAATATATGCCACTTGGAACGATCTTATCGTTTTTCAAAAGCGAGATAATGGCATTTATCACAAGATTCAGATTACGGAATCCCCCCTGTGTATCAATCCATAATTTTGGATCTTCTGTTTTATTTTCTTTCCAGAATTTTCGAATTGCTTCTACAGCTTTAAAAATTGCTTCTATAAAATTGTCATCTGTCACGTCGATCAATAACACCTGATCTTGTGTTACCCCTTCCATTCTGGAGAGATAAAAATCTACGGCACTTTCATTTTTGTCCTGTTCCTGATATTGGAATCTGACTTTTTTCTGTGTCTCCGGAGTCGCAAAAATAATAATTTTGTCCAGATTTTTTTCCCGTTCCATAATCATCTTACTCACTGGCTCAAGCTGGCTGTAATACTCTATCTCTTTTCTGCTCTCTCCCATTGATCCAGCCTTTTCACTTAAACTCTCCCAACAGCACTTATTGGAAATTATTTCTTCATTATCCCTTCGGATTGGCAGTGTACTCATACCCAGAACCAATAAATTTTTTCCCATAATTTTTACCTTATCCCTTTCGTTTTTCCCAACAATGTTGTTTTCTTAAATTACACCCAATTATACTTTACTACTTTGCAATATGGCTTGCAAGCTTCTGCGAATATGTGATTATTTCTCCTCTAAAAGAGCAAAGAATTGTTTTTCGATTTCCTAATAAAGTCAAAAAAATAAGCCTCTGACACGAAGCCAGAAGCTCATCTTTCCTAATTTATTTTAAAAACACAACCTTAATCTCCGTACCGGCACCTTCTTCACTTTCCAGAGAAATCTGCGCCTCATGCTGCGCTACGATATGCTTTACGATGGCAAGCCCCAGTCCTGTGCCGCCGGTCGATTTTGAACGGCTCTTGTCCACGCGGTAGAAACGTTCAAAGACTCTCTTCTGCGCTTCTTTTGGGATACCGATCCCTGTGTCTTTCACGGTCAGCGTCGGGTGTCCATTCTCCGTGCCCGTCATGATCGTCACTTTTCCACCCTTTTTATTGTAACGCACCGCATTGCTGCACAGATTGTAGATCAGTTCGTCGATCAGGTTTCTGTTTCCCCTGATCTCAGCGGAATCTCCCTGTACTTCCACCGTCACCTCGTTCTTTTCCGCCGGGATCTCCATCATTGCCTGACAGTTTAACGCCATCTCATGGAGGTCTAACGTCTCAAACTCGATCTTTGTGTCGTCGCTGTCTAACTCGGAAAGCTTGATGATATCATTGATCAGATATTGCAGACGCTCCGCACTCTTATGGATTTCCGTAGCAAAATGAATGGTATCCTCCCCGCTTGTCATTCCACTTGCAATCAGTTCTGCATAACCGGAAATCGCGGTGAGCGGCGTCTTTAATTCGTGGGAAACATTTGCGGTAAATTCCTGACGCATCTGGGAATGTTTTAAGATGTCCACATGCTGCTTCTTGATGGTCGCAACAAATGGCTTCATCTCATCGTAAACATCATTTTCTTCCAGCAGCACAATATTGTCCGCCATCTTTTCAATCGGTGCCACAAGACGTTTGGTAAGCCGGTGTGCAAGAACTGTACATAATACAAATACGCAGAATCCCACAGACAACGTGAGATATACCATCTTGATGATCAGACTGTAGATGCTGTTACTGTCTTTTCCAATACGCAGAACTTTTCCGTCATCTGTTCTCATTGCATAATAAAAAGTATGTTTTGTGGACGTAGTCGATTTCCGCATTGCACGCCCCTCTCCGGCTGCCAATGCAGAAACGATCTCCGGACGTTCCCTGTGATTTTCCATCTTCGACTCGTCTTCCATGCTGTCATAGATGACGGTTCCATCCTCATTGATCAGCGTGATACGCAGCCCATCTTTATTCAGATTATAGTTGATCTCATCCGGCAGATCCTCCGGTTTCATCATGGAGATCACATGGGCATTTGCCTTTAAATCGTCAAAAATCTGTTTTTTCAATATATCATAGAAAAGTACCATGGCACAGATTGCCATGACTATGATTGCAATTGCTGAGATCAGCATAAATTTGCTGTTAATTTTCTTTTTCATTCTATCACCGTCTTACGTCTGTCCTGCCTTTTTCCTGCTCCTTAACGGACGTCACTCCACCATGTAACCGACATTGCGCACTGTCTTGATATGGCTTCCCGCCTCTCCAAGTTTCTGTCTCAGCGTCTTGATATGCATATCGACTGTCCGGCTCTCACCCTCATAGTCAAAGCCCCACACCTGGTTCATGATCTTATCCCTCGACAGCACGATTCCCTTGTTGATGACAAGGTATTTTAAAAGTTCAAATTCTTTGTAGGTGAGTTCACACAGTTTTCCATCCACGTAAACGGCGTGTTTATCATTATCCACCAGAATATTTTCGTAAGCAATCTGTGATTCTTCCTGCGCATTCGTGGTTCTGCGCAATAATGCCTTAACGCGGGAGATCAGCTCCATGACACCAAACGGCTTGGAAATGTAATCGTCCGCTCCGAGATCCAAACCTTTTACTTTGTCAAGTTCGGATGTCTTTGCAGTCACCATAATGATCGGGACTTTTGCTGTGTTTTTGTCTGTACGGATCTTTGTCAATATATCAAGTCCATCCTCATTCGGAAGCATGATATCTAACAAGATCAGAGCCGGGACTTTGCTCTCTAACCGCTTGAAAAGGTCTGCCCCACACTCAAATTCCTCTACCTGATATCCGCTGTTTTTTAGCGCATAGCGCTCGATCTCGCGGATATTCACATCATCTTCTACTATATAGATTGTTGCCATAGCCGTTTCCTCCCACTGTTCGCTTTGTAAATAAATTATAATACAGCCTGCTTTGTTTTTTCCATAAGTCTTTCCCGGATTCACGAAAAATTCGCAACACAAATATTGTGCTGCGAATTTCTTCCCAGATTTAATCTATCTCATATTTGTTTGCAAAATCATTTTCTAATTTTTCAAACTCTGCACTCTCTTTTTCATCCATCTGCTCTGTAAAACTGTGCTCCTCCAGACCGGTATCATTTAACTGCATCATATATACTGCGATATTGGAGCAGTGATCGGCCACACGCTCGTAGTTCATGGCAAGATCCGAAAGTACCAGTCCAAGTCCGATCGTGCATTTTCCCTTGCGCAGACGCTTCATATGATGTTTTTTTACCGTTTTATTCAGGCCGTCAATGACTTCCTCTAACGGTTCCACGGAACGCGCAAGTGGAATATCGGTATTGATAAACGCTCCGGTCGTTCTCTCTAAGATATCCCGCACGGCTTTGGAGTAAATGTTCATCTCCTCCTCCGCTTTCTTAGAAAACTTTGCATCCTCTTTTTGCATCTGCTGTACACATTCTACCACATTTACCGCATGATCGGAAATTCTCTCGAAATCCGTCAGACAGTGTAAAAGTGACGTCACCCGCAGACTGTCCGTATACGAAAGATCCCCACTGTTTAATTTCGTCAGATAGGCGCTGATTTTATCATCATACACATCTACGCGGTTTTCTTTTGCGATCACTTCCGCAAATTTCTGATCCGAAGGCTCTTTGATACATTCCATTGCCTCGATAAAACTGTTTTTTGTGATCTCTGCCATCTGGTTTACTAAAGTTTTACATTGCTCGATCGCAAATGCAGGACTGCTCACAAAACGCTCATCTAAAATGGCAAACACATCTTCTTTGGCAGATTTTTCCTCGTCAGATTCCGGGATTGTAAGGTAAGCCAGTTTTTCCAGCCCACGGATAAACGGAAATAATACTACAGTTGTAAAGACATTAAAAATACTGTGGATCAGCGCGATCCCTGCAACTCCTACCGTCTCCCCGACAAATTCAAAACGAAAGATTGCATTTCCAATATAAAATACTGTAAGGAATAATAAGGTTCCGATAATGTTGAAATATAAATGCACGAATGCGGTTCTCTTTGCGCCCCGGTTTGCACCGATTGCTGAGATCATCGCTGTGACACAGGTTCCGATATTCTGTCCTAAGATAATCGGAATAACCGAACCATAAGTAAATGCTCCTGTGACAGACAATGCCTGCAGGATACCAACAGAAGCCGAAGAACTCTGAATGACTGCGGTGAGTAGCGCTCCTGCTAACACGCCGAATACCGGATTGTTGAACATCGTCAGAATATCGGTAAATTCCGGCACATCCGCAAGCGGCTTTACTGCGTCGCTCATTGTCTCCATACCAAACATTAAGATTGCAAATCCAAGTAAGATTTCACCGATATCTTTCTTTTTGCTCTTGCCGGACATATACATAATAATACCGATCAGTGCAAGAACCGGTGAAAAAGAGGACGGTTTTAACATGCTGATCAGGAAATTGGAACTCTCGATCCCGGTCAGGCTCAAAAGCCATGAGGTAACTGTCGTTCCAATGTTTGCACCCATGATAATCCCGATCGCCTGCGACAGTTTCATGATGCCCGAATTAACAAAACCGACAACCATGACCGTCGTAGCTGAGGATGACTGGATCACAGCTGTCACGCCGGCTCCGAGCAATACCGCTTTAAACGGATTCGAGGTCAGGCTCTCTAAGATACGCTCCAATTTTCCGCCAGACATTTTTTCAAGACCGCCACCCATAACACTCATTCCGTACAGGAACATTGCCAGACCGCCGATCATTGTCAGAATTCCAAAAATATTCATCATTTTCTCCCTTACATAGACATATACTAGGTTATTGTTTACATTTTGATTCCATATTATAAACTACGTGTAAATCTTATGTCGGTTTTATGTAAAATCTATGTAAAATCGTAATCAGGAGTCTTTTAGCATACCTTTTTTATATCTGTAAGGGAAAAGTTTTCTTAAGTTTTATTCGTCCTCGTGTTTTCCGGTGATAGAATAGATCACCCATTCTGCGATGTTGGTTGCATGATCTCCGATCCGCTCAAAATATTTTGCAACCATCAGCATATCCGTTGCCATCTCACCATTTTTTACATTCTCATTGATTTTTTGGATGAGTTCTTTCCGGAAACTGTCAAAAAGATCGTCCACCACATCATCACGGTTGATTACCCAGCGTGCCAGTTCGAGATCTTTGTTGACAAAAGCATCCACGCTCTTGATGACCATATCGGTTGTCTCTTTTGCCATCTCTTTGATTACTTCCATATTAATGGCGCTTTTTTCATAATCGGAATCTGCCATTAAAATGGTCATCTCCGAAATATCCGCTGCATGATCCCCGATACGCTCCATGTCCGTGATCATTTTTAACGCTGCGGAAATTAATCTTAAGTCTTTTGCTACCGGCTGCTGTTGAAGCAGCAGTTTCATGCAGAGAGCTTCGATCGTTTTCTCCTGCTCATCTACTTCCACGTCAAATTTGATCGCCTGCTCTGCTTTTTCTACATCCTGCTTTACCAGTGCTGATATCCCCATCTCAATCGCCTGCTCGATCAGGCTTCCCATCTGGATTAATTCATTATTTAATTCTAATAACTGTCTGTCAAATCGGTTTCTCATGTCATTCTCTCCTTTTTATTTATGTCAACCAAAACGTCCTGTGATATAGTCCTCGGTACGTTTATCCTGTGGAATTGAGAATAATTTTTCTGTCTCGCCAGCCTCGATCACCTCTCCTAATAAGAAGAATACGGTTTTATCCGAAACACGCACAGCCTGCTGCATATTGTGTGTGACCATGACGATGGTGTACTGTTTTTTCAGTTCAATGACAAGATCCTCGATCTTGGATGTGGAGATCGGATCAAGTGCGGAAGTCGGTTCGTCCATTAGGATGACTTCCGGTTCCACTGCCAGTGCCCTTGCGATACATAATCTCTGCTGCTGTCCACCGGACATGCCGAGTGCGCTTTTTTTCAGACGGTCTTTCACTTCATCCCAGATTGCTGCATCACGCAGGGATTTTTCCACGATCTCATCTAATTTTGCTTTGGAGCGGATACCGTGGGTTCTCGGTCCATAAGCAATATTGTCGTAAATACTCATTGGGAACGGATTTGGCTTCTGGAATACCATGCCGACTCTTTTTCGTAAAAGATTGACATCCATCCCCTTATAGATATCCTCGCCATCTAACAGGACATTTCCTGTGATCTTACATCCTTCCACCAGGTCATTCATTCTGTTCAGACTTTTTAAAAAGGTGGATTTTCCACAGCCGGATGGTCCGATAAAAGCTGTGATCTCGTTTGCATGGATGCTCATATTGATATCTTTCAACGCATGAAAATCACCGTAATATAAATCAAGGTTTGAAATTTTAAATTTTTCACTCATATTGTTTCCTTTGCTTTATCTGTCTGTTCACAGACGTTTTATTTTATAATGATCCATATTCAGATTTTTATCTGAATGTTTTTTCGGATTTACTTTGTTGCAGCTTCCAGTTTCCTTGCGATCAGGGACGATAATCCGTTGATGAGAAGCACCACGATCAGAAGAACGACTGCTGTTGCGTATGCCTCATTTGTGTGAAGTCCCTCTCTTGACAGCGAATACATATGAATTGCAAGGGTTCGTCCGGAATCCATGACACCTGCTGCCTCCGCAACGGTTCCTGCCGTATAGATCAGTGCCGCTGTCTCTCCTACGATACGTCCGATCGCAAGGATGATACCGGACAAAATACCCGGAATCGCCGTTGGAAGTACGATTTTAAAAATGGTTCGGAGCTTTCCTGCGCCGAGTCCGAAGCTTCCCTCACGGTACATATCCGGCACACACAAAAGCGCTTCCTCCGTCGTTCTCATAATGACCGGGAGAACCATGATCGCAAGTGTTGCCGCGCCAGCTAACATGGAATATCCCCAATGCAACGCTGTCACGAAAAACAACATACCGAACAGTCCATAGATAATGGATGGGATACCGGTCAATGTCTCTGCTGTAATACGCACCAGCTCAACGAGTTTATTTCCTTTTTTTGCATATTCGACAAGATAAATTGCTGCTCCGATTCCAAACGGAACAGAAAAAAGCAGTGCGAGCAATACCATTGTGATGGTGTTGATGATCGCCGGCATCATTGACACGTTATCGGAATTGTAAGTCAGTGAAAACAGGCTTGGTCTTAAATATGGAACTCCGTGGATCAAAATATAGCCCACCAGATAAACAAGCACTGTCACGGTGATCACTGCAGAGGCTCCCACCAGAAGCAGTAAAATAAAAGATCCCGGATGTTTTTTATAAGATTTCAATCTGTCTTTCCACGACAGTTGATTGATCGGAGTGATATTTTTTTCCATACTGCCTCTACTCCTTTCCTCTACGTTTCAAAATAGAAAACGATATATTAATAATAAGAATAAACACAAACAAAACTACGCCTGTAGCAATTAATGCTTCCCTGTGAAGATCCGTGGCATATCCCATCTCGAGTACGATATTCGTTGTGAGTGTACGCACACCTTTGAAAATACTGTCCGGCACTCTCGCCTGATTGCCGACTACCATCATGACTGCCATTGTCTCACCGAGCGCACGTCCTACGCCGAGCACAACTGCTGCAAACACACCTGATTTTGCTGCCGGAACAACAACCGTAAAGACACTTCTCTCATGTGTGGCTCCCAGTGCGAGCGCTCCCTCATAATAGCTCTCCTCCACTGCTCGGATGGATGACTCGGACACGCTGATAATTGTAGGTAAGATCATGATTCCAAGTAACAGTGCTGCTGTTAAAATGCTCTGTCCATTGCCTTTGAAATGCTCCCTGACAAACGGAACCATAACAACCAGTCCGAAGAATCCATAAACAATAGAAGGGATTCCAGCCAGCAGATCAACGATCGGTTTTAATACCTTGTGTAATCTGTCCGGACAGAAACGTGCCATGAAGATAGACATCAGAATTCCGATTGGTACTCCGATGATCAAGGCTCCGCCTGTTACATAGATACTTCCCAGGATCATCGGGAAGATACCATATAAGCCGTTGCCGGGTTTCCATTTTGTTCCTCCGAGGAAGTTGGCAAATCCAATCTCTTTCATTGCCGGAACCCCATTTGCGAACAGGAACACGCAGATCAGTACAACTGCTACAATGGAAATAATGGCGGTAAACAGAAATACATATTTCATTACAATTTCTTTTAATTTATTGATATTCATATATTTATGTTCTCCAAAATCTGAGGAATGCCTGACAGTGCAGGCTTCATATCATTATGTAATGCTTTACAAATTGTAAATATCCTGATTTCCGAAAAAAGGCCGGAGGAGTTTTCCATCCGACCCTTCTGTCAGTAATTTTTTAATTTCTTATCTCTGATGTTTTTTTCATACCAGATATTTTCATTGATTACTTACTCTGCAAGTTCATCCCAGCTTGTAACATCTCCAACATAGACACCTTTTACCTGATCGGATGTAAGGTTTGCTGTCGGGTTGTCAAGATTTACGACCACTGCGATACCATCCATAGCGATTGTTGTTGCGGTAAGTCCCTGCTCTGTCTCAGAATCTTTTAATTCACGGGAAGCCATACCGATGTCACTTGTACCTGCTGCTGCGTCTGTCATACCTGTTGTGGAGTCACTCTCCTGAATCTCGATCTCTGCACCGGAGTTTACGGCTGTGTAAGCTTCTTTTAATTTTTCCATAACTGGTGTTACAGAAGAAGAACCGCTGACTGTCACTTTACCTGTTGCTCCGTTGGATTCGAATGCTGCCGCATCATCAGAACCGATATATCCGTTCTCTGTGATGACTGCCTGACCTTCTGCACTCATAATGTAGTTGATGAAATCCTGTGCGATGTCGCTTACTTCACCTTTTGTTGCAATGTTAAATGGTCTTGCAATCGTGTATGTACCATTTTTGATATTCTCTACTGTTGCTTCTGCTCCGTCAATGCTGACTGCTTTTACAGTGTCATCTAAAGAACCAAGGGAAACATAACCGATCGCATACTCATCACTTGCTACAGATGTAAGCATTACGGATGTGCTGTTTGTGATGATCGCTTCCTCTGTTGTGTTGTCCACTTTATTTCCGTCTGCGTCTTTTTCTTCGATTCCAAATAATTCGATGAATGCACCTCTTGTACCGGATCCATCCTCGCGGGATAATACATTGACATATTCACTTGCATCAAAGTCTGTTGTAGCTGCCGGTGCTTCCTCTGCTGTTGTGTCTGCTGCTGCATCTGTAGAAGCATCTGCTGTGGTATCTGCGGATGTACTGGTGTCTGCTGTATTATCAGAACCACATCCTGCGATCATGCTGACTGCTAACATTCCTGTTACGAATAAACTGATTACTTTCTTTTTCATTTTGATTTTCCTCCAAATCTTTATGGGATCTTGCGTTTCCCATCTTTGTTTTTTTGTCTCTGTCTCATTGACAATGACTACTTTAAAGTCAACGTGTAAAATCTAAATATCTCCCTTTGTAAAACGTCTGTAAAATGATGGTAAACCATTTTGATCCTCCTCTGTCCTGCGCTGCACCTGAAAGAAAACGAATCCGACCACAAACATGGCTGCGATCACTACCACTCCTGCTTTGGAAGTATCAAAAATCTGTGTGCTGATTCCCATTAACATAGTTCCCATAAAAGATGCACCCTTTCCGAATATATCAAAGATTCCGAAATACTCAGACGATTTTTCCTTTGGGATAATCTTTGCATAGTAGGAACGGGACAGCGCCTGGATTGCACCCTGAAATACCCCTACAAAAGTTGCCATCATCCAGAACTTCCATGCTGCGTCTAACTGCAGGGCGTAAACTGCGACTGCAAAATATGCAATGATGCAGACAGAAATTAGTTTTCCTGTCTCAAATTTCTGTGTCATTTTTCCGAAAAGAATCGCACATGGGAATGCCACAACCTGCGTCAGAAGCAATGCCAGCAGCAGATTAGCGTCACTGATCCCAACGTCTTTTCCGTAAGAAGTTGCCATCTCGATAATCGTGTATACACCATCTATATAGAAGAAAAATGCGAGCAGAAAGAGGGCAACTTTTTTGTTATCTTTCAATTCCGCCACGCTTCTTCCAAGTCTGGCAAAAGACTCCTTTACCATGGAGCCTTGATTTTCCACATAATATTTCTGTTCGTAATTTTTTAAGAGTGGGATTGTCACAAGTCCCCACCATGCTGCATTTAAGAAAAATGCGGCTGTCATGGCTGCCGGTGTGCTGATGCCAACTTTATCACCGCCTAACACCAGCAATAAACTAATGACAAATGGTACGCAGCTTCCGATATAGCCCCACGCATACCCATGGGACGATACCCCATCCATGCGTTCGTCGGTGGTTACATCTACCATCATGGAATCATAAAAAATCAGGCTGCCGGAAAATCCTACTTTTGCGATCACAAAAATAATCAAAAACATCAGCCACGTCTTCGGAATGGACAACGCTGCACATCCTAGAACACCGATCATCATGAAAAATGTAAATAACGGCTTTTTATGGTTTTTGTTGTCTGCGACTGCGCCGAGGATCGGTCCTAAAATTGCAACAATGATCGTAGAGATTGAGATCGCATAGCTGAGATATGCAGTAGAATCCGATGCGGAAACGCCCATATTCTGTGCCATGTTTTTAAAATAAATCGGAATGATCGTGGACACTAACAGCGTAAATGCAGAGTTTCCCACATCATACAGTACCCAGTATTTTTCGAGTTTCGTCAGTTTTTTTTTCATATTCGTTTTCCTCATTCATTCTTTCCTGTGCCGTATACACATGATTTAAAAATAAAAATATTTGTCTATAGTAACTGTCACGCACCGCCTCGCCTGCGTTAAAGATTTCATGTTTGGAATCCTTCATTCTTACCAGCTGTGCGGTCTTGGCTTTTTTAGCAAATTTTTCAATGCCACAATTGTCAACCATGTCGTCTTTTTCCGCTTCAAAGATTATAAGCGGAATTTTTATACTGTTAATGTTTTTTCTTTTCCGCAGCTTGCGGATTACTTTAAATCCTGCTTTTACCCAGGCATAGGTTCCACCGTAAGTCTGGTAATTGATATTCCGCAGGCGCATATTGTAGATATACATGTATCGTTCTCTGGAAACGCAGCTGCTTGTTTCAAAGGATGGTTTTTCTGAAAAACCACTCTGTCCGGCAGCATATTTCGTTCCCTTTCCGATCGCGCAGAAAAAATCTGCGGTAACTTTCGCAAGCCACTTCGGATACTTTCCAGTGTTCATCCCAAGCATCGGTGCTGACAGGATTGCTGCGTCAAAAGTCAGTGGGAACTCTTCGAGATACCGCACTCCAATGGCTCCACCCATGGAATGACAGAATAAGATTTTTCGTTTTTCTGTGAGTTCTACCACATTTTTCACAAAGCAATGCAGATCCTGCACATATTGCTCATAATCCTCGATATGAACTTTTTCGCCATCCACAACAATCCGGTCAGAATATCCGTGTCCCCTGTGTTCCGGGACGTAAACGGAATATCCGTTTTTCAGGAAATAATAGATGACTTCCTTATATTTCTCTGCAAATTCACAGAATCCGTGGCTGATGACAATAGCAGCTTTTGCCTGCGGAATCCGGTATGTGCGGTAATAAATTGCTGTGCTGTCATAGCTTTCTATGTAACCGTCTTTTTCATAGCTTCTCAGATATGGTTCCACATCACGTTTCATGGTTCGCTGATAATTCGCTTCTTCTGGTATCATGATGTTCTCTGCTCTTTTTTCTATCATAGGTATCTCTCACTGTCTCAACTCTGAAGGATTCTTTGAACCAGTTCAGGCTGCAGTTCTCCAAAACGGTATTCGTCCCTGATTTTCTTTGCTATATCCGGGTAGTTTGTGATCAGCGCATCCACGCCTGCCTCACACAGCATTCTCATATGTTTTTCTTCATTGATTGTCCATACATGAAGCAGTCTTTTCCGCTCTCTACAACGCTCTAAAAATCCCGGATAAAAAACGTTATATCCGGCCGGGTGAAGTGCGTCTGCCTTTACAACATCACATGCATAATCCACTGCATCAATGATTCCATCTTCATAGAGCATGCCCGTCTTAGCCTGCGGGTCTAACTCTTTGATTTTCCGGATCGTATAATGATTAAACGAAGAATAAATGACACGCTCCTTCATTCCAAGACGCTCTGTAAGCTCCAGTACCCGCTCTTCAATCCCCGGATAGAAAACAATTCCTGTTTTGATCTCCACATTAATGGTGAGATTTGTCGGTTTTATCAACCGATAAACCTGCTCAAGTGTTGGGATCTCTTCCTTTGTATATTCCAGATGCGTTTTGTTAAAATTAAATTTTTTCAGTTCTTCATAGGTATAATCTTTTACCCAGCCTTTTCCATTGCTCACACGATCGATCGTCTCATCATGGATGACAACGAGCTCACCGTCTTTTGTCATCTGCACGTCCAGTTCGATTCCATCTGCTCCCATCTCAACTGCTTTTTGGAATGCATCTAATGTATTTTCCGGGGCATAGCCGCTGGCTCCCCGGTGTGCCCATACCTTTGTCTTTTCCTGATCCATTTTTACTCCTCTTTTCTGATCTGCTTTGCTAATATCGTTTCATTTTATGTATGTCTGCCGTTTGGGATTACCGGATACTTTCACATTTTCTGTATCTTCTTACGAAGTTCCAGCATCTTCTTATCCACACCCGCAATGACGTCTGCGTACTGCTTTGTTGCCTTCTCTACCGCTTCTAACTGCCCGGCGTCCTTTTTGTAACACATCTGGGAATCTAATTCTGCCCAGTAGTCCATGGCGACTGAACGGATCTGTATCTCAACTCTCACTGCGGTTGTCTTATCCAGATAAGTTACCGGCACTTCCACGATCAGATGAAGGCTTTGATAGCCGCTTTTTTTCGGCTTCCTGATATAATTTTTTTCTTTGACAATGGTAAAGTCTTTCTGTCTGCGCACTGCGTCCGCAATCTGATAAATATCGTCCGCAAAATAACACACCACACGGACTCCGGCAATATCATTTAAAGTATTGACTGCTGTTTCGAAAGTGACTTCACGTTCCTTTCTTTCCAGCTTTTTCACAATGCTCTCGGCAGTTTTAATTCTGCTACACAAATTTCTGATTAATGGGCGTTCATTTTTCTTGGTCAGATCTGCATCAATCATGCGAAGTCTTGTTAACATCACATCAATTGCATACTGATACCGCGCCTGCACCATCGGCGCTTCCAATTTTACTTTTATCTTATTTGTTTCCATACATAAAAAAATAAGGCAGCTATGTAAAATCCATAGCCACCTTACGTGTGTTTTGTGTAAAATTTATTTTTTGTTCCTCTACATTAATCTCTCTTCACTGCCGCTTTGATCAGATGTGCCGTTCCTTTGATACGGTGTCCGTTCGCCATCTCCGTTAAGGCTCTCGCCATCTCCATTGTGACAAATCCACCCGTCATTTTTGCATATCCACGGATTGGCATGTTGTAGTTGAACAGAACATTCAGGTTCGGTTTTCCCTGCCACTCGCTGATCTTAAGAAGTAATTTCAATACTCCGTAGAACAGTTTGCCAAAGATACCTTTTCCGTAATAAAGCTGGCATACTGCATCGTTCATCTGGATCTCACCGCTCCAGCTTCCATCCGGGATTTCTCTTCCGTAAAGTTCTCTGTACTCGATGTCATCCACGTTCTCAATCTTACCGCTGAAATATTCCGGTAAAATCTCTTTGCTGTAACCACCGTCTGCCACAGTTCCGGCAATTTCCAAGCTGCCTTCTAATACCATTGTAACTGCATCCGTTCCTACCATGATCTGATAATTACCGGATTCTACTTCCCATGTATTGGTTCTTGTGTCATAGAAACGGAAGGTCTTGTCCTCAAATGCGATATGTACGGACTTTTCCTCTCCCGGAGCTAATGTCACTCTCGCAAAACCTTTTAACTCACGGACCGGACGGAAAATTGTCTCGGACTGTTTTCCGACATAAAGCTGCGCAATTTCTGTTCCTTCCACATCTCCGGTGTTTTTGATCGTGAAGGTCACACCGTCTTTGTCAACGGAGAAATTGCTGTATGCAAAAGTTGTATAACTCAATCCATAACCAAATGGGAAACGGACTTTTTTGCCGACCGTTGTATAATAACGATATCCCACATAGAGAGCCTCGCGGTACTCGCTGCTGCGCTCCTTGCTTGGATAGTAGTGGAATGCAGGAGTATCTTCATAGTGAAGTGGATAAGTCTCATTTAATTTTCCGGATGGGCATACCTTTCCGGTGAGGACATTCATCATTGCAGATGCGCCTGCCTGACCACCTAAATATCCGTGAACGATACCTTTTACATAGTCAAACCACGGCATCTCAATAGAAGATCCTGCTGAGAGAACAACAACCACATTGGTATTCACGGCTGTGATCGCATCGATCAGTTCATTCTGTGCCTGCGGCATATGCATATGGGTACGGTCAAGTCCCTCGGACTCGCTGATCTCATCCAATCCTGCAAAAACAAGAACAACGTCTGCATTCTTTGCTGCTTCCACTGCTGATTTTGCAAGTGCTGCATTCGGTTTGCGGTTGCGGATATATCCCTGTTCATAAGCGGTCATTACAAGTCCACTGTCCCCAATCACATCTAAGATGGATTCCGGCTGTCTGGTCGGATTTACAAGAGAAGAACCTGCACCCTGATAACGTGGAGTCTTTGCAAAATCACCGATCACTGCTACTTTTGTTCCCGGTTTTAATGGCAGGATGTTGTTACTGTTTTTCAGTAAAACAACACTTTCTTCGGCTGCTTTTCTTGCTAATGCATGGTGTCCTTCAACATCAAATTTTTTGCCTTTTCCATCAACTGTTGCCTGATGGGTTGCAAAAACAACATTTAACAGTTCATCCAGACGCTGATCTAATACTTCTTCCGGTAATGTGCCGTCTTTTACCGCACGGACAATATCACGCATGCCTGATTTTCCGGTCCCCGGCATCTCAAGGTGGCTTCCGTTCATAACGCCAAGTGCATGGTCGTTGCTTCCGCCCCAGTCGGATACGACATAGCCGTCAAATCCCCACTCATCGACTAAGATTTCCTGTAACATGTGACGATTCTCATTTGCATAGACACCGTTTACTTCATTATAAGAAGACATGATGGATTTGGATTTTCCCTCTTTGACTGCGATTTCAAATCCGGTGGTATAGATTTCCCGGAATGTACGCTCATCAACAACAGAGTCGCTTGCCATACGACGGAGTTCCTGGCTGTTTGCCGCAAAATGCTTTGGACATGCTGAGATTCCCTTGCTCTGGATACCTTTTACATAAGCGGCTGCCATTTTTCCTGCATGATACGGATCTTCGGAAAAATACTCAAAGTTACGTCCACAGAGCGGGCTTCTCTTAATGTTGAGTCCCGGTCCTAAGATGACATTGACATCCATGGTCACCGCTTCCTCTGCAAGTGCAGTACCGATCTCCTCCCCTAATTTTTCATCCCAGCTGTTTGCGATCGTAGCTGCGGTCGGGAAACAGGTTGCCGGAAGGCTGGCATTTAATCCAAGGTGGTCTCCTGCACCGGCCTGACGTCTTAACCCATGAGGTCCGTCGGACATTGCCATGGATGGGATTCCGTACTTCTCAAAATCTACAGTCTCCCATGTATTTTTACCGGACATCATCAGTGCTTTTTCTTCCAGAGACATCTGTTTTATGATTTCCCCATATTTTAAGCTCATTTTTCGTTCTCCTGTTCTTTTGGTGCTCACGGATTTTATTTGTTGTGTTATTGATACCAAAATGTATGTTATCTGGATCGCAACAATAAAAAATAAAACCCATGCTGCTATTATTTTTTGTTAGCATAATGGTAGCATGGATTTTATTTATAAAATGAAAAATGGCATAAATGGTTGTTTTTTTTACATAAACTGCAAAAGAGGAGATGCTTTACTACATCTCCCCTTTCTTATATCCACCAGAACCACTGTATGCTATATTTTCCTTCACATCGTTCTTATAGTCATCTATTGTATATACTGTTTGGTTTGCATGAATCACTTTTTCTAACATTTTTACTCTGTTTTTCAATGCCGCGCAAAGCGCATCACATCTTTTTTCATCAACAAAGAGCGATCCCCTCACTATTTCCCGGAATTCTTCCTCGATACCACTTAACTTTTCCATAGCAAGCCATTCAAAAGAACTCACAAGCTTTATCTGCTCTTCGTGTGTATTTTTAAACGGTTTGCACACCAATTTCGTTATATCTCCTATCATGGCTGTCGGCTTATCAAACCACATGGACGTTCCACTGTCAAAAATTGGGGCTGCACACATATATTTTAATGACTCTGCCTTACGGACTACCCCGAAATTATTCAAATGCCTGTCCTCATTTACAAGCAGATAGTCCAGAACGATCATCTGATCTAATGCCTTACGAATCTCCGGCACTCCGTTTTCCTCGCAGCAATTGATATAATGCTGATAGATTGAAATATGATTGGGCTTTCTGCTCGTCTGCATCAGATGCCATGCAGAAATAAGTTCTGTCTCCGGTGTGATAAAATCTTCACATACACTATATGGGTAATCATCCTCCACAAGAAGTGAATATTTTACATGTGGAATGTCCAGCCTGTCCATAATCCTGCTTGCGAGAACTTCATTATACGGTTCCTGCTGTGTGGCACCACTTCCCCCTTTTATCAGGCAACGTTTATCATCTATTATTTTCCATTTCTTCTTCAGCCATCCATCTGAAGTATTATCCGGTGACATTAAACTTACCGGATTACCAGATGCTGTCTGGTCAAACAAAATATTTCCCACATCATCTGAAAATGTATTCTCAAAAAAATTTACCTGTTCCCACGTTATGCCTGAATTCTTCGGGCACACCCAATACTGATCTGACAGACTTAATCCCAGACACTTTTCCAACAGCATCTGCGTGGAGGACATGTGTAATTTCGTCAATGCATTCTCAATCCCCATACGGCTGGCTGGAATCGCACGTCCTTTCCACCATGCATTAAGCGCGGCTCTGTCAATGATATTTTTTTTCACTGGAATTCCTACCGGTACACGTTCTTTCTCATACACTATACCAACAGTTGAAATTGCTCCTGAAGCTTCATCCAATTCTAAATCTGCTACTGGGAAATTCTTATGCATTAATGTATACTTCTTCATGTCAATCGCCCTCCTCTCTGCAAATTGCTATTACCATCCTATATCTGTAGAATCATTATTATCCCAAAATAAACTATTATGGTTTATTATAACAAAGGCATCTGTTGCTTTCAATCGGACTTTGTTCCAAATCAGGCTTGAACCTTAAAAGGGCTGGCGCATTCATGAACACGCCAGCCCTTTTAAGGTTCAAGACAGAGGATCACAGCGAATTATTTTTGTATACAATCTTTCCATCAATGATTGTATACAAAATTTTCGTATCTACTGCAAACGGACTTCCCTTTACCAGTACAAAGTCCGCATCCTTTCCTTCCTCAATGCTTCCCACCCGGTCCTGGACTTCGATATGCTTTGCCGCATTGATCGTGACAGCCTGTAATGCAGTAAATTCATCCAGTCCGCTTGCGATTGCTTTTCCGGCGCAAAGCGGAAGATATTGCTCCTCACTGACAGGAGAATCCGTGATAATACAAACGGAGCACCCTGCATCCGCCAGATCTGCCGGTGTGGAAAAGCTCTTATTTTTCAATTCATATTTGGTTGCATATCCAAAAGAAGGTCCGACCGCAAGCGAATACTCTTCTTTCGCAAGTTCGTCCGCGATCAGACTTCCATCTGTCACATGATCCAGCTTTAAATTCAGATCAAATTCCTTTGCAATACGGATTGCCGTGAAAATATCATCCGCACGGTGCACGTGGGCTTTCAGTGGAAGTTCTTTTCTTATGACCGGGAGCAGTGCTTCCAGTTTCGCATTATATTCCGGCATTTTGCTATAGTCCATATTATCCGGATATCCTGCCGCTTCCTGTCTTTTTTCATAAAGCTCTGCCTGACGCAAAACTTCCCGGAGTTTCGCAGCAATTGTCATCCGCGAATAGATTCCCCTGCTTTTATAACAGTTTTTCGGATTTTCGCCAAACGCAATTTTCATTGCCGATTTTTCTTTTACAATCATATCATCAATACGCTTCCCATACGTCTTAATGACACAAAATGTTCCACCGATTACATTTGAGCTTCCTGGTCCTGTTGACACGCAGGTTACGCCGCCTGCTCTTGCCAGCTCAAATGCTTTGTCCTGCGGATTGACCGCATCGAGTGCAGAGAGTTCCGGCGTGATGGCATCCCCGATTTCATTAAAATCATCTCCGGCATACTCCACCGCATATCCGTCCAGTCCCAGATGACAATGTGCGTCCACAAATCCCGGATACACGTCAATGCCGGATGCATCAATTATTTCCGCATCATTGATAACTGCGCCCTCTAACACCGGAGCAATTTTCTTTATCTTTCCATTTTCTATTAAAATATCAGCCGTAAATGCTTCTTTTTCCACGGCATTATGGATGTTTCCCTGCTTTATCAACAAATACTGATTCATTCTTTTTAAACCTCGTTCATAACTGTTTTATATTCAGTATGTCCGGGTTGGTTTAAATTATGAAATATGGATTGAAATTCTACCATCACTTTATATAATGTTCTTTTACTTTCGCTAAAAAACCTCTGTGCAGGCTCCATACCCACACAGAGGTTTTTCATTTCTGTCACACTTCGTGACATCTTACCCAGTGTCCGTCTCCGCTTTCCTTATACTCCGGTACTTCCGTCCGGCACTTGTCCGTTGCATACGGACATCTTGTATGAAAGACACAGCCGGATGGTGGATCCATTGGGGAAGGGATTTCTCCCTCCAACGCCACATGGCGCTTCCGCTCCCTCGGATTCATGTTTGGCACAGATGCCAAAAGACTTTTCGTGTAAGGATGCTTCGGATGATGGATCAATTCGTCCTTCGGCGCTTCCTCCACGATATGTCCAAGATACATAACAACAATGCGGTCTGAGATATAGCGCACAACATTGATGTCATGGGAAATAAAAATACTCGCGAGCTTTCTCTCCCGCTGTATTTTTTTCAACAGGTTGACAATCTGTGCCTGCACCGATACGTCCAACGCCGATACCGGTTCATCGCAGACGAGAAAGACCGGATTTAAGATCAACGCTCTGGCAATTCCGACACGCTGTCTCTGTCCGCCCGAAAATTCGTGCGGATACCTGTCGTAAACTTCTGACGACAATCCCACAAGTTCAAGCGTCTCCAATACCTTTTCCCGGCATCCCTGCTTCCTGCCCTGAATCTGCAGCACTTCTTCTAAAGATTTCCCGATGGTCTCCCTCGGATCAAGGGAACTGTACGGGTCCTGAAATACGATCTGCATTTTCTGCCTGTATTTTCTGAGTTTGCGCTCCGAATAACCGGTAATATCTTCACCGTCCAGATAAATTTTTCCATCGGTCGGTTCCGTCAACTTTAAAATCGTTCTTCCAAATGTACTTTTACCGCAGCCTGTCTCACCTACCAGTCCCACAGTCTCGCCCTCATAGACTGTCAGTGACACGTCATCCACTGCCTTTACGACCGCTTTTTTCTTTCCGACCACTCCCTTTACAGGGAAATATTTTTTGATATGCTCCGCTTTGATTACTGCTTTTCTCTCGTCCATATATAACTCCCTTATTCACCAAACCTTGGGAAATGACATCTCACACTGTGATTTTCACCTGTTTTCTGCAATTCCGGTTCTTCTTCCCTGCATTTGTCTGTCGCATACGGACATCTTGACGCAAAACGGCAGCCCTTTTTGATCTGTGTCAGAAGTGGAAGACTTCCTTTTATCATGAACAGTTCCTGCTCGGAGTCTGTTGTCATCTGTGGAATAGACTGGATCAGTCCGACCGTATACGGATGAAGCGGATGTTCAAAAATATCCGTGACACTCGCTTCCTCTACCATCTGTCCAAGATACATTACGATCACCCTGTCGCAGTTTTCTGCCACTACCGCCATATCATGTGTAATGAGGATAACACCCATATTTTCCTCTTCTTTTAACTGCTGGATGAGATCCATGATCTGAGCCTGCACCGTGACATCCAATGCCGTTGTCGGCTCATCCGCGATCAGAAGATCCGGTTTACAGCAGAGTGCTATCGCAATCATCACCCTTTGACGCATACCGCCGGACAGCTCATGTGGATACTGCCGCATACGCTTCTCCGGTTCTGAAATGCCGACTTTCATGAGCATTTCCACGGCTTTCTGCCAGGCTTCCTTTTTCTCCACATTCTGATGGATGCAGATTGCCTCCACCACCTGATTTCCAACCGTGTATACAGGATTTAAGGAGCTTAATGCATCCTGAAAAATCATTGCAATGCGGTTTCCTCTGATCTTATCCATTTCCTTATAGGGAATTTCCATCAGATTTTCCCCTTCAAACCGGACAGTTCCGGAGTAGGAAACCTCTTCTTTTTCATCGTAAAGCCGCATAATAGACTGGCTTGTCACACTTTTTCCACAGCCGGATTCTCCGACAATGCCAACCATCTCACCGCGGCAGACATAAAACGATACCCCATCTATGGCTCTGATCTTTTCTTTCTTCGGTCCAAAGACAGTCGACAAATTTTCTGATCTCCTCCGCGCCAAAAACACCTGACGCTGTGGGAAAAACGGTTCAGGAATATGCCGACTTCCTCGGCAAAGATGCTTTTGATACCTATTTTGACCTGCTTTTGGAAAACAATTTCACCTGCATGGCAAGTTACTTTTCCCTGTCGGAACAGGATATGCTCACCATCTACCAGAGTCCATACTCCATGATTGGATCTGACACGATCTGCTCTGAGAAAAGGGGGCCTGCACATCCGAGAGCCTACGGCAGCTTTATCAAGCCGATCGCCGACTTTGCACTGAAAAGACATCTTATCACAATAGAAGAAGCCATCCATAAACAGACCGGTCTTACCGCCTCCGTATGGAAGCTTCCGAATAAAGGTCTGATCAGGGATGGCTTTGATGCTGATTTTATTCTGTTTGATGAGACAAAACTGCGCGACTGTGCCGATTTTAAGGACGGTACACAGATCGCCGAAGGCATTGTCTCTGTTTATATCGGTGGGGAACTTGTCTATGACGGCAAAAACATCACAGAGGCAAGACCCGGAAAATGTCTTTTATAATTCAGGGCTACTCCTCCACTTTTGTGTTCCGGATTTCCTCTCTTACGCGTAAAATCATGGCTGGAGAGACAGATAACTCATCAAATCCCATCTTAAGGAAAGTGGAGGTCAGTGTCGTATCTGCACCCAGCTCGCCACAGATACCAACCCAGCAGCCATGCTTATGACCGTTATCTACAACCATCTGAAGCATTCTTAAGATTGCTTCATGATGGGAATCATAAAAGCTGTCAAGCTTTGGATTCTGACGGTCAATCGCAAGTGTGTACTGTGTCAGGTCATTTGTGCCAATGGAAAAGAAATCAACCTCCTCTGCCAGAAGATCCGAGATCATGACTGCTGCCGGTGTCTCGATCATAATTCCCAGTTCACAGTCCTTAAATGGGATTCCCTCTGCGGTCAGTTCTGCTTTCACCTCCGCTACGATCTCTTTGATACGTTTCACCTCTTTCACCGAAATGATCATTGGGAACATAATGGAGATCGTTCCGTAATAGCTTGCACGGTAAATTGCACGGAGCTGCGTCTTGAAAATTTCCGGTCGGTCAAGGCAGATTCGGATTGCACGGTATCCCATTGCCGGATTTTCTTCTTTCTCCATATGGAAATAGTCCACCTGCTTATCGGCTCCAATATCTAAGGTACGGATAATAACCTTTTTGCCTGCCATATTTTCTGCCACCGTCTTATAAGCGGCAAACTGCGCTTCCTCGGTCGGATAGTCCTCCGATTCCAGATAAAGGAACTCGCTTCGGAACAATCCGATTCCGCCCGCATCGTTGCTCAGTGCATTTGCCACATCCGCAACACCGCCGATATTGGCATAAAGATTAATTTTTTTGCCGTCTAAAGTAACATTTTCTTTTCCCTTTAATTCCAGTAAAAGACGCTTCTTATTTTCATCCTCGGCTTTTTTGCCTCGTATTTTTTCATAATCTCCTCATCCGGTTCAATGTAAAGCGTTCCGGTATAGCCGTCCACGATACCCATCTTTCCATTGACATCCTCGGAAAAATCAATGCCGATCAATGCCGGAATGTTCATGGTTCTCGCTAAAATCGCAGTGTGGGAGTTGGTAGAACCATGTCTGGTCACGAAGGAGAGTACTTTGGATTTATCGAGCTGGACTGTCTCACTTGGTGCAAGATCATCGGCAAGAAGAATCACCGGTTCCTCTCCTGTCACGGAACCGTTTTCCGCATTCTGTAAAATAGAGATCACACGGTTGGAAATATCTTTTACATCTGCTGCACGCTCTTTCATATAATCATCATCCATCGCTGCAAACATCTTTGAAAAATTATCTCCGGTCGAAGCCACTGCAAATTCTGCATTTACTTCCTGTGTGCGGATCATATTGGTGATAGATTCCACATAATCAAGATCATCTAGCATCATCTGATGCACTTCAAAAATTGCGGCATTCACTTCGCCAACTTCCTTGACCGCTTTCTTATAAAAGCCTTTTAACTGCTCTTTTGCAGTTTCCTTTGCATCTGTAAAACGAGTGATTTCTGCTTCCACATCTGTGATTTTCTCGCGTTTTACTTGATTTTCCTTCTTATTGTAAATAGAAAGACGTCCGATCGCAATTCCACCAAATACGCTTTTTCCTTCTAAAACCATTGTTTTACCTCCAAAAATATTTCTGCTGTAATGCACATATGGACTGCCGCAAAGCAGTCCACAGGCACGTATTTTTTATAAGTTTTCTTCTAAGAAAGCGGAAAGTTTATTCATCGCCTCTTCTTCGTTTTCGCCATCTGTCTTTAAGGTGATCTCCTGCCCACATTTGACTGCAAGACCCATCACTGCAAAAATACGTTTTGCATCTGCCTCTTTTCCATCTTTTTCGATGATTACTTTACATGGAAATGCGGCTGCTTCCTTTACAAATAACCCTGCCGGTCTTGCGTGGATTCCCTGTTCATCTTTGATTACATACTTAAATTCTTTCATTGTTTTTCTCTCCTCTTAAGCTGTTTTTTCTTTAATACACCGAGAAGCACACATCCGACTGCGGAACCGACTGCCAGTGCAACCAGATATAATAATGGATTTCCTACGGTAAGGAATACGAAGATTCCACCATGAGGCGCCATTAAGGTACAGTTAAATGCCATGGATAAGGCACCTGCTGCTGCAGAACCAACCGCACACGCCGGTAATACATGGAGTGGATCAGATGCTGCAAATGGGATTGCGCCCTCTGTGATGAAGGAAAGTCCCATGATGAAGTTGGTAGGACCTGCTTTTCTCTCATCTGCTGTAAATTTGTTTTTGAAAATTAAGGTTGCAAGCGCAATCGCGATTGGCGGAACCATACCGCCGACCATAACGGCTGCCATGATGTTATAGTTTCCGGCTGCAATGGAAGCTGTACCGAATACATAAGCTGCCTTGTTGACCGGGCCTCCCATATCAACAGACATCATACCGCCGAGTAATGCACCAAGTAATATTGCACTTGCGCCGTTTAATCCGTTCAATCCGTTGTTGATTAATGTATTTAATGCGCCGATTGGCGGTTCCACTACATATGTCATCAAAACACCTACAATAAAGATACCAAATAACGGATAGATCAATACCGGTTTTGTTCCCTCTAAACTGTCAGGAAGTTTGCTGCAGATCTTCTTTAATAATACTACAACATATCCTGCAAGGAATCCGGCTACCAATGCGCCGAGGAATCCACTTGTTCCGTTTGCTGCAATTGCACCGCCGACAAAACCAACGGCAAGTCCCGGTCTGTCTGCAATACTCATCGCAATAAATCCGGCAAGGATTGGGAGCATGAAGCCGAATGCCACGCCACCGATAGACTTAAACATCGCTGCCATCGGAGTGATCGTACCGAAGTTTGATCTCTGGTCTAATGGAAGTGAATTCAAATCTACAGAAAAACCATCGATCAGGAATGCAATTGCAATCAGGATACCACCGCCGACAACGAATGGAAGCATATGGGATACACCGTTCATCAGATGTTTGTAGATCTGATGTCCGAGACTGTCTTTTCCCTCTTCTTCGTCATCTGCTGCTTTTCCGCCTGCCTCGTAAATAGATGCATGGCCATTTGCCGCTTTTGTGAGAAGTTCCTCTGCTTTGCTGATTCCGTCTGCCACTTTACACTGGATCACCGGTTTTCCTGCGAAACGATCCATTGGAACCTGTGTGTCTGCTGCAACAATAATGCACTCTGCCTCTGCGATCTCTGCTTTTGTGAGCACATTCTTGGCACCGCCGGAACCTCTCGTCTCAACTTTGATCCGGTATCCAAGCTCTTTTGCCTTTTTCTCAAGTGCTTCTGCCGCCATATAAGTATGTGCGATACCGGTTGGGCAGCCGGTAACTGCGAGGATCAGTTTTCCATTGGAAACTGGTGCTTCTGCTTTCTTTTCCTCTTCTTTTTTCTCTTCCTCAGCGTCTTTTTCTGCTTCTGCTGCGTCGATCACGTGCAAAAATTCATCGACCGTCTTGGCATTGCGCAGGTTTGCTGTGAAATCCTCATCCATCAGTAACACTGATAATTTGCTCAGTACATCGAGATGTACGTTCTCTTTTGTGTTCGGTGCAGCGATCAAAAAGATCAGGTTTACTTTCTCACCGTCTAAGGAATCAAAGTCAACCCCTTCCGGTACAACCATAGCTGCAAGTCCCGGTCTTGATACCGAATCCGATTTGCAATGCGGAATCGCAATTCCTTCGCCGATTCCTGTGGTACTCTCCTCTTCTCTTGCGTAGACACCTTTACGGTAAACCTCTACATTATTGATCTTGCCGCTCTTTGCCATTAAATCGACCATGGCATCAAGAGCTTCTTTTTTGCCTGTTACTTTTCCATTCAGTTCAATACTTTCTGCTGCGAGTAAATCTCTGATTTTCATTTGAAAAACCCTCCCTTTCTATTGTTCCCCAATAAACAATTTCTTATTGCTATCAAGTAAAGCAATTACTTCTGCTTTTGTAGCCAGTTCCTCGGAAAATGCAGAGGCACTTCCGGTGCAGACACCCATCTGGAACGCTTTCTCGTAGCTTCCGTTCTCAAGGTATCCTGCGATAAATCCTGCCACCATGGAATCTCCTGCTCCCACGGAATTGACAACCTTTCCTTTTGGCGCTTCGGACTGGAAAATGCTTCCATCTTCTGCGACTAACACAGCTCCGTCACCCGCCATGGATACCAGAACGTTTCTTGCTCCCTTTTCCTGCATTTTCTTTGCATAGGTGATGACATCTGCCTTACTTTCAATCTTCACTCCGAAAATTTCGCCAAGCTCATGATTGTTTGGCTTGATCAGAAATGGATGATACTGTAACACATTCACCAGAAGATCTTTCGTTGCGTCTACCACAATTTTCAAGTCCTTGTTCTGTAAATGTCTCATAATATCCATATACATCGAACCTGGCATAACATCCGGAATGCTTCCTGCAAGCACGAGGATATCACCGTCTGACAGTGTATCGAGCTTTTCATAAAGCTTTTTAATATCTGCCTCCGCGATCGCCGGTCCCTGTCCGTTGATCTCCGTCTCTTCATTGGAACGAAGCTTTACATTAATTCTGGAAATTCCCTTTTCCACGCTGATAAAGTCGGCGCGGACTCCTTTTTCCTCTAACAGATCCTGTATTCTGTTTCCTGTGAATCCGGCCAAAAAGCCAAGTGCTGTATTCTCAAAGCCAAGATTCTTTAAAACCATGGAAACGTTGATTCCTTTTCCTCCCGGAAAAATAATCTCATCCGTTGTACGATTTACGATTCCGCAGGTAAAATTATCTACAGAAACGATGTAATCCAGCGATGGGTTAAAAGTTACGGTATAGATCATTTTTTCGACTCCTTTCTGTTTACTGCTTTACATCTATGACATTTTTACATTTTTTATAAGCTGGAAGGCTCAGTCCTGTCGTGATGACCGTTGCGCCTTCAAATGGTGCAAACGTCACGCTGGAGATCTGATTGAACTTGCTCTCGTCTGCCAGAACGAAACGTTCCTTGCAGTTTTCCATGGATTTCTTCTTCACCATCGCCTCTTTTAACTCCGGTGTGGAATAGCCTTTCTGAAGGCTGACACCATTTGTACCCCAGAATCCTTTGGTGAAATTGTATTTCTCCAGTGTCGTGACTGCCTCTTCTCCTACAATCGCCTCTGTGACTGCCTTGAACTCGCCACCTAAGAGATACACGGTAAATCCTCTCTCTGCCAGACGCTTCGCATGACTGATCGCATTTGTCACAAACACCGCCTGACGGCTTGTGATGTACTCGATCATCAGCTCTGTTGTCGTTCCGGCATCCAGATAAACAAAATCACCTGACGCGATCTGTTCTGCGGCATATTTTGCAATTTTGTTCTTTGCGTCACGATTCTTTTCTTTCCGGCTGATAACGTTGTCATCCTTTGTGCTGTACGCTACCGTTTTTAAGATCGCCCCACCGTGAACCTTCGTCAACTGACCGTTTGCATCCAGTGCATTCAGATCTCTTCGTATCGTAGATTCCGAAGCATCAAGTTCTGTCATCAACTGCTGGACTGTCACACTCCCCATACTTTCCAGTATGGATAATATCTTCGCAAATCTTTCCTCTGTCAGCATTTATATTTCCTCCAATTTCAGTCAACATCCTTCAAGTCCGTTCATCTTTATATCTGAATTATAAATTCACATTCCGTCACAGTCAATCATTTTCCATCAAAATCATTCACAAAAATGCTTATTTAAAATTGTGCAGAAGTTACAAGAGCGGCGTTTGACAGATATGTTACATAAAAAAACTGCTGTACAGAGAGACCTGCGTTTTTGCTTCTCTCTGTACAACAGTTTCTGCGTTTTTGTTGTGATTTATTTATTTTCTTTTTTAAACCGCGCGATCGCATCTATAATCTTAAAGCTTTCGATCATGACTACTTCCGCATTTCTTGTCTTAAATTTCCGAACCATCTCATCAAATGGAAGCCCTGCAATGTAACACCGCAGTGCCATAATGATCGCGCTGTGCGTCACGATCAGCACATCTCCGTTTTCCCGTTTCATAATATATTCCATAGCATCCAGCGTGCGTTTTACCACATCATTGTAACATTCACCGCCTCCCGGTGTGCGCACATAGCGGCGGTCTTTTCTCCACTCCTGATATTCCGGACTGTTTTCCCGCTCGATCACACGCCAGTTGGAACCTTCCCAGCTTCCGAGGTTCATCTCCACCAGTCCATCCAGCGGAATACAGGTCGCATGCAGCGCTTCCGCAGCGATACGTGCCGTCTCTGCCGCCCGAAGCTGCGGTGAATGATAGACATGTTTTACCGAAATATCTTCTTCCACCAGCTGGCACGCCAGTTCCTTCGCCTGCCGGATTCCATTTTCATTCAGTGGAATATCGGTTTTTCCCTGAATCTTCTTTTTTACATTCCACTCTGTTTCACCATGACGTACAAAATATAGTTTCATCGCTCGTCCTTTTCTATGATAAAAATAAGACCATCTGTATTTCATCCCGGTAGCTTCCGTCTTTCAGTTTAAATGCATGAGGTTCTCTTCCCCACTCGCGAAAACCTAATTTTTCATACAGACGGATTGCTGCCACATTGTCATCAAAAACACCCAGTTTCAACTGCTCAAGTTCTGTTTTTCTGGCGTTTTCGATCGCATATTCCATCAGCTGCCTTCCAAGTCCCATTCCGCAGTATTTTTGGAGGATAAAAATTCCGATTACCGCCTTATGCCGGAATTTGATGTGATTTCCCTCTTTTAAAACCATGACACAGCCAATCATCTGCTTTTTCCGAAACGCTCCGATCAAAAATTCTTCCCTGCGCTCTGCTATGTCTGATATCATCGCCTCTGCTGCTTCCGCTGTAAAATCTGTCTCCTCCGGGTATCTCGCCAGAAAGTAAGTCTCACGGTAAGTGATGTCACGCACCTCTGAAAAAGATTTTGCGTCCTGCCTCCCCGGACTGCGCAGTATTATGTTCTGTCCATTTATCACAATCTGTTTCTCTTCTATCTGCATATGCGGCTATCTCCTATGAGGATATTTTAACATATGGGATTCGACTAACAAAGATTTTTTTTCTTCCTGATAATGGTTTGATCTTAAATCTGAACAATCGCTTCATCTTTGTCATCAATCTTTAATTCCCCACGAACATTTTCCCATGTTTTTGCCATGCTATTTTTCCATCCTTATTTTCATAAAAATAATTTTGAACAATTCTTCTCCTCCTAATTATATGAATCATAAATCTATTTTTTCAATAACAAATTTGTTATTTTTTGTTTAAAATCTCCACTTCTTTAGAATGTGCTTTTACTGAAATAATGCCCTGATTTATGAGTTGCGAAATTAAAAACGAAATCAAAAAAACAGCTGATCATACAGCTGTTTTTTGATTTAACCACCGGTCGGAATGAAAACGCATTATAAAAATCACACTGCGGATCAGCCACATTGTGATCAATGACACATACGATGTAAAATTCACATCTCCTGCAGCCCGAAGTACATTCGGAAGCACATTCGACGTTGACCAGAGCATCGCCATCGGTACAAACGCAATTGCGAGCAGTATATAAATCTGACCTAACGTATTTTCCGGTGCCTGATATAATTTTAGTATGATCCGTAAAAACGGCAGCAATGCTGCCAGTGACACTAAAATGGACACCTCTCCAAGCCATACCATTTTCTTGCCATAGTAACGTGCCATCTTTTTATCTTTTGCTCCAATGCACTGTCCTATAATTGTAACCGACAAATTGGACACCGCGAGTCCCATGGAGTAAAACACCATCAAAGTAGAATTCGAAACTGCATTCGCCGCTACACTCTCCGTTCCAAGTTTTACAATAAACATCGACACGATAATTCCACCACCGTTAAAGCAAAGCTGCTCCATCGCAAATGGAAGGCTTGTGTTGATCACCGATTTTAATATCTCACGATCTGTCCGGCTGCTTTCTTCATCTTTTCCTCGTCTCCGTGCCCTTTATACTGTGCGATAATCACTGTTCCCGCGGAAGAAATCGCACTGTAGATTGCATAGATCATCATGTAAAGCGGCGATACCAGACTGACAGCCGACACCGATTCCTGGCTGGATGAACTGATCATCGCTGTTGTAAGCAATGCGATCACACTGATAAAAAACTGGTCAAAAATAAGCGGCACCAGCATTGCAAATATCTCCTGATAGGAAAAATATTCCCCTTTTTGTGCATGCTCTGTGATACTGAAAAGCAGGGCGAATGTATTCGCTTCTTACGCTCATACTATCGCCCTGCTTGTAAAATGTCATTGTATAAAATTGGGATATTTTGGATAATCTTTGCCGCTTATCATATGATTTCTATTCTTCTTTTCCAGTGTAATTGCGAAAATAATACATCTTACAGCATTTTCTTGTAATGCCGGCAATCACAATGGCTACAAGCATTGCAAGAAAAGCTTCAAAGCTGTATGGACTGACGATAATTGCTGCTGCAAGCGTCAGGATCATTGCGATCTGCATACCTGTCTTGCTGGAAATTGCCTCGATCTGCTCACTTCTCTCATCATGAAGTTCATTGTATAAACGTGCCAGTTTCTTCTCGTCTTTCAATGCTTTTAAATTCTTACCAATACCGAATACTGCATAAAACTCCATGACCAGAACAATGCCCAGAACAAAACCATGCATAAAATCTCCAGAATGTTCATTCAGACTATATGCATTGTCAATCATGCCGGAGGACATCATTCCGATCATCGCAATTCCAAGCGCTGCAATCGCTCCATAAAATTTGTTTTGTCCCACAATTTCATTTCTCATTTTTTCCATTTTCTTTTCCATAACCTTACTCCTCACTTTCCAGATCACTAAAATCAAATACTTCCTCGATTGTCAAATTAAAATAATGTGCTATCTTGTACGCTAATCCCAGCGACGCCGTATATTTCCCTACTTCTATAGATGTGATCGTCTGTCTGGTCGTTCCCACAATGTCCGCAAGTTCTCCTTGCGAAAGCTTATTCGCTTTTCGAAGTTCCTTAATTCTGTTTTTCAACGGCTTTCCTCTTTTCCTATCACTTTTTTCTTACTATCCCGCATTCACATCTTCTGCGCCTTAATTATTTCAAATTATTTTGCATAGCTTGCTTTGCATTTTTAGTATAGTTTACTTTGCATATAACGTCAAGTATATTTTGTGCAAAAAGTAAAGTTTACTTTGCTTTTTATAGTCGGAATTATGTAAACTTATCATTTTGCACTGATTTATTGTACTTTCATACGCAGTATGTTAGAATACAAAGCTGGATGTTTTATGCATCAACGCGCAATAAAGGATACCTTAATTTTATAAAATATCTGAGGAGAATATTGAAAATGTCTAAGAAGATAAACTACTCTGAATTGATCAAAGAAACGCTTATTTTAACGGTCGCTGTTGCGGTCATTGCCGCCGCTGTTTTCTTTTTTCTGGTGCCAAGCCATGCATCCGTCAGCAGTATTTCCGGTCTTGGAATCGTTCTTTCAAACTTTATTCCGATACCGCTGTCTGCGATCACAATGATTTTAAATGTACTGCTCTTAATCATCGGATTTTTCACCTGCGGAAAAGAATTTGGAATCAAAACAGTTTATACGAGTATTATGCTTCCGCTGTTTCTTGGACTTTTTGAATTTATTTTTCCTGAAAATACCTCAATGACCGGCAGCCAGGAGTTAGATGTGCTCTGTTATATTTTAGTCGTGAGCATCGGTCTCAGCATTTTATTCAACCGAAATGCCTCCTCCGGCGGATTAGACATTGTCGCAAAAATCATGAACAAATACCTGCATATGGAACTTGGAAAAGCGATGTCACTTTCCGGAATGTGCGTTGCGCTGTCAGCCGCGCTTGTCTATGATAAAAAGACTGTCGTTCTCAGTATTTTGGGAACTTATTTTAACGGAATCATTCTGGATCATTTTATTTTCAATCATAACATCAAGCGCCGTGTCTGCATTATCACAGAAAAAGAGGAGGAGCTCCGCCAGTTTATTTTAAATGATCTCCACAGCGGTGCGACCATTTACGAATCCATCGGTGCCTACAATATGCAGAAGCGGAATGAGATTATTACAATTGTAGATAAATCCGAATATCAAAAATTGATGAATTATATGAGCCATGAAGATCCTCTCGCTTTTATCACGGTGTATAATGTGTCGGATATGCGGTATCAGCCGAAACGGTGATTTTTACCTCAAAAAGAGTAGCAATGAAACACTGCTACTCTCCTAATCCATCTAAATCAATTTTATAGATCGTATTCGTAAGCTCTGTATTCTCCAGAAACATAATCATATAAATTGGCATATAAACTCTTTTTCCCTCAATTTCAATATTCCCTTCCGAAAGAATATAAGCTTCTTCTATCTTGTAATTTTCATTTTTCAGAACATTGTTTAATGCAGAGTGCCTTTTATAGTCCTTACCGGATTTAATTTCCAAAGGTACCACTTTTCCATCCAGTTCAATTACAAAATCAAGCTCTCCCTGCTGTTTGCTGTTAAAATAATATTCCTTATGCCTCTTTGCTAATAATTCCTGCGCAACAACATTTTCAAAGAGAGCTCCATTATTGATTGCTTTTTCCTTATTTAAAATAGCAAGTTTAACCTGATTGGAATAACAGCTTGTAAGCAGTCCAACATCTGAAAAAAACAGTTTAAACAGATTTCGGTTTTCACTAATGATCAGAGGCAATTTGGGTTCACTGATATTGTATACAGGAATTGCCACTCCTGCATCTTTTAACCAAAGAAAATCATTCTTTAACCGGTCATAACTCATGCCTTTTTCAATTGCATTTAATTGAAAACGCTTATTTTTCTGATCTAACTGTCCTGGCATTGCATCGTATATTTCCTGCAATTTCAGTTTATAATTTTTTTCATATTTTGAAAAATCTGTTTTATATAATCGTATAATTTTTTCATGCACTTTGGCGACTTTTGCCAGATCATTTGTTTCCAGATAAACAGCAACCGCTTCTGGCATTCCGCCAACAATCAGATATAAATAAAACAGATCCAGCATTTTGGAATGAATAAAATCATCCACCGGGTTTCTCTTTTTAAAATGATCTTCCAACATGAGAATTACATCATTTTTCAGTCCTGCTGCCCTGACAAACTCTTTAAAATCCAACGGATACATATCATAGATTTCAAGGTATCCAACCGGAGCTGATCTTAAATCATTTAATTCTACTCCCAGCAATGAACCACTCATAATATATCGAAATGTTCCATCCTCTACCAGAAATTTTATTCTTGTAACGATATCTTTAAATTCCTGAATTTCATCTAAAAAAATAATTGTCTTTCCCTGCTCCAATGGCTCCTTCGCCACTACACTCAAACGCATCAATAACTCTTTTGCATCTTTTGCCCCGGCAAACAAATTGACAAGTTCAGGCTGCTCTATAAAATTAAATTCTATATATGGATATCCGCTTTCTTTCAGACATTGCCTTATTAGATACGTTTTTCCGATCTGTCTTGCTCCTGTCAGCAAAAAGGCATCATTTCCATGTGTAATCCATTCATTTACAGTCACCTTAGCTTTCCTTTCAATCATGATTTCCTCCTGCCATTTCATAACTTATAATTTTTCCAACCCACTTTTATACATAATATTCAATTTTTCTAACCTTATTATACCTGTTTTTTCATTTTTTCCAACCTTATTCTACTCATTTTTTTCATTTTTCTAACTTTATGATATCTACTATTTGCAATGTTTATCTAATAAAATAGAAAAGCAGTTTCATGTGCTTCATTTCTACATGTAACTGCTTCTATTGATTCCCTTTTATTGATAAAACGTGCTTTTACAATTAATTTCTAATATTCATTATAATATATTTTCAAACCGAATATACTCCAGAATCATCTCCACCGCATACTCGATCCCAATTATACCGGTATTGATACAGAGATCGTACTCGTTTCCGTCGCCCCATTTGGTAGACGTGCACTGTTCCTGAAATGCAGCACGTTTCTCATCAACTTCCTGAATCGTTTTCAGGGCTTCTCTCTCCGATATCTGATCCCGTTTCTGTATTCTCTCACATCTGACCGCTCTGTCTGCATGCAGATAAACGGAAACGCAGTCCTTGTCATCTCTGTAAATATAATTCGCACATCTTCCGATAATGATGCAATTTTCCTGTTCTGTCAGCTCTTTTACAAAATCAATATAGCGGTCTCTCGGATTTGTCGCTCCATAGCTCATCGCAATACTGTAAAGAAAACTGTCGATTGGTTTTTCATTTAAAAAGTTGGCATTTTCATCATAGACGTTTCTCTTTTTTGCTTCTTCCACAAATCTTTTCTTGTCAAATATCTCCAGCTTTAGCTTCTCTGCCAAAGCCTCTGCCACTTCATGTCCGCCACTTCCACACTGTCTTGCAATTGTTATTTTCATAATGATCGCCCTGCCCTTTCCTTATGTTTTTATACTAAAACATTCTTTTGTCTTGTATTAAAAATTCCCCAGAAAGTATATAACACTCTCCGGGGAATTTCCAGCATTTCTTTTATTTTGCAATATCAAGACGAACCAGCGCCTTGCGAAGTGCAAACTCTGCACGCTTCACATCGATCGCCTCGGTCTTATTTGCGAGACGTTCTTCGGCACGCTTCATTGCTGCTTCAGCACGACCTTTATCGATCTCATCCGGCCATTCTGCAATCTCTGCAAGAAGGGTTACTTTATCTGGCAGAATCTCTGCAAAACCGGAATGCACTGCTGCGATCACATCATCTTCACCTGTCTTGTGAATCTTCACAACACCCGGTGCTAAAACGGTGGTCAGTGGAATGTGTTTCTTGTATACACCAATCTCACCAACAGCAGTTGTAAATTCGATCATGTCTCCCTCTCCTTTATAAAAGATTCGATCCGGAGTGATGATCTCTACGGTAAAAATCTTATTTTCCTCTGCCATAATAATCCTCCACCTTAAGCGTTCATACGAGCGCGTACTTCATCGATGCTTCCTGCATTTAAGAAGTAACTTTCTGGAACATCATCATGTTTTCCTTCCAGGATTTCTTTAAATCCACGAACTGTTTCTGCGATTGGAACATATTTTCCTTCCAGACCAGTAAACTGTCCTGCTACGAAGAATGGCTGGGATAAGAATCTCTGTACCTTTCTCGCACGGTTAACGACAAGTTTATCATCCTCTGATAACTCGTCCATACCAAGGATTGCGATAATATCCTGAAGTTCTTTGTATTTCTGTAAAATTTCCTGTACACCACGGGCAACTTCAAAGTGCTCCTGACCAATGATACGTGGATCAAGAATACGGGAAGTAGATGCCAGTGGATCTACGGCTGGGTAAATACCTAACTCTGCAATCGAACGTTCCAATACGGTTGTTGCATCCAGATGGGCAAATGTTGTTGCCGGAGCCGGGTCAGTTAAGTCGTCGGCCGGCACATAAACTGCCTGTACGGATGTGATGGAACCGTTCTTTGTAGATGTGATCCGCTCCTGGAGCGCACCCATCTCTGTCTGTAAAGTAGGCTGGTAACCTACGGCTGAAGGCATACGTCCTAACAGTGCGGAAACCTCGGAACCTGCCTGTGTGAAACGGAAAATGTTATCAATGAATAAAAGTACGTCTTTTCCACCCTTATCACGGAAGTACTCTGCCATGGTAAGACCGGTAAGTGCAACTCTCATACGTGCTCCTGGTGGCTCGTTCATCTGTCCGAACACCATGGTTGTCTTATCAATAACGCCTGATTCTTTCATTTCATAGTAAAGGTCATTTCCCTCACGTGTACGCTCTCCTACACCTGTGAATACAGAATATCCACCATGCTCGGTAGCGATATTGTGGATCAGCTCCTGGATCAATACGGTCTTACCTACACCGGCACCACCGAACAATCCGATTTTACCACCTTTCTGGTATGGGCAGAGAAGGTCAACGACCTTGATACCTGTCTCTAACATTTCCTGAGAAGTTGCCTGCTCTTCAAAGGCAGGTGCTTTTCTATGGATAGGCCATGTCTCGACACCCGTTGGTGGATCGATCTCGTCAATAGGATTTCCCAGAACATTGAACATACGTCCAAGCGTATTCTCACCTACAGGAACGCTGATCGGAGCACCTGTAGCGATCGCATCCATTCCACGTACGAGTCCGTCTGTAGATCCCATGGCGATACATCTGACAATATCATCACCCAGATGCTGTGAGACTTCTACTACCAGTTCTTTTCCATCTTTGGTAGGAACTTTGATAGCATCGTTGATCTCAGGCAGGTTGCCTTCTGTGAATTTGATATCCAGAACGGCACCAATAATCTGGGTAATTTTACCTATATTATTTGCCATGCTATAATTTCTCCTTGTTATTTTATTTTCTATTCCCTAATACGCAGATTGCGTGCTTATATATCTGCATTTGTGCAAGCACATGCAGATATATTTCACTTGATACTCAATCTGCTTATCTAGGAAATTGCTGACGCGCCTGCTATGATCTCAGTTAATTCCTGAGTGATAGCGCCCTGACGCGCTCTGTTATACTTCAGAGTCAAATCGCTGATCATTTCTTCTGCATTACTTGTTGCAGAATCCATCGCCTGCATTCTCGCTCCATTTTCACTGGCTACAGCTTCTACCAATGCTCCATAGAAAAGACTGGTGACATATTTTGGAATGATCATATCCAGTGCTTCTTCTGTGGTTGGCTCATAATTCATAAGAATATTCGAATCTGTATCCTCCGCTACGTCCCCTGCCTCAATCTCAACCGGAAGCAGTTTGATAAGCTTCGGCTCATGGCTGACGGTATTTTTAAAATGCGTGTAAGCAAGATAAATCTCGCCAATCTCACCGTCTGAGAATGACTGCAGGATCTTTTTACAAAGAGCTGCTGCATCCTCATAGGAAGGAGATTCGATCATCGCGGAATCCTCCAGTTCAATATGGTAACCACGGCGCTCTAATGCTTCACGTCCTTTATTACCAATTGCATAGATCAAAAGATCCTCTTTGTTCAAATCACTTCCTGTAATCAGCTTTACAATATTGGAGTTGTAGCCTCCGGCAAGTCCACGGTTAGACGTGATCACAACCACTGCCTTTTTCGTGGATTCCCCGGATTTTAAATATGGATGATTAATGTTTCCGGACTTTGCAAGCATGGAGCTGACAGTCTGATACATATAATTAAAATATGGATTCGTCTGTTCCGCTCTTCCCTTTGCTTTCTGTAACTTTACAGTCGAAACAAGTTTCATGGCTTTGGTGATCTGCTGCGTACTCTGTATGCTGCTTTTTCTTCTTTTAATGTCCTTCATTGAGGCCATAAGAAAAACCTCCCTCCGCCTACTTTAAAAAGTCCGCTTTGCATTCTTCGATTGCTTTTACAAGTTTTGCTTCTGTCTCATCACTGATGACTTTTTCAGTACGGATTGCCTCTGGCACTTCCGGATACTTCGTATCAACATACTCAAATAATGCTTTCTCAAAATCAAGGATCTTCTCAACCGGAATGTCGATCAGATACTTCTTGGTAGCTGCATAAATGATCATAACCTGTTTTTCAACCGGCATTGGCTGATACTGAGGCTGTTTTAAAATCTCACGGATTCTTTCACCCTGTGCAAGCTTCTCGGTAGTATCTGCATCCAGCTCGGAACCGAACTGTGCGAATGCTGCCAACTCACGATACTGTGCAAGTTCCACACGGATAGGTGCTGCGATCTTCTTCATCGCTTTGATCTGGGCAGAACCTCCAACTCGGGATACGGAAAGACCTGCGTTGATCGCTGGTCTGAAACCGGAGTTGAACATCTCTGTTTCCAGATAAATCTGACCATCTGTGATGGAAATTACATTTGTAGGAATGTATGCTGATACGTCACCGGCCTGTGTCTCGATAATTGGAAGTGCTGTTAAAGAACCTCCGCCTAATTTATCAGAAAGACGAGCTGCACGCTCTAACAGTCTGGAGTGTAAATAGAATACATCACCTGGATAAGCCTCACGTCCTGGTGGTCTCTTAAGAAGCAAGGAGAGTGTACGGTATGCAGCTGCATGCTTACTCAGATCATCGTAAACAATGAGAACATCCTGTCCTGCTTCCATCCATTCCTCACCAATCGCACATCCTGCGTATGGTGCAATATACTGTAATGGTGCTAATTCACTTGCAGTTGATGCTACAACTGTAGTGTAAGACATCGCACCAAATTCTTCTAATGTCTTAACAAGAGATGCAACGGTAGAAGCTTTCTGACCAATTGCAACGTAAATACATTTTACGTTCTGTCCCTTCTGGTTGATAATTGTATCGATTGCGATCGCTGTTTTACCGGTCTGTCTGTCACCGATGATCAGCTCACGCTGTCCACGTCCGATCGGAACCATGGAATCGATCGCCTTAATACCTGTCTGCAACGGTGTATCTACTGATTTTCTGGAAATAACACCGGATGCAACACGTTCGATCTGGCGGTATCTGTCTGTTTCAATAGGTCCTTTGCCATCAATTGGCTGTCCTAATGCATTGACTACACGTCCTAACATAGCGTCCCCGACTGGAACTTCAACAACTCGTCCGGTTGTCTTTACAGTATCACCCTCGTTGATATTCTTCTGGTTACCGAGCAATACGGCACCAACGTTATCTTCCTCAAGGTTTAATACCATTCCATATACTTCGCCAGGGAACTCTAAAAGTTCGCCCTGCATTGCATTATCAAGACCGTGAATACGTGCGATACCATCTGCCACCTGAATTACGGTACCAACGTCAGCTACTTCTAACTGCGCTGCATAACGTTTGATCTGTTCTTTAATAACGGAACTTATTTCTTCTGGTTTTAAATTCATGAAGCGCATTCACCTGCTTTCAACTGTATTTTGGATAACTCGCGTGTCAGATCATATAATTTGGTCCGAACACTGCTGTCAACGACTCTGTCGCCGATACGGATCACCATTCCGCCGATCAATTCGGAATCGACATCATAATGCATTTCAAATTTCACATACTTTGTTGTCTCTAATAACCGTTTTTCCACTGCTGCCTTCTGTGCATCGGATAACTCCATTGCGGAAGTCACATAAGCAGTTCCGATATTCTTGTATTCTTTTACTTCATCAATAAAGTAAGTAAATACACTGTCCACCTGTTCAAAGTGTCCTTTATCCACGATCATGCGGAGAAGTCCAACAAGTTCTTCGGAAACTTTTCCTGTAAAAATGTCTGTGATGATCTTGATTTTTTCTTCTTTTACGATTTTTGGATGACTCATTAATTTGAAGAGTTCTTTGTTTTCTTCAATGGCGGTCTGTGCCGCTTTGACTTCATCCAGGAACTCATCAAGCTGTTTTTTCTCCAAAGCTACCTCAAACAATGCGTCACCGTATGTTTTTGATACTAGCTTTGCCATGTTGATTCACCCATTTCTTTCAATGTCTCTTCTACCAGCGTATCCTGAACTGTAGCATCAATATTGGCAGCTACAACTTTTGCAGCCATCATAGATGCAACTGTGATCATTTCCTGTTTTACCTCATCCATTGCACGTTTCTTGGAAAGCTCTGCTTCCTCGTTCGCTCTCTGGATGATCCGAGCAGCCTCTTCCTTGGCTTCGTCCACAATTTTGGCTTCGTTTTTCAAAGCTTTCTGGCGGGCTTCGCTTAAAATCTGTTCTGCCTCTTTATCTATATTTTTCAGCTTCGCTTCGTACTCTGCTTTTAAAGCAGCGGCATCCTTCTTATCTGCAAGTGCGGTGTCGATATCTGTTGCGATCTTCTCCTGTCTGTCCTTAAGCATCTTACGGACCGGATTAAATAACAGATATGACAGGGCTAAAAACAGGAAGAAAATAGCGATTGCAAGAAGTACGGTATCATGCAGAAGCTGGAAATCCAGATTAAAAAGTCTTGTCATTTCCTCCAAGGTCTGGCCTCCTTTCCGTTTATTTTAGCTTTTCCCAAAACTTCTTATACTAATGGTTTTACGAAAAGTAATAACATAGCGATCAACAGACCATAAAGACCTGTTGTCTCTGCTACAGCCTGACCCAAAAGCATGGTTGACATAATATCGCCTTTTGCACCCGGATTTCTACCAACGGCTGCTGCTGCATGTCCTGCTGCGATACCCTGTCCAATACCAGGTCCGATACCTGCGATAACTGCTAAACCTGCTCCGATTGCTGAGCATGCTAAAATTAAATCCTGTCCTGTAATATTCATATTGAATTCTCCTTTTCTACTCTTGTTCGTAATTCTGGCTGATATAAGTCATTGTCAGCATACAGAATACATAGGTCTGAATTGCTCCTGAGAACAAATCAAAGTACACATGAAGGGCTGCCGGCCAGATAATCGCAATTTTGCTCAATAAGCCGTATACAAGCGCCATCATAACGGTTCCTGATAATACGTTTGCGAACAAACGTAATGACAGGGAAATCGGTACCGCAATCTCACTGATCACATTGATTGGGAACCAAATTGGCAGCCATGGTGGTAATGGCGAACACATGTCTACCCAGATCTGTTTCAACGGCAGATTTTTGAACTGCGTGATATGGATCAGGAAAAATGTAATAAGACCAAGTGCAAGTGTTGTACCATAGTCCGCTGTTGGTGGTCTGAGACCAAACAGACCGGAGATATTACTCATAAAAATGAAAATAAAGATTGTGCTGATATAATTCACAAACTTCGGACCAGCTACTTTACCCATCGTGCCCATAACTACACCATCCAACTTTTCAACGATGAGTTCAATGACATTCTGAAAGCCATCCGGTACTTCTGTCGCATGTTTGATCTTACGGTTTGCAATCACTGCAAAGATCAGGATCACAAGCATAACGATCAGAATGCATACATGGGATGTTGTAATCCACACAGTATGTCCAAACAGCTGATAGGAGAACAGTCCATGGATCATAAAGTCAATATCATCCGCTCCACCAGACATTAGGATTGCGTTACTCACGTTCTCACCTCCTCCTTTCTCGTTTTTAATTGTCGCTGCTTTCGGAAGGTGTCTCCACTCTTCCCTGCAGTTTTAAAACAAATTTATGTGTAAAGGGCTGAAGATAAGCAGATATCTTCAATCCCAGGACACCGATAAAAGCTGTAAACAAATTACCAAGATTAAACTTCATCATGACAAAAAAGACGATCACAACGATCACATACCGCAAAATCGACTTAGCAATGATCTTTGCCTGTGCATGCTCTCCGCCATAAATTTCAACGGCATCCCGAAGTACGATTGCCATGTTGACCGCTATTCCCACAGCCAATGCAATTCCGATCACCAGTCCCGTTGTGTACCGCAGCTTGTCCGTCACAAACCATACGCCTGCCAGTTCCACGACAATCCCATATACTATAATACCTAGAACAAGTTCTGGTAATGCATCGTTTAGTCTCTTTAACATCTTACTTCTTCCTGTCTTTTCTGCCTAATCCATAAATCTTTTTTGCCATCTTGTAAATATTGGTGAAACCCGCCAATGCCCCTATGGCAAAAAACGGGATCGTAATCCACAAAATATCATATTTCCTGCCGAGCCATATGCCGAACATCATGCAAAGTACAATGGGAACGATCATATTCAGCCCAAACTGTAAAATCAGTGTCAGTGACTGAAACACTTTTTTCTGATTCTTCATAAGTGATGTTCTCCTCTCTGCTGTTCTTCTATGGTCTGCGGTTAAAGTCTGATCGTAATCTCCCGGTTGGTATGTTCATACTTTTGCATCACGACTCCTGCAGCCTTTAACATACGCTTGGATGCCACAACAGACGGCGTTCCGTCATACTTGTCGCTGTCGTACACAATTCTCTTAATTCCCGCCTGAATAATTGCTTTTGCACATTCATTGCATGGGAATAATGAAACATAAATCGTCGAGCCTTCCAGACTTCCACCTCGATAATTTAAAATTGCATTCAGCTCACTGTGTGTGGTAAACAGGTATTTGTTCTCCAGCGGAGCACCTTCCCGTCCCCATGGGAATTCATCATCCGAACAGCCTGTTGGCAGTCCGTTGTATCCCATCGATAAAATCTTATGGTCTGCACTTACAATACACGCCCCTACCTGTGTGTTCGGGTCCTTGGAGCGCATGCCGGTAAGCATTGCCACACCCATAAAATATTCATCCCAGCTGATGTAATCTCTGCGTTTCTCACTCATATCTATTCCTCTCAGAAAAACGGGTATTTCTCTGGATTATTTTGTTCCGAAAATTCTGTCTCCGGCATCGCCAAGACCCGGAACAATATATCCATGCTCATTCAGATGATCATCCAGCGCACCGATATAAATATCTACGTCCGGATGTGCTTCCTGCATTTTCTTCACTCCTTCCGGAGCTGCGATGATAACCATAAGGTGGATATTTTTTACACCTTTGTCTTTCAACATCTGGATTGCTGCTGCGGAAGATCCACCTGTTGCAAGCATTGGGTCAACAACAAATACTTCACGGTTTGCGCAGTCATCCGGTAATTTGCAGTAGTACTCTACCGGCTCTAATGTTTCAGGGTCACGGTACAATCCGATATGTCCTACCTTTGCGGCTGGGATCATTGCAAGCATTCCGTCTACCATTCCAAGACCTGCACGTAAAATAGGTACGACTGCAAGTTTTTACCCTTTAATTCTTTTACAGTTGCATGGCAGATTGGTGTATCGATCTCAACATCTGTCAGCTTCAGATCTCTGGTTGCCTCATAGCACTCTAACATTGCAACCTCACTTACAAGTGTACGGAAATCCTTGGAACCTGTATCCGTTCTTCTCATAATTCCAATTTTGTGCTGGATTAATGGGTGATCCATTACTACTACTTTTGACATGTTTTTTATTCTCCTTCGTTTAAAAGTTTTACTAATTTTATGATTGATTTCCTCATGGTCTCATAACACAGCCCATAAGACTGCAGTGATCCGCCATAAGGATCTAAAATCTCTAATTCATCACCGACAAGTTCTGTCAGTACATATACATTTTCTTCTCTGGCACTTGGGTATTTTTCAAAAATCTTCTCTAACTGGCTGTGCTCCATCGTGAGTACGAGCGTATCATCTGTAAAATCTTCATCCTCAAGCTGCGTGGATGTGAAATTCTCCCAGTTAATTCCATTGCTGATCATCACTGCCTCTGCCTTCTGATTCAACGGCTCCGGGAAAAGTACAACTAAGCCTCTGCACTCTATTGTCACCGGGTGCTTTAATGTGTATTCACTTAAAATCCCTGCTGCCATGGGCGCACGGGATGTGCCGCTCTCTGCCACAAACAGGATTCGGTTATATTGTTTCATATAAATCATGCCTTTCTGATCTCTGCATCGGTCATCAAAACTACACATGTAATACTTGATGTCCCGCCGCCTTCAAAAGACGGTTCATGATTGCCTGTCCAATCCTTGGTGTTGCAAAACTCTCTGAATAGATTGCATCTACATTCCAGTCATCAAATTCCCTTAAAATCTTATAGAGATGCTGCGCGATCGCGTCTTCATCCGCCCGCGCTCCAATGCTCACAACAATATCTGCCTGATACTGATCTTTTGTCTCATCCGTTGCGATCACTCCGACTTTCAGACCATTTTTCTGCTTTTCGGCTACGAGTTCGTTAATCTTTTTCACAACGTTCTCTGCCTCGCCATCTACAAGCACAAGATCTGCTTTCGGTGCATAATGTTTGTATTTCATTCCAGGTGCTTTCGGCTTTGTGAGCGAATCCGAGGCTATAATTCCCGGATCGATCTTCACTTCCTCACCAAGAACCTCTTCTAACATTTCTTTCGTGATATAACCAGGGCGTAAGATCATCGGAGTATCTTCGGTCAGATCAATGATTGTTGACTCAATGCCGATTCCTACCGGTCCTCCGTCTAAGATCATCGGTATCTTGCCATCCAGATCAAGCTTCACATGGGAAGCCTCTGTCGGGCTTGGCTTGCCGGATGTATTTGCACTTGGTGCTGCAATCAGGCATCCGCTTTCCTCAATTAATTTTAATGCTACCGGGTGTTTTGGCATACGGATTGCTACGGTCTCCATACCGCCGGTCGTCTCATATGGTACTTTTTCATTCTTCCAGACGATCATCGTGAGCGGTCCTGGCCAGAATGCGTCTGCCAGCTTTTCTGCCTGAGCAGGAACTTCTTTTGCAATGGAAACAAGTTCCTCAAATTTGCAGATATGCACGATCAGGGGATTGTCTGATGGCCGTCCCTTTGCCGCATATATCTTTTTTGATGCTTCCGGATGCAGCGCATCTGCACCCAGACCATATACGGTCTCTGTTGGAAATGCTACCAGTTCTCCTTTTCGGATGAGTTCTGCCGCTTCTTTCATTTCATTTTCGTCTATCTGAAATGGATCTATTTTTACAACTTTAGTCTGCATGTTATTCCTCCGAATATTCATGCATTATTATCTCACAATTCCAAAAATTAGGCAACATACTTGCTATGTTTTTCTAAATGTGGCATAATAATTTTTATTAGGTAAAGAATATTCATGCAGCAGTTATTTTTAAATAATAACTGCTTCTTTTCCGATATTTTATGTATTGGCAGGAATATCAGCAATCTTTCTTACAGGAGGGAGATCGTTATGAAAATTACAAAATCTGAATTTGGAACTACCAAAAACGGTTCCACTATTAATTTATTTCATTTGGAAAATACAAGCGGCGCTTATGTTGAGATCATTGACTTTGGCTGCCGTCTGACAAAAATTGTCGTGCCGGACCGCAATGGTGATCCGGTAGATGTATGTCTTGGATTCTCAACAGCCGATCACTATGCAGACGATGATGCAAGTCTCGGTGCTGTAGTAGGCCGGGTTGCCAACCGCATCAAAGATGGCCACTTTTCTCTGAATGGAAAAGAATACCAGCTTGCCATCAACAACGGAACAAATCATCTGCACGGCGGTATCGTCGGTTACGCTTCTAAGATCTGGGAATCGAAGATCAAAGATGACAAATTAATTTTAACCATGAATTCAGCAGATGGGGAAGAGGGATATCCCGGTAATCTGACACTGACAGTCACTTATGGATGGTCCGAGGACAATGAGCTTTCGATTCTTTACGAAGCATCCACAGATGCGGATACACTGTTCAATGTGACAAATCACGGTTATTTTAACTTAAACGGTGAAGGTCATGGAGATATTATGTCGCATGAATTGTTTATTGATGCAGATGAGATCACGGAACTCGATGACTCCCAGGCTCCAACCGGAAAGTTTATCCCGGTAGATGGCACTCCATTTGACTTCCGCACCATGCACACAATCGGAAAAATGTACAACTCCGATTATGAGCAGTTTAAAAAATTCGGCACTTACGATCACAACTTTGTCATCAATGGAACCGGTCTCAGGGAGGCTGCCGTTCTCCAGTCCAAAGAGACGGGAATCCGCATGACCTGCTTTACGGACCAGCCGGGTCTGCAGCTTTATGTCGCAAACCAGCCAATGAAGCTTCCGGGAAAAGAGGGCGTTCCATACGCAGAGCACTCCAGTGTCTGCCTGGAAACACAGCATTTCCCTGATGCGATCAATCACGGAAATTTCCCAAGCATCGTGCTTCATCCCGGCGAGGATTTCCGTTCCAAGACGCTGTATCACTTCTCAACTTTTTAATTTTTGTTATTGAGCAATATTTATCATTTACGCTTTCATTATCGTGTATTTTAATGGCTTGTGCTAATTAAAATACACGATTTTTCATGTTATGGACTTGTAAACCGTGTCTGTTTGTATTAAAATGTGTGTTAAAGTTATTGGCGACGATAACCTTACATCATTTATGATGTGATGCGTATTCTTAATACGCAGAATAATGATTTTTATTTAATTATAAGGAGGGAATATCAATGGCATACGTAATTTCTGATTCATGCGTTAGCTGTGGAACTTGCGAACCAGAATGTCCAGTAGGCGCTATCAGCCAGGGAGACAGCCAGTTCGTTATCGATGCAGGTTCTTGCGTTAGCTGCGGAACTTGTGCAGGAGTTTGTCCTACAGGAGCTATCAGCGAAGAATAATCCGCAACAGGCTTTGCAAAAGTACATAAGAAAAACCGTCAGGCTTCTGACGGTTTTTTCTTTGTCCATTTTTTAATAATGGTGTTTTTTCTTTTTAAATTGCCGCGGATTGCCTCATCCAGCTGCCGGAAACGTTCCTCTTCCAGTTCCTCACGCTCCCGCATCAGATAATTCATCTCCTTGAGTACCTGTTCCCCCACATCTTCGCTGATCGTCCTGCTTAAATTTTCATTGTTTGCTGCGATCGCCTTGCCCACAATATCTGTCATGAGTTCTGTGAATTGCGCCATGCGGTCCGTATTGTCCAATATGCTCTGCTTTGCCTCTGCCAAAGCTAAGGTCTCCGGGTTTTTAAAATAAACCTGATGATTTTTTACGCCACCAGGCTTATCTGCCTCATTTCCGGTAAGTTCCGGAAGTCTCTGCTCCATATCACCATTATGTACGATCATTTTTATGGCTTTGAGCTGATAGCCCTTCTCTTTTAATTCTTTGATATATTGAAATTCTTTGATATTTTCCTGTGTATAGTAACGGTGTCCCATTTCGTTTCGCGGAATGTTTAACTCCAATTCATCTTCCCAGTAACGCAATACATGCGATTCCACATTTACCATGCTGGATGCATCTGAAATCATATACCGTACTTTTTCCATATTTTCCTCCCTTTAAGCTTACCATTATTATAAGCGTCGCAGGACAAGCCCTCAAGGAAAATCGGTCGCCTTTTTCAGACAAAAATCGGGGTGTTATACAAATTCCGACAGAAAAACAAAATCGTTTTTCTGCCGGAAACTGCACAACACCCCGACGGTACTGATTAATTTTTCTCCATATTGGCGAACTTGGTATACTGAGGTAACCATACCAGATTGACGGTTCCGATCGGACCATTTCTCTGTTTTGCAATGATGATCTCGGAAATACCTTTCATCTCCGAATCATGATTGTAGTAATCGTCCCTGTAAATAAACATAACCACGTCGGCATCCTGCTCGATCGCGCCGGACTCACGAAGATCCGACAGCATCGGTCTGTGATCCGGTCTCTGTTCAACAGCTCGTGATAACTGTGACAATGCGATCACCGGAACAGACAGTTCACGCGCCAGCGCCTTTAAGGAACGGGAAATATCTGAAATCTCCTGCTGACGGGAATCGCTCCCCTTGCCGGAACCGGACATTAACTGTAAGTAGTCGATAATGATAAGTTTTAAATCATGCTCTAATTTATATTTACGGCACTTGCTTCTCATCTCTGCAATGGAGATACCCGGCGTATCATCGATGATCAGCTTGGAATTACCGATCGTTCCTGCTCCCTCGATCAGTTTTTCCCAGTCGCTGTCCGAGAGGTTACCGGTACGCAGAGCCTGTGCATCCACTCTTGATTCCAGAGAGAACAGACGGTTTACCAGCTGTTCTTTCGACATCTCCAAAGAAAAAATTGCGGTACACATATCTTCATGGAATGCCACATACTGCGCAATATTCAATACAAACGCTGTTTTTCCCATAGACGGACGCGCCGCGATCAGGATCAGGTCGGAAGGCTGTAAACCGGCAGTCCGATAGTCAAGATCGATAAATCCGGTTGGAATACCTGTTACCGTTCCGGAAGTCTTTGCTGCATTTTCAATTTTCTCCAGCGCATTCATAACAACCTGACGGATTGGGACATAGTCCCCACCGCCACCTCTTGTGGAGAGCAGATCAAATACTTTCTTCTCCGTCATATCCATGACCGTATCAATACTTTCCTTACCGGCATAACACTCATTCTCAATCTCTTCATTCAATCGGATGAGTCTGCGCCGCATGGAATTGTCTTTTACAATTTTTGCATAATACTTAATATTTGCAGAAGTCGGAACCGCATCCAAAAGTTCTTTCACATAGGAAAGACTTGAGATTTCCTCCGGCACCTCTTTTTCTTTTAATTTATTCTGTAAGGTAATGAGGTCGACTGGAAGCCCTTTGCTGTAGAGTTCTATCATGGCATCAAATAAAATTCCATACTGTTTATGATAAAAATCATCACTCGTCAGCATCTCCATCGCCGTCAATATCGCATCTTTGTCCATGATCATGGAGCCAATGACAGACTGTTCTGCATCCAGACTGTTTGGCATGCTTCTCTTGATCAGAGTCTCCTCCATGAGATCCTCCCTATAATTCTACTACATGAACGGCAAGTTTTCCGGTTACTTTGGTGTGGAGTTTTACCGGAACTTCCACAACGCCAAAGCTTCTGATTGGCTCTGCAAGCTGCATTTTCTTCTTGTCGAGTTCTAATCCAAGCTGCTCTTTTGCCGCTGCTGAGATCTCTTTTGTGGAAACAGAACCAAAGGTTCTTCCGCCTTCACCGGCTTTCATCTTAACAGTTACTTTCTTATCTTTTAAATTTTCCGCCATTGCAAGCGCTGCCTCGTAATTCTCCTGTGCAACTTTATCTGCATGCTGATTCTGTAATTTCAGATCATTTAAATTTTTGGCATTTGCTTCCACGCCTAATTTTTTCGGAAAAATAGCGTTGCGTGCGTAACCGTCACTGACATTGACAACGTCTCCCTTTTTTCCTAATGCTTTTACATCCTGTAATAATATTACTTTCATTCCTGAATATCTCCTTCTTTTATCATCTCGTCAATGGTGTCCTGGATCATTCGCTTTGCCTCCTGGATCGTACAGTTCGTCAACTGCGCTCCCGCAACGTTTAAGTGACCACCGCCACCCACACGTTCCATAATGAGCTGGACATTGATCTCATCAATGGATCTTGAACTGATATAGATTTTTCCCTGATACTCCGTCAAAACGAAGGATGCCTTAATTCCCACAATATTTAATAATTCATTTGCCGCCTGTGCTCCTACAATTGTAGGGCTCTCAATATTGTCCGCCGGGCAGACAGAGATTGCAAATGCTCCCCGGTAGACCTCTGCATGACGGACCGCCTCAGCTCTCGCTTTATAAGCAGCCATATCATTTCGCAGCATTTTTCTGACACGCGTGACTTCCGCTCCGGCTCTTCTGAGATATGCCGCTGCCTCAAAAGTGCGCACGCCTGTTTTTGTCATAAAATTATTGGTATCAATGAGGATGCCTGCGTAAATACAGTCTGCCTCACTCGGTTCCAGCTTAATATTTTCCGAAAAGTACTGCAATACTTCCGCGATCATCTCGCATGCGCTCGACGCATATGGCTCGATATAGGAAAGTACCGGATTCTCAATGACTTCACTGTTCTGTCTGTGGTGATCGAATACACAGATCGTGTCGGTACGGTTTAACAGCTCCGGGCATTCTGTGTAGCTCGGACGGTTTGTGTCCACAACCATGACCAGTGTATTCTTATTTGTGATCAGAAGCGCCTCTTCATTCTTAATGAATAAATCTGCCGGGTAACCTTTTTCTTCCGTAAAACATTCTACCAGCGGTCGGAGGGATGTCGTGACTTCATTTAAAACGATCTGTGCCTTCTTGCCAAGCACACGGGCTGCGCAGTACACACCGATCGCAGCACCAAGAGAGTCCACGTCACTGATCGTATGTCCCATAATGACCACATGTTCACGGCTCTCGATGATCTCGCGGAGTGCATGGGCCTTTACTCTGGCTTTTACTCTGGTGTTACGCTCTACCTGTTTTGCCTTGCCTCCATAATAAGTGACTTCCTCGCCTTCTTTTACAACGACCTGATCGCCGCCACGTCCTAATGCAAGGTCAATTCCCATGCGGGCGTACTCGTAATTCTGTGTATAGCTGACACCTCCGGCACCGACTCCGATACTTAAGGTGATCGCCATCTCATTTCCGACTTTGATGCTCTTTACATCCTCGATCAGCTTGAACTTATCTGCTGAGAGCTGCTCTAAATACTTGTATTTGAATACAACAAAATATTTGTCTTTCTCAATCTTACGCACAAGGGCATCGATCTCAGTAAAATACTTATTGACCTTGCGGTCTACAAGTGCGATCAAAAGGGAACGCTTCACATCCTCGATACTGTCTAACGCTTCCTCGTAATTGTCAATATAGATCAGTCCCGCAACAAGCTTCTGCTCCTCGTTCTCTCTGATATAACGATTCAGTTCTGTCTCGTCAAACAGATATATGGCAGTCAGATACTCATCCGTGTCGTTGATCGCCACGATAGCACTGTCCCTTGTCACGGAATCAAAATAAATGCGCTTCATGGAAATACGGTAATTGCGGTCATCCAGCATTACATTTATGGATCCTACCGCTTCGGATTTCTGAAGGATATCCTTTGTCAGACTCGGAAATACTGTGGTCACTGACTTATGGTAATTTTTGTCCTTGCCTGTGATCTCTGTAAATTTTTCATTCATCCACAGAAATCTCGAATTATAATCCAGCAATGCATACGGAATCTCAAAATCATTCAAAAGCTGTTTCTGTACAGTTCCGTACTGTGTGGCAAAATTCACCAGCTCATTGATCAGAAGTGGTCTGTTCCGCCTGTTTGATATCAGTACAATGATAACGTATAAAACGATAAATCCTGAAAACTCTGCTCCCATCTGTATGTCCTGTGCATACATTGCAACATCCATCAAAATCAATACAATGGTGAGATACAAAGGCCAGTTCAAATATCTGCGAAGCTTTCCTTTTAATTTTATATTCGTTTTCTTCATATTCACACCCTTTAAAAATCCTGCAAAATAGTAACGATTTGTATTCCATTATATCATTGAAAGGGTATAATATAAAGCTTATTTTTCTGATTTAATTTCCCGATAAAGGTGTTTCACGTAAGGGCAGATAATTTCCCTTATCCATATCATCAATAAAATTGTCTGCGATCATCTTTTTTCCGCAAAAATTTTCGTCCATGTCTTCCATAAATTCCATGTTCTCATTCTGATAACCTATGCCATCCTGATAATGGAAAACCCGAAATCCAGTTCCCTCTTCCCCGCCGTATGCCGGAAAAATAAGATCATGCCATCCGTCAGTCATCGTATCGCTCACATACACTGGAGTACGGACATACGCAAAACTCTCCAGCACCTGATATCCCTGTTCACTCTGCTCAAGGATCACTGCCGGATCACCGCCGTCACATTCCGTATATTCACCAACCACCACAGCAAGGATTTCCTCGGTTCCATCTTCATTCAGATCGACCATATCATAATAATAGCGCGTCTCCGCACAAAATTCCTCCGGTATCTGATAATAAGCAATCAGGAAATCCGCAAGTTCCTGGTTCTTCTCCCTGTCGGCATAAATCGTCTCTGTATCTGCCTCAGAAACAGGGTACTGTGTACGTTCCTGTTCTTTCTCTTCCGTCTCTTCTGTCTGACTTTCCGTTTCCGCTGCCGTATCAGGAACTGTTTCTGCTTTATCTGTCTCCTCTTTTTTACCGCATCCACATAACCATAAAACTGCCAGCAATGGAAGTATGATATATTTTCTCAATTTCTTTTTCATATTGTGTAATCCTTTTGTCAGTCTCTTCCGTTTTCCTTAAACTTATGAAAAAAGCCTATCACATTATAACAAAAAAAGTCTTTAAAAAAACATTAATTTTTCTAAAGACTTTTGTATTATTTAAATCACGTGTTTTTCCATCCATTTGCCTGACAGGAAACGAATGGAGAAGATAATGCTTCGGATTCCCCAGTCTGCAAACATACCGATCCACACTGCGATCGGTCCAAATCCCTGAAAACGGATCAGATAAACCGCCAGTGCCACCCTGCAGAACCACATCGTGCACGTAGCTGTGATCATAGAAAACTTTACATCTCCCGCTGCTCTGAGTCCGTATGGAGGAATGAAAGACAGTGCCCAGAGGATCGGTTTTGCGATCGTGATCGCGATCAGCATCTGATAGCAGAGTTCCATGCTCTCAGCCTCCATGCCGGCAAGATGCATGATCAGACGGCTGATAAGGAATGTGACCGCACACGAAATAATCAGCACGATCTCTGCATATCCTGTTAATTTTATAATATAATATTTGGCTTCCTCTTTTCTTCCTGCGCCAAACGCCTGACCTGCCACGGTCATAAGTCCAATTCCCACAGCGATTGCTGCAATTCCATTGACATTTTCAAAAATTACCGTCATCGCCTGCGCCGCGATTGCCTGTGTTCCCAGGGTGGAAACCGTGGACTGGATTGCAAGTTTTCCAAACTGAAACATGCCATTTTCCACTCCGGCAGGAATACCGATCGCAAGGATCTTTCCGATCAGCGGAAAATCCGGCCGGATCGTGTGATATTGGTCCAGCACGATTTTCTGTTTTGGTTTTCTCAGGAAAAACAAAACGACAATGGCGCAGAATACTCTTGAAACAAGCGTTGATATCGCTGCTCCTGCCACTCCCATATCACACCCAAAAATAAGCACCGCATTTCCGATGATGTTCAGCACATTGGAAATGATTGATATCTGCATTGGGAATTTGGAGTTTCCTCCTGCACGGTAAAAGGCTCCTCCTGCATTAAACAGGGCAATAAACGGATAGGAAGATGCCGTGATCAGGAAATATATAATGGAATCCTCCATAACCGCAGGCTCCACAGCTCCAAAAATCAGGCGTAACAGCGGCCGGCAGAAGATCAGTCCGCCTGCCGTGATCGTTAAAGAAATCACGATCACGGTGAGGAAAATCTGCCTTGCCGCTTTGTTAGCGCCTCTCTCATCCCCTTTTCCCAGATAGTGGGAGCATATGATCGCCGCCCCGGTGGCAAGTGCTGCAAACACCTGGACCACAAGCGTATTGATAGAATCCACAAGTGAAACCGCTGACATTGCGACACTTCCCACATTGCTCACCATCATGGTGTCTGCCATTCCCATCAGGGAATTTAACATCTGTTCGACCATGATCGGGATGAGCAGCATCCATAATTCCTTTGTGGAAAACATGAGATTGTCCCAGTCGATTTTTGTGGCATCGTATAGTCTGTTCTTCATCTTTCTTTCCTTTTTATCCAAAATGATCCTGTACCGACACACAAAAAGACCAACTACCCGAGGATAATTGGTCTTTCCTATTTTTTTCGTGTCAAATGTTGTGTCAAACTTGTGTCAAATCACTTTTCCCGAACCCGGGAAGTCTTGATTTTCCTAAGCTTATTCGCAAACGTATGGCATAAGAGCTACGTGACGTGCTCTCTTGATTGCTACTGTAAGAGCTCTCTGGTGTTTTGCACAGTTACCTGTGATTCTACGAGGAAGGATTTTTTCCTCTCTCAGAGATGTATCTCTTTAATTTGTTTGTATCTTTGTAATCGATAACGTTATCTTTTCCACAGAAAACACAAACTTTTTTTCTTCTATGCATTGGACGTCTCTTCATTGGAGCGCCTTCTCTATCTGCTGCTTTATTGAAAGCCATGATTATTACCTCCTGTTAGGTTTAGTTAAATGGTAACTCTTCATCAATTCCATCTGGAATATTCATGAAGCCATCGCCTGCTGCACTGCTTGGTGATGGTCTGTCTGAAGGTGTGAACCCGGAATTGTCACCGGCTGCATTCTTGCTCTCTGCAAATTCACATTCTTCAACAACAACATCTGTTGTATATACTTTCTGACCGTCTTTGTTCGTATAACTTCCTGTCTGGATACGTCCGGTTACAACAACCTTTGTTCCTTTGCGAAGATACTTCTCTGCAAATTCACCAAGTTTACCGAATGCCACACATCCGATAAAGTCTGCGGTCTGATCTCCATCACGCTTGAATCTGCGGTCAACTGCCAGTGTATATCTTGCGATTGCTGTTGCCTGTTCACCCTGTGAGTAACGTACTTCAGGGTCTCTGGTCAATCGTCCCATAAGAATAACTTTATTCATATACGATTTCCTCTCTTCTATGACCAGCGGTTATTACACCTGCTGATTCTCTCTATGCCTCGTCTTTTCTAACGCATAAGAAACGAAGAACATTGTCCATAATACGAACATCCTGCTCAACAGCAGCTGGAACTGTTGCTTCAGCTTCGAACTGGATGAAGTAGTAATAACCTTCGCTCATCTTCTGAATGTCGTAAGCTAATTTTTTCTTACCCCAGTCTTCAACTTCTGTTACAGTACCGCCGGCACGTACGATATAATCTTTTGCCTTCTCTACTGTAGCTGTTCTCGCATCATCTTCGATCTTTGCACTGACAACGAGTGCTAACTCATATTTATTCATGCGAATTTTCCTCCTTTTGGTCTCTGGCCCATTCTTTCAGTGAATGAGCAAGGAATAATAATATATCACGAGCATCTACTATAGCACGGATTTCGCATGATTTCAAGCTTTTTTTCGAATTTCTTTTGTATTTTTTTCTACAAGCTTTCGTGCGATCATAATCTGATGTCCACAGCCGGTGCATTTTAACCGGAAGTCCGCTCCCACACGCAAAATCTCCCATTCACTGCTGCCGCACGGATGCTGTTTTTTTAATCTGACGATATCGCCTACCTCATATTCTAATTTTTCCATATCTGTTCCTACCCTCTGTCTGTATTGTTTATCCCGATTTTTCCTGATCATTTCATCTGCTGTGCATGCGGCCGGAACTTCCAGCCAGAACCGCGGAAGTTTCCCAATATTTCATGCTTGCCTATACCCTGACCTGTCCGAAAACCTCTCCCAGTCCTGCCTGGATCAGCAGATCGGCACGGCTGTCCATCGACGTCGTCGATTTATTGATGAGCACCAGCTTATTTCCACGGTAATAATCGATCAGTCCTGCTGCCGGGTAAACCGCCAGTGACGTACCGCCGATAATGAGCATGTCCGCATGACTGATATAGTAGACTGCATCCTCTAATGTCTGCTGGTTCAATCCTTCCTCATACAAAACAACATCCGGTTTGATCTGTCCGCCACAACTGTCACATACCGGCACGCCTTTGGAATTTAAGATGTACTCCGCATCAAATTCCTTTCCACATTTTCTGCAATAGTTTCTGTGAACGCTGCCGTGTAGTTCCAAAACATTTTTGCTTCCGGCCGCCTGATGCAGTCCGTCTATATTCTGGGTTACGACCGCTTTTAATTTTCCTGCTTTTTCCAGTTCTGCCAATTTGTAATGCGTCGTGTTCGGTTTTGCGGTGAGACAGAGCATTTTATCCCGGTAAAAACGATAGAACTCTTCCGTATGGTTTACATAAAAAGAATGACTCAGGATTGTTTCCGGTGGATAATCATACTTCTGATTGTAAAGTCCATCCACGCTCCGGAAATCCGGGATGCCGCTCTCGGTGGACACACCGGCTCCACCAAAAAATACGATATTATCGGATTCTTTTACCATTTGTAAAAATGTCTCAATACTGCTCATGCTGATCCCCTCTTTGCTTTGGTTTCTGCTAAACTTTCTGTATGAATGAATATCTTTAGTATAGCACATGGCTTTGTTTCTGCCATTCATTATTTTATTTTTTAACAAAGTTTTCTATGTAGATCGCACAAAAAAGACCGCCACACACGTGACAGCCTTTCAAGAGTTGCGGGAATAGGATTTGAACCTATGACCTTCGGGTTATGAGCCCGACGAGCTTCCAGACTGCTCCATCCCGCGATATTTTTCTGAATGAACGGTATATTTCCGTTCCATGCACAAATGAATTATAGTCTCATTCCGCATAATTGTCAAATTTGCCGCTGACATTTCCAGCATAAGCGGCTTTCTTAAGTTCCACAGACATTGTTACATATAGGAAACGATCACCACACTTGCGATCGTACCTGCCACTGTTGCCAGCAATGCACCCGCAAGCGTATAACGGGTTTTCTTTACTTTTACCGACATGAAATAAACTGACATTGTATAAAAAATGGTTTCTGTGCTGCTCATCATAACAGATGCCATTTTTCCAAGCGTGGAATCTGCACCGTACTCTTTGTATATATCGAGCAGCAGCCCGGTCGCCGCCGAGGAAGAAAACATTTTTACGATAGTAACCGGAAAAAGTTCAGCCGGAAATCCTATTTCTGCAGTTATCTGACCCAGCCCCTGCGCAATGCAGTCCAAAAGCCCCGATGCGCGCAGTACGCCAACTGCCACCATCAGTCCGATCAGTGTCGGCATGATTTTGATCACCGTCCAGAAGCCATCCTTTGCCCCTTCCACAAATTCCTCATACACCGGCTGTCTGTTTAAAAGTCCATATCCGACAATACAAAAAATCAGAAGTGGAATGGTTATTTCCGATAAAAAAAGGAGCAGTTTCATATCCTATTCCTATATCAGCTCTCTTCTCTCTAAATTCTATGCAAAAAAATAAAGAATATGCAGGAACGCACATTCTTTATTTTATGTAAACCCTTTTCTATCGGCTCTTTTGCAGAAGCTTCACATAGTCTTTTTTCGACATCGGCTTTGCAAAATAGTATCCCTGAATGTAATCACAACCGAGACGTTTCAACATTTTCACCTGTTTTTCTTCCTCGACACCCTCAGCAATAACAAGCATGTCCAGCGATTTTGCCATTTTGATCACAGCCTCAAGGATCTTCTCGCCCCGTTCCTCTGATGATCCCTTGGACAGGAAACGCATGTCAATCTTTAAAACATCAATATCAATATCTTTGAGAACGTTCAGGGAAGAATATCCGCTTCCAAAATCGTCCATTAATATCGTAAATCCTGCTTTGTGCAGATAATCTACTGCATTCTGTATCATACGGGCGTCATCCGAGAAAGCGCTCTCTGTCAGCTCCAGATTCAGGTATTTTGGCGGAATTTTGTATTTTTCGACCAGATTGACCAGCGACTCCAGAAAATCCGGATTATACAGATTCACTCTGGAAACATTCACGGAGATCACTTCGGAATCCCCTCTGTGAGCCAGATTATTCTTAATAAACCGGCACACCTGATCCCATACATAGTAATCAAGCCGGATAATAAATCCGTTACTTTCAAATACAGGGATAAAGTCCCCCGGTGAAACGATCGTACCGTCCGCCTTCTTCCAGCGCACCAGTGCCTCCGCTCCCGATGGCCTGCAGTGATCCAGTTCATATTTTGGCTGAAAATAAACGACAAATTCCCCGGTTTCAAGGGCATGCTCCATCTCATTGATAATATTCTGTTCCCTGATGATCTTTGCACGCAGTTCTTCCGTGTACCGCGCTTCATGGATCATGTACTGGCCTTTGCACTGCTTTGCTGCGAGCGTTGCACGGGCAATAATGTTCCGGACATCAAGGTTGTTATCCAGAATGTCGTAGATTCCCATTGCTGTTTCCAGATAGTAAGCCGCCTTATACTTTTTCAGTTCCCGTTTTATATATAGAATAAATCCATTGAGTTTTTTCTCGTCTTTTGGAAAACAGATGCCAAAAACATCCCCGTCAATCCTTCCGAATACACAGTTTTCCACGTCCTGCCAGTATGTTTCGATCAGACCGGAAATATAGACCAGAAGGCGGTCTCCCGCTTCTACTCCGTAAAAATTGTTGATCATTTTGAAACGTTCAATATCAAGACGTATAAATGTAAACTTTGTATCCTGATTATTTTCCAGATTTCTTTTTACACATTGACTGAACTTCTGTATCGTATACAATCCAGTCAGACCATCATGTTCCAGCGAATGTGCCATACTCCGTTTGATTGTGTTCAGCACACGGAAACGGATGATCTCCGGCTGGAAAACTTTTGGAATAAAATCCCACACGCCCAGTTCGAGACATCTTTTTTCCGTTTGATAATCATTCTCTGTCGTTGCTACGACAATTGGTATATTGCGGATGGATTCCCTCGTTCTGGCTTCTTCCATAAACGCAAAGCCATCCATACCCGGCATAACAATATCCAGAATCACCAGAACGATATCATCTTTTCTTTTCTCCAGAACCTCCAGACCGCTCCTGCCATCCTCTGCCTCGATAATGTTATATTTATCTTTTAAAATGTCAGCCAGTGTTTCCCGGTTCAGTCTGCTGTCGTCTACAATTAAAATGGTATTTTTCATATGTGACACCTCGTTTATGTACTAATTTCATTATACTCCAAGTAGTACGCTTTTTTTCAATTAGTTTGTAAGTTTTTGTGCAAATTTACAGAAAATTACAGCCGTAATGGTACTAATAACAGTCGCCAGTATTGCAGGACCTATGATTTCCGCCGGGTTCACGCTCCCATACTGGCTTCTGAAGGCGATAATATTGACCGGGATCAACTGCAGGGATGAGATATTCATGATCAGAAACGTACACATCTCTGCGTTGGCAGTGCCACGCGGCACCGGGGCTGGTTTTGTCCTGTGACCTTTTTTTCTTTTTGCCGCACCGTTCTGCACTTCCATCTCCTTTCGCCTGCTCTCCTCTAATTCTTCAAGGCTTTCCATTGCCTCCAGTCCGGCTGGCGTAGCCGCCCAGCCAAGTCCGAAAATATTTGCGATCATATTGGCTGCGATCTGCTCATTTGCAACGTGCCCCGGTGGAATCTGCGGAAAAAGAAATCTTAAAACAGGTTTTAACTTTCTTGACAATCCGGCGATCACTCCTCCTCTCTCTGCGATCCGCATCAGTCCCATCCAGAAGGACATCACTCCGGTCATCGTGATGCAGAGTGTCACTGCCTCTTTTGCAGAATCAAGCACAGCCCCGGTAACCGCCGGAATCGTCCCATGGAACGCAGAAAATATGACTCCGGATAAAATCATAAATGCCCATAAATAATTCATATATGCACAACTTCCTGCTTATTGTTTATAACAATCCTATGACAGGGACATTGAAAAAATATCTTTAATGTGTGCCGACACTTGTGTAATCCGTGTGCATATTTTTCTTCTGGTCGAACACAAACACCATGCCCTCCTGAAATGAAAAGACGTGTCCTTCCGAATCCACACGCACTGTCTGGTATCCTTCTGTTTTCCACATATCACAGTATCCATTGTTGACATTTTGCCTGTTTTCATAGTCGAGATGCGGTTTTCCTTCTTTGACCGTCTGAATGGAAAAATACACGATCAGATATCCATCCCGCAGAAATACAGGATCTTTTTGTCTGATCCTGCCTTTCTTTTGTGCAACATAATCAGCAAGATCCACTTCCGCATTGGCAATGTATACATCTGCAGGGATCTGATAACTTCCACGCCACGTCTGCATTCCTTCTGCCGTGATTGTCCGGTCTTCTGCCTTCAGGCTCACCGGAAGATAAAACTCCTGTAAATCGTCTTTCCGGTATAGTTTTACCTGCCGCAGCCTGCTGCCGTCCCGTTCCATATAATAATAGGTTGGAACAAGTTCAACAGAATCCTCTGCATGCCACATACTTCCGATCGTTCTCACAGAAAATTCCATGCGATACCCTAAACCCGGTGCATGAATGCTGCTGTCATACGGATGGCTCCCCTTGATAAGCGGCACCAGATACAGACTGTCTGGCTTCCTCTGTCTGATTCCGTTCAGATTATTCGTCCCACTGAAATAAACCATGTCTGTCCGAGCCGTCTTCCCTTCTTTCCAGAACACGCGCTCCCACCTTGGATAATCGATCACATTTGTCACACAAAAATCATACAGCCGTCCGATCACTGTCACTCTGACGCTTCCGGTTGCTATGTAGTTGTTTTTATCTGTGTTTGCATATTTCTGTTCTGCCACATTATTTTCCGCATTAATTGCTATTGAGCGGTAAGAAATATTATAATCGCCTTCAGGCACTGACACAGGGAGTAAAAATTCAGCGGACTCAGACAGAATGGTGATCCAGCTGTCTGCTGCAATCTGCCTGCCATCCGAAACGACCGGAAACGGAAATTTCACCTGTCTTGCCTTCACATATTTTCGATACTCTCTGGTTCCATAGCCCTTTTCATCAAGATGCGTTCCGGCTGTTCCAACAGACACGGTAAATGTGCGCCCTAAGATCAGACTTTTATATTTGGTCGGAATGATCTGCTGATTGAACCCGATGTCATCTGTCGACATTCCCACACAGACCACCGGAGTATGGACTGCGACCGGATTGATGTCAGGTACCATCGCATTATTTACAATTCCACCTGAAAAATAAGATGCATATTCTGCTGTACCAACGGATTCGTATATCTGATTCGCCGTTGCACCGGGAATCTGAATGTCATTTTTCTGCACTGACTGCTTTCGCTCATCGGATAATGTGACCGGCTCCGGTGTTTTCTCCTCGCAGGCAGCTCCATTCATCCATATTTCTCCATCTACAGAAAACACGTCATTTTTTACTATAATTTTACCTGTTTTATTATCTATGAGCGGCAAAATATCACTATCTGGAATTGCAGGTCTGGTCGTTCCGCCAGCGACCACACCGCCATCCACCGCAACGACTGTCTCCGGGAGTGTCATGGAATCTGTATTCTTTTGCACTGTGACATTCGGGTAGTACAGATTTTCCAGCCGCACGTTTCCATCCGGCAATGCTCCGTTCCGCACCTCTGCATTTTTCAGATAGCACAAATTGATCATGCGGATTTTCCAGTAGGAATACTCTCTTGGAACTTCCACACTTTTCGTGACGGTCACCTGTTCCCGATGCGTTCTTCCATCATTCCAGGTCAGTGTGTAAGTCACACTTGCTGTGACCGGAACCGCCCTCGTTCCGTAATGATGTTCATAAGTTGCCTGATAATAATATTTTTGCAGGCTTCCACCGATAGACACGCACTCCGATGACGGAATGGCACGGCTCACATTAAACTCATCCGATGAAATCCACAGGCGGTTGACGGAAGACAGATTGTCCATATTGATCCCAGAAGTCACTGTGACAACCTCCACGTTTTCATCGCCCTCCACCGGTGCTTCGATCATCCCCGGATTTGCCGGGAAATAAACACTTTTGTCGAAATGGCTTTTTAATCCCTCTTTATCCCTCCAGTTTCTTGCTCCTGCAATTCCGCTATATGTTGTGTACACCTCGCCGGACAATGCACCTCCTTCGCTCATGGAACCCTGCTTTACTCCATTTTGTGTGACCGTCATAATACCGTCCAGATAAACCGTGCCGCCATTCGTATATAATTCCTGTGCCCACTCTGGATACGCGCTGTTGATGCTCTGGAAAATCCGTTCCTTATGGATCACAAAATATCCATATAAATACTCTGGGTTATTTGGATCGACTTTATCCGGACAATATGTCTCTAATTTTACCCGGACGCTCTGGTTTCCGGCGATCGGACTGTTATATCTCTTGATCGTCCAGCCGAGTGTCGTGTAACGGATTCCGGTCACTGCCGCTTTATCGTGTGTGACCATCCACAGATTTCCTTCGGAATCAAACGCAATTCCTTCCCCTTTAAATGGTATTAAAGCGGCATAAATATTCATTTTTGAGCCAAAATACAGGTTTAGAAGAAAAATGATTAAAATAATACCAATGGGAAATCGTTTTTTATTATATTTTTGTTTTCTAATTGGGAACATCCTCTCTCTACATATTCAGAGAATCCTTTACATATGATGTGTTAATTAGATATAATAGAATTAGGCTTTTATTCTAGCATATGAAGTGAGGTAATGCAAGGTTGAACCAAAACAGATATTCTAAAATTTTTACAAAGAAAAAAGTCGCATCGTCCGCCGTGTGTGTGGTGCTCGCCGTTTCACTCTTTGCCGGTTGTGCGCACTTTGAATCAATTGAATACAGCCAGGAAATATCCGAAGAAAATCCCCAGACCGTTGAAGCCTTTGATCAGTTCATAAACGATATTTTTGAGACGGAAGTGACGGAAAATACGATCAATCTGCATTTTACCATCTCGGATCCCGAAAAATATGGCATCACCGATTACCCTGTCACTTTAGGCGATCTCTCGATCGATGCCATGGCAGACAGCAACGCAAGACTGGAAAATTACCTGTCGGGTTTAAACTCTTTTTCCTACACAGAACTTACCTTAAACCAGCAGCTCACTTATGATATATTGGAAAACTATTTCCAACTGCAGCTGGATATGGCTGACATGTATTTGTATGATGAACTGCTGCGCCCATCGACCGGTGTTCAGGCACAGCTTCCAATCCTGTACGAAGAATACTCCTTCAACAGCAAAAAAGATGTGGAAGATTACTTGAAACTCCTCGCTTTAACAGATGAATATTTTGACCAGATCATTTCTTTTGAAAAGGAAAAGGCAGATGCAGGACTTTTTATGTCCGATTTTGCATGCCAGAACATTATCGATCAGTGTAATGCTTTTATTGCGGATTCCGACAATCACTACCTGATTGAAACTTTTAATACAAGAATTGATAAGCTCACAGGTCTGACCCAGTCTGAAAAAGACCATTACAGACTGCAGAACGAAAAAATACTCCACGAACATATTTTTCCAGCCTACGAAAATCTCGCTGCTGCGCTGACAGACCTTTTAGGTTCCGGAACCAATGAAAACGGACTTTGCTATTTCCCGGAGGGAAAACAATATTATGAATATCTGCTTGCCTACAACACCGGCACTTCCGAAAGTGTCAAAACCCTGGAAAATATGATTTCCAATGAACGGGTAAAAGTATTGCAGGAATCCTCCGACCTTACTACTGAGAACCCGGAGCTTTGGGAGCTTGCCTCCGAAGCAACTCTGACACCAACGGATTCTGCAACCACATTAAATCATTTAAAAGAGGTTATGCTGGATGATTTCCCTGCTCCGCCGGAAACAAGTTATACCGTCAATTACATCGACGACTGCGTGGCAGATTATCTTGCTCCGGCATTTTACGTGATCGCACCGATCGACGATTACTCACATAACTCTATTTATATTAATGAAACAACGGATACTACCAATATTTCCTATTTTACAACGCTTGCACACGAAGGATTTCCGGGACATCTTTACCAGACGGTCATGACTTATGAATCCGGGATTGAGCCGGTGCGCTCGATTTTAAATTATTCCGGTTTCGTCGAGGGCTGGGCGACTTATGTGGAATTCCAGTCTTATCATTATGCAGGTCTGGATGACGATGTTGCCACCATTTTAGAGCTGAATCAGGATGCCACCTTAAGCCTCTATGCCTCCACCGATATCGGTATCCACTATGAAGGCTGGACTTTGGAGGACACGAAAAAGTTCTGGAATAATTACGGAATCACAAATGATGATGCGATTGAAAGTATTTTTGAGCTGATCGTGGAAGAACCGACACATTATTTAAAATATTATATTGGATTTTTAAAATTCGAGGAATTGAAGAAGGAGACTTCCCTGAAAAATATCAAGAATTACAATGACAAATCCTTCCATCAGGCGGTACTGTCCATTGGACCGGCTCCATTTGATATTGTGGATAAATATCTGCCAGCATACTATGAATATATTGAGTAACCGGAGTTTAACTAGTGTAGTGTCGCAGATTTTGTGGTGCTTTTATAGGCTGTGAGGGGCAGATATAGGCGCCCTCTCGCAAGTCGTGATTTTATAAGTTTATGAAAAGAAAAACGGTACAGACGAAATATGATGTTCCTGTTCGCCGGGCATTCCGATAAGCCTCTGAAGAGTCTTATCTCCATGGCTCACAAAGGAAATCATATTTGTCTGTACCGTTTTTCTTTTATTTACTTTACGATTGCCTTGTGAGAGGACACTTATACATGCCCAATCAACGTTATGAATCGCACCACAAAATCTGCAATTTACGTTATGGAACTCTGGCTATGGGCGGAATGCCTGACGGATTTCACAGACTTAAATCATTGCATGCTGCACAGTCTTGGATAAATAAAAAACAGAACTGATTTGTTTTCAGGATTTTGGGAGCGGCCGGTCCTTAGAAAGCAGACATTGCGATTTCAAAAGACAATGTAATTGGATTTTGAAATCACGATGGATGCTTTCTTAGTACCGCTGCCAGCGACAACAAGCGGAAGCGCTCCTGAAAACAAACAGTTCTATTTTTTATAGTTCTATACACTTTGTTGGCATGCAATTGACATAACCTGCGGAAATCCGTAACACCACCCACAAGCGGCAGTTCATAAGTTAAACTCCAGTTATTTATTCATAATCCTGCGGAATCCAGATTCCATCCTCGCTGTCAGGCTAGATCATTTTTACAAACCGCTCTGCGCCGTCCTCGATAAAAGTGATTTTTATATTGATACCTTCTTTCGAGCCGTCCTGCAACGCCTCCACTTGTACTTTGTTTTCGTTATCCAGCAGATTCAACAAATACTTTGCAGCCAATACCGGATCCTTTAGATTCTGATATAACATAGAACTGGAAAGCAGACTGTTCATAACCAATGCATCATACATGCCATTGACCGTGTAATCCATTGGCGTGCCATTAATTTGCGGATATGCCTCATCAAATTCCGTTCCTGATACAATATAATCCAGAAAACGGATATTCTCATCCGTCACTTTATAACTTCCATCTCTCTCCTCAAACGTAATATCTTCTTTCCACACCGTAACATGTGGATCAGATGTCCATGCATAGTACAAAATCTCTGCTGTGTTTTTTCCATCATAGGAGGTCGTGATCGTATACCCCTTCGAATTTTCATCCGACGTATCCCACATTGGCCACGGGCTTGACCATCCAAAGATGGTATCTCCTTCGTCGATCACAAGCAGCTGCTCCTTCATCATTTTTTTCTTGCTCCATCCATGCACAAACTGTCAATCGCCGCTCCGTCCCTGTCACAAAATGCATCCGCCCAGGTTTGCAAGAAACTTTGTTGTTGTGCCCGAATCGCATCGGACTGCTTTTTTAATAAGGCATTTAGTTCTGATTCCTGATCAGCCAAAGAATCCTTCTCTGTGTTTAACGTTTGGTCAGTCAGACTGCTTTCTGATAATTCGGTTGCAATATTTTCTTCCACATTATCGTTCTTTTTCGGATTGGTAAGAAAAAGTGCTCCTATTATCACACAGAAAAGCAATGCTGCTGCAATCAGCCAGAAGGTCGGCTTTTTAAAATTCAGGATTCCTTTTACTCTCTGTTTCACACCCACTTCTCCAAATGCTAACGGGCAGACGGTGATCATTTTTCCCGGCACATGGAACGAAAGCAGGACAAGTGAATACTCTTTTTTCTGCTCTGCGCTCCAGTCCTTTATCACACGCTCATCGCATGCCATCTCAATGTCCCGGCAAAACAAAATGTACGCCAGCCAGCAGAACGGATTGAACCAATATACTGCAAACAGCACATAACCAAGTGGTTTCCACAGATAATCCAGCCGTCTGATATGCGCTTTTTCATGCGCCACAACATTTTTTATCTGAACTTCTTTTAACGATGATGGCAGATAGATCCGAGGATTTAACACTCCAAAAATAAATGGTGTCTGGATTCTGTCACAAATATAGATATTTCCTTCTATGCGGACGGATTCTCTCACTTTCCTGCGAATATGTACATAACTGACTGCTGCATATACGAGCAAAACCGCTACACCGCATAGCCAGATAGATGCAATCAGGTTCATCGGGTTTTGCGCCGTCTCCTGCTCCGGAACTGTGATACCCTCAAAATAATATTTTGCAAGATACCGGTTTGCCGTGTTGTCTAAAGCCGGCATTTCTGCCAGAACCTGCGATGTTACCGCACCTGCTTCAATGCTTACAACCTGTGCGTTTGGTGCGAGGCTAAATGTCGTCTCTAATTGAAACGGGCACAGCAGCCGGATTCCAACCAGCGCCCACAAGATACAGTGAATCCACTTCGGCGATTTCCTCAGCAGACAGCGTGCCAGCACCACAACCACGATCAGCACACTGGCAGATATACTCATGTTCAACAATTTCAAAAAGAGTCCTGACATTTTCAGCCCTCCTTTCCAATAGCATCGATCATTTTCTTTATCTCGTCCACCTCTGATTTATTTAATTTTTTTCTCGTTGTGAACGCGGCAAGAAACGCCGGAAGGGAACCTCCAAAGTTTTCCTCCACAAATTTTTCACTCTGGGCAGCGTCGTATTCCTCTTTCGTCATCCGGGCGGAAACCATTCCTTTTTCGTTCTGAAAGATTCCCCGCTCGCACAACCTCTTTAAAACCGTGTAAGTGGTCGACTTTTTCCAACCAAGCTTCTGCTCACATAATTTCACCAGCTCACCGGACGGAAGCGGTTCATTGCTCCATATGATTTCCGCAAACTGCGATTCTATTACCCCTAATCTTAATTCCTCCATTGTTACCTCCTTGGTCTAATGCTTGTAGACTTGTTGTTTTTAGTCTACAGTCATTAGACCAATTTGTCAAGAAAAAAAATCCACAGATATGTGGAAATCAATTACTTTTTTCCTCATATCTGTGGATAAATAAATTTTTATAAATTTGTTTCCTTCCAAAATCACTCCCACAAATCGCCCCAGATATCCGTACACAATTTTGTACAATATTCTCTGGAAAAATTTGCGTCCTGTTCTATGATCGCATTTTTTCCTGCCATTTCATCTGTATAGTCTCTCAGAAAGTAAGTGGTAACTCCGCCATGCCCCTGTTCCACCTGTGTCACAAGTGCATTCACGCCATAATCTACAATAAATCCCTTGCCAGCCTCATCAAATCCAACTGTGATCTCTGCCATGCCTCCCACCATACGGTTTGCAATTCCATCACCGCTGCTGGATGTCCAGTTGACGAAATTTCCAAGAGAATAATAGACGAGCATTTGATGTCCGGTTGTCTCATCCTCTACCCATTCAATTGGTTCGATCACATGCGGATGCGTTCCGAGCACCAGATCAGCACCGCTTTCTGCAAAAATTTTTGTCCACTTTTTCTGCATGCTGTCCGGCTGCAGACTATATTCTGTTCCCCAATGCGGACACACAATAACAAAATCGGACTGTTCTTTCGCTGATGCAATATCTGCTTTTACTTTTTCTTCGTCCAGAAGATTTACTGCATACGGCATATCCGAAGGCAGTGCAATACCGTTCAGACCGTATGTATAATTTAATACCGCAATTTTTATGCCATTTTGCTCTAAAACGGTAATGGTATCCTGCGCATCCTGACTTTTATTAATTCCAAGAATTTTTATGTCAGGATATTTTTTCTCCCAGTTTGAAAGGCAATTAGTAATTCCTTTTTTCCCCTGATCCATGGCATGATTTGTTCCATGCAAAATGACATCAAATCCGGTATCTGCCAATGCATCCGCCACCTCGTAAGGTGCATTAAAACTTGGATAGCCAGATACCCCAAGCTCCTCTCCGCCAATGATAACTTCCTGATTGACAATCGCAATGTCCGCCGCCTGCACCTCGTCTTTCACATTGGCAAAAAGGATGGAAAAATCATAAGAGCCATCCTCTGCCTGACAGCTTTCTTCCACCGGAGTGTGAAGCAGAACATCCCCGACCATGGTAAGTGTCACGGTCGGACCTGAATACACATCTGAGATTTCCGGCTCCTTGGTTGTAATATCCACAGCCTGTTCTGTCTCTGCCTGAATGTTATCCACGCTTTCTGTATTTTCGACTTCGTTATCCACGGAAGCTTCCTCTACATGGTTGAAACTGTAGATCATTTCCTGCCTGTCACAACCGGATAGCGTGAACATAGCAAGCAATATCATTGGTATCTTTTTCATTTTCACCTCCTACGAAAGCAACGCCTGATACACATCCCTCTTACTGATCCCACGGTCTTTTGCCACAAGTTTCATTGCCTCTTTCCGTGCAATGCCCTGGCTCTCATATACCTGCATATGTTCCTCTAATGTCATGGATTCCCAGTTTTTCTTCTCTTCCTCGGCAATCTCCTCAAAACTCTTTCCCTGCAAAACAAGGACATACTCGCCGCGTGGTTCGTTTTGCTCATAATAGCTGAAACTGTCACCTAACGTTGTCTGCATTTTTTCCTCATATCGCTTTGTAAGCTCCCTGCAGATTGTAAGCTTTCTGTCACTTCCAAGAACGCTCTCCAGTTCCTCTAACGTTTTCACAAGATGGTGCGGTGCCTCATAGATAATGATGGTTCTTGTCTCATTTGCAAGCCCGTCTAAAACAAGCGCCCGCTCTTTCTTATCTCTCGGCAAAAATGCTTCAAACGCAAATCTTCTGGTCGGAAGCCCGGACATTGTAAGCGCGGTGATACATGCGGCTGCCCCCGGCAGAGAAGTTACCTCAATGCCTTCCTCGTAGCAGATACGTACCAGATCTTCCCCCGGATCAGAAATTCCCGGTGTTCCGGCGTCGGTGATAAGTGCAATATTCTTTCCCTCACGCAACTTGTCCACCAATTGGTATGCCTTATCAATTTTATTAAATTCATGGTAGCTTGTCATAGGTGTTTTTATCTCAAAATGATTCAGCAGTTTGATGGAATTTCTCGTATCCTCCGCTGCGATCAGATCAACCTCTTTTAACGTGCGAAGTACCCTGTACGTGATATCCTCAAGATTTCCAATCGGTGTCGCACATAAATATAACTTTCCTGCCATGCCGGCTCCTTTCCAATTATGCTATGCTTTTCATCCTGTACATGCGTTTATTTCTTCTCTGATATTTTCGGAATCACAAAGTACAGCACGATTCCGAGCGCCACGATTCCAAAAGAGATAATCTGTGATGTGGAAAAAATTCCTATACTTCCACGATAATCATTTCGTAAAAATTCGATCAAAAATCTTCCCACGCCATAGAGCACCAGATAGCCTGCTGCCACTCTGCCCGGCTTTGGATTCTTAGATGCATACCACAATAATACGCCACAGATTAGAAAATCACCTGCGGAAGAGATCAGCTGCGTCGGAATCAGGCTTACACCGTTTGGTGCAAAATTAGAATGTGTAAAGGTAATGCCATACCACGCATGTGTCTCTCTACCATAGCAGCATCCGGCACAGAAACAGCCGATACGGCCGAATCCCTGTGCCATGGAAACTGCTGGCATCACAAGATCAAAATAAGAAATAAAATTTTCTTTTTTGATACGGCAATAGACATAACTTGTCACAATTCCACCGATAATTCCACCATAAACGACGTATCCGTTTTTGAAATCCCATAAAATAGATGGATCTTCCATAATTGCCGGAAGCTCTACAATATAATAGAGCAGGCGGCAGCCAACCATTCCACCAATCAGCGCACATAAAAAAATACCGAAAATCGTATCCTCACTTAAGCCTCTCTTCTTTCCCCTGTAATTACATAGGAAAAGTGCCGAAGCAAATCCAATCGCAATCATCAATCCATACATATAAATCGTGATCGGTCCAAGTGTTATCTTATTAAACATATAATCCTCCTTGTTTTGCGAAGCAAAATGCGACTGCTCTTGCAGGAGCAGAGGATTTAGCCTCCTTGTTTACCAGACTTATAAACTGATAATTACGAAACTCTCATGCCGTAGATTTAATTGTGCTAAAATAACAAAAGCTTGAGAAGACACTGGGGAGCCGCCGGTTCTTGCATGGCAGACATAGCAACTTGCTATGGCTGGCATGTTAGTACCGCTGCGAGCGACACGTAGCGAAAGCGTGTCTTCGAAAATTTTGTTATTTTATCACAATCTTCACACGCCGTATTGAGTTTCGTATTACCAATCAATATCCATAAATGTCATAAATCTCATCCGTATACACACCCTGCTCCTTGTATACAATGAGCGGCTTTTCCACTGTCACACGGGATTTTCCCCCGCGCAATCCCTCGATCAACACCATATTCGGTTCCTTATCAATATAAGGATATACCAGGCGCATACGCTTCGGCTCTATCTTATATTCCACCATTTTACTCATGATCTCTGCCAGACGGAATGGGCGATGTACCATATAAAATCTGCCTCCCGGCATAAGCATTTTCGCGCTCTCCCGCAAAATATCGTTCAGCGTGCACAAAACCTCATGCCTTGCAATCGCTTTTGCTGTGGATGGCGAGTTTTCCCCATGAGTGCCGATCATGTACGGCGGGTTTGTTGTGATGACATGAAAAGAAGATGCTCCAAAAATATTTGAAGCATCCCTGATATCTCCTGTGACTACTTTGATCTTATCCTCGAGATGATTGTACGCGACACTGCGTCTTGCCATATCTGCGCTTTCTTCCTGAATCTCTAACGCTGTAAAATCTGCTGCGTCCGTCTTTGCTTCCATTAAAATCGGAATAATTCCGGTACCGGTTCCAAGATCCAGTACTTTTTCCCCTGCCTTTGCTTTCGCAAAACCGGATAATAGCACAGCATCCATGCCAAAACAGAAACGCGCCGGATTCTGGATGATTCCATATCCATTGCGTTGCAGCTCGTCCAAACGCTCTCCTTCATAAATCAGATTATTTTGTATCATCAATCTTTGACTTTCCTCCACGGTCTTCTAATGCAGCCAGCTCTTTCATTTCCTCGGCAGTAAGCTTCACATCTCTGCGTCGTTTTGGTTTGAATTTCAACTGATCTGCCTGATATTCCCGCAGTTCCTTCTCATCATTGACTTCCACTAAAACTTTTACAAGCTGGCGAAGTACATTTACAGAAGAAACTTCGCCCTTCAAACCATCATCCGTTGTGACATAATCACCAACGTTTGGCAGACGGCTGTTGAGATACTCGTATGTCTCTTCCTCATTTTTCAGACAGCACATCAGTCTGCCGCACACGCCGGAAATCTTGGTTGGATTCAGGGAAAGATTCTGCTCCTTCGCCATTTTGATTGATACCGGTGCAAACTCGGAAAGGAATGTGTGACAGCACAGTTCACGTCCACAGATTCCATATCCACCCATAATCTTTGTCTCATCGCGGACACCGATCTGACGCAGTTCGATCCTTGTGCGGAATACGGCTGCAAGATCTTTTACCAGCTCACGGAAATCAATTCTTCCGTCTGCGGTAAAATAGAACAGCAGCTTATTATTATCAAATGTGTATTCTGCTTCCACTAACTTCATATCCAGCTTATGTTTTGCAATCTTTTCCAGACAGATCTTAAACGCCTCTTTTTCCTTCTGGCGGTTCTTCTCTGCCTGCTTTTCATCCTGCTCAGTCGCAATGCGGATGACCGGTTTTAATGGCTGGACGACGCTCTCCTCGGACACTTCCCTCGGATCGGTCATGACAGTTCCCATCTCTACGCCTCTTGCAGTCTCTACAATTGCATGCATGCCTGCTTTTAACTGTAACTTTCCAGGTCCGAAATAATATATTTTACCTGCATTCCGGAAACGGATTCCTACTACTTTTACCATTCTAGTTCTCCTTAATTGTCAGCAGTAATAACTCAATCACCAGATCAAAGTTTACGTTTGCGTCCAGACGTATCTGGGCTTTGCGCAAAGCTTCCAAAATACTGTTGATTCCATTGTAAGAGCTTTTTTCTGCCTGTCGTTTTATGTCGTAGACCTCATCCTTGAAAATAAGGCCATTTACGTCACCTGTTGCTTTAAAATATAATACATCACGATACCAGATCATCATCAGATCAAAGTAATCGTTAATTTCTAATTTGTAATCTGCGATCTGCTTTACCGCAGCGGTCATCTCATAGAGATCAATATCATCGAGACGCTTGATCAGCTGCAATGCGCTTGCCTTCATCTCATTAAAATCATCAGAGGACGCAAGCTGGATTGCTTTTCCCACATTTCCCTGTGCAAATGCCACACACACATCCGCCTGATAGTCAGGGATCTGATACTTTTCCATCAGGAACTTTTTGATTTTCTCATCCGGCACAACTTTAATATTCAACGTCACGCATCTGGATAAGATCGTTGGCAGAAATGTGTCCGCATTCGTTGTCAAAAGCATGATGACCGCATATGCCGGCGGCTCCTCGATGGTTTTCAGCAGTGCATTCTGTGCCTGCTGGTTCATCTTCTCCGCCTCATCAATGATATATATCTTGTGACTGCTGCTGTATGGTTTCACATCAATATCATTATTTACCTGTGTACGGATATCATCCACAGAAATGGTATTTGGCTTGTCGTGGTTTACATAAATAATATCCGGTTGATTATGTCCTAGTGCCTGTCTGCAGGAATGGCACTCCATACATGCCTCTTTTCCATGCTTTTCACACTGCAAAGCCATTGCAAATGCTTCCGCCAGCATCATTTTTCCGGATTTGTCCGGTCCATTGATGATGTACGCATGGGATACTTTATCCATCCCGATCGCATTCTGTAAATGCTCTATAATCTGCTCATGTCCGATAATATCTTTAAATCCTGCCATATGCCGCTCCTTTAAGTCAATATATCCAACAACAATCCACGGATCTCACCTATCCTGCTCAGGATCGCAATGTGATCCTTCTCATCCTTCACAAGCTCCCTTGCCAGTTCATCCAGATTTGAATCGATCAGCCGGATCAGTCCATACACTCTGTGCCGTCCTTTGCGGTCTAAGAAGTTCTCTCTGGAAAACTTGTGTGAACGATACACCACCTCATTTAAAAAGTCTTTGATCAGTCCACGGTATTTTTTCATATCGCGGATATCCATATGCTGTGCAATACGGTTTCCCTGTGCCGTGATATCATTCATCAAAAGATCGACTTTTGCCTGAAGATCTGCATCGGTGATGGCACTCGCCAGAGTGAATTTGAATGTTCCATCTCCGGTTTCCGTTGTCACTGTATCAGGTACCTGTGTCACCTGTGCTATATTATTTACTTTAATATCCACCAATGCTCACCTTCTTTCCTACCTGTTTTCTAAAATTACTCTACGGATTTCTTCCTCTGTCTCATCGAGATCCTGATTGACAAATCTTCTTGTAATTCCGGCTTCGTTTAACTTTTCCTCTGAAAAATCTTTCGCATCTGCCAGAAATCTGCGGCAAAGTTCCTCATACTTCGGGCTTTCCTGCATACGCTCTCTGTTTAATGCCCGGCTTAGACGCTCGCCGTCTTCCACTTCTATATAAATCGGCACGACTTTCTCTTTTCCAAAGTAATCACGGATCTTTAAATAAGATTCCAGTGTTCCTATGATCAGATAATTCTGGTGTTCCAGATCGATCTGGTCATCATTCACGGTAAGATATTTCCAGATTCCATGGATGGTATCGTAAGCACGAAGCTCGATAATACGCCCTTCACGCTCCAATTCTTCCACTTTTTCCTCATCACAGAAAAAATATTCTACTCCATTTTTTTCCCCGGCACGCGCCGGTCTTGTCGTGTATGGAACAATGGTCTTTAACGCGAGACTTTCATCTCCCAATATCTTTTTAAACAGGGTATCTTTTCCCGTGGAACTTTTTCCCATGATACAATATATTTTACCCATTTTTCCTGCCTCATTTAGTATAATATAGTCTTTAAAAATATACAATCTTTAGAATTTTTTCCTGCACATCAGAACTACCTTCTATTCGCAGTCCAAGTGATAAGCATTCCTCAATATTATCTGCCAGACGCTTCGTGATAATCTCTCCCGGAACGATCATCGGAATTCCCGGCGGATACAGATAAATCGTGTCCGCAGACATATTTCCGACTGCTTCCTCTAACGTTACTTCTTTATAAGGAAGCTCCTCCGCCTGATAAATCTGCATTTCACGCGGATATTTCTGATATATTTTCTCAATAAAGGAATGATACATCCCATCATCTGGCAGATGATTCAAATTTTTGCTTCCTTTTGAAATGTCCTCCTGCATCTTTGCATCGATCTCATGCAGTGCGCCTGCCAGACGCTCCAATCCCTCGTCCTCGTCCATCAGACTTGTCATTCCCAGCACATAATAACCGGAAACCATCTCCATCTGTAAATGGTATTTTTTCAAAAGAATCTGATGCAGTTCATCCCCTGTCATCCCAGCTCTCTCGGCAAAAATGACCAGTTTGGAATCGTCCCAGTCAAATGCTTCCTCAATACTCAAATCTTCATTCTGCATGACATGCAGGTATTTTAAATCGGCTGTTTTCTCATAAAAAGCTGTCAGACGTTTTCTGTAATCTGCAAAAAGCTGCTGCCCATGTTCTGCAATCAGCCGGATACACGAATCCATTCCCGCCATAAAAATATAGGATGGTGAACTCGTCTCGTAAATGGACAGATACCGCTCCACCCGCTTCTCATCAATGAGATCAGACGCCAAATGCAGCAGCGCTGTCTGGGTAAACGACGGTAATGTCTTATGTAAACTCATAATCACTGCGTCCGCACCAAGTTTTACTGCATTTTCCGGGAAACCGCCTCCGAATCCAAAATGCGCTCCGTGTGCTTCATCCACGATAAGCGGAATCCCATGTTCATGGCACACCTCTGCAATCTTCGCCACGTCTGACACAATTCCCTCATACGTCGGGGAAGTGAGAATCACTGCCACTGCGTCAGGATTTTCATATAACGATTCCTGCACCTGCTCTACCGTGATCTGTCCCTGGATTCCATTTTTTGTGATGGAAGGATACAGATATTCTGCCTGTAATTCATTCATATATAATGCATGATATACCGCTTTGTGACAATTTCTTGCGACTAATACCTTGTCTCCACGCCTTGTGGCAGCACTGATGGCAGCCAGCAAGCCACAGGTACTTCCATTTACAAGAAAAAAGCACCGTTTTGAATGGTAAAGCTCTGCTCCGCGCACTTCGGCTTCCTTTATCATACCGGTCGCATGATGCAGATTGTCAAATCCGTCAATCTCCGTGATATCAATCTCATACGGATTGGGAAACGACAGACTTTTTCTTTTGTGTCCCGGCATATGGAACGGATAATAGTCCGACTGTGCATATTCCTCTAAATCATCTATCAAATACTTCATGTAAACCTGCTCCTGATGTTCGATATCCATATCAGTATATAATACCAGATACATACTGATATACCTTAGTATAACACACTTTCCCCACAGATTCAGCAATGACTTGCATTACCATCCACTCATTACTCTTAGAAAAAAAAGTATTTCCTATGCTATAGTATTTTAGATTGCGGATCAAACAATAACATTCCGGAGGTATAGTATGAAAAATGCGCTTGTGATCCTCTGTGGCGGAAACAGCACACGGATGGGAACCGATAAGGCTCTTCTTCCTTTTGGGGACACCTGTTTAATTGAATATCTTGTCAGAAAATTTCAGCCGTATTTTTCCAGGATTTATCTCTCGGTAAAAATAAAGGGGGATTACTCCCATCTGAAGCTTCCCGTAACTGAAATCCCGGATATCTATCCGAATCAGGGACCAATGTCCGGCATTTTTTCCGGCTTATCCATGATCGATGAGGAATGCGCATTTTTTATGTCTGTAGACACTCCGTTTCTGGAACCGAAAACAGGACTTGCCCTGCTCTCAGAGCTCGGTGACGCCGATATCTGCACGCTTGAGGGAAAGGCTTCCTATCTCGAAACTGCAACTGCTGCCTACTCCAAAAATTGCATTACAACCATCGGAAAATGTCTTCTGCTCCACCAGCTCACGTTCAACACGCTGCGGGAAAAGTGCAGCACCAGATACGTGACTGAGGCTGCGATCGCCGAGGCTGCACCGACACCGATCGATATCCAGTACTATAATCTGGACACCAGAGACAATTATTATCATGCGCTTCGTATTTTAAGCGGAATTGTACCGCCAGATTCTTCCCAGGCGCTGATCGAATATTTCAAAGACACCAGAGATTTATTTTTGCATACAACTCCGGTGATCTCCTTTGTGGCAAAACCGGGAACGATCATGACACCTCTCATTGAGCGGCTGCTTCCTTTATTAGAGCGTGAGGGGTTAAAAGTCGTTCACCTCATCAAAGAAGATTCCTCTGTCGTATTCAAAAACGTCTTTTTTGAGCCGACTCTGGAAAATCTCTCCTCGTCGCTCTCCGGTGCCGACCTTGTTCTGACGGAAAATTTTGGAGCAGATGCGCCGAATAAAATTGAAATCCTGCGGAAATACTGGTCGGAAACACCGTTATCTGACGAAAAAGATCTGATCGCTGTATTTGCTGATTTTCCATATCATGCAGAGACTTCCCTTCCGGTCTTTGATCTGAACAAACCAAAAATATTGTCACATTCCTCTGGGAATATCTGGGCAGACAATAAAACCAGAAATAAAGGCTGCCTGTGGGCAGCCTCTTATAAATATCGTTCCAGATCCGGCATCCAGTCTCCAAAGAACACCTCGTCTCTGCACATTGCATTCCAGACAGGACTTAAAAAAGCCATGATCCGATGCAATACTGTTTCCCAGGAAACATCCTCTGTTCCCTGCTTCCTTATATATTTTTCCCACCGTTTTTTCATATAGGTGTAGGTTTCATACGATGCCAGCATTTCAATCCTTTTTTCCTGTGGAATCACTTCCTCTTTTTCGCAGAAAAAAGAGAGTGTCTCGTAAATATGCCGTCCATCGACAGTTTCCTGCTTCAGCAGACGAAATGTTGTATCATATACCTCCATAGAAGGAATCAGTTCCAGATATTTGAGGATTGTAAAAAGTTGTTCTGCCAGATATGTTTCAACCGGAAAATGTTGATACGCTGCACATTTCTTCTCAAAAAATACAGACTGCAGCTCCTGTTTTTCCGGCTTTGCTGCATCATATACCAATGGACTGATACGGATGGTAAGCGGAACCTTCATTTCTTCCCATTTTCCAGTTATGTAAACCAGATAGTCCTGTTCCTCTTTTTCCACAGAATAATTCCAGCGGATATGATATTCCCGTTTCGCGCAGATCGCCTCTGCAAAATCAGTGATCCACTTTTCGTCCAATACCTGCTGTTCTTTCCCATCATCCTGCCCGTATACAAAATAAAGTGGCTTCTGCCACTCCTTTCGATAACTGTCGAGGTCAAAAGCCTCACGGTTTTTCAGCCATAACCGCTTTGCAAAATCGGTTTCCAGAATTTGGAACATCAGTGTTTCCTGCAAAAATCCTTCCAGCAGATCTGCAAATGGGATTTGATACTCTATGCTTTTTTCTTTTAACTTCTTCTTCGTAAGTAGGTTCTGTTCCATTTAAAGCCAGACTCCAATCATATTCTGAACTTTTTTCACAACTTTACGCTCTTTTGCATAATACATCAGTTTTGCAATATCCTTCTTCGGATCTTTTATGTAAGCCATCAGTCCTTCTTTGAATCTTTCCCGATCCATCTTGTCTTCGTATTTTAAGCATTCACAGATCAGTCTTTCCTTTTCAAAAATCCGGACTGTCACATTGGAAAGCTGTATTTCTGTCACTCCAAGCTCCAAAGTATCCGGCTCTGCATACATCGGAATGATCTTCGGATAATCCATTTTAAACCGTGATTTGGAAGTATTCTTATCCACCGCAAGCCGCCAGCCATATGGTTTGTTTTTGATATAGCCATACGCATATAACGCATTCTCCAGATTCAGCACGCAGTCCGAAAACAGCTTTGCCACAAGCTCCTCCTCTGTAAAATCACTGAGATGAACTGCATAATAACCGCTTTTTATGCGCAGAATGTCCCCCTTTTCCACAAAATCAAGGATCCTGCGATAATCGATCCCCAGCCCGGCAAGCTGGCTCTTTTTTACAATTCCGCCATTATCCAGAATAAACTTCTTTACTTTGTCTAACAGCAACTCTCTTTTTTCACTGACTGCATATGACTCCGACATGCTTTATCTCCATCTTCTGCGTCTTCTACGTTTTTTTCTGATTCTTCGTTTCTGATCTTTTCTGTCTCTACGAACGGCTCTGTTGTGTTTGATAATATAGTAATTATCGTAAAAACGTTTTAAGAAAAATAAAAGTACACCAAGCAAAATCACTGCAACAATGAGTAAAACCACAACAATCGGTTTCACCTGCACCGTGGAGACTGCTTCCTGTTCCTCCTCCTCGGTCGACTCATTGTCAAATGCGTAGCCTTCTACGACCACGCCGGTTGTCTTAATATCTGCTTTTCCTACATTTCTTCCCGCATAAGTATACGTGATGCTCCCTGCAATCTCCGGGTCGCTGTCATTATATTCCACGGAAGATGAGGTGTCTGAAAATTCTGCTGTTTTCGGCAGAACAATGACGGCCTCTTTATCAAGCTCCACAAATGGCGCAATATTGTCCAGATTACCATTATCCACCGTTGTCTCTGCGCTGTAATCCGTATCATTTTCCGCTACATTCAGCACCTGAAAATTGTCAAATGCATAATCAAATAAATTTACCGTATCAATAAACTGATTCGGTGACTGTGTGTCCATTACCACACAGATCAGTGTCATACCATCTTTTTCCGCGTAAGTCACAAGCGTGCTGTTTGCAGTCGCCGTGTATCCGGTCTTTCCGCCGACACAGTACGGATATAAATACTTACGGTTCGCATTGTGGTAGGTGCACAGCATATCGTGATGATTCCTTAACACCGTCTCCTCCGCATGCTTATTGGTTGGAGGGATTGTATACATCTTCGTTCCGATAATAATACGAAACGTTTCATTCTGATAAGCCGCCTGCGCGATCAACGCCATATCATGTGCGGTCGTGTAATGATTTTCATCCTGTAAGCCGTGCGGATTGGCAAAATGTGTGTTGGTACAGCCTAATTCTTTTGCTTTGGCATTCATCATGTCCACAAAATTTTCTACCGTGCCGCCCACATGTTCTGCGACAGCATAGGCACATTCATTTGCCGACTCTAACATGACACCATAAAGACACTGCTCTAAGGTCATCTGCTCGCCGTAATCTCTGGCAATTCCCGATCCTTCCGTGTTGTTGATCGCATCATCCGAAAAAGTGACCATGTCACTCAGATTACCATTTTCCAACGCCAGCAGCGTGGTCATGATCTTGGTGATACTCGCCGGGTAGTGTGCTTCATCACTATTTTTTTCATAAAGGATCGTGCCTGTGGACTCTTCCATCAAAATAACACCCGGTGAGAGTGTCTCCGGCGCATCCGGCCAGTAGTCTGCCGCCTTGACGTCCACTTTTCCAAGACAGACAGCAGATATAATCGTAAGGATCAGGCATGTCGCCTTTTTCCATCTATTTTTCAACATCATAAAAACTCCAATAATCTATCTATATCATATGAACATTATTAGTATAATCGTTGAAAAAAATACATGCAACAACTTTTCATGATTTTATCATCTGAATCTGCAAATGCACACTTGAAAATTGGTGTTTTCTTATTGTAGAATATAAACGATTGTTTCACGGTTTGCGCCTTTGCTGCGCGGATTGCTGAAAATATATTTCAGGGGAAAATTTATAGTTTACATAATATAGAGAGGTTGTTTTATGAGATTAAGAAATATTCCAGGCGCAGAGGAAGCTATTTTAAACAGTGAATACTGCATCAAAAATCCAGAGGAGCAGAAAGGACACTGGCAGGACTGTTTTGACAAAGTGCAGCCGCTTCATATCGAAATCGGGATGGGAAAAGGCCGTTTTATCATGGACATGGCTGCCTTGCACCCGGACATTAATTACATCGGTATTGAACGTTATTCAAGCGTGCTTTTACGTGCCTTACAGAAAATGGAGTTAAATCCGCTGCCAAATATTAAATTCATCTGTATGGATGCCGCCGATATTGCAGAAGTGTTTGCCAAAGACGAGGTAGACCGCATTTACTTAAACTTCTCCGATCCGTGGCCGAAGGACCGCCATGCGAAGAGACGTCTTACTTCGAGACAATTTTTTGCGCGTTATGACCAGATTTTGAAAAAAGATGGACACCTTGAATTTAAAACTGATAATCAGGATCTTTTCACCTTCTCTTTAGAGGAAGTGCCGGAAGCCGGATGGAAATTAGACGCTTCCACCAGAGATCTTCACCATGATGCCGTCTTAAATGAAGGCAATGTCATGACGGAATACGAAGAAAAATTTTCTTTCAAGGGAAATCCGATCTGTAAATTGATCGCATCGAGATAGAAAAAACGCCCGATACCAATGGTTTTACACCATTGATACCGGGCATTCTATTTATCCTTCAATTGCAATGTAACGTTTTTCCGGAACAGCTTTCTTCTGTTCTTTCGGAACGTCCAAGGTCAGGATACCGTTTTCGTATTTCGCATGGATATCTTCCTCTTTCATGTTCTCACCAACATAAAAGCTTCGGCTCATGCTGCCTGCATAACGTTCACGTCTGATGTATTTGTCATTCTTATCCTTCTCATCCTTATCGAGTCCCTTCTCGGCACTGATAGTCAGGTATCCATCATTCAACTCAAGATGAAGCTCATCTTTCTTGAATCCCGGAAGATCAATTGCTACTTCATAGCCATTATCTTTCTCCTTAACATCTGTCTTCATCATATTCTTTGCATGTTTGCCATACAATGTTTTATCAACATCCGGGAATGAAAAATTCATTAAATTGTCAAAATCATCAAATAAACTCTCTCCAAAAATACTAGGCATCAACATAAGTCATCTCTCCTTTTCTATCTGTCCACTTTTTTGTGGATATTCGTATGCTCATTAACCTTGTTTCTTTGGAACTAACAGATTAGGGAACTCGGGGAATCTTTCTTTCTCTTTTGTTCCCTCTTCCTTTGTTCTGACTACGTTATACACCTGTTCGTTAGCACTGTCAAGTGTTGAGTGCTAATTTTTTGTGAACTTTTTGTGATTTTCTTCAAAATTTTAAATTTGAATTCAAACATAAAAAAAGCACCGACCCCATAGCCTATGCTATAAAACCGATACTTCGTAATGCGCCACCAGGGGTTCGAACCCTGGACACCCTGATTAAGAGTCAGGTGCTCTGCCAGCTGAGCTAGTGGCGCATGTCTTTCAGCGACGAATGTTATTATATAATACTTTTTTTAGAAATGCAACTATTTTTTTATAAATTTATTTCGCATTTCACTATTTTATGGTATTTTATAACTATGTGTGTCCGGCTTGATTTTATATCAAAATAAATACGGCACCATTTTATAAGGAGGTTTCACATGCGTGTTGAAGAACGATTATTAAAATATGTCTCTTACTGGACAACTTCTGACGAGGAATGCCGACAGATTCCATCTTCGGAAAGACAGTTTGAGTTAGGAAAAGTGTTAGAACAGGAATTGCGCGATCTCGGTTTAGAGAAAGTCACTTTAACCGATCACTGCTATGTTTACGGACTGCTGCCGGCAACGAAAGGATATGCTGACAAGCCTGCTGTCGGTTTTATTTCCCATATGGACACTGCTCCTGATTTTTCCGGAAAAGATGTCAAACCACAGATCATTCCGGATTATGACGGCAATGATGTTCTTTTAAAAGGAAGCGGCACTTATCTGAAAGTATCCAATTTCCCTACACTTAAAACATTAAAAGGCCGCACACTGATCACTACAGATGGAACAACCCTGCTCGGCGCTGACGATAAAGCCGGAGTTGCCGAGATCATGACGGCAGTGGAACAGATCATCACAGAAAAAATACCTCACGGCGACATCTGGATCGGCTTCACACCGGACGAAGAAGTCGGAAGCGGTGCTGATTTATTTGACCTTGACTATTTTAAAGCCAAATTTGCCTACACCGTTGACGGCGACTACGAGGGCGAAGTTGCCTATGAAAACTTCAATGCGGCAAGTGCTTCTTTTGAGATCAAAGGCGTCAATGTCCACCCTGGAGAGGCAAAAGATATTATGATCAACGCTGCCCTTGCCGGCTGTGAGATTGCATCTCTTCTTCCTGAAAATGAGACTCCTGCCCATACCGAAGGCAGAGAGGGATTTTATCATCTGACTGATTTTAGCGGAGACATCGCCCACGCCAAAGTGAATTATATCGTGCGCGACCATGACAAAGCCACTTTTGAAAAACGTCTTGATACCCTGCGTGGCATTGAGAAAAAAATGAATGAAAAATATCACGCAGACACTGTAAAATTGAACATTCAGCATTCCTATAGCAATATGCTGGAAGTCATTGAAAAGAATGAATATGTCGTTGCAATTGCAAAAAAAGCAATCAAAAACGTTGGTCTGGAACCGGTCTCCCGCCCAGTCCGCGGTGGTACAGACGGTGCCAGATTAAGTTTTATGGGACTTCCTTGTCCGAACCTCGGAACCGGCGGCTATGGTTTCCACGGACCATTTGAACATATCAGTGTAGAAGGTATGGATACCGCTGTTTCGGTTATCAAAGAAATCGTAAAAATCACTGCCGAATAATGATCCGGAACGTTTTTCCTGTTACACAAAAAATCTGCCATACAAAAATTGCATTTGTATGACAGATTTTTTATTCTCTTAAATATTATTTTTTACTTTACACCGAAGTCTTTCTTCTATTATAAGTTTGCAATCAATGCTGCGATCTCATCCGGTGTCATAACCTTATTCGGATCTGACAGATCAGGCATTGCCGGCTCATCATCTACAACAGTTTCATCTTCCAATGGAATCTTCTCGACCGGAACATTATCATCCGAATCCGTCAAAGTATCTACCATTATATCATCATACTTGGATAAATCTTCCTCCGGAGAAGAAACTTCTTCTTTACCAATTGATGGTTCCTCCATATCAGATGGAACTTCCTCGATCGGTGTCTCCTCCATCACGGACGGTTCTTCTTCAATCGGTGTCTCCTTCATCACGGACGGTTCTTCTTCAATCGGTGTCTCCTTCATCACGGACGGTTCTTCTTCGATCGGTGTCTCCTCCATCACGGATGGTTCTTCTTCGATCGGTGTCTCCTCCATTGCAGACGGTTCTTCTTCAATCGGTGTCTCCTCCATCACGGATGGTTCTTCTTCAATCGGTGTTTCCTCCATATCAGATGGAACTTCTTCGATTGGTGTCTCTTCCATCACAGTTGCTTCTCCAGCAGCCGATGGGATCTCCTCAACTGCGGCTCCCTGAACCTGTGGTTCTTCTTTTTCAATTTTATTCTCTTCTGCCAAGATACGTTCCTCGGTAAAAAAGTTCTGTTTTGCAGACTCTGCTGCTATCTTTGCATCAGCTCCGATCGTATTCAATGTATTCTGCAAAACTTCCAGCTGCTGTAATATTTTATTCTGATTGTCTAAAATATTCTGTGCATATGCGCTGTCATTTTTATTAGTTTCCGGTGCCGGATGTGAAACATTGTCTGATAAAACAGCCTCTAACATCGAAATCTTTTCCATGATGTGGTCATTGGAATTCATCAGTGCATCTGCATTCTCTTTACTTCTTCCAATGGAAACCTTTGCTACTGCTTTCTGTGCGTGGATAATATCCTCCACATTTGCTTTCCGGGACTGGTTTCCTTTTTCAATGAGTTCATACAGATCATCAAATGTTTTCCTCAATAAAAGATAAGACGCTTTTTCTGATTTAAAAATACTGTCGTATTGTTCTTCCTTGCGTTCTGCGGCTGCGCTTATCTGCCTTGTCACAGCATCTATCACATAATATATCGCAGCTAAAAACAGAACGTTCACTGCTACAAGTGCCAGAACATTCTGTGGCATATTAATCATTATATACAGATCTGCCACAAACAGACATGCTGCAATCAGAATTGAAATCACCAGACTGAGCCTGTAATTCTTCTCTTTTTTCTTTTCCATAAGTGCTACCTCCACCTGCATCTCCTGTGATGCTTATATGAGAATTTTTCTTCTCGTTTATTACTACATGATACCATAAGATGCATGAGATATCTATATACGAAATAACTGAAAATCCAAGGTTGACGCATTTTTCGAATAGAATTATAATCAAAAAAAAATATCTGTTCTACAAGTGTACTGACACGTTCATTTTCAACTCGATGGTACAGAATGAATTTTCAATACATTTGTGCAATTGATCCGCACACTATTTTGGCAATACCAGGTCAGACCAGAGGATAATATTATGAATAATGAAGCAAAAAATCCCTTACAGAAAATGATAGATGACACTGTCGCTCTTTTAAACAAACGGAAATTAACAGATGCGATCCTGTCAGCACAGACCGTTTCAGACCTTGCAGAAGCAGAACACGACTATTATATTTACGCAACAGCACAGAATCTTATGGGTGTTTCCTATGTGGCTGCTGGAAATGAAATGTCGGCTGTTGACTGCTATCTGAGAGGACTTTCCTGCTGCCTGGAGCATCAGATCGACGCACTTTTTCCTTTATTTTATATCAATCTCGGAAGCCGTTATCAGGAAGCAAATGACCACAAAACGGCTATCGAATACTTTTTAAAGGCTGAGAATGCACTTTCAATGGAAGCCTGCAAGGCAGATCCCCGATATCACGGCTGGTGCCTTGTAAACAGCCTGAATCTGATGATCTCAAGCAACCACCAGATGAATTTTGAGCTTGGCGGAGAGTTTCTGGAACGCTGCGAATCCCTGCTCACCGAGGAAGATATGACAGACTCCATCGGCATTTCCCTGCTTATTATAAAGTGTCACCTGTACTGGTACACCGGACGCAGAGATTATGTGTTAGAGCATTTAGACAGCCTGATCGGACAACTGCACCTCATTGAGCCAAATGATTTCGTGCAGATCATCCGTGAACTGATCTTCCTGCTTAAGAATATGAACGATCACACACATTTCAAACAGGTTATTGACTATTTCAGACAATATGCCTCCGAGCAGAACACCCTGTATTATGAGCTTCTGCTCTGCGAATTTGAGATGGACTATTACCACAGTATTCATGATTATGCCGGTTATCAGGATTCCTGTATCCGGTATACAGAGCTTTTTATGAAGCAGAAACAGGAACGGTTAAAGGAACGTACAGAGGCTTTTACCCAGAAAATCCTGCTCCAGCAAAAGGAAACCGAACGCCGGGCTGCAGAACACCAGTCTAAGATTGATGCACTGACCGGACTTGGAAACCGCTTTCTTTTAGAAGAAAATCTTGCTGCCCACTTAGAGTATGCCATTGCCAGACAGGAAAAAATCTGTCTTGCAGTCATTGATATTGACCATTTTAAGACTCATAACGACTTATATGGACACATGCATGGCGACCATTGTCTGAGGCTCACTGCCTCGGTCTTGAAGTCCTGTGTTGGAAAAGCCGGAAGTGTTTACCGTTTTGGTGGAGATGAATTTCTTGTGCTGTTAAACATAACGGATTATGATTCTGTCAGAGATATTGCTGAAAATATTAAACAGCACTTTAATTTAGACGAATCCGAAGACATCACAGACAGCGGGCTTACCGTCACACTGTCCCAGGGCTATGCCATCTGCCGGACAGATGCCGACAGCAGAAAGGATATCCTGATTTCCAAAGCGGATAAAGCTTTGTATGCAGTAAAAAACAGTGGCAAAAACAATTATCTTATTTTTGAGGAGGACTAAGCTCCTCCTGCAAAAAAATAATGATTCTCTGCCACTTTATAATTCAATCAGAGTACGGATCAGTTCCGCTCCGTCATATAAGTCTTTTATTTTCGTATATTCATTTGTGGAATGTGCCTGATACATTCCACAGGATAACACAAGTCCTTCGATTCCATGTTTTGCAAAGCTGTTATTGTCACTTCCACCGAACGTTTCCGTCAATGTTCCCGGAAGTCTGGTCTTTTCGCATGCTTTCAGAAAATCTTTTACTGTCCTGCTTTCTACTGGTGTCTCATATGCCACAAGATGTACCTGATGTGTTACCTCTGCAGTGGCTCCTGCTTTGTCTGCTTCCTCTGCAAAAATTTTTTCCGTATTTTTTACATATTCTAAAGCTTTGCTGTGGTCATAGCTTCGGATTTCACCTGTCACCACACAGCTATCCGGCACAATATTTGTGGCAGTTCCACCGTTTATCGTTCCAATATTAAACGTTGTGTCCTCATCCACATGTCCCATGGACAGACGTGTCACTGCTTCTGCCGCCACTGCGATCGCATGGATTCCACGCTCCGGTTCAAATCCGGCGTGAGCCGCTTTTCCTTTTATCTCAGCTCTCACGGAAATGATAGACGGCGCACGTCTTGCAGCGGTTCCAACCGCCCCGGACAGATCAAGCACATACGCCTGTTTTGCGGTTACTTTCGAATAGTCAAAAACATCCGAACCTTTGACATATAATTCCTCACCAATTGTAAACAGAATTTCAATTTTTTTATGAGGTTTTCCACTGTCAAGAACAAGTTGTACACCATAGAGGATTTCCAGAATACCACTGATGTCGTCTGCACCAAGCACAGTATCCCCGGCAGAATGTATTGTTCCGTCTTTTTCCAGAACAGATTTTTTTCCGCTTCCCGGTTCTACAACATCCATATGTGCGCAAAAAATAACCGGATCTCCGTCTAATTCTCCGTCCAGAACGGCAAAAATATTTCCGGTGTCGCCACCGTAATGAGAACCTGCCTGATCTTCCTCCACAGAAAATCCCATGCTTTTTAGTCTGGCAAACAGCCAGTCTGCGCTCTTCCGCTCATGAAAACTGATGGAATCAAAGGATACCAGTTGTTTAAAATCTTCTATGATGTTCTGTTTCCATGCCATGATGAGGTACCTCTTTTCGATTTATTTAATCTGCATTTAATTTAGTTTGATTTGAATTTAATCTACTCCGCAGTGCACGCCAGAAAAATCTACAATTTAATCCGCAGTGCAGCCGGGCATTCGCCCTCTTCATAATATAAGGAATAAATTATTGCCTGCAAGCAGTCAAATTTATTCCTCACATTATGAACACTGCTCATTATATTACATATTCCGGTTCATTCAGCAGTTGCATTTTTCTCAGGAATTCTTTTGTCCGTTCATTCTGTGGATTGGTAAATACTTCCTTCGGCGTTCCATACTCCACGACATGACCGCCATCTAAAAATATCACTTTATTGGCAACATGCCTTACAAAGTTCATTTCGTGAGATACTAAGAGCATTGTGTGTCCTTCTGCCGCAACATTTTTGATCGTCTCAAGTACTTCACCGACAAGCTCCGGGTCTAAGGCTGAAGTCGGCTCGTCGAGCAGGAGTAATTCCGGTTTTAGAGCCAGTGCTCTGGCAATTGCAACACGCTGCTGCTGTCCTCCGGACAAATGTTTTGGATAATGATTTGCCCATGATGCCATTCCAACACGCTCTAATTCTTTTAAAGCAATTGCTTTTGCATCCGCTTTGCTCTTTTTCTGAACAACCATAAGTCCTTCCATAACATTTTCCAACGCTGTCTTTTTCTCAAACAGATAAAATCTCTGGAACACCATGCCCGTGCTCTTACGGAATTCCAGACTGTCTTTGTGTTTTTTGGAAAGATCGACCGTTTTTCCACCAAAAACAGCCTCCCCCTCCTCCGGGATCTCCAACTGGTTGATGCATCTTAATAAGGTTGATTTTCCTGTACCGGAAGGGCCGATAATTCCGACAACATCGCCTTTTTCAATTTTTAAATTAATATGGTCTAATACTTTATTCTCATGAAAACTTTTGGAAAGGTTTTTGATCTCTAACATTTTTATACCCCTCTCTCATCCTCGGATATCTCTACTTTTGCCACTTGATCCGGAATCTGCATTTTCTTCTCAATCAGCCTGATTCCCTGCTCGATCACAAATGTGATCACCCAGTAAATGATCGCAAGTGAAACATATACTTCAAAATAACGGTAAGTTCTTCCACCAATGATTTTTCCCTGTGCTGTCATCTCAACGACTGCACAGACAAACGCAAGGGACGTTCCCTTTATCAGTCCAATAAAGGAATTTCCAAGTCCCGGGAGCGCCACGCTTAGCATTTCCGGAAAAATGATTCTGCAAAACGTCTGGAAATATGTCATTCCGATCGCACTTGCAGCCTCGATCTGTCCGACATTGACAGATGCCAAAGCTCCCCGGAAAATCTCTGCGATATACGCTGATTCATTGATAGAAAGTGCGATGATCGCATACACAAAACCGGAGGTTGTCGAACTCTGATAATTCCATCCATTTTGCTGGTATATGTATTTTGTGATCATTGGGATTCCAAAGTATGCAATATACAACTGCACGATCACTGGTGTTCCCCGGATCAGCGAGATATACACTCCTGCGATCTGTTTTAACAAAGGAATATTTTTTGTTTTGATCAATGCCAGGAGCATTCCGATGATAAGTGCAATGATCATGGAACTGACTGCAAGGATCAGGGTTGTCGGAAGATATTTTAAAATCTCCGGAAGCTGGCTCAAGACCGCTTCAAAATCAAATAACTTTGCCATAGTTTTTCTCCGTTCGTTTTCTGTTTTTATCACTACAATTGTCTGTAGAAATTTACAGTGTTTTTGAAGTCATGATGCACACAAATTCTCCCTCACCGGAGCGTGTGGAAAAATCCGGTGTATATCCAAGCTTCTCATAAAAGCCAAGTGCCTTCTCGCGGGAATTGATCCGTATGTTTGTAACACCCCGCTCTTTCAAAAGCTGCTCCGCTGCCTTGATTCCAAGTGCCCCGTAATGTTTTCCCCTGTACTCTTCCAATGTGGCAACACGCTCGATATGACCGGCATTTTCTTCATCGATCCGTACCCGGCAGGTAGACACCGGAAATCCGTTTTCGTGAACCAGAATGTATTCACTGTCCTTTGTGTCATCCGCAAATTCGTATCTGGGTGGAATATCAAACCCGACACACATTGCCTGTATTCTGATATAATGCACTCCTGCTCTCTGCCATTCTTCTGTTGCATGCACTGCTTCCATCATCTTCCGCTCCTTGCTTCTCCCTTAGTTCCACGATTTATAAAAATCGTTTGGAATTTTTAATTTATTTGCCGGATCTTTGCTTAAATGCTCTCTTCCGGCCGGTGTCTTCCAGATCGCATCAAAATCAGTATCCGGAATCACGATATCGTAATAAGTAGACTCCCAGTAATCCGGGTCTGCCTTGCTAAGATCAACACTCGCTGCAAAATCTTTAAAATACGTGTTGTGGTAAAATGCCGGAATCTGATATAAATCCCTTGCATATCCCCATAAATTCTTGTAATCCACGAGACGCCTTTTACATGGACCAATGTTTCTGGAATAAGCGACATCGAATCTTGCCAGTGTCACATATAAACGGATATCACTGTCTGTCACGTAATCTCCAAACAGAAATCTCTGCTGTTCTAAACGTTCTTCCATTGCATCTAACCCTGCAAAAAATGTCTCATAAGCATCCGAAAAAGCCTGTAAGGATTGTGCGAACTGTGCTCTGTAAACAGCATTGTTAACATTTTCAAACAGCCACCAGTTTAACTTGTCAATCTCTTCTCTGAGTTCTTCCGGGTAAAGATCCGGTGCATCCGGCTTTTGGAATGGCTTAAAATCAACCTCCAGATAGTTGGTCAGCCTGTGATAATCGTTGTTCACTACCTTTTTCTCTTTGTAATCCACAAAAGAAGGGACTGTTGCACGGCCTGTGTACTCCGGGTCTGCATTGTAATAAAGCTCACTCAGAAACTGTGCTCCTGTTTCCGGGTTGATATGATCTGGCGAATTTACAAATTCCCAGCCCAAAGATTTTTCGTAAGCATCATCATCCCAGCCTACAATTTCCACTTTGATCGCATCCTGTAAACCAAGAAGTTCCCTTGTAATGGATGCGCGGTTTGACCAGTGGCATCCTTTTGCCCAGAATAAAATGTACCGGTCTTTCTCTACCGGATTTTCCCCAGGTTCGAATCCTTTTGTAAAATGATTTGGCTGTCTATGGAAATTGCCATATTTGTCTACTTCACTTACTGTCTCTGTCGGGCGGACTCTGATCTGCCTGCCGTTTACTTCTATATACTCTGCCATAATATGCCTCCTGCCTATCGCTTCCCAATTTTAAATTTGTTACCCGGATCACTGCTTAAATGTGCCCTGTCTGCAGGTGCTCCCCAGTATGCATCAAAATTGATCTCATCTAAAAATCTTGCATTAAATGTCTCCATAAGATGTCCCTCTTTTTTATTGGAAGGATTTGCAAAATCTTTAAAGTACGTGTTGTTCTTAAATGCTGGAATCTGGTAAAGATCTCTTGCATATCCCCACAGGTTTTTGTAATCAATGAGACGCTTTTTTGTGTGGCCAAGCTGGAATGCATAGCGGATATCAAGTCTTGCCAGCGTCACATAAAGTCTCACATCACTGTCTGTCACATAATCTCCAAATAAAAATCTCTGATGTCCGAGCCTTTCTTCCAGAATATCAAGTGCTGCATAAAATGCATTGTAAGCATCCCAGAATGCCTCTTTGGAGCGGGCAAATGCTGTTTTGTATACACCATTATTTACATTATGGAATAACCAGATATTTAACTTATCAATTTCTTCCCTGAGTTCTTCCGGATAAAGATCCGGTGCATTCTCTCCATGAAATTCCCTGAAGTTTACTTCAAAATAGTTGGTCAGTCTGTTGTAATCGTTGTTCACTACTTTTCCGGTCTGTACGTCGATCAGTGCTGGAACTGTCGTTCGTCCGGTATAATCATCATCTGCTTTATAATATGCCTCACTCAAAAACTGAATGTTTAAAACCGGATCTGTGTTGTTCTCGTCATATACAAATTCCCAGCCAAGATTTTTTTCATGAGGCGCATGTTCTACCATATTGACACTGATGGCATCCTCCAGCCCCAGAAGCTCCCTCACGATGGATGCACGGTTTGACCAGTGGCACAGCTTTGCCCAGACCAGACGATAACGTCCTTTTTCTACCGGATTTTCGCCCGGTCCGAATCCTGTTGTAAAATGATTTGGCTGTCTGTGAAAATATCCGTTCTCATCAACCTCTGAAACTGTCTCTACCGGACGGACTCTGATCTTTCTTCCATTTACTACTTCATAATCAAATTCTGCCATTTTTCTGCCTCCTGCTTTTCGTTCTTCTTAGTTGATCGGTGTTTCAAATTTATCTGCGGATGGAACCTGATCTGCCCCGAAATATTTCTGTGAAAGTTCTTCTAATGTGCCATCCTCCTGTAACTCTTTCAATACCTTATTAACATCCTCCCGAAGTGCTGCCCCCTCGTCATTTAACGGGAATAAGAAGTACGCATCTAGTGCTGTTGAAAACTTTGCTGTCTCATCAGCAGATAGTTCTGTTTTCTGTAATCCGTCAAAACCAAACTCTTCGATGTAGCTGTTGTAAATTGGAAGGTCATCTACCCTGAAATCGCTTGTTCCGTCCTGAATATGTTCAAATACAACCGAGAGATCTGCCTCTGTGTAAATAATCTCAATCTGTGATTCCGGATTTTCTTCATTCCATTTTTCAATGGCATTCGTGACATTCACTCCGGCACCTGCCTCAATCTTGTAACCTCTGTCAGCGGCATCCTGTAAAGAAGTGAGTGGTTCATCATCTGCTCTCTGAACAAATACATATTTGATCTCGTCATATGGGAAAGAATAGTAGTAACTTTCCGCTCTCTTCTCGTTGTAGCTGAAATTGTTGACAGCAATCTGATAATTACCAGCGGTAAGTCCTGAGAAAATCGCATCAAATTCTGCGGCCTGCAAATTCAGACTGTACTGTGGAAGCCGGTCAAATACTGCCTGTAATACTTCGATATCATATCCTGAATAACTTCCATCTTCCTCCACGGAAATGTAAGGCTTTGGCGAACCTCCGGTCACTGCATTGATCACGGTTACATCTCCACTGTTCTCTGTTTCTGCACTGACGTCTGCATTTGTGGATGCATTATTTGTATCTGCGCTATTTCCACCGCACGCTGTTACACTGATTGCTAATGCTCCTGTAAGAATTCCTGCTGTTAATTTTTTTACTAAACTCTGTTTCATAATGTTTTCTCCTCTTCATTTTTCTACTTTTTAGAAAATTGTGAAACTCCTCCTACTCTTCTTTCACGAGTTTCGCAATTATCTATTTCTACTTTTAAGCATCTTTCTCTCATACACTTTCATACGTTAATTCTAAAGAGTGTTCACATAAAGAAAGAAGCAGGTCGTTGTCATATGTTTATCACAACTGCCTGCTTCTTCTCTTTGCAAAACACTCAGGTGCATAAATCATATGAAAATAAAACCGTATTCATCCATACAGCACATACAACAGCGGCACATCTGTTTTTTGTTCTTTACAATCGTATTTGTTTTCATATGATTTTCTCCCTTCTTTATTTCCTATCTTTTTGATATGTTTTATAGGAATTAATTTATGTTTGTGATTATAACTATGTGGTCATGGTTTGTCAATTGTTCTGGTTATAGAAGATTCCTTGTGGTTGTTATAGGTTTTTCTTATAACTCATATTGTCGTTCATTTCACTTTAATTTTTTGCAATAAAATAATCCCCAGTATCAGGATGCTTCCTCTGTCTGATAGAAATCATCTTAATACTGGGGATGTTTGATTTTATAAACTCAAACTTCGCACTTAAATAAGTGCCTATGCACCTTGAAAATTCAATAATAACTGGCATAAATATAGCATGAAACCGTCTGGTTTTGATATAATTGAGTTGTTCAGAAACAATTACAAACTGGAGGCTCATGCTATGAATAAAAGTATAACACAAGCGACCCAAGATGATAAGCAGATTTCGAAATCTATCAAAAGATTTTTTACAAGATTTCATATATCCTCAGCTTTGAAAGTATCCAACACCTACAAAAAGAAAGGGATTCCGGTAACGGAAATCTTCCAGTATCTGTTTCTGCTGATTTTTTCAAACAGAAGCATGTACATGAATTTGATTACAGGTCGAAACACTCCTGGTTTTGCAAAGGATACGGTGTATCGTTTCATGAAGATGATACAGATTAACTGGATTCGTTTTACAACGATTCTTTCTTCCCGGATCATCAAAGAAGCTATCATTCCACTGGATTCCAAAGATCGTACCAATGTCTTTATCATTGATGATTCCATGTTTGAACGCAACCGTTCCAAAAAGGTGGAGCTTCTTGCAAAAATCTATGATCACGCAAAACATAAATATCGTTTTGGATTTCGAATGCTTACGCTTGGATGGTCAGATGGAAGTACGTTCCTGCCGGTAAACAGCATCCTTCTTTCTACAGAAAACAAGAAAAATCGTATCAATGAGGCTGTAAAAGCAGACAAAAGAACCTTTGGCTACAAACGCAGAAAACTTTCCATGGAAAAAGGAACATCTGCCATGCTTTCACTTTTAAATACAGCTAAAAGAGCTGCAATTCCTGCGAAATATGTTCTTTTTGACAGCTGGTTTTCATCCCCAAGTACGCTTCATGCGGTAAAAGGGATTGGATATGATGTAATCGGCATGGCTAAGAAAACCCCAAAGATGTTCTTTCGTTACAATGGGGAAGATATGTCTTTGGTTTCTATCTACAACAGGAATAAAAAGAGACGCGGAAAATCAAGATATCTGCTCTCTGTTATGGTCGATGTTGTAAAGAATGGTGAAATCATTCCGGCAAAAGTGGTTTATGTCCGTAACCGCAACAAACGCAAGGAGTACCTCTGTCTTATTTCTACAGATATAAATCTGACCGAAAACGAAATCATCCGAATTTATGGAAAGCGCTGGGATATAGAGGTGTTCTTCAAGGTATGCAAAAGTTATCTTAACCTGAGCAGAGAGTGCAATTCTCTGTCCTATGATGCAATGACAGTGCATACCGCAGTTGTTTTTACTCGATACATGATGTTATCGCTGGAAAGCCGGGAATCTAATGACAGCCGGTCTCTTGGCGAACTCTTTTTATACTTTTCTGATGAGTTATCTGATATCACTTGGATACAGGCATTTCAAATGTTACTTCAAATGTTCTGGACAATGTTTGAAGAAAATACCGAGTTATCAGATGAGAAAATCAACGAAATGATGGAGACATTTATGAATGCACTTCCAGTGATGTTGAAAACTCAGTTGCATGCTGCATAAAAGTGGAACATTGACAACGGAATAACTGCCAGATATTGAATTTTCAAGGTGCATAGCTAAAATTTATGTGCGAAGTTTGAGTTAATTATAAATACTTGCTAAAATCTTGCGTAATCTAGCAATATTTTTACGTAATCCACAAGAATACAACGTAACCGCATTGATGCAAACGATATTTAAAGCAATATATAGCCAGCAGTGATGTATTATGTTAAAAATCAATCCATACAGACCGGGGGCAGGATTCATCCATTCCATCTGCGATACACCTTTGCCTTGATTCCAAAAGTTCTATCAGCTTGGCTGCTATGTAATAGGTCATGTCATCGATTGTCTCAGGTTTGCGGTAAAACGTCATTATGAGTGGGATAATGCAGACTCCAGAAATCATGGAAAGCTTGCCAGTGCATCCTTCCTTTCTTCTGTAATCAGCCACATCTTCCACAAATTTCGCATAAACTTTTAATTCTCTTTGCCAGATTTCCTGTAAGAACCTCTTTTTCGATTCGCCACTCCCAGTTTCCGCCAAGTGTAGATGGTGTATTCATTCTCGCCTCATTTCCAAGTCCAATATAATCCTGCATTGGTATAATTGCAGTATCTGCAACACTTGCCAATGCTGTCCTTATCATCTCCCATGCTGGTTCATCTTCACTGTGAAGGTTTAAAAAGCTGTCTGCAAGTCTTTTATCATCCTCAGGAAGATGCATATACCATCCCGCTGTTGTCTCATTATCATGTGTTCCAGTATAAACCACGCAATTATGGCTGTAATTGTATGGCATATAGTCGCTGGCTTCCCTTGAATCAAATGCAAATTGCAATACTTTCATTCCCGGAAATCCACTGTCTTTCACCATCTGTATGACACTCGGTGTCAGAAAGCCAAGATCTTCTGCAATAATTTGCTTTTTTCCAATCTTTTTCTCCATCTCACGAAATAGTGCCACTCCTGGTCCTGCCTCCCAGTGCCCACCTGATGCAGTTTCATCGCCGTATGGCACAGACCAGTATTCATCAAATCCCCTAAAATGATCGATTCTTACAATATCATAAATACTACAGCAATATTCGACTCTCCGTATCCACCATGCATATCCGGTATTTCTATGATATTCCCAGCAATAAAGTGGATTTCCCCATAATTGTCCGGTTGCAGAAAAAGCATCCGGCGGACATCCAGCCACAGCAATCGGTTTTTTTGTTCGTCCAGTTGAAATAACTGTGAATTAGCCCAGGTATCTGCACTGTCAAATGCAACATAAATTGGAATGTCCCCAACAATTTCTATCCCCTTCTCATTTGCATACCGCTTTAACTTTTCCCATTGCCGTATAAATATGTACTGTAAAAATTCATAGAAAGCTATATTTTCTGACAGTTTCTGTCGATATTTATCTAAAGCTCCCTTCTTTCTTAGGCGGATATCTTCTTCCCAGTCAATCCAGCATATACCTCCAAATGATTCTTTCAGTGCCATATACAGGCAGTAATCAGGCAGCCAGAATGTATTTTCTGACAGAAAACTTTTATAATCCTCTGTTTCACTAATATTTTCAGCTTTTGCACTTTTAAATGCCTTCCTTAATACCTGAAATCTCGTTTTATAAACAGCTTCATAATTTACTTTCCCAGGTTGTTCTCCACAATCTGCTTTTTTACATTCCTCTTCTGTAAGCCATCTCGATTTTTGTAAAGATTCAAGATCAATATAGTAAGGATTTCCTGCAAATGTAGAAAACGACTGATACGGGGAATCCCCATAACCAGTTGGTCCAAGAGGCAGAATCTGCCATATTTTCTGTCCTGACTCTCCGAGGAAATCCACAAATTCATATGCTTCCTTTGAAAAACCCCCTATCCCATATTTTGACGGAATGCTTGATATTGCCATCAATATACCACTTTTTCTCATCTCTGTACTGCTTTCCTTTCTATTATTTCCAATAAATAACTGCAGGTTTTCGTGGTGCCGGTCTCTGATAACTGATATCTGGATAACCCATGAGCATGCAGATACAAATATCTTCCTTTTTAAGATTTAGCAGTTCCAGTGCTTCGCTGCTTTCTTTTAATCCTCTCTCAATAAATCCGGAATACAGGCATCCAAGTCCTAGCGTATTGGCCATCAGTTCAACACTGTCTGCCGCCAGAATACCATTTACTGATGTTTTTGCAGCTACGATCAGCAGAATTGGTGCATTAAAAAAAAGATGGTCTTCTTTCCCCTGTGTCCTGCAGCACTGAGTATACATTCTGCTCCACAGACTGTCATACATACTGTCCGGGTCGATTTCTTTCATTTTTTTCCCAAATTGCAGCAATCCCCGCCATATATATGGTTTCACTTCTGGAAGTTTTTTACTCACTACGGTATAAGTTACATCCTGCGCATTTCCTGCTGTAGGTGTATATCGGCCCGCCTCTAATACCAACTGGATCTGCTCATTCGAAACAGGCTGATCTTTATAATACCGGATGCTCCTCCTGTTTTTAATAAGATTTAAAAATTCTTCTGCTTTTCTATTTCCGGTTTGTATTTCATCTTCGGTATCTCCTTGAATTTTTGCTGCATTCACAGGACATATTGCAACACAGTGACCGCATTCGAAGCAGTTTCCTATTATATGTGCCTTTCCCTCTTTCATGCTTATGTTATGTCCAAAGCAGTCTTTTTCACACTGCCCACATCCTATACAGCTTATTTTATCTATTACTACCATTTAATTTCTATGCTCCTTTTCGGTTATCTTCATATTCTGTAAACTGTCAGATTCCCTTTCGGTATTCATTTGGTGTCTTTCCGACAAATTTTTTAAACTGCTTGGAAAAATGTGCAAAACTGGGATACCCTGTCTCCGTAGCGATTTCACTGATTGAATAATTTGTTTCCAGCAAAAGCTGTTTTGCCCTGCTCATTCTTACATTCTGAATATAAACGCTCAGAGATGATCCTGTTTCCTTGCGGAATAATTTCGACAGGTAGTTCGGGGACAGATAAAACTCTTCCGATATCTCACTTCTTGTCACGCTATCCAGATGTTTGTCTATGTATCTCCTGATGTCGGCAATCATTGTATCTGTTTTTTCCACATAAGAAACAAGTTCCCAGATTTTTCTGACTTCTTCTTCAATTAATTCTTCCATACATGATACACTTTTCAGTGCGAGCAATGCGTGTTCCTGGTTTCTTACTCTGCTTAACATCTGGTAAGTTGTCATATTATGGCTTACAAGCACATTATGGGCGATCATATTCCAATCCATCAGGACAACTTCCAGAAAAGTTGCATTTAAATTTTCAATCTGCTTCAAATGCGCAAAATATTCACGAATCGACTTATAAAGTTCCTCCAGTTTTCCTCTTTGTAAAAGTTCTTCCCATATTTCAGCTTCCGGATCATGGAAGAGTTCTTTTGCTGTCTCAGGAGAATTCCTTTCATAAATAATTCCGCTTTCCCTGTTCAGATTCTCCAATGCCTGTCCTTCAAGCTTCCTTACCATTACAGCAATTTCATCAATACACACATTTTCTGCAAAATAACATTGTACTCTTCCATGATAAAATGGAACGAATGCCTGTATGAACTGTTCCAGAGTTCTTTTTATATGATCCATTTTCCATTTTTCTTCCAGAATTACTGCATACTGAAATGGTCCATTATACATAATCGCTTCTGCTTCAATCCCATTCTTTTCTGCAATCTCATTCCAGACATTTTCACATGAAAATCCAAGTAATCCCTGTGTCAGGCGCTGTTTTCCTATGTCCGGTTCAAAGCAGAGCAGTCCCACACAAAATTGCTGATCCGGTTCATAAGTTAAACCTTCTTTCTTTATCCGGTATATTGCCGAATTATCTCTGCAGAAAATCAATTCGTCCAGAACATCTTTCCAAAACATTTCCTTAATGATACTCTGGTGGGAAAGCCAGTCATTTCCACATTGAAGAAGTCTTTTTTCTCTTTGGTACTTTACTCTGCTGTCAACCTGTTCAATCATTACTTCTTCTAATTTGGACGTTTCTATCGGTTTTAGAAGATACTGGCTGCATTTGTAATCAATTGCCGCCTTGGCATAATGGAAATCTGCATAACTTGTAAGGAGCAGTTTCTGTGTATCCATTCCCTTTTCCTGCATCCAGGAAAGTAATTCAAATCCATTTTCTTCCGGCATCTCGATATCTGAAATCAGGAAATCTATTTCTTCTTTTTCCATAATTGATTTTGCCTGGGCTACACTATAGCAGCCAAAAATCTCATCTATTCCAAAAGCACTCCAGTTTAACTGTCTTTTCAGGCCTTCTACTACATACTTATTATCATCCACGATCAAAAGTTTCATAATGTTTCCGTTTCCTCCGGTATAAGAATATCTACACAGGCACCACCCTCCTGGGTATTTCTGAATAATATCCTTGCCTTTTCCCCGTAAATCAACGATATTCTCTGCCTTACATTATTAATTCCGATGTGTTTTCCTCCTGTATCCGCTACTGGAGCTCCCTGGTTCAATTGCTCACACACTTCTTCTGAAAAGCCTGCTCCATTGTCAGTAATACAGATAGAAACCATATTCCGCTCTGCCTTTTTTGCTGTAAGCCTGATTTTCAAGACACCCGCCCCAGTCATTGCATGTTTAATGGAATTTTCCAGGAATGTGCTTACACTTAAAACCGGAATCCGGGTCTTATCTGTTCCTGTTTCCAGCTCATATCGGAACTGTATTTCGTTTGCATTCCATTCTCCCCTGATTTTAATTAGGTTTTCCATATGGTGGATTTCTGCTGAAAGTGAGATCGTATCCAGACAATCTTGACATATATAGCGATAATATTTCGAAATACATACTGTCATTTTCTGAATCTTCTCTACATCCCCTATCTGAGCCATTCCTGAAATCATAGCCAGGCAGTTCACAAAAAAAATGCGGACGGATCTGCAGATTTCTGAAATTAATTTCCAGCTGTTTTTTTTCCATCTCACTCTTACACAACTGCAGCGACAGACTCTCCACATGATTTCCCAGACTGTCCAGAATCTGATAAGCATCGTTTACTACATCTGGTGCCTCATTTTCTTTTTTCTGTTTCCTATATTCTTTTACTGAACGGTACCGGTCTAATACCTCCACCAGATTTTTCACAGGTATGATAAAATTCTTTCTCAACTGCCACATCATCACAAGCAGAACGATCAGAACTTGTAATCCCAGAGCAAACTGCAGTACCTGTAAGATCATAATCCTCTTCATCTCACTGTTCTGTTTCAGTACTTCACAGATTTCAAAATCACTGTTTACATCCTCAAGCTCATATATTGTTGCCCTGTGATTTTCCATGGATAAGTCGGTCTTATCCATATCCTCTTTCAAAACAAGTGAGATGCCGCCTCCAGATCCGTAATCCAGCTGACTTACGTCCTTTAAAAAATCCTCTTCTGTAATCCATGCTCCGAGAACAAATTGATCATATAACCAGAAAGATGCAATTATGTTTTCCTGCTCTGTCTTTATATATATCCACTTTCCATTTATAATTTTTTCTGAAGCACCGTCTTTCAGATATGGACGTATTCTCCGGTATCTTTCAAACGGAAGTTTTACTGCGGTAAGCTCTATAAAGTCATCATCTTCCCTGTTCATTGAGAAAAAATGATATCTATAATCACTTGCACTGCTTAGCAGTTTATATGTCACCTGTAGTTCTGAGATTTTTCCTATTTTAGACAGCTCATCCAATCCAAACATTCCTCTATAATCTTTTGAATCCACTGTAGTCACACCCATATAGCTGTCATTTCTCTTTAATTCATTCGTCACTTTTTCAACATACTGCTCTGTAAACTGCACAATATTCTTTTTTGCTTCATCCTGTTGTTTCTGATATGTATAACCAAATACAATCATACACACAATCTGGATGCAGATACTAAACACAAGTATTTTTCTCGAATTTTCTATTAAAAAACGACGATACACTTCTTTATCCTTTCACTGCTCCTAGTGTAATTCCTTTTTCGAAGTATTTTTGCAGAAACGGATACAGAATCAGCATTGGCAGCATTGCGACAAATGCAATTGCCATTCTTAAACTGATACTTGGTATCTGTCCTGTTCCTGTACTCTTACCATACTGTGTCAGATATTGGATATTTTTTACCATTACATTAAGCAGCTGCTGAATTGAATATTTTGATGAATCTGTCACATAATACAAGCCGTTCATCCAGTCATTCCAATATCCCAGACCTGCAAAAATCCCAATTGTCACAAAAATAGATTTTCCAAGAGGTAATACCAGCTTTCTGAATATCGTCAGTTCTCCTGCTCCGTCGATCCTTGCTGATTCATATAATTCCGGTGGGATATTACACCGCAGATAAGTTTTAACAATAATCGCATTGAATGCACTGAAAAGCAGATTAGGCATCAACAATGCCAGATATGTGTTTTTTATTTTCAACACAGTGGTATACATCATGTAAGTAGGTACCAGTCCTCCACTGAAGAGCATTGTAAATAAAATAATAAATGAAAGAATTCTTTTCCCTGGAAGTTTGTCCAATGACAGAGGATACGCAACCATTGCTGTAATCAGCACATTTAATGCGGTTCCTATAATTGTCACTCCAATAGTCACTGCATAAGCTCTTACTATTGTATCTTTTGACTGCCAGATATATTTATATGCGGCAAAGCTGATATCTTTCGGAAAAATTGAGTATCCATTTACAAGCAAAGATGTTTCTTCTGTAATAGATGACATAAATAAAAGTACAAATGGGAAAAGGATTATTAACATTACAATAGACATTATAACATAAGCTGCCACTTCTGACCATTTATCCTGTTTTGATCGAACCATAAATATTCCTCCTAAAACAATGCATTCTCTTTGCTGATTTTGTTGGTGATCGCATTAAATATCATTACCAGCAAAAACCCTATTACAGACTGGAAGAAGCTGGCTGCTGCAGACATTCCAATATCACTATGTGTAGTCAGTGCCTTATAAACAAATGTATCAATCGTCTGTGTAACGTTCGTAATCAATCCTGATCCCTGTGGCACCTGGTAGAACAACCCGAAATCACTGTTAAAAATTTTTCCAATGGATAACAATGCTACCGTAATTACCGTTGGTTTTAAAAACGGAAGTGTAATATACCATATTTTCTGAAATTTATTGGCCCCGTCCAGGGATGCTGATTCAAATAGGGATGCGTCAATTCCCAGAATTGCCGATATATATAAAATACATCCATATCCTACACTTTTCCATGTGTTTACAAAAATAAGGATACCTGGCCAATATTTTGAAACATCATACCAGGATACTGGATCTCTGCCCATTGCCTCCAGAATATGATTCATAAGACCTGCTTCCGGATCCAGGAATCCTCTGACCATATAAGAGACAATAATGATTGATACAACAAAAGGAAAAAGAATACTGCTTTGCGCAAATTTTCTGAATTTCTGGTTCCGGATTTCGGTGATCAGGATTGCCAGTATCACTCCCAATACCATATTCACTATAATAAAGCAGATATTATATCCTATTGTATTGCGGAACAGAATTGGCAGCTCCTTGTTCTTTAATAAAAACGAAAAATTCTTAAATCCAACCCATTCACTGCCCCAGATTCCATCTCTCGCCCTGTATTTTTTAAATGCAAGTACCAGGCCACTCATAGGAAGGTAATTATTAATTAAAAGGTATGCCATTGCAGGAAGCATCATAAAATACAATGGCAGATACCTTTTGACTGCAGCTATTTTTGATCTAAAACTCTTTTTTTCTTGTTTCTTTCCGCCCATTTGCAGGTCACTCCTCTTTTATTAATGATCGTAAATGCATTTTAACCTGCAGACTCTATTATCTACCTAAAGCCTACAGGTTAAAATCACAAACAACTATTTCAAGATATATAATAAAGTTTTACTCACTCTTATTCTGCAGGAATTCGTCTACCTGTTTCTGCATTTCAGCAATGATCTCCTCTGATCCAGCATCCTTCATTTCCTGCACCAGTTTTTCAATATACTCATCCGGGTCAACTGCTCCAGTAACTAATGCTTTATAATACTCGGCTTTTACATTACTTACCGCAGAGATCTGATCCTGAACCGGTGTCGGATCAAATGTGAATCCCATAAGCTGTGAAATAGTAGTATTATTATTGTACTCTTCCATCTTTTCGTAAATGTCAGCACCATCTGTACACCATGGTGTACATACAAACTGATTTGGAAGAATCCAGCCTGCACCAATATGATATCCTACTGTTGATGCATCCTTTCCTTCCGGATAATCTAAGAGTCCATCACTGTTTACTACGTAATCTTCACCTTCAACTCCCCAGTTAAGAAGATTCATAACGTCTGCATTGGTTTCAATAAAATTCAACATCTGCATAGCTTTTGCCGGATCTTCTGAACCGGAAGAAATGCAATAGCAAAATGAAGAAGCCGTAGCTGTAGTTGCAATTGATTCTTCCAGGTTGACCATAGTAAGATCTGTTCCACCGCAGTTGCTCTCCTGATCTTTTTCTGCTAATGGATGACCCGAATCATTGAAGAATGCAAATGCCTGTCCGGAAGAAATATATGTATAATAAGATTCTGTATCAGAAGCTGCACCACTGTTGATCCATCCTTTATCAAACCATTTATGTGCGTAAGTGGTCCATTTTTTAAATACATCTGTTTCAAATACATTTTCTACTGTGCTGTTTTCTGTAGGATCTAATACAGCATAAGTCTCAAGACCGCCGATATAATCCATTGGTTCTAATTCCGGCCATCCCAGGTTATCCATAGCAACCATCCACATATCTGGTTCCTTTGCAGATACTTCGTCGAAAATCGCATCAACATCTTCAATCGTCTTGACATTGCTCACATCAATATTATACTTATCAAGAATGTCTGTTCTGAAATAAATAGATGTCTGTTGGGAAATTTCCTTATGTACCGGAACACCATATACATATCCATTCAAATTCGGTGCCGTTGCCAGTTCTTTTGACGGATAGCTTTCCAATGTCTCCTGACCATACTGATCAAGAAGCGGTCCCATATCTGTTAAAAATCCCGCGTCTACCCAGCTTGGTCCATAAGCTGTAGGTGCAACAAAAATATCAAGATCTGCTCCTGAGCTTAGCTCCAGCTGAATCTGCTCAAGATAAGCGGAAAATGGAAGAATCGTAAGATTCAGCGTCATATTCAGATTCTCCAATGTAATTTCGTTAATTTTATCTGTAACTCTTTTTACCTCGCTGTCATTCGGTGATGCTGCCGGAAGGGCAATCAGCATATTCACCTCGTATGGATCTTCATCAAAGTTGATATCTGATGCCTCACCCTCTGCTGTTTCCGTACCCTGGCTTCCATTACCTGTGTCCTTTGCTCCACAGCCTGCCAATGTTCCTGTCATCATGGCTGCAATAAGCAGTCCTGATAAAATTCTTCTTTTCATCTTTTCCTCCTTTTCTGCAGGCAGCTCCCGCCTGCATCTTATTTATCTATTATCCAGGCATTATCTGCCTTTCGTACACTCCACTGTGTGCCATTTACAAAGCATCTTCTGATCTGAGCCGGAATCCACGCTTTAATGGCTGCCACGTCCATGTCTTTTGTTGTAATCTCCACCACATCATTTTTCAGGACTGCCTGGAAGCTTCCAGTAATGTCGTCATCATAGTAATTCTGACTGATTGAGTCTGTCAGATTCATCCAGATTTCCAGATTCTCAAATTTCTGATCTCCGATATGCATAGGCGCTTCTTTCAATAAAGGAATCATTTTATTTTCTCTGAGATAAAGTGGTATCTCATCAAATACCTGATCTGAAACAATCCATCCTGCTTCTTTTCTTTTGCCACTGTTCAGATCGATCCAGCTTCCCTTTGGCAGATAAATATGCTGGATCTGCTGGTCAAAAACAGGTGCAACTAACATTGCTTCTCCCAGCATATATTGTGTGGAAAGATTTCTGGCATTCAGGTCATTCTGGAATTCCAGAAGCATAGCTCTCATCATTGGAATCCCTTCCATTACGGTTTCATGCGCTGTACTGTAAAAATATGGAACCATTCTATAACGCAGTTTATTTATCTTTAAGAATGCATCCTGTGTTTTCTTTGAAAAATTCCATGGTTCTCTTGGTGACTGTCCATGGCTTCTGCTCAAAGGTGCCATCAATCCCATCTGTACTGAACGGATATACTCATGATCTTCAGGAATTTTTATATTGCCTTCATCGTCTGAATTATAGAAACCTCCTATATCGAATCCCCAAAATGACACACCACTTAGGCCAAGACTCAATCCGCCTTTTAAGATAGATGCAAGGTTGTTCTCTGTTGCGGAAGAATCCCCAGCCCAGTGTGCCGGATATTTCTGGCTTCCTGCATAGCCGCTCCGACACCAGATCAGTCCCTTTTCACCTGTCTCTGCTTTTCCTTCTGCACAGGCTTCATAGACAGTTTTAGAATACAGATATGTATATTTATTATGTCCCTCCAGTCCCCTGCTTCCATCATAAAATACTGCATCTTCCGGTATCTCTTCTGAGAAATCTGTTTTTATAACACCTACACCCATTCTCATCAGGCGTTTTACTCTTTCTTTCAGATATGCAACAAACTCAGGATTTGTAAAGTCCAGTGCTACAATGGCAGTATTGGCGATATCTCCTTCTCCAAGTGGAAATACATATGGGTTCCCGGAATAATCTTTTACGATAAAGTTTCGTTCTCTCATAACTTCTACCAATTTAGATTCTTTTCCAAGAATTGTTTTTCCATTTTCGTCTTTTGCATAAGCCGGAAGATATGGAAACATCCATAAAGACAAATGAATTCCCTTGTCCTTTAGCCACTGGATCATTCCTTCCGGATCCGGAAATCTTTTTTCATCAAAAGCTAGAAGCTCCTTTCCATCTCCTCCACCGATAAAATCAAGCCAGCCGTCAATATGGATCACATCCGCTGACATGCCAAAAGCCTCCATATGTTCTACCGTATCCTGCACTTCCTGTCTTGTAAGATAACTCATTTTGGACATCCAGAATCCAAATGCCCATTTTGGAATCATTGGCGATCTTCCACTGAAAGATGTATATTCTTTCAACAATCCCTTAAAATCCCTGTCACAAAACATATAATAGTCAAGATATGGATCTTCTGCTTCCATCGTGTAGCTTACGCCTGAAGTTGCTCCCATATTAAAGTGATTTCTTGTAAATGTATTCAATAAAATTGAATATCCCATACTGCTCATAAAATATGGCATTGCTTTATATGCCACATCCGCATTCGTAGACTGGGCATCTCTCTGCCATACAGTGATTTTCTGCCCTCTTTTTCCAAAATCTGTAAATTTTTCTCCAAATCCATAAAAATTCTCATCACTATACATATACATAGTTTCAAAGCAGTCAACAACACTTCCGTCTTCTTTTCTGCTGAATCCTAATGGGATTGATTTATATTTAAGTCCTACATCCTGATCCTTGATCTGTTCTTTGGTAAGCTCACTTCCATCAAGATATACAACGATCTGCCATGGGCATTTATATATGTATACCTCCAGTCTTTTTGTGGAAAGTCTAATATACTTATCCATCTCTTCAACTTTTACTTTATTATAAGGATCAAGAGAAAGTACTTCTCTCCTGCAATCTGTCTTACTTCCTTCCGGAACCATCCGCAGACGAAGTGCGCACTCACCGACAAAATTCACCTTAACTCTTGCACTGCTTCCAAGATAAGTTGCTGCTTCAAAAACTGCTCCGTCATCCCCCGGCTCATATGCAGTCATTCTTGTAACAAAGTCCTTCACACCATTTCTTGCATAATGTCCATACCCTACCTGAACATCCAACGGATCGCTGTCACCATGAAGACAATAACCTGTTTTCCCATGATTATCCACCTGTATCATATATAACCCTCCTTTTGATGATTATATTTTACTAATCTTATTTCTGTGGCTCTATAATTTATATATCCTCTATTATCGTTTTTTTTCCTTTTCCCATTCTTCTGTTTTAGTTTTTTATCGCAGCCATTAAATCCGACACATTTTTTGACGTCCTTTTTTTACGGACTTTCTTTCCATTCTGTAAAATACAAAAAGGAAGATATCTGCTGCCCTATGCTGATATCTTCCTAGATATTTTCTTTTAAATTTATTGTTGGATACAACTCATAAAATGCACTTTTTCAAATTTCCTGTCAGTTGCAGCCTGGATTTTTGTCCGCAGTACTCCTTGATATACTCCACAAAATATGGGAGTACAAGTGAGATATCCTTTGCAAAACCAGGAGTGTTTCGACCTGTAATCAGGTTCATGTACATGCTTCTGTTTGAAAAAATAAGCAGAAACAGATACTGGAAGATTTCCGTTACCGGAATCCCTTTCTTTTTGTAGGCGTGGAATACTTTCAAAGCTGAGGATACATGAAATCTTGTAAAAAATCTTTTGATAGATTTCGAAATCTGCTTATCATCTTGGGTCGCTTGTGTTATACTTTTATTCATAGCATGAGCCTCCAGTTTGTAATTGTTTCTGAACAACTCAATTATATCAAAACCAGACGGTTTCATGCTATATTTATGCCAGTTATTATTGAATTTTCAAGGTGCATAGGCACTTATTCAAGTGCGAAGTTTGAGTTTATAAATATTTATTTTTTGCTTATCTTACTTTTTTTCTGATTCCAACTGCGGCCAATGCTCCACAGGAAAGAATGAGAAGTGTGATCCACAAAGCTGCCTGACCGTTATCTCCGGTTTTCGGTGAAACTGCTGTTGTATCTGCTGTCTGAACTTCAAAGTTTGCTGTTGCAACTCCATTTGCAGAAACAATACTAATACTGTGTGATCCGGCTGCCAATGTGCTTAAATACTCCGGTTTCAAAGTGATAATGATACTTCCTTCTGTTGCCGTATAGCAGTCTGCACTGAGTTCTGCGTTATCTACCATAACTTTCTGGAAGTTTGCAAATGCATCGCTGGAACGGAAATAAATTGTATTTCCACTTCCCTGCGTATAGCTGCTGCCTGCACCTTCAATGATGGTTGGTATAACCTGCTGACTGCCCTGTGTGCTTACCGTTGATGTCGAAGCCGGTGTTGATGTTGTTGTAGATTCACCTTGCGTTGTTGACGGTTCACTTGGTGTCGGTGTTGGTTCTGGTGTCGGTGTTGGATTTGGATTGGTATTATTACTTACGAAAGTTGTACCAATCTCACCAGTATATCCTTCTGGTTTTTATTTAATGCTGCGGTAACTCCAGATGCTGTGACAACTGCATTTGGAGATATTGTTATTTTTTTATCACTTTCTAATCCGTAGCTGAGAGTCTCTCCTTTTTCTGCCTTAGCTGCTACAGTTCCTCCACTAATCGTTATATCGCCATTACATTCAATACCACGGCTACTGTTAGTTGCTTCTGCAGCATATGCTGTAATATTACCATTTTTAATAACAATACCATCATATGCAAATATGCCACTTGTACCGGCTGTTGCCTGTGCTTTGGCAATAATTGTACCCTGACTATCAATTTCCAGTTTGCCTAGTACACTAATACCATGACTGGTATCTGCTGTTCCACCTGTTACATCAAGTGTTCCATCTCCTGTTATGGTTAAATTTCCATGAACATATATTCCGCAACTCCATCCATTTGTACTACTGCTGTAAGAACTGCTTATATTTTTTATTCTATTTTCATTTTTAATTATTATGTTCAGGTCTTGTAAGGTTTCGATTTCGATTCCGCTTCCATCACCTTCATAATTAAATCCATCTAAGGTCAGTGTATTTGTCTGATTATCATAACTCCAGCCTGTGCCGGAAGTATTGGCACTGGTAACTTCAACTCCGCCTACCCTTAGCTTGTAAGAGGTTGGCGTGGATGGTGTGGAGCTGCCTCCCGAAGAATTTTTTGGAGAATAAAAAATACCATCTACTCCATCTTTTGTTGTAATTTCATAGTTTTTATCATCGTCAGTGAAAAATGCATCTTTGAATTGTTTTCCTGAATCTGCAAGTGGTATCTCGTTTTTTCCATATGGCTGATAATAACCTACACCTATTTTAGCACCCGTTGTCAGTGGAACAGTCGTGCTCAGATTAATTTTTTCACTACTATTGTAACGATAAATATATAAGTTACTATTTTCTCCATTTGAGTTTTTATTTCCGTAAATTTTTGCACTTCCTCCGATTGTTACATCCGCTCCCTGATATGCTGTTATCCAGCACCCTTGGTGCTCCAAATCATTCTTATATCAGTCAAATTAAATGAAGGTACTGACTCAGATATTCTGATGTTTTTTACAGCAGAGTGTTTGAACCGGTACCTTCTTGTGTTATCATATCAAAGTTACAAGAATAGCAGGTATCTCCCCGACCAAAGTTTGACACCTGCTATCATAACAATCCGATGCACCACTACATCCTTAGACAGGGAGATGCTGCACCAACGCTATGATAACAATTACAGTACCTTTTGACAATCCGTTAAATCTAAAAACTTACGAAAATCTTATCAATACCTTACAGTTCCATCAGTTACAGTGTACCTGTGGCCATTCAGGATGTTTAACCATTCATGGCTACTATCCCCGTTCCCTCAAGAAAGATGATTCTGAAATCACTTTATCTATCTGCAGGGTTAAATGCTCTCACTGTGGTAAAACCCATGCTCTGCTTCCTTCCCAGATTGTGCCTTATTCCCAGGTATCCTTACAGGAGCAGGCTGCTATCATATCTGCTTATGAGGATTCCGGAGATTTTGAACAGATCATGAACAGAACTCCTTCTATTGATGAAAATCTTATTGCCTCCATCACCAAACGCTATATCATGCACTGGATGCAGAAGATCCGTTCCTTTCGGATTGATTTATCCTTCCCATCCCGTCTTGTAAAGCTGTGTTTTTCACTTTTTATGAACCAGTTCATGCAGATAAGACAGACCCCAAACATCTTATTTCTTACACCCACATAGCCTTACAGGAAAACTCTCCCGATCCCCTCTATACTTAAGAAAAAATGAAAGAGAGGACTTCAAATGAAACAGGAATTAGCACAGGATATCGCTTTGATGCGGTATTCCATAATCTCACCACTGATTGTTGGTCTCCCGGATGAGTACAGATCCAAGGAGGCTTACTTTCGTGCGGCCTCTGCACGTGGTGCACTCCATCCAAACGGATCCTTCATCCATCCGGCACCGACATCCATCAAACGCTGGTACCAGCACTATCAAAAGAATGGTTTTGACGCTCTGCTCCCTTCCAGCCGCAGCGACGAGGGAACTTCCAGAAAGATCGACCCTGACCTTGAGGAACAGATCCGATATCTGAAAACAACCTATCCCCGTATGTCTGCAGCTGCTATCTTCCGTCAGCTGTGCACCAATGGATCCACGAACCGTAATGAACTGTCAGAATCCACCGTAAACCGTTTCTTAAACAACCTTGCTTTAAAAGAAAAGACGACAGACAATCAGGATATGCGTCGTTATGAACGTGCCCATGTCAATGAGGTATGGTGCGGTGACAGCAGTGTTGGTCCTTACCTGAAAACAGAAGACGGCAAAAAGCATAAGGTATATGTGATCGCCCTCATTGATGACGCCAGCCGCTACATTGTTGGCATTGATGTCTTTTTCAATGATAACTTCGTCAATCTCATGTCTGTCATGAAATCAGCAGTTGCAAAGTTTGGTGTTCCAAAGTTATTCAACTTCGATAATGGCAGTTCCTATAAGAATAAACAGATGGATCTGCTTGCCGCACGTATCGGGTCTACAGTTCATTATGACCAGCCGTATACGCCAACCCAGAAGGCCAAGGTGGAGCGCTGGTTCCGTACCATGAAAGACCAGTGGATGGCAGGCCTTGATATGAGAGATTTTCACACTCTTGACAAGCTTCGTGGCAGTCTTTATACCTATGTCTCCCAGTATAATCAGAGGATTCACTCTTCCCTAAATGGAAAAAGTCCACAAGAGCGCTACTTTAGCGAGCCGGACTGTTTCCAACGCTTACCGGAAGATAAGATTGACCAGTTATTCTTACTGGAGTTAGAGCGTCGTGTTTCCATTGACTGTGTAGTTACGATTGACCACATCGAGTATGAGGTGGATTACCGTTTTGCAAAACAGCGGATCAGACTCCGTTATTCTCCTGATATGGAATCTATCTATGTCGTTGAAGCAGATGGTACGCTTACCCCGATCCGCCTTTTAAACAAGGTTGAAAACGCGGATATCAAACGTGAAAAACCACGTCTTTATGGAGGTGACGACTAATGGATTATACGATCCGCTATGGTTTGGAATTCAATCCTTTCCTAAAGAATTCCAAAGAAATCTTTGTATCAACAGACGAATCCAAAGAAGTTTTATTCCGGCTGGACTATCTTGCAAAAACAAAGGGCTTTGGACTGCTTACCGGCAGCCCCGGCCGCGGAAAAACAACCGCAATCAGGAAATGGGTACAAACCTTAAATAACTCACAATACAAAGTAGTCTATACCTGTTTTTCCACTTTTAGCCCCAATGATTTTTATCGGAATCTTGCCACGGAACTTGGTGCACAGGCCCACTATCGAAAACCAGATAACTTCCGGGTAATTCAGGAAGAGCTCACAAGGCTCTCTGTAGAGAAAAGGAAAACTCCAGTAATCATCATTGATGAAGCGAACTATATCAGTTCTGCCATTCTGAATGATTTTAAGCTGTTGTTTAACTTTGAGATGGATTCCAGGGATCGTGCTGTTGTTCTCCTGTCAGGACTTCCATCACTTAACGCCACACTTCGCCTGAGTGTGCATGAGCCATTCCGTCAGAGGATCATCATGAATTATGAACTTCCTGCATTTACAAAAGAAGAAGGCAGATCTTATGTCCTCGATAAGCTTCAAAGAGCAGGTGCAACCAGGGCAATCTTTGAAGACGCAGCACTTGAAGCCATCTTAAATGCATCTGATGGAACACCTCGTATCATCAACAATCTATGCAATAGTTGTCTTCTGATTGGAGACTCTAGAAAAAGTGACATGATTACTGCAGAGATCGTCATGCAGGCAATCAATAATAATGAGATTTAGCAGTAAAAGCAGGGCAGCCTGCTTTTACTGTATTTTCCCAGATCTCTTAATCTGCATCATTTTTTATGTCGATCAGATAACTTGCAGATGTTGGTGCAGACAATCTGCGGATGCATAACAAATAAGATCTAAATCAGGTGCATCTAATCTGCATGGAGATGGTGCATCTAATTTGAAGGACAACAATATGCAAATACACCTGCTCCATCCTGATCTTGATAGTCACCAAAATCACAAATATTTTCTGTGATTTCTCCACCAGTCATTATAAATTTACAATTATCAAGAACAACCACTCCAGCGCCGTATCCTGCCTTATTTTCTGAAATCTTACCTCCTCTCATGATAAAAGTTCCATTATAAAAAAGTGCAACTCCACCACCGCGTTTTGTAAAAGTACTATTGCTACGATTTCCAACAATATTGCCGGATTCTAATATTAACGTTCCTCCGCTGACATTAATGCATCCAGCATAGTCTTCATTTGCCCATCCACCAATAATTTTTCCATTTTGTCCTTCACTCGTATCTTTTATTATTAAAGTTCCATCTGTCATCACACTAAATACATTGTCTTGTTGTACATTTAAGTTACGATCAATCGTATATCCATTCAAATCAATGGTCACGTCCCGAGTTACATTAAAACTATAATCACCCGTTCCAGCTGTAATATTACTCGTCAATTGAATGTCGCCACCCTTACTTATTGCATTTTTTAACTCAGTCCACGAACTTACTGTTGTTACCGCATCATCTGCCTTCACTTCCATCACACCCAGTCCTGCAACCATGGTTATGACAAGCATCATACACAGCAATCCTGCTATCCATTTGTTCAACTTTTTCATTCCTTTTTCTCCTTTGCTTTTAATGTAAAAAATTCGTTGTACATGATTACCTGTTTCTAATGTACAACGAATTTCTTTCCAAATGGGCGGATTGTCATGAATCGACCGTAAAATGTATTGAATCGACCATATTTTTTCACTACGTCTGTATTTTATGCTTTACAAGACAGCCGAAGGATATTTACCTAAACAACCCAATAATCGTTAGACACTATCCTCTGGAAGAAAATATAAACTATTGTTTTGTCGGCATCAGAAGAACCGGCAAATCCTACATGATGTATCAGCAAAATGCTCAGCAGCGAAATTGCTTCTACACTGGGCGGCCGTTTTGTCATCATGAATATATATCCTTATTCCTTCTCTGAGTATCTGACTGCAAATGGAAAAGAAAAGAATTATCTGGATACTATCAGCACAAGTGATAATGCTCATGCGCGGTAAAGTAACACACAAGAATTTGATAGACAACCGCCCATTATTCCGTTACTATTCTTCAATATGGATTGAGAAAACCTCTCTGATACAGTATAATAAAGTGTCAGGGAGGTATCTCTATGAAGGAAAAAATACTAATCATTGAAGATGATTTTACGATACAAACACAGCTTAAAACTCTTTTGTCTGGGAATGGATATGAAGTATTTGCAGTTACGGATTTTTCCCAAACAATAGAGCAGTTAAAAGAAGCTGCTCCACATCTGGTTATTCTGGATATAAAACTTCCGTGGAATAACGGTTTTGAAATATGCTCTCAAATTCGCACCTTTTCAGATATTCCGATTGTATTTGTAACAAGCAGCAATACAGATATGGACGAACTTAACAGCATTATGCTGGGTGGAGATGCGTTTATCACAAAGCCTTATAATCCCGCTATTCTTCTTGCTAAAATTGCTGCATTGTTAAAGAAAGCCTACCGTTCCCCTCAAACAGAAATTTATATGTGGAAAGAAGCTACCCTGCATTTGGAGAGTAGCATGATAGAGTACAAAGGACAGAAAGCAGAATTGACAAAGAATGAATTGAAAATCCTCTACTACCTTTTTAAGAACGCTGGAAAAATCTGTTCCAGAAATGATATTGTGGATTTTCTTTGGGACAATCAGCTTTATGTTGATGATAACGCCCTAAGTGTCAATATTACCCGTATTCGCGACAAACTGGCAGCAATCGGACTTGTAGATTTCATTAAAACAAAACACAGGCAAGGATATACATTATGAGTGGAAAACAATATTTGAAAAATCAACTCCCCGTTATTTTAATCAATCTGCTGGGTATGCTTGCCCTTGCTTTGTTCCTGATTGCAAGCGATAATCCTATCCAAACAGTCCTGTTTATTCTTGCAGTCTGGTCGATTGTCCTTGTTTTATCTTTGCTGGCATTTTATTTCTCACGAAAAAAATATCTGAATAAATTGCTCAATATGACGGAGCAATTAGAAGAACGATATTTATTGCCGGAAATCATGCAAGTGCCGGAAAGGGCTGATGAACAGGTTTTTTACCAGATTATGAAAATGGCTGAAAAATCTATGTTGGAACGGATTGGCGAAGTACAGAGGGAACGCAGGGAATATAAAGAATACATTGAACAATGGATACACGAAGTAAAAACACCAATTACAGCCATGAAGCTGCTGTGTGAGAATAACCGTTCTCCCTTTTCCAGAGAGGTATTGGCAGAGTTAGAGAATATCAATCAATATACAGAACAGGCGCTTTACTATGCCCGGAGCGAACACGCTGAAAAAGACTATTCTGTCCGTGAAGTCAATTTATGCGATGTTGTGCATAGTGCAATCGCAGATAATAAGTATCTTTTGCGTCAAAGCAATATGACGATTCAGATAGACGATATAGAAACAAAAGTTTACACCGATGAAAAATGGGTGCGGTTCATCTTAAATCAGATTATCGGTAATGCAATCAAATACCATGCAGAGCAGCCTATTTTGCACTTTGGGGCGACAAAAACGAATGACAAGATTGTGCTATCTATCAGCGATAATGGGATAGGTATTCCTAAAAGTGATTTACCCCGTATTTTTGAAAAAGGATTTACAGGTCAGAATGGGCGAACCGGGAAAAATTCTACTGGAATTGGCTTATATCTTTGCAAGCGTCTATGTGATCAACTGGGAATAGGACTTACTGCTTATTCCGAAAACAGAGGAACAACGATTTCACTTATCTTTCAAATGAATGATTTTATTATCGGAGTGCAGGGCTGATAGGTTCTGCACTTCTTACATTTTTGTAAGAACTGTGTAAGAAAACTTGATACAAAAAATGATATACTCCATTTACAATATGGGTATGGAACAGTTAAGGAGGTTTATCCGATGAATACAATTTTGAAGCTGGAGCATATCCAGAAATATTATGGCAATGAGGGGAATATTACCAAAGCCATTAAAGATATTAGTTTTTCTGTGGAAGCCGGAGAATTTCTCGGAATTATGGGTGCGTCCGGTTCTGGAAAGACAACGCTGCTCAACTGTATTTCTACGATTGATACCGTAAGTGCAGGGCATATTTTTTTAGAGGGAACAGATATAACGGAAATCAACCCAAAATCCCTTGCCCGCTTTCGCAGAGAGAATTTAGGTTTTGTATTTCAAGACTTCAATTTGCTGGATACATTGACAATTTCAGAAAACATTGCACTGGCATTAGCAATCAATAAAGTCCCTGCCGGGAGTGTAGAACCCCGCATTTTGGATATAGCCGGAAAGCTGAATATCAGCGATATTCTAAACAAATATCCTTATCAGGTATCGGGCGGTCAAAAACAGCGTTGTGCCTGTGCAAGAGCAATTATCAACAATCCGAAACTCTTATTGGCAGATGAGCCAACAGGAGCATTAGACAGCCATTCCTCACAAATGCTGCTGTCTACCATTCAAAGTATCAATGAACAGCTTAGGGCGACAATTCTTATGGTAACTCATGACGCTTTTACCGCCAGCTATGCCAGCCGTATTCTTTTTTTGAAAGACGGAGAAATCTTTATGGAACTGCGCAAGGGCAACGACAGCAGAAGTGATTTTTTTGATAAAATTCTGAATGTCCTTACCATGATCGGAGGGGGACAGAGCCATGTATGCTAAACTTGTTTTCAGAAATGCAAAACAGTCTGTAAAAGACTATCTGGTCTACATTGTCACAATGACAATCTGTGTTACCTTGTTTTATGCGTTCTTGTCTATTTCCAGTAGTTATTATAGCCCGGATATAGGCAGCGAGTATGATTTTACTCTGTTAAGTGACGGAATGAAAATTGCAATCTGCATGATAACATTGCTGTTGTTATTTTTGATACGGTTCGTCAATCATTATATGCTAAGACGGAAGCAAAAAGAGTTTGCTGTCCAGTCCATTATGGGAATGGAACAAAAAACCATTGGCAGGATTTTCTTTGCAGAAACACTGATTATGGGTATGTTTTCCATTTTGATTGGTATTTTTTGCGGTGTATTTTGCTCTCAATTCATTACCGCAATGCTCCTTACTGCTTATGGAAAGCCTTATGAAATCTCATGGACATTATTCCCGGATACCGTTTTGTTGACAGTGGTATTTTTTGTGGCAAGTTTTTTTGTGGTAGGAATTTTCAATACCCGTACCATTCAGAAAACAAAAATTATTGATATGCTTTCCGCAGAGAAAGAAAATGAGCCAGAATTGAAAAAGAGCCGATTCATTCCTGTCGTAGTAATTCTATTTTTAATGTTTACTTTATGGGAATTGTTTTCAGGAATACAAAATGTCCGATTTTATTATGACTCCCGCTTTGTTTTCCCGGTGAAAATCATGTATTGGGGAAATATTTTGCTCCCTGTTGTTACATTAGGTTGGGCGGCATTATGGATGTTGAAAAAGAAAAAAATTGCTTTTCAAAAGTTGATTGATGGGCTGCTTATTTGTTCTGTATTGCACGTCTTTTTAGCAGCAAGCGTACCTGCTCTTACCAATCAATACTATCTGCCTTTACATGGTGGAATACTGAATCAATATCTGGTATTTGTATTGATTGATTTACTCTTCTTTATTTGTGCATTGATTTATCTTGCCAGCAGCTTGATTGTAGCATGGAAAGTAAAATCGCCGGAACATAGATACAAGGGAGAAAACCTGTTCTTTTTCGGGCAAATTATATCAAAACTAAATACAACCAGCAAAACAATGACGCTGATTTGTATAACCCTTGTCCTTGCAATCTTCATGTTTATTGCCGCCCCTATTTTGACGGGCTGGGCTTCAGGTTATTTGGATATGCGCTCTATGTATGATGTGCAGGTATATTCAAGATATAATAACGTATATGAAGAAGAAAATCTGCCGCAAGACAGTTATGAAATCATTACTGAGTTTCTGACAGAACACAAAATAGATACAGTTTATGATTGCACGTTCAATCTATATCTGTCAGAGAAAGATGATTTTCACAACAGACAGAAATATGATTTTCCGATTGTGGCAATTTCTTTGAGTGATTATAACACTATACGGGAAATGCTGGGTTACGAACAGATTTCTCTGGAGGAAGATGAATTTACAACACAATGGAAAGCAATCGCCACCGAGGAAGAACGGGATAACTTTTTGAAAGAACACACCAGCATTATGACTGACGCAGGAGAATTGACTCTTTCCGGGCAGTCCTATTATGAGGATCCGATTGGAGAAACAGCGTACAATTCCTATACAAATGTATTGTATGTACTTCCAGACAATATTTGTGAAAAGCTGTTGCCAGTAATAAAAAACCGATATATTACAACAACGGAAAATATCTCCTATGAAAATGCAAGGAAACTGGAAAAACTTTTTACAGAAAAATATCCCGAGCAGGCAGAAACCGGGGCTATTTATGGCGTGCGTTTTAGCACACTGCAAATCAATAGTTCCATAGCAAATAACTTTATTTTACAGACTGCAATGATTTATGGTGCTGTCGTACTGATGGTTATATGTCTTACCGTACTTTCTTTGCAACAACTCTTAGACGCAGGACAATATAAGTATCGTTTCTCTGTACTCCGAAAATTGGGGGTGGAAGAAAAGCATATCGGAAAACTTATCTTGCAACAATTAAGTGTTTGGTTTGGGCTTCCAATTATCACAGCAATCATTGTAGCTGCTGTTGTAATAGCTTACTTTATCCAAACCATATCAGCAGAAATTTCAGCCTATATCGGGTTTGGTGCACTGATGTTACAAATAGGGGCAACAATGGGGATTTTGGCAATTTTATTGATTTGTTACTTCATAAGTACATGGATTATTTTTAGGCGTTCTGTTAATCCATAGTGAGTGCAATTTATAGTGAACGCAGAAAAGTTTATGAATGTTGTCCGGCGGCATACCAGCTTTGAAGAACTTACCCCTACTCTGCTGCGGGAGTTTGTAGAGAAAATCGTTGTGCATGAGTGCAGCTATGACGAGAACAATACCCGCAGACAGGACATTGAGATTTATTATTCTTTTGTTGGCAAGGTGGACTTGCCCGAATAACCGCCCGACCTATCCGACACAATGCGCAAGTAATTGACTTCTATATTCCCGACGTAAAGCTTGCCATTCAGGTATCGCCTCTATGTAAGAAATTTTCTCCTTCTTTTTATCATCTGCACTTTGTGTGTCTTTTTCTGAAATCGTATCCACGTGGAAATACTCCTTCCAATCTATGCAGCCTATGATACAGCACGTTCTGTTTCATCAGTCGGCCATGATTTTCTAAGGGCTGCATAAGAAATCAAAAAGTTTGCAAGCCAGCCTGCAGGTACAGCAAGCCAGACAAATGCAATACCAAAACGTGGTGCAAAAATCAGTGCGACCGATAAACGAATTGCAAGATTTACCATGTTCGCAATAAGGAATGGACGCATAATTCCAAGGCCACGAAGCACCCCATCTGTTGCCATCTTGATACCCATAAAGATAAAGAAATAACCAAGCCATCTCATATAATCACCGGACACCTGATATGCCAGGGCTGTTCCGTCTTTGCCCAGGAATAATGATGAGATCTGAGTATGCAGTGTTTCAATAACTATGAAAGCGAGAGCTGCAAAGCATGTATCTAATAACAATGCCGCACGATAGCCTTTTTTGATACGTGAGGTTTTATTTGCACCAAGATTCTGGGAAACATATGGTGAAACTGCATTACCAATCGATACAAACATCAATGAAAAAACATTCTCTACTCTCATCGTTGCTGCGTAACCTGCAAGTGCCTGTGTACCAAAAGGATTTACAACTGCCTGTACGATCATCATGCCTATTGATACTGTAGACTGTTGAAGAACTGATGGAATAGCAATTCGAAGCATTAATTGTAACTCCTGTCTGTCAAACCATCTATACCGGCACTTATACCGACGCATCCGGTATAGAAAAATCAAAAACGAAAACACTGCGGAAACACCCTGTGCGATGAGCGTTGCAAGAGCTGCACCGAACACACCCATTCCAAGATCCGCTACCATCCAAAGATCCATAAAAATATTCAATACAGATGAAAATATCAGAAGTCCTAACGGAATTTTTGATTCGCCGATTGATGTAAACATGGTAGATAGAATGTTATACATAAAAAGAAACGGAAATCCCACAAAATAGACTTGCAGATACAATACTGCTTCGTCCAGTATATCAGCAGGTGTCTGTAACAAGCTCATCATCAGGCGGGAAAACCCAAATCCAAACGCACCCAGGAGTATGCTTAAAATACAAAAGCTGATCAGTGATGTTGACACAATCGTTTTCATTTTACTGTAATTTCTGGCACCAAAATAGCGGCTCACAAGCACTCCCGCACCTACACCGGCACCAAGTGCTACACATATGAAAACATTCGTAAGTGCCGCACAGGCACCGACTGCTGCCAGTGCAGAAGAACCGACAAACTGACCGACGATAATCGAATCAGCCATATTATAGACTTGCTGAAAAAAGCTGCCCAGAATCATTGGCATTGCGAAAATAGTCAACGCTTTAAGAGGTTTATCTGTTATCAAATATTCATCTTTTGACATTCTTTTACTGCTCCTTCTAAAAAAATCCCATTGCGAGATTGTATGCTTCATCATACATCATATAAAATCAGAAAACAAAAAACGGCTGCCAGCCTTGATTTTACTAGCTATACAACCGTTTTTTGTTTTCCAACTGTCAAAGATGGGAATATAGCATGGTTTCAGGAAAGTTGCAAGGGGACTTGTTCTATACTACTGTGATGCAATACCTAATTAATTTAGGGGAATCATTCTATTTGTTAGAATTCTCTTGTTCCAACAAATACTTCATATATTTTTTGGTATCTATATCCCTTTTTCATTTTTGTTGAGTCAGGAATAATTACATTTAAATCAACTAACTGATTAATAATTTTTGAAACAACATTTGGAGATACCCCAGATAACTCTTGAATCTCTTTTTTAGTAAAAACAATCTGTTTCATGATAACCGGCATTATCTTATAAACAGAATTACCTTTTATTGCTTCAATAGTTTTCATGTCTTCTTTATATATTTCTTTGATTCTATCCAACTTGTAAATATATGCATTACACTGGTCAATAATACATTGTAAGAAGAACTTAATATATCCTGATACATTTCCTCGTCTACATTCCATCAGATTTCTCTGATATGACGGTTTATATAACTCAAGTATCTCTGACATATACAAAATAGGTGTGCTTTGATCCAACATCGCCATTTGTACCGGTATCAAGGCTCTGCCAAGACGTCCGTTTCCATCCTTATACGCATGAATAGTTTCAAACTGCATATGCGATAAGGCAATATTTACCAACAACGGATCCTCAAATTCATCATTCATGTATTCATATAGATTTTTGAGCAATCCATATACCTCTTCAGGAATTGGCGGAACAAATGTTGCGGTATCAATGGTACATCCCCTTGGTCCGATCCAATTTTGTGTAGTTCTTATTTGACCTGGAGTTCGCTGTGATCCACGGACACTATCCAGTATGATCCTATGCATTTCATTGACAAGCTCATAGCTGATCTTATTTCCCACCTGTAAATTTGAAGATGCATATTCTATTGTCTTTTTAAGATTTTGAATTTCTCTGCTATCATCCGTTATTTCCATGTACTTCAGGTAGTACATCTCATCTTGTGAAATCTGGGTACCCTCGATCTGTGTTGATTTATAACTTTCATTCAAAATAACAGAATCCAGGAAGAAACCTGCATCAAATTCCAAAGTGTTTAAAAGAGACTTATATTCCCCATACTTCACATTTGCTTCTGATATCAACATCAGCATTTCTTTATCAATTTTGTATTCTAAAGGCATTTTTTTTGCTTTATATGGCTCCATATCCACACACTCCTTTCATCTACAGTGAAATAATACTACTTTTCCAAAAGAAAATCACTGTTTTTTTTAAATTCAGCGTTTTTATTACTTTATTCACCGTCGATGAACATATGCCCTCTTATTGTTACACAAAAAAGTTTTTCTTAAGCGATCTCTTTGTTCATCGCATTGTAACCGATCACGACTGTCCAGACATATGCACATGTCTTAGGGATCATCAGCATACCGATCATCGGAATGACATCCGCCCACAGCACAACCGGGATATAGAATGCAAAGCTTAAAACGATTGTCAGCCACATAAAGCGGAAAGACTTGTCATTGTTCTCTTTTGCGCTTTTATAGAATAAAACAATGATCAGGATTCCCATCAGTGCAAACGGAATATTACGGTAAATACCCCAGGAAAGCGGAGCTGATGCACTAAGCCAGTTATTCTGTGGCATCATACACAAAATAATTCTTAATCCTGCAAGACTGTAAACAGCTGCTGTCGCTGCATTATGACCTTTGATCTGATAGCGTTCACGCCAGATGTGATAAAGTACAACGTAAAAGATTGTCATCGTTACAGATGTGATCCATTTGCCCAGTCCTAACTGTACAGTAAAGTTCTCAAGACCTGTTGTGCAAAGAGCCAGTGCACGTGGAACCAGATGGAATGCATCTCCACTTCCCAAAAGAACTGCCATAATTCCAAACATAGTAAACTGGCGGTTTCCTTTGCTCTTTCTGATCATTAAAATTCCGATCGTGATTACCGAGATTAAATATACGGTGTCAAATAAAGTTTCTACAATTGCCTGCATGATAAATTTCCTTTCTTATTTTAAAATTTTATATTGAATTACGTTGCACTGCGAAAACAGTCTCAACCTAATTGCAAACATTTAAAAATCACGATATATGAACGCTGTTCATTTTGGTTCAAAAATTTTCCCACTTTCAAAGTGGGAGAATTTCCGTTACTGATCACACACAATGTGAACAATAACTGCTTTTAATATAATGTTTTGTTGATAAGCATTAACACAGAGGACGGATCATAATCCTCGCGGATCACTGATACCAGCATGAGGGAAAACAGGATTTCTGCAAACTGCATTTCTGTAAAATTCTCATCGAATACGCCCGGACGGATCTTATGATCATTTTTTAAAACTTCACATAGTCCATTTAAAATATGTCCCCATGTACGCATCATCCTTTTCTTTCCGTCATCTTTTCCTTCCTTCATGAAAGCAAAGGAATGTAAAGAGAAAAATCCCGGAAACCGCTTATTGCCATATTTGAACCGTTCATAAATCCATGAAATGCAAGTTGTAACATCATGAAATACCTGCTCGTCTTCCGGATGAAAAAAGATTTCCTGCCAGACACTCTCAATGGTAGCACCAAGCAGCTCTGCCTTGGATTCGTAGTAATTATAAATCGTACCGGCTGAAACGGAACATTTCGCTGCAACTGATCTTATGCTTACAGCCGCCCACCCGTTTTCTTTGATCAGCTCCCTGCTGGCAGCCAATATATCTTCTTTTGAAGTAGCAAGACGATTCATAATTTCCCCCTTTGACATTCCGGCATTTCTTTTATTTTTCATATCTGAACGCTGTTCATTTTGAAAATATACACCGTTCATGTTGATTTGTCAATCATTTATTTCTGAGGCCATCACTCAAAATCTCTGGTAATATTCGTAAGCCATTTATTTCTGAAATAGTGAATAAATACCACAGGCATTTTTTCGAACTCGTCCAGTGTCATGACAAAGTATACCCAGACAGGCGGCAGTTTGAAAACATATGCTGCAAGGAAGGTAAGTGGGACTGCAACAAGCCACATAAATATGGTATCTACGATCATTCCAAATCTGGCATCACCGCCACCCCTGAAGCAGCCGCATATAAGACAGGTATTAATACCTTCGCCCACAAAACGCCAGGTTGTCATAATGATAAAAATGCCAAGATAATAAATAGCCGTCTCTGTTAATTTATCCCGGTAGAAATCCAGTATCATAGGACGGATCGCCAGAATAACGACACATCCGATCAGGCTGACAATAAATGTTATTGTAAGCATTCGTTTTCCGTACTCTCTTGCTGTATCAATGCGGTCTTTCCCAAGCTCCTGGCTGACAATGATCGTGGTAGCGTTGGCAAAACCGCGGCAGGCGATAGCACCGATATTTACCACCATAACAGCAACGGCATTTGCTGCAACCATATCATCACCAATATGACCAAGAATTGCAGCAAACGCTGAATTGGCAAAGCTCCAGACAACGTCATTTATCACCGCCGGAGTTGCAATTTTTATAAAGTCCTGTAACAGAATATCTGATTTAGCAAAAAAATATTTTATTCTGAATCTGACGTCCGAACTGCGCAATGAATAAATCAGACAGATCAGCACTTCTGAGATTCTGGCGATCACCGTACCAAGTGCAACACCGGTAACACCGAGTTTTGGAAGGCCAAACAATCCAAAAATAAAGGTTGCATTACAAAATACATTCACACAAAGCGAAACAATATACGTAACCGACGGCAGCATGATTTTTCCGATGCTTCGGAGCGCACTCATAAAAATCTGTGAGAATCCCATGAATACAAATGAAAATGAAATCACCTTCAGATACTCACTTCCTGCAGCGATCGTCTCAGGACTGTTTGTAAAAATCTTCATAATTGCCGTTGGCATAGTAAAGGAGATAACAAAAAATACAAGAGAGATAATCAGGGAAATCCGTTCTGCGAGCCCCAGAATCTTCTCTACCGTCTTTTTATCACCTTTTCCCCAGTATTGGGCACATAAAACCGAAGTACCTGTTGCCATTCCATAATATAAACAAAAAAGAATAAACGTATACTGGTTCGCAAGCGATGAAGCCGACATGGCAGTCTGGCTCACGTAACCAAGCATTACCGTGTCGGCGATGTTTACCAATGTTCCGATCAGATTTTGGAGCATAATCGGAAATGCTAATGTCGATGCATATTTTAAGAAATCTTTTTTATTTAACATACAGTAGTTCTTCCTTAGTTCTTAGTATTCATATATGTCAATTGACTGACCATACGATTATACTGTCTGCAAATAATATACGCAAGCAGAAGTTATTCGACGCTCTTTAATGATTCGATCATATCTATTTTTTTCATTTTCCAATGCATCACGATATTCACAATAATAGAAAAACCGATTGTAAGTAAAATACTATAGATATAACTTTTTGTATAAATCTGCCGGCCAAACATCATAATATCAAGTTCTGCTGTTAAGATGACAAACCGGTGCAGCCATATTCCAAAGAAAATACCAAAAATTGTACCGAGCACTGTCAGCATAATATTTTCCCTGAATACATACATTGATATTTCCCCATCATAAAAGCCAAGCACTTTCAGCGTCGCCAGCTCCCTCTGACGCTCACTGATGTTAATGTTATTTAAATTGTATAAAACAATAAATGCAAGCAGTCCTGCAGACACAACAAGTACATAGGTAACAATATTCATACTTGTGATCATTGATTCTATCCGGTCTGATATTGTACGCGTAAATGTGATTCCTGACACTGCATTGTTATCAAGATATTTTGCCGAAAAATCATTTTCATAAGAAATATCTTCCGGGTCTTTATTTACGACAAATATTTCATCATACTCAATATCTTTCCCAAATAATGACTGGTAGCATTCCGGTGTCATATAAACATAATGGTAATAATAATTTTCCGCAATGTGCATTACCTTAACAGGTTTATAATTTAAGCTTGAAACCTCAAGATAAATATCGTCACCCTCGGATACATCCAGCAAAGTTGCCAGCTTTTCTGAAATGATCACACCTTCATCATCTAACGTGTATTTTTGCCCGGATATACGATTCTGCAAAGATACAAATTCATCTAACTCATCCGCGTCGGATGGGATGAACAAATACGTGCTTTGCTTCTTTTCTCCATTGGCTCCACAACATGCATCAATCGTAGATTCATGACTGAGCATAGCTGCCTTTGTCGTCGACTCCTTAAGAACACTGTCTAAAACTTCCTGTTTCTCTTCATCCGTATCCGCATCGGCCAGTGTCATCTTAACCTGGTATGTATGAATGAAATTATATTGCCTGTCTCCGATCGTCATGATGGAATCTTTTACACCAAATCCAACAAGCAGTAATCCCATACAACCGCCAATGCCAAGTACAGTCATAAACAAACGTTTCTTGTATCGGAACAGATTTCTCACTGCCGCTTTATTGGAAAAATTAAGATGTTTCCATATAAATGTAATTCTCTCCAGAAAAACCCGTTTTCCGATTTTAGGTGCAGCCGGTCTCATCAATTCCGCCGGTGCAGCAAGAAGTTCTTTGTAACATGCCGCAAGCGTGGCAGCCGTGGTACTAACAACCGCAGCGATCATTGAAATCAGAGAATATTTTAAATGGATCGGTGTCACAAAATCTGTCAATGTAACATATGCGATCTTATAGGCATTCATAATGACTGCCGGAAAAATAATCTGTCCGATCAAAGTACCGATCGTGCCGCCTAACATCGTAGCAAGAAATGCATACATGACGTATTTTGCTGCAATACTGGATTTCCTATATCCCAACGCTTTCAGTGTACCGATCTGAACACGTTCTTCTTCCACCATTCTCGTCATCGTTGTCAGACTGACGAGTGCTGCCACAAGGAAAAATATAACCGGAAAAACATTTCCAATATTTCCTATACGTTCTGAATCCTGGGCATATGCAACACAGGTAGTGATATAATTACGGTCGAGTACATACCACTCCGGTACATCAACATCAGCAAGATCTGCTTTCGCCTGGATAATGTCAGCCTTCGCATCTTCAAGCTTTTGATGATTTTCTTCATATTCGGCATCATATTCAGCCTGGCCATCTGTCAGCTTTTGTTCATTTTCTTTGATTTCATTTTTTGCATCTGCCAGTTTCTTCTCATTTTTATTTATCTCTGACTGTGCATCATTTAATTTTTGCTCATTTTCTGCGATTTCGGCTTTCGCTGAATCTAAGGAGGCTTCATTTTCTGCAATAGTGTTTTGTGCAGAAGCTAATTCCTGCTCTTTCGCCGCAATGGTTTGTTTTGACTCGGTTAATACCTGTTTTTGTGCATTAAGCTTCGCCTGATTTGCATTTAATTCTGACAGGTTGTCTTCATATGCCGACATACCTGCCGTGTAGTCTGCCATGCCGCTGTCGTATGTTTTTTCAATGCAGCAAGCTCTGCCCATTTTGCATCTAATGCCTTTTTTCCTTCTTCATAAGCCGCTTCATTTTGTAAAAGCAATGCTTCGTTTTGATCAAATTCAGCAATACCAACCTGCATCGCATCTCTTTGTGTGATCAGAGCCTGCATCTGAGTATTTAATGTCTGCCAGTCTTCGCTGCCCTCAACAAGAAGATCCATCTGTGTCTGCAGATCATTTATTTGTGAATCCATTGTTGCGACAAGCGTTCTGTAACCATCGATCTGCCCACGGTTCGCTTCAAGTTCTGTTCTTGCCTGTTTTAAATCCTCACCGGAAGCATCCAGTTCCGTCTGACTGGCATTTAAAGCATTTTCCATCTGCTCAATCCCTGATTTTAATGTTTCTAATCCGGTTTTTGCATCTGTAAGCTGCCCTGCAGCACTCTCAAGCTGCTTTCTTCCATTGTCTAATTCTGTATTATACGCTGCGATAGAAGCCTCACCATCTGAAATCTGCTGCTTCGCCTGATTGATCTGATTCTGTCCATCTGCAAGCTGTGTTTTTGCGTCTGCCAGTTCCTTTTCACCGTCAGCAACTTTATCCTTAGCTGCATCAAGCTCCTTTTCCCCATCACTGACCTGCGTTTTCGCATCTGCAAGCTCCATCTGGCCTTCTGCAACTTCCTTCTTTGCATCTGCAAGCTGTTCCCATCCATCCTCTAATTCCTCTTTTGCATCTGCAAGTTCTTGTTCACCATCAGAAACCTCTGTCTCAGCTTCAGCTATCGCATCCTGTGCCTCACGTACAACTTCGGCATATCGTATTTCGCATCGATCCCCTGCAATATCTTTGATTTTCTGTGTAACTTCATCAACAGCATCTTCATAAGCATCACTATAACAATCCAATGCTATCGCACCATCAACAAGAACATCGATTTCCGTAAATGCTTCTAGCGTAAAATTATCTTCCGGAATAATCAGAAATCCTGACATGGAACCATTACCAATCGTGCTGGAATCCCTTGTCAGATCAAGATAATATGACGATTTTCCGAATCCGGTGATCGTATATGTCTGCGTATTGACAATGTCTTCAATTGCCTTGTCATCTCCGGAGCTGATTGTGATCTTATCTCCGATTTTATACCCATAATTTTGTTCCAAAAGCCAGTCTGCCAGACATTCTCCGGATTCCTGCGGCATCCTGCCTTCTGTCACAGTGATTTTATTTATATCTGTTGTTTCTGACATTAGCTTGATCACATGCTGCTTTTCATCTTTCTCCGTCAAAACATCATATGTATACACAGGTATCGCAGATTCTACACCTTCAATTGCAGAAATTGCGGTAACATCATCTTCCGTTAATCCTAATGTAGACAGCACTCTGATATCCATTAACTTACTGTCGTCAAAAAAGATATCCGCTGATTCCTGCATATCCGGTTCTGCTGCTTTCACCCCTGCAAAAAAAGCTGTCCCCAGCATAACGATCAGGCAAATAGATATGAATCGATTGTATGTCTTTTTTATGGACATAAAAAATTCTTTGGCCAGTGCTTTCTTTTTCATAGCAATCACCTACCATTCAATCTGTTCAACCGGTGTTGGCTCACTGTTTCGTGTAATATTCCTTACCTGTCCATTTTTAAAGCGGATTACCTGATCTGCCATCGGTGCAATTGCCATATTATGAGTAATTACAACAACTGTCATCCCTTTTTGTCTGCATGTATCCTGAAGTAATTTTAAAATGGCTTTACCTGTCTGATAGTCCAATGCTCCTGTCGGTTCATCACACAAAAGAAGTTTCGGATTCTTTGCAAGTGCCCTTGCAATAGCAACACGCTGCTGTTCCCCTCCGGATAACTGTGCAGGGAAATTCAACATTCTGTCTTGTAATCCGACATCCGTTAAAACTTCTCTCGCATCCAGCGGATCTTTGCATATCTGCAATGCCAGCTCAACATTCTCAAGTGCAGTCAGATTTTGAACAAGATTATAAAACTGAAATACAAACCCTATGTCATCTCTTCTGTATGATGTCAGCTGCCTGCTATTAAACGAGCTGATATCAACACCGTCAACGATAACGTGTCCGCTTGTAGCCTTGTCCATTCCCCCAAGAATATTCAATACAGTTGTTTTTCCGGCACCACTTGGTCCGACAACGACCACAAATTCGCCTTCGTTTATTTCAAAATCCACGCCATCTACAGCATGAATTTCGACTTCTCCCATATGATAGGTTTTTTTCACATTCTGAAACTCTACTAATCTACCCATACGTCTACCTCTGTATATAGTATATTTTGACAGTTTCCTTATATATTCAATAATACCATCTTTTTCAGGTTTATATATAAATAAAAAATAAAGTTTGTCTAAATATATTATATTCGTTTTCTTTCTACATACGATCCTGCAGCTATGTATCATTTATTCTTCTCACAGGCTGCCTTTATGTTCATAAAAAAAGAAAACAGATTCAGATACACTGAAATTATTTTTCAATGTATCTAAACCTGCTTTTATTTAAAGTTTCGAAGCAATCATATACGCAGGCAGAAATCATTCTTAAATATTCTTAAAGTACGATCACTGCGGCATCAAGCCCCTCAACTTTTCCATCAAACGGCTCATCTCGAAGTAAATTATATTTTCCCTCATACTCACTAAAGTTCTTTGCATTACTGCTACAATTAAAAATCAAGGCAATTGTCTCTTCGACATTTTTCCTGATCAGGACAATTGTTTCTTCCTCATCCTTTGTAATTGACCCTATCAGTTCGCCTTCTGAAATGCACGCATGTTTTTTTCGAATCCAAAGCAGCTGTTTATACCATTCATACATCTCTTTGTCCTGATATTCTTCATCCCAGTACATGCCCCGCCTGCAATCCGGATCATTTGCTCCCGGCATAGCAAACTCATCTCCATAATAAATCATAGGCATTCCCGGCAATAACAGCTGAAAAGCCGCTGCCAAATGCTGTTTTTTCTTATTGCCATTACAGAGATGTAAAAATCTTGCTGTATCATGGCTGTCAATCAGATTCCACATAAGGGGATAACATTTTTTATTTAAACGTCCCTTCAAATATCCCAGATTCTGTACAAACTGACTGACGTGGATCTTTTCATCTGCCAGCAGATCGATCATATTCAGATAAAACGGATAGTTCATGACCGTATCCCATTCATCTCCCTCAAGAAAATCTCCTGCATAATGCCAGATTTCTCCAATGATCAGCATATCCTTTTTTACAGCCTTGACCGCTCTTCTAAAATTCTTCCAGAAATAATGACTGATCTCGTCTCCTACATCCATCCGCCATCCGTCAATATCACATTCCTTAATCCAATAGCACGCAACATCCGTAAAGAATTTCTCAACTTCCGGATTTTTCAGATTTAGCTTAGGCATTCCCCCATAGTAGCCAAAACATTTGTAGTTTGGAATCTCTCCTCTTTCACTTTCAAGTGGAAATTTCTCAATATAATACCAGTCCAGATATTTTGATTTTTCTCCCTTTTCCATGATATCCTCAAATGCAAAAAATTCTCTTCCTGTATGGTTGAACACTGCATCCATGACGATTTTCATTCCACGTTTATGAGCTTCCTGCACCAGTTCCCTCAGATCCTCTGTCGTTCCAAATGAAGGATCGATCTGATAATAATCGATGATATCGTACTTATGACTTGAATATGATTTGAAGATAGGTGTCATATACAAAACATCGATTCCCAGATTCTGAACGTGATCCAGATGTTCAATAATTCCTCTGAGATCACCATGCAGATCATCCATAGACGAAATTGGTGCTTTATACCATTGTTCCTTATCTACCTGTTGTGATGCTGCAAAACGGGCCGGAAAAATCTGATACACGACCTTATTTGCTGCCCAGTCCGGCACCTCAAACATTTCCTCTTCCCGAAGATTCTGCGGGCAATCAAACATTCTGTCCCTGTTTGTGATGCATTCCTTATAAAACTCATAATTGCCGTAATATATTTTTTCACCCTGCGTGTCCGTAAATTCAAAATAATATCTGAGACATATCAGATGCATCTGAAGCTGTGCTTCATAATAATCATGAAACTGTGAAGTGGCAATCTTCTTCATCAGAATGGTCTTTTTCGTATCCTTGCGTTCCATTGGTATATACTTATCTTCACAGTGAAGGATAATCTCCTTCATGTCATCTTTTTTAACCTGCACACGTATCACAAACAGATCCTTATCAATTGCGTAACAGAATCTTTTGTCCATGTCATGATAAATTGCTGAATATTCCATAATATTTTCCCTTTACATATTCTTTCCATTCAAATATTTTCTGCTGACACATCCGTGGAAACCATGTTTCTTCCAAGAAGAGGAATCCGATATCCGTTTTTATGCCTCACAAACACTCTTTCTGTACGGACAACACCATCAATATTCGTTGCAAATAACGGACAACCTGTGATGCACAGATGATTTCCAAATTCATCAATGTGATTCAGTTTAGATTCCGAACACTCCAAACCTAACATTTCATCTGCCTGATAACCGGTTATCTGTTCTGCTCCCTTATTCCAGAATTTAATTTTTCGATGTATATCCACATAATACACACCATCCTGAATATTATCGAGTATACTTAAATATAATTCTTCCTTTGTCATTTTTCTTCACTTTCGTTTTTATTCTATACATAATGCTTTACATTTTCATTAATAATATTATACATTCCATTACCTTGACACATCCTTTCGTATTGTTATTTTTGCTATTCTTCTTAATGGCAGCTATGGCTTCCACATCCATGCTCACCACATGTATGTCCTTCCCCATGGTTGTGCTCATGGTGAGAACACTTCACATCCGGATTATAATCAAGTGTATCATTGATAAAAACTTCTACCGCTTTATCTGCATCTCCTGAAACTCCTCCGAAAAGCTTAATTCCTGCTGCCGCTAATGCGGTCTGGGCACCTCCTCCGATTCCGCCGCAAATCAAAACATCGGCATTTAAGGCATTAAGAACTCCTGCCAATGCACCATGTCCGCTTCCATTCGTATCTACTACTTCTGAATGTACCACTTTTCCTTCCTCTACATCGTAAATCTTAAATGTCTCTGTGTGTCCAAAGTGTTGGAAAATCTGTCCATTTTCATATGTTACTGCTATTCTCATGATACCTTCTCCTTTTTCTACTGCATATTTTTGGTAAATCTCCTGCTTATAACATCCTCCAAAGCTGCAGTCGTTGCTCTGACCGTCACAGATTCTGAAATCCCCGCCCTCAATTTTAAGCGGATGTCCATCAATGAGAGCATCTGCTATTTTCTTTCTGGCAATCTCGTAAATCCGTTGAACCGTCGTTCTTGCGATCTGCATAGATTCTGCACACTGCTCCTGACTATAACCTTTCTTGTCCAAAAGACGGATTGTCTCGTACTCATCTACCGTCAGAACAATGGGCGTTTTTTTTCTCAGCATCATCTGCCGGAAGAAATTCTAAAACATTTGGGAAATAGCAGACTTTTATGAATCACCTAATAGTATTACTTATTTTCATTATTTTTTATTTTGGGTGGAAAAATGGTGGATTTTCCACCATTAGGGTAAAGTCAACCTGTTCCTTTTATATATAAATGATGGCTACCATTACCTGACATTTTACAGTAATGATTATTTAATGTTTATTTTTTCTTATACAAAAACACCTCCGACTCCGCTACCACTGCAATACCATTTTCGATTGCATAATCATAACTGATATCTTCATACAATAATTTCTGGGTCACATTTCGATAATCAGGTTCATAAAATCGACTGGAAATTATCTCCTTTAACATTTCTGGAATATTATATTCCAGCTGAGCAGACGGATTGTTCTTTGAATGCATTCTATCTTTTCTAACAGTATCAATTAGCTCGTCCAGTTTCAAATCCATTTTTATTACCGGAAGTAATTTACAGATATCATATAAATGGCGCGAATCTCTATCCTGCATATTCTGGATGCGGTAATCACAGATTGCAAATATCTTATCAATGAATGTTCGCTCCAATGACTGTACATTCATAATAACTGTCGCTGCTTCAAACGGAATTGGAAGTGATATCCCATTATCTTTACAGAATTTTCCCACAAAACTTCCAACTTCATGTTTTTCAGCAGGGTATACTGTCTGATAGTAGCTGGTCTCCACTATAATTTCCATTGGTTTCTCTGAGAAAAGAGAATCATAGCTAAATACATACATATTGTAATCATATCTTGATTTAATTTGATCTGGATTTGTAAGCTCCATCCCTAATGATTTTGCAATTTCTACAATATGCTCTTTTGATGCCTTTCTCTCAGTCTGCGTCGGTTTTCGATTCATCGACAGATCAATATCTTCAGAAAACCGATCTATCAGATTATATGCTTTTGACAAAGAGGTTCCACCTTTGAACACAAACGGAAGATTAATCTTCGATAGTTCCAATAGAAACATTGATTGCACCGTATCCTTCTCAACCATAAGTTCAGCTCTTTTACATTCGCGAGCCACTGCCTCTATGATTTCTTTCCATTCATTCCTATATTCGCTATACCAGCTCACCCATCAGTCCTCCTTGATAAATATTCCGGTACACCCGATCCGGGAATAACGCAATGTATCTTTTTACAATAGAAAAATCCACATTTAGGATATTTACAAATTCTTTTAGTTTCATTCTCAATAAATTACCTGAAATCTCACTGTATTTATCGATGGTGGTCATCAGATCTAAGAACTGCAGAGCTGTCTGATTTTCCTTTGTTATTTCGGTAATAGGTTTATAAACAATCAGATTTCTACCATCAATGCAAAGTTTTCTCTGTTTTGTAGTTGCTTCATTTGAACACACCTCTATGCAGGCCGGTGTTTGAGTCGTAAATCCATACATATTTGCAAGCTGAATTCCGGTAATATATCCAGTCACTCTGCCATTGGACTTAATAAATTTTTTATCCACATATTTGTCTATTGACATCTTCCCTTTAGTCCCCAGGATTGTTGTATACGATAAATAATAGACTCCATTAAATAAACGCTCTAATTTTCCGTCATCTACAAGCTTTTTCATTTCCTGACGAACGTAGTCTCTGGAATCTCCTGGAAGCTCTGACAAAAAGATTGGCTCATCTTTTTCGTAATTTTTTAATATATAGTCATATAACATACGCTTTACCTCACATATTTGAAATTTTATATTTCATTATTATACTACATATTATGCACTTGTCAAATGAATTTCATTCATCTATTTGGTTCTATAATGAAAAAAGCGGCAATGAAACTATCTTCATTACCGCTAAAAATGAGCGTCTCCTATAGGAATCGAACCTACAATAGAGTCTTAGGAGCTCGAGATACCACTGTAAATACATACAATGATTAGTCAACCTAAGTCAAGGAAATCCTTGGTTTTCCTAACTATTCTGTTACTCCCTGTCAAAATAAGCAAACCTGTTTTCATCTCTGTAAAGCACCTTTCGGTGCTCGTCCGGTGCTCGGAGCACCCGGAGGATATAACCATTCCGTTCCATCGAGTTCACTCAGTTAGCCACCATTACGATTCAGCTTCGTAACAATGATCACTTGGTTTTCTTATTAGATTAACTATATTATAACGTGCTGTAGGTCGGATGTCGATGTTTTTTTGACCATATTTATTGTTTTATATGTTACTTCTCTATTAGTTCTGCAAACTGGAATTCACAGTTCTTCCATCCTTCCCATCTTCAACGCCATAACAAGAGTTCCGGCTGCCATCACAAAGACACCAATTTCAATCACATAGATGGGAAGAAACGCCGGACCTGCCACGGCAAAGAAGTCCACGATAAAATGAATCCCATATGCAAGAACCGCTGTAAAAGCCGCTGTCCTGCATTTGCCTGCCTTTACCGCCCGATAGATCAGCAGTGACAACCCGATATGCAGAATGATGGCACTGATTCTTTCGATTCCGCTTACAAAAAAGAGTGGTGCCGGTGTTGTCCATAGGGCCGACAGCTGTGACACGGTCTGGTTTGCAGACTCAGCAGGAAGTGCCGCCAGCGTATTCTGCATGGCTCCGCTGTTGATCATCAGCATGGACACAAGATTGCTGATTCCGGAGAGTCCTCCGAGCAGAATGGCCTCCACACCGCCATGCCCGATTCCATACATCAGTGCATTTGGAAAATCCAGCCATTTCTTCATCCAGAACTTCATGGCAATCAGTCTTCCGGTCTCTTCAAAAACCGCTGCAGCCAAAGCCGCGTACACATAGTAAAGCCATGGCCTGCTCTGTGCGTTCAGTCCGCAGAACTGAATGACAAGAACATGCAGCAGCTGCTCCAACAGCATGGCAAACAGCAGATAGGTTCCTGCTCCGATAAAGAACGAGGAAATCCTTGCCTTAAGCTTCACCCTTCCTGCAATGAACAAAGCAATCGGTACCCCCATCGAGAGGACAACGGAACAGATAACTCCCGCTATCGCCAGACCTGATATTGTGTTCAATTCCATCTTTATACCTCCCTGATTCTTAAAAAATTCCTTTATTGTATTTGAACTGTCCATACAATATAAAGCCTAATCCAACAATAACTGCTGGAAGAATGATATAATCTATAATTATTTCACTCCAAAACGAAACAATAAAACCTAATACAAGAGATATTCCTATAATCAGCGTTCCTGTGCCGACTGTTTTTCCATACTTTGGTATATCTTCTTCCTTTACTTTTCGCCTGTTATAAGAGTGAATTGTGCTGATATTGCCTTTGATATTTACAATTCCCACAACAGATACGAACACTCCCAAAATCAACATTATAATATTTTCCATAATGACCTCCTAAAAATAGAATAGTTCCTCAAATTTTTTGTCCAATGCAATACAAAGAATTAGAGCCAATTTTGCAGTTGGATTAAACTGTCCTGTTTCAATAGAACTAATGGTATTTCTTGATACCCCTACCATTTCTGCAAGCTGAGCTTGAGAAAGATTTGCTTCTGTGCGAACTTCCTTTAAGTGATTTTTCAGTTGTAATTGTTCTTTCATATTCTCACCTCTAAAAGATGGCTAACAAATCCAACAAATGCCAAAATGGAAAGCACAAAAAACAGAACGGTCAAGACCAAATCACTCTTTCGCTTCATTTTGATAAAACGAACTAACCATTGTGTTGCAATAATGCTGAAGTATATAACCCACGGACTGTAAATCATAGTATGAGCAAGCACAGAAGATAACAGCGAAAGCAAACAACACACTAAAGCACCAACTCTGCTTGCGTGACTTCCGGCTTGATATACCACTTCCATTTCAGCCAAGTCCTTATTGCGATGTTCTTTTCTGCTTGCATTTAAGATTTCGTCCTTTTTCATAAAAACACCTCCATGACAAGTTTTCTTTGCATATTTTAATTATATATATACCAAGTTTTCTTGTCAATAGAGTTCATAAAAAAGTTACAACCGATATAATAGGTAACTTTTCTACCACTTCGATTATACTCGCAACTTAATGACTTCTTGAATACTTGCCGAAAAAGAAAAACTGCCATCGGTTTGACAGCAGTTAGGAATACACAATATCATTCAATACAATCTCATCGGCACAGGCTCGAATGTTATTCATCAATCCTATCCATCTCATCATATCCGTTGCTTTCAGTTCTTCCGTTACACCTTGCTTTGTTCCATTAGCCACATTGATAAGTCCTTGTAAACAATCTTTACTCATATACATATCCTCAATCGCCATAGTTGCTGCTACCTGTTGAATTTTTCTATTGTTTTCTGTATTTTCTACTTTCATCTTTTTATCCTTTCCTTACCAAAACCCTACCTTACTGTCTACCAATCTTAAATGGGGGATATCTTTCGATGAATATTCCTTAATATCGTCATCTACTACGACGTATTCCTTTATAGAGGGATGTTCTTTCAAATAATCCCTGACAGCATAATCCCTATATCGATTATCACACACTTTCCCTACAATGCGAATGCCATAACGGTCCAGTTGTGCCTCTAATTCTTTTATTTGTGGCGTATTTTTCTCATTGTGAGATGAGATAAAGCCATTCTTCCAAGAGGAAATCAAAATAATACGAGCTTCTCTATATTTTTCACAAAAACGGCGAATACAATCACTGCTGAGAGTAAATTGTGAACTGCATTTTTTCTTATCCAAACGTTCCATTTCAATTTCAACTTCTTTTTCATCCGAATCTCTGATATCCGTCTTTTCTGTCAATGACATTTCCTCCTTTTCCCTGAACGAAAAAAATCGCCCAGACTAGAATTTTTAATCTAATCTGAGCGATACTTCGTCAGGCCTGTTTTCTTCAAGCAAGAAAACCATTTTTACATTCATTGACAACCTAAATCTTATCCTACACTTTAGTTATCTCCATTGGGTGCTTGGATAGATTTAGTTCTCGGTGCCCGTTTTGTCTTTTCGGTGCTCGCAAGCATCATAAAATAAAAAATGCAACAATGAATTTTCACGATCATTGTTGCAAAAAATCGATGTTCCCAGCGGGAATCGAACCCACAACTAGCGCTTAGGAGTTCAAGTCCCCGTTGGAAACCTATATTATTTTGAGTTAAGATAAGTCAATGAAATCATTGATTTTTCTACCCTTCCTGTAAATCCATGTCAAAATAAGAAAACTGAAAATCATCTAAGTTAAGCACCTCTCGCTGACAAATGAGTGACATTGTCACCCTGAGGGTTCAACCATTCCGTTCCTACGAATTCATATTTATGGCTACCATTCTCATTTAGCAATGCAGTAATGATAACACTGTTTTCTTATTAGATTGCTTATATTATAACGTGTACGAGGTCGGATGTCGATTGTTTTTTGACCATTATTTACTTCTATTTGCTTTAACTTAAAAAGCCGTAAGCTAATGCTCCCAGCTTTACATTTTTTATTCCATCAGTTTTACAAATTGAAGTTGTCTTTCTGCTTATTTACTCAACATCAAATTCAGCCGCCAAATAATGCGGTGTTCCGTCCTTTGCCTTCATTTCTAATACTACACGATAGGTTCCCGCCTCCAAGCGAGTTCCATAATAATCATATTTTTGAACAATACTTCCCTGCAAGCCCGTACTGTCTCCACCCAATGAGAATTCTAAATTATTAAAGGGAAATATATCCTGCGAATATGTCAAACGATACCATTGCCCGTCAATGTGGCGTTCGAGATACTCAAAGCCAGGACTACCATCCTCACCGAAGGAATAGATTTCTTTAGAATTCGCAGTAACAGCCCAGCGAATAGTATATCCCTTAAACGGAGACCATGTGGGCTTTTCAATGGTCAATTCAAAGCCGTCAACCTGATTGACAGGATAAGAGACTGGTTCTCCAAGAGTAATCAAAAATAAACACATTTTGCTATTTGATTAAACTCACTCTGTCAACCGCAATCGCTCCACAACTGGAAGGTTAACGTCAGTTTTGTAGACCCATATAGGCACAATAAGGCAGATTAGCAACACCAGTCCAGACACCAGCACCAGTGGGATAAATGGATAGGAGAAAACAGCATAATAGGCCACCTTGCTAAAGATCATATATAGCAAGATGAAGATTGCTGTTCCAATGGTGACTGCAAGGGAAAGGGAAATGCCCCAATAATAGAAACCTTCCATAAGTAGCATTTGTTTGATTTGTCGCTTTGTCATTCCAATGCTTTCAAGAATAGCTAATTCATAGCGCCGAGTATTTACATTGACAACCATTGTATTGACAAAGTTCATGACACCAACCAGTAGCAGGATCACGGACAACCCTGTTCCTAAAACCTTTGCTGTAATGAGATATTCCTGCATTTCTTCTCGCCGTTCATATCGGGATATAATATCAATGTTAGCTTGTGATGCGGTGATTTGCTTTAATTCTTGCAGTATACTTTCGTCATGTTGACCATCCGTATCAAAGGCCACGCGGAACACTCTATATTGCGGAAAGAGTTCTTTCAAAGCTGTTTGACTAATATACAAATCAGGAGCCGTCCCTCTCTCATTGCCTCCTCCTGCTCGAAACCCTTCATTCAAATAACCGTTCGCTACAATAAAGGAATGCTGTCCGTTCTGCGTCTGGATTGTTATTTCCTGCCCCGGCTGAATAAGGTCTTCTACTGTTTTGGACAGCAGCACAACCTTTCCTTGTTCAAAGGCAGACGTGTCAATAGGCAAGTTTAAGGTTTTATTGATTTCTTCCAAATATGCACTGTCAATTCCAAAAACCCCGCTAAAAAAGTTTTGCTGATAATTTTCTAATTTTGCCGGATCAGAAAAATCAATGCCGTTTACTCCGTCTAATGACGCAAGAAACTCGTGAAATACAGCATCGTCATATACAACATCTGCTGCTACTTGAGGATAAGGTGCATAGGTCAACCTCAAATTCTCAATGCCGTCAAGCTGACCAATCTCTGAAACCATTTCGCTGGAAATTAAATCTTCTCTTTCGTGGATACTATATGTGAGTGCAAAATCGCTTACTCCCCATTGGCTCACATAATTCTCCGGGCTTAAACCATGTAATAGCCCTGTGACGACAAGGAACAAGGAAAGGCCGAAAAAAAGCGATGCAAAAACAAGGGTTGTACTCTTAGCATTACGAAAGACATTGTTCCATGCCATTCTGGACAACTTCATTTTGCTACAATTTCTGGCGCTGCTCTTTGTGCTGGCTGCTGTATATTGGAGTGCTGCTATTGGTGAAACATTTCCGGCAATTTTGGCGGGCTTCATGCTTGCAATCATAACGGTAATGAACGTAAATATGGCCGCTCCTATGAAAATAAACGGCGAAAAAGATACTTTTGTTCCCACATCAGAATTTGTTGAATACATCATATTCAGGAAGTAAGGAACAATGCCAAAGGAAACAACCGCACCAAGTAACAGACCAATCGGAATACCAATACAAGAGATTCTGATTGCCTGCTTATAGATAATTCTCTTTATCTGCCTTTGGGTCGTTCCAATCGTTTTAAGACGGCCATAGAATTGCACATCTTTTACGACAGAGACATAAAGAATATTATAAATCAGCAGATAGCCGCTAAAGGATATAAAAACTGCTAAAATTATTACAGCTAAAATAATAGTTCCACCATTTGCCTGTTCTAATGGTACAATTTCAAATGTTTGCCCTTCTGTAAAGTCAATCTCACGCCGCAATCTTTCACAGTTTTTGTCAGCATTATCATTGCCTTGAAAACGGATCATTGCCGTAACACTATTATCCAGTGATACATTTAAGCTATCCTTAAAAGCGGATGAAACATAAACATAACCACGATTATTTGTGCGCATTGGAATGTAGTCCGTATAGTAGCCCGACAGCAAAAAGGTGTCTGAGACATAATTATAGCTATCGCCAATTTGGTACGACAACACAATCTCCATCCCTATTTGCGGATCAGAAATGCCCATCTGTTCAAGCACCCATGTAGGTAGCATAATTTCGTTTTTACTTGATGGGTAATTTCCTACAACACTTGATATAGTAGGCAGACGGTGGGTTCCCCACTCGGTATCATCTATCCAAACTATACCTAATCTCGCATTTTGCAGTTGCTCTGTATCAACACTGCCTAAACGCTGCTGTATACCTACGTCAAGGACAAGGTTTGATTTTGAAATTTCAACCAACTGATTTTCTGTGACATTTGTGATTCCGACATCAGCGGTAGTTCCCATTAACCGAATTTGTTGCATTTGGTAGGTTTCAAAGTAACTAAAACCAATACTGAATGTCGCAGTTATCATAAATGCAGTTAGCACAAGAGCAATGATTGCAAATAAATTACGCTGCCGTTCACGATGCAAACTACGCTTTGCCAGCTTCTTTTCAATGTCACTGGTATCATTTTCAAAAGGCCATGTCATAGCTTGCCACCTCCTTATTCCACAATCTTGCCGTCCTCAATGCGGACAATCCGATCTGCAAGGCGGGCAATGTCGTCATTGTGCGTAATCATCACAACAGTTTGCCGGAACTCTGCACTGGTGCGCTTGATAAGTCCCAGCACCTCGGCGCTGGTCTTGCTGTCAAGGTTACCGGTTGGCTCATCGGCCAGCACAATAGCCGGTTTGGTAATCAGAGCGCGGGCAATCGCCACACGCTGCTGCTGTCCGCCGGATAGATTGTTCGGCATATTTTTCAGTTTATCTTCCAGCCCCAGTAGATGAACAATTTCGTCCAAAAACTTCTGATCCACCGTGTCCCCGTCCAACTCCACCGGCAGGACAATGTTCTCATACACATTCAGGATGGGAACAAGGTTATAGTTCTGGAAGATAAAGCCGATGTTGCGGCGGCGAAAGATGGTAAGCTGCTCGTCGTTCTTCTTTGCCAGTTCTTCGCCTCGGACAATCACGGTTCCGCTGGTGGGAGTGTCCAACCCGCCCATCATGTGAAGCAGGGTGGACTTGCCGCTACCAGAGGTTCCCACAACAGCCACAAACTCGCCGTCCTCCACGGAGAAATTTACGCCGTCAAGGGCGCGGGTAATGTTCGGTTCTGTACCGTAATACTTTTTCAGGTCAATCGTCTGTAAAACGCTCATATTCAAAACTCCTTTCAAGGCTTCCTACCTGTTGATAAGTGTATTGTAAAACCCAAATGTCCGCGAAATGTTACAGCGGCCCAAAAATTTCATTGAAAATCGGTGTGAAATGTTACAGCGCTCGGACATTTCAAAAATTTTTTTGAGAAATGGTGAAAAAAGCGGGGCAGCACTCGCCGCCCCGCCGATTCCATACGATTATACTGTCACTTTGATTTGTTCAACAAGAGATTTCATTTTAACGAAACTTTAGTTACATTGATTCACTCAATCGCTTTAATACGCTCTACTACAGACTGCTTCGCTAAAATGTGTCTTTGATACACTGTTACTACTATATGAACCACAAAAACAAGCACGAAATACAGGAGTAGAAACGGCCACGGGAAGCGATAGGAAATATAGGATAATCCGGGTATTTCTGCGATCTTGTTGCATAAAAGGAACCCCAGCGGTATGCCTACCACACAACTCCCTATTAAACTACCAAAAAAATAAATCCTGTTTTCTGCACTCTGTGTTTGATAAATTTGTACTTTCGTCATACCAGCGGCCTCTAACAGCGCATAGTCATGGCGGCGTATAACGGTGTTTGTAATGCAAGTATTAAGCAAATTGACAAAAGCAAACAAACATATCAACACTATCACTGCTGTAACAACAATTTTGGCGTTATAAAAATACGCCTGATATTCAGATAAATCATCCGCAAATATGGAAGTATTTATACGGTTATCCGAAGCCACCAGTGCCTTAATTTCCTCAACAGCCTGTTTCGTTTGCATATCTTCAGTACAAATGTACCATGCCAGATCACAATTTATTTCTGCTAAAAAGTCCAGATATTCAGGGGTCGTATAGAATACGCTACCTTTGTCCTTATTTTCGATGAAACCACATACTGAAAAATCAATTTCTTTTGTAGACATTCCCGTATTTACTGATGCGGAAAAATGATCTCCCAAACTCAGGGAAAGACCTGTTTTTTCATAGTAAGGAGAGGCACGATTTATCACAATCGGAATAGTGCTGTTTGTATTTGGAGAATAAGGCATATCACCCTCAACCAGTTGGGTTTCAAAACTGGTTGTGCCGACAATACTATTGATGGATAGTTCATATCTATTCTCAGGTTGACCGGGAACGACGATCTCACAATCTAATTTTTTGGATGGATAAATTTCTGTTACACCAGAGATATTTTCAATCTGCGCTTTCAATTCCTCCGTAAAAGGACTATCTTTCATCAGTTCAAGAGTAGCGTTTTCGGCAGCTGTTGAGTTCAGTTTAAGATAAATGCTGCTGTTTTCATAATACGGTTGCCGGACAAGCTCTTTTATATCAATAGCCGAAACTACCGAAAAGACTACAAATACAAGGACTCCGCTCAACACAAGGGATAGCAGCGTATAAAATGCCTTTTTACGGTTACTGAAAAAGTATTTTTTTGCCAAACCATTAGGATTGATACGACTGCTTTTTTTGAAAATTTTAGCTGATTTTATTTCCTCTGTCCTCAATGCCGCCATAGGGGATAAAGACGCAGCCAGTTTTGCCGGTGTACGGAATGACCAAAAAACAATGAACCATACAAAAGCACCGGAAAGCAATGTGCAGGCCACACTGGGCACCAAATATAATTTCAAGGGTAATACACAATTAAAAAGAAAACCCAATAGCAAACCGCCTAAAATATACTTCCAAGATAACTGTTTTCGCTCGTTATGAATGACTGCTTTGATCTGTCGGTAGGTCGCTCCCACAGTCCTCAACTGTGCAAATTCTCGTGTGTGCTGTAATATGGAAATATACATGATATTTTTAATAGCGATTCCTGCTGTGAGTAGCAGAACAATAGCAATCCCCAAAATTACACTAAGTATTTCCTGTGTGTTATCGACACGAGAGATTATCTGTGTATCTATTGTGGCATTACAAAGTAAGATAGTCGAAAATGCTAACAATAGAGAGGCAATAAACATGATAATCCCTGCGAGGAAATTTCGTTGTTTATTTGCGGATAGACTTTGCGTCGCTAATTTTTTCTCCACTTTGTGAGTATCATTTTCAAAAGGCCATGTCATAGTTGTATCACCTCCATATTTGATAAGGGTATTGTAAAACCTAAATGTCCGCGAAATGTTACAGCGGCCAAAAAATTTCATTGAAAATCGAGGTGAAATGTTACAACGCTCGGACATTTCAAAAAAATTTACGGCAGGCAGCCGGAAATGGCCGTCCGCCGCGTTCTATTTTGTCGGCAGCATAATGGAAAATTCTGAACCCTTGCCCGGCTCCGAAACCACTTTGATATAGCCGCCTTGCCGCGTTACGATCTCGCGGGCCAGATACAGGCCAATGCCCACGCCCTGCTGTTCGTGTACTTCTTCCTCACGATAGAAGCGCCGGAAGATGGCAGCCTGATTGCTTTCGGAAATGCCCTTGCCGGTGTCGGTCACTTTGACCTCCACATACATTTCCCACAGCACCACTGACACGGCGATTTTCCCGCCTGCCGGGGTGTACTTCACCGCATTGTCCAGCAGGTTAAAGAGGGCTTCGGATGTCCACTTGCTGTCATGGAAAACGGTCAAATCCTCCGGGCAGTCCACGGACACAGCGATTTCCTTTTTCTCCGCTGCATACACAATCCCACTCATGGCCTGCGCCACGGTATCAAAGAGGCGACCCGGTTTCTTATCCAACTGGATCACGCCCGTTTCCAGCCGTGAGGTTTTCACAAGGGCCTGAAAGAGAAAGTCCAGCTTATCCGTCTGGCTGCGGATTCCCCGGATAAAGTCGGTGCGCTCCGCCTCGGTCATGGGCTTTTCCAGCAGGGTGTCCGTCGCCATTTTCAGATTGCTTACCGGCGTTTTCACCTGATGGGAAATATCCGATACAAGGGTCTGTAACTCCTGCCGTTCCTCGTCCACCCGGCGGCGGTTCTCCTGCATGATCTGGTAAAGCCTTGCCAGCCGGTGTCCGATTCTGGCAAGCTGGGTTTCGCTGTCCTCTGGCCGCTGGGGCGCTTCATTTCCGGCAATCATGTGGTCTAAGGTCTGGCACAGGTCAGCGGTAAACTGTGATAACCGTTTTCCAAACGCCTGCGTCAGTACAAAAATCCCTACAAGGGCGCACAACAGCAGCGCCCCGCCCGTCAGCAGCACCGCCGTCTGTTTTGTCACAAGAAAAAGGGCTATGGTGATCCCGGACATGGAGAGGGCAAGCCCTATTGCCACCCGGCCAAACAGCCGCTTTACCGAGAGGTTTTGAAACTTCATTTTGCCTCGCCTCCCGTCCATTGATAGCCCATGCCGTAAACGGTCTTGATGTAGGGCGCGCCGCCATCGGATTCAATCTTGCTGCGAATCCGGCTGATAGAAGTTGTCAGGGTGTGTTCGTCTACAAACCTTTCGTCTATATCCCACAGCTTTTCCAAAAGCTGCCCACGGGTCAGCACTTGCCGGGGATTTTTGCGGAACAGGTTCAGCATTTTGTACTCCATCGGGGATAGGGTCAGGGGCTTGCCATTTAAGGAAGCCGTCTGTTCCGAGAAGTCCAGAAACAGCCGCCCGTCGTCGTAAATGTCCTTGGCCGGTTTGTGGTGTTCCAGCATGGCGAACATGGCTTTGATTTTCCGCTGCAAGGCCCCGATCACAAAGGGCTTTGTGATGTAGTCCACCGCGCCCACCTCATAGCCCCGTATCTGGTCGCTCTCCTGATCGTTGGCGGTCAGGAAAATCACGATGGTATCCGGGTGCTGGGGCTTTATCAGCTTGCACAGTTCAAAACCGTTCCCGTCCGGCAGGTTGATGTCCAGCAGCACTAAATTAAATTCCCGCTGGCGGATGGCTTCGGCTGCGGTTCTGGCATTTAGGGCAGAAGTCACGCCGTAGCCGTCTGCGGTCAGGTTATAGGCCAACATCTTATTCAAAAAACTGTCGTCCTCGACAATTAAAATCTGCTTCATATCCTCACTTCCTTTGCTTTTTGCAGATAGTATAACAGGCAAATGTCCGTGAAATGTTACAGCGGACGAATTTTTGAAAAAATTATTTCTTCATAAATTATATAGCCTGTTGGCTTTTACATAAAGATTTTACAAGTGAATAGTGAAATGAAATACTACCTTACATAAAGTTTCATTACATTCTCATAATCCAACCCGAAATGTACAATGATATAGGGTGATATGAGAATGAACCAAGATGAAAGAAGGTTTGACTTTCACGGCCTCGGGGCAGCTCTCAAAAGAGCCAGAGAAGAAAAGGGCTGGACACAAGCCTACGTTGCGGAATTAGTAGACCGTGACTCCCGTACCATTATGAATATTGAGAACAAAGGTCATTATCCCAGCTTCGACCTTTTTGTTAAACTCATTACGATGTTTGACGTTTCAGTTGACCAGTTTATTCATGCGGACGGAGGTTCCAGAATAAGGGCCTCTGTTTTTTTGCGCCATTTTAGGGGCTGTCGCTAAGTGGCAAGCAATAACAAACCCAATCATATTGTTTCTCCTTACAAACCGCATTAAAACCATAATGAGACACATTCTTGTATTTCCCAAAATCGAGATTTACTAATCCTACAAATTTCGATTGAGCTTTCCCTTATTGTTTCCCTTGTGTTATATCGTCCCGTCAGTGTTTACGAACTCTGATAAGGGCAAATACAAGGGCAAGAAAAATCTATAAAACAGTATAACACAAAATAAAAGTGACATGGTGAACTGATTGAAATGCTTCTGATTTTTGTAACAAATGACTGATTGAATGATAAGGAGATTCTATACGATGAGAACAATATTTGCAGAATACAATCCACACAGAAACAGCATTGATATTTATACTTCTGCTGGTTATATGCTCCGCATTGACTGTTGGGAAGCCGAAAAGGATTTAAAAACCACACCCGGATCAGACTGTGCATTGAACGCACTTGCCATTGATAAACCGCTTGAATATGCAAAATTATATCTTGATGGAACAATGCAGATATGGGTAGATGCAGAAGATTCATTAGAACTATGGTGATTTTTTCAACAGCACTAAGGTTAATTTTTCCAATCTCATTTATTGAGAATCGTCTTTTTACCGTGCATATATATTCAATATCTTTTTATCTATTATAATGAAATCAAGGGCTGGTCTAATGCCAGCCCTACAAAAATGAAAATTCACATAGAAAATAAATTTACAATTTTTCCAATATAAATCTGTTATCAACAAATACTAACATAATTTATATTATCGTATCTATTGATATGATATGTATTTCAAAGAGTTACCAGAAGTTTTTGAAAAGTTTTCAACTTCTTCCCTTGTGTTATTATCTAAATCTCCTAATTTTATACTGATACATCAATAGAATTACGAACTAACCTATTACCATTTTTGACAAGAGTAGATTCCACTGATTCTCTTTTGACATTATCAAGAATGCTTGTATCAAACTTTTGTCCCGGTTTCCAATTTGGATTAGCTGATTTCACTGCTGCATACATAGCAGATCTATACTGTCCTTCGTATTGCTCTAAAGTCCATGTGCCGCTTAACCGTTTGTCTTTGCTTACACTTAACTGATAATCTTTGAAAATATCCGAACGCTTCGTTGTATCACCATTTGAAAGACCGTTTTCCTGAATAAATTCCCTCTTCACATTATCAAACATCTTTTGACGATATTCCTCAGATACACTTGTGAGTTGCTGCCACGATGTACCTTTGCCGGTAACATCCATTCCTGCCACTCCATTTGCATTCAGCAAATCACCTTCTGAATCAAATTGCTTCATCAGATTATTAATAATGGTATCTCTTCCACCGAATGTTTCATATATCATTCTTTCTTCTGATGACATCATGGCTTCATTTTGCATAATACCTGATAACCAGCCCTTTTCTTTCAAAGCCTTATATTGTTTACTATTTGTGTTGATGCCATTATAGGTATTGCCTAATCCGCTGATATTCATTGACATATAAAACCTCCGTGTAAATACATTCTAAATCCGTTTGAATTAACTCTATGCTATATAGTATAGATCGTCATAAATCTCCAAAAAATAAAGGAACCCACTTTATTAAGTATTTTTGTTTTTAGCATATTTCTAAAGCACAGAATACCATTGTCTGTTCATACGATCAGCTTCATACTGGTATGTAATCAACTGGTTCATGTCCTTTAAGCCGCTCTTTCCATATAAAATGCTTAAAGTCATATCTGGCACATTGTTCCATCCTCTGGTTGAAATAGTTGAAATCAGGTCATGTATCCAATTCTTCATTTGCTGCTTAAACTCTTTCGGAACTTTTCCGGAACTTTCAACTGCACTATCCGGCAGTTGATTCAGAAGTTCCAATATCTGCAATTCCAGTTTATCATATTCCAATGGTTTACATAGAAATGAAAATGCATGAACTTCGTTAATGACCTGCATACAATATTCTTCATAACTCGTAATATACACTAATTTCACATCTGGAAATTTTTCTTTCAATTTTCTCCCCAGTTTAATACCATTCAGTTCTTCCATCGAAATATCTAAAATTCCGATATCAATACGACTGATATTTTCAAGCATTTGATTTGCAGACATAAATTTCTCTATATGATAAGCAATCTTTTGACTTGTAAAAATCTTATGCAGCATATTCACTGCACACTCAAGATCTGCTATATCGTCATCACAAACAGCAATTTCCAGCATATTACTCACCTTCTTCCTATCTTCCTACTATATCGGTAATTTTTATTTTTCCATTAAATAAATATAAAGTACTCTGCATATTATCTAAATAGGCTCTAAATAAATATCATATATATAGAAAATGTGCCATCATCTTGACGGCACATTTCCTATATTTTCCCCCCAAATTATATTGCTACAGTATAGAATACCATTGTCTGTCCATACTATCAGCTTCATACTGATATGTAATCAACTGATTCATGTCTTTTAAACCCGCCATTTCTATTAGGTTCTATCATTATATTATAGTTTTCATATTTTTATAGTATCCTGCATTATCCATAACACTATTATTGCCAGATGTACCCACAGTACTTACCTCAGAGTCCGAAATATTATACCCTGCCTTAAATGCAAGAATATCCTCCAATCCATATTGATTTTTATAATCCGTCAGCATATAGATATTATCTCGTATTTCCTCATATTTCGCATTGGCTTCCTGGGAGTTCATTATTTTACACATTTTCTCTGGAAGTCCGGTAATCTTCCCATTGTCATCTACGTTTATATCGTCAAATGAATACTGTCCATTTGTTGCTTTCTGAATGAACTGTTCCACTTCATAGTAAGCATTTACTAATCTATATTGTGTGTTAGAAATATCTGCTGTCTGAATATATTTTTCCCACATATCATCAGCAAAATTTTCCGATATCATATTTTTTATCTGTTCTTTGTTTTCTTCTGTAATGTCCCCGTTAATCGTAATAGTTCCAGATACATCTATTTCAATTTTCCATGATGTATCTGGCAGTTCAATTCCTTTTTCATTTGCTATTCTTTCTATTTCTGCATAAAAATCGTTTTTTATATAATTCGACTTCTCTGCTCTCTCATAATCAGATAAATTGGCAAATATTTTCACATATGCCATTTCCGACACACTTAACTGCTCCCCCTTTTTCATCTTATTTAATAATTCTTCTACACTATCCGTTCCCGAATATTTTTCATCTTCCGGCAACGCTTCAAATTGCATCTGATGTAATTTGTCAATTTCGCTTTGATATGTTTTTTCATATTTCTGCTTTATTGCATTTTTTTCTTCTGAATTATCTGCATTTGCTATTTCTTGTGAGTGCTGCACATTACTACTTGAAGTATCCCTGTTTTTCGTTTCCGTAATTTTTATTCTATAGGAACCTTCCCCGGAATCCGATGTCATATTGGAATTTTCTACTCTGATCACATAATCTGATGTAACGCAGTCCCAATTAGGTACCGTAAGCTGTTTATTACCATGTCCATCATCTGTCGCTATTCCAATCTGATTGCCATATAAATCGTACAATACTAAATTATATGCCTGACTATTCTTGCTTTCCAATGAAATCGTTATCTCTGAAGATATACCCATTTTAGAGTAAAAACTTTTTTGCGGATAAGAAAAAGAATAGTAATCTACATCATATTTTGAATCGATTGTTCCCTCTAAATAACTTTCATTATTATGCAACAATGTTCCTATATCATATGTACTGTAATAGCGATCTACCTGATCATCGTATTTCGTATGCTGATGATAACTATCATTCTTATTTGTTTTGGCATTTTCTATTAACACCGTTTGCTCATTTAATTCTTTCATCGGCGATTTAAAACTTTTTGCTGCATTTCCTGTCTCATATATTTTACTATCTACTATTCCGCCACCTATATAATGTACATAGTGTCCCATCTTATCGTCACCTCTTGGAATCCACGGATGGTATAAAAATACCATCCGTAATTTATTTATCTTTCTAAATATTTAGCCCACTATTATTCCGAAAGGAACTAAATAATCCAATGTCATCTGTGTCATTGTAGTGCAACTAGCATTTACATAAGAAATACCACTTACCCAATGTACTGTAACAGATGTTGCATAGTTTCCATCAATTGATCCTGATGGTGGATTATTGTCAACCAAGTCACTCCACCAACCTGCTGGTTGTTGATTTTCCTCCATTAATAGCATTCAGCTTAGTAGTTGTCTTACTATAAAAACTTGAAGCTGCAAATACTGGTGTTACAAAAAGCAAACAAACCATCATACTTACAACAACTGCCATAAACGTTTTTCTTGAAACCGTCTTTTTAGCTTTTTCTGATATTCTCATATTAGCAACCTCCTTCAAAAATGAAATATATTCCACATAAAAAACATACTATATTTTTATATCTACTGATTTCTTGCCACTCTCAACAGACTCTCTGGTAATGCCATCCAATGCACCAGCCGGTATTGGTTTACCAGCTCTCCATGTAGGATCAGCGGCTTTTGCTGCTTCTGCAAATGCCTGTCTGTATTGATGTTCATATTGTTCCATTGTCCAGCCTGCTGATAAGCGGTCATCCTTATCCATTTTTCTGTATAAATTGTTATATACACTCTCCCTTTTGGTAGTATCACCATTTAAAGTACCGTTTTCATTTAAGAATTCTTTCTTTGCCAGTTCAAACATTTCTTCCCGGCTACTCTCTGGAATAGAAATGATATGTTTATAACTGTTTCTGTTCTCATCCGTTACCGCAAGTCCTGTTAATCCGGTATTCGGATCAATCCAGTCTCCATTTTTGTCATATTGGCTCATCAGGTTCTTAATTGCCTGAACATTCGTAAACATTGCACCGTTTCCATTCTTCATCATCTCACTCAATGCTGCTTTATACTTTTTACTGTTTGTGTCAATCCCTGCTGCTTTTAATTGTTTCTGTACAGAGCTGCTGTTCATTTGGGACAACTGAATATTGTTGACT
>NZ_ACFY01000171.1 GCF_000174195.1 Roseburia inulinivorans DSM 16841 | reverse complement strand
ATCAGTCCAACCTCACGGAATACATTACTCAGTTCTGCCGGCATAGCGCCAGTCAGTGAGCTTGCCAGTTCTTCCGGTGTGCATTTCCGGCAGCCAAGTACCCATTGGACAGTCATAAAGATAGAACCCTGACAATACATTTCCAATTGAAATTGCAGATGCGGAGAAATCTTTTTGCCGGTACGGCTTTCAATCTGATCCGTATAGAAAGCGGTGATCAACTGGAAATCATGATCGCGCAGACAATTCTGGTCATCGTTTTTAAATGCAGCCTTGAAAAACAGCTTTTCTTCCTGAATATAGGTAAATTTATTTACAAGACTTTCATAGACAGATTTTCCTTCCCCCATATGTTCAAAGGATTCTAAGAGAATTTTGTCAAAATACCAGTTGATGAGGTCATATTTATCCTGAAAATTGCGGTAAAAAGTCTGTCTTGTGACACCGCATGCTTCTACAATTTCCTTCACAGTGATTTTTTCTACAGGTGCAGTTTTCATACAGCGTTTCATGGCATCTGCCAGCTCATATTTTGTTCTTTCGTTGGATTTTGTGATTGCCATAGCTTTCTCCTCATTTGTGCAGACCTTTCCGGATAATCACATTTTAGCATAAATCAAGTCTGTTCGGAAAATATTTCTATATGAAAAAACAGTAAACATTCCAAAATTTTTCTAAAATGAGGTTTTATACTTGCCAGACTCCATGTTTTGAAGTATAGTACTCTTCGCTTTGCTGATTCAAAAGAGAAGAGAAGGAGACAACAAAATGACATTTTATCAGGAGTTACAGCTTAGTTCTGCCGGTTCAAAACAGTTGATCAAAAATACGACAGACAAAAAAGAAAAATGGCGTCATATTCTTATCTATAATTTTAAAGTATATCTTGTTATGGCTTTTTGTGTGGCGGTTGTCACATTGTATACAAAACTGACAGGGCAGGAAAACAGCGTTGTAGGAGTAACGGTCCTGTTGGCGCTGCTTGTGCTGAGACAGGCAGATTTTGGCATACGGACGAGTCATGGATTGTTGTCCATTGTGGGAATATTTACGATCATGATGGCTGGCCCGCGACTGGCAAATATGGTATCTCCGGTGGGAGCATTTTTTATAAATTGTGTCTGTATCCTGCTTCTTATGATTTTTGGGTGTCACAATGTCATTATGCATAATCATTCCACGTTTGTGCTCGGGTATCTGCTCTTATATGGATATGATGTGAGTGGCAGAGCTTTTGAGATGCGGGTGATCGGACTTACGGCGGGAATGCTTGTGTGCATGGCGGTTTTTTATAAAAATCAGAAAAACAGACCTTATCGCAGGACATTTAAGGATTTATTCCGGGAATTTGATGTTCGGTCTGCGAGAAACCAATGGTATCTGAAACTGACACTGATCGTCTCAAGTGCAATGCTGATCGTTTCACTGCTTGGACTTCCGAGAGCAATGTGGGCAGGGATCGCATGTATGTCAGTCTGCCTTCCATTTACAGAGGATGGAAAAATGAGGGCGGTAGACAGGGGCGTGTTTAATATTGCCGGATGTGCGCTGTTTCTCGTCCTTTATCTGATACTGCCGGAGTCAGGAAGAAGTATAATCGGAATTATTGGTGGGATCGGCGTGGGTTATTCTGCCGGATATAAATGGCAGACGGTTTTTAACACGTTTGGAGCGCTTGCAATTGCAGCTTCATTGTTCGGACTGCCGATGGCGCTGCTGCTTCGGACAGGGATCAATGTGACTGCCTCTCTTTATACAGTGGTTTGTAATGTCGTATATGACAAATTGCATGGCAAAAGAGCAGAAATCGCAGAAAACCTCGTAAAACCATAAAAAACACTGGTATTTTGCAAAAGTGTGTGCTATAATCCTAGAATGACTGCGATAGTCGTAGTACGCCCATTTTTAGGCAGAGCCAGAAAAACCGCGGGTTTATGCGACTTTGGACGTGGCTCGATTAGCGCATTAAGCGTGAAATGTACATGGATATTTTATATATATAAGGAGGAAAAATCATTATAATGAGTGTACAGGTTGAAAAATTAGAAAAAAACATGGCAAAACTTACTGTTGAAGTACCAGCAGAGGAAGTAGAAAAAGCTTTACAGGCTGCTTACATGAAAGAGAAGAACAAAATCAGCATTCCTGGTTTCCGTAAAGGTAAAGTTCCAAGAGCTATGATCGAGAAAATGTACGGTGCAGCTGTATTTTATGAAGAAGCAGCAAACATCTTAATTCAGGATAATTATGCAGCAGCTATGGAAGAGAGCAAAGAGGACATCGTTTCCAGACCAACAATTGACATTGTTCAGATCGAATCCGGAAAACCTTTCATCTTCACAGCAGAAGTGGCTGTAAGACCGGAAGTGACACTTGGAAAATACAAAGGTGTTCAGGTAACTAAGATCGACACAACTGTAACAGACGAAGAAGTAGAAGCAGCACTTGAGAAAGAGCAGCAGAAGAACTCCAGAACTGTAACTGTAACAGACAGACCAGTTGCAAACGGTGATACAGCAGTCATCGATTTCGAAGGATTTGTTGACGGCATTGCATTTGAAGGTGGTAAAGGAGAGAATCATCCATTAGAGATCGGTTCCCACTCTTTCATCGATACATTCGAAGATCAGTTAGTAGGACACAATGCAGGGGATGAAGTAGAAGTTAACGTTACTTTCCCAGAGAAATATCAGGCAGCTGATTTAGCTGGAAAACCAGCCGTATTCAAAGTTAAGATCAACGAGATCAAAGCAAAAGAACTTCCAGAATTAAATGATGAATTTGCTTCTGAAGTATCTGAGTTTGATACATTAGCTGAGTACAAAGAAGACTTAAGAAAACATCTTGAAGTTGAGAAAGAGAACGAAGCAAAACGTACAAAAGAAGATGAAGCAATCAAGAAGATCATCGACAAATCCACAATGGAGATCCCGGAAGCTATGATCGAGACACAGTGCGAGAACATGATCAATGAGTTCGCACAGAGAATCGCACAGAGCGGTCTTTCCATGGAGCAGTACATGCAGTTCTCCGGTATGACGATCGATGGATTAAAAGAGCAGGTTCGTCCAGAAGCTGAGACTCGTATCAAGAGCAGCCTTGTATTAGAGCAGATCGCAAAAGAAGAGAACATCGAAGTTTCTGAAGATGAGATCAATGCAGAAGTTGAGAAGATGGCAGCTCAGTACGGAATGGAAGCTGACAAGTTAAAAGAGTACTTAGGAGAAGCTGAGAAAGAATCCATTAAGAGAGATTTATCTGTGACAAAAGCAGTTGACTTAATTATGGAGAACGTAAAAGAAAGAGCAAAAGCTAAGACAAAGAAAGAAAAAGAAGCTGAAGCAGAAGAAGGAACAGAAGAATAATTCCGGCAGCGTACAGCAGACAGAGGATTGCATATAATATGCAGACCGGAAATATCACAGACTGGCTCTTATGAGCCGGTCTGTTTGAGATTTATGACAGATTGCATCTGATGAGAAAAAAGTTCAATATTTTTTGAAAATTCGAACAAGATATTAATTTTTCATAAAACATGTTTTTTTCCTATTCCAACGTCTCTGCATTTGTGGGATAATATTTATCAGTGCAGTGTATGACAGATATATTGCAATAGTGAAAGAAGTGCGGGTCACGGCATAGTGTGATTCCGACTATATTTATGAAAAGGAAAGGGCAGGTAAGAGATATGAGTTTAGTACCTTACGTCATTGAACAGACAAGCAGAGGAGAGCGTAATTACGATATTTACTCCAGATTATTAAAAGATAGAATTATTTTCCTGGGAGAAGAAGTGAATGAGACAACAGCAAGCCTTGTGGTTGCACAGTTACTTTTCTTAGAGTCCGAGGATCCTGGAAAAGATATTCATTTATATATCAATTCCCCAGGTGGAATGGTAACAGCAGGTCTTGCTATTTATGATACGATGCAGTACATCAAATGTGATGTATCTACTATCTGTATCGGTATGGCCGCCAGCATGGGAGCATTTTTACTTGCAGGTGGAGCAAAGGGCAAGAGACTTGCGCTTCCGAATGCAGAGATTATGATCCATCAGCCATCCGGCGGAGCAAAAGGTCAGGCAACGGAGATCCAGATCGCAGCGGAAAACATTTTAAAGACAAAGAAGAAATTAAATGAGATTTTAGCTGCAAACACCGGAAAACCTTATGACGTGATCGCAGCGGACACAGAGAGAGATCATTATATGTCTGCTCAGGAAGCAATGGAATACGGACTGATCGATAATGTGATCACAAGCCGCTAATAAATAGAGACATTGGAGAATAAGAAATGACAGGAAGAAATGACGAGAGACTGCGCTGCTCATTTTGTGGTAAGACTCAGGATCAGGTCCGTAAACTGATCGCGGGACCAAACGGAGCCTATATCTGTGATGAGTGTGTAGACGTTTGCGCCGAGATTATAGACGAAGAGTTGGAGAATGATGAATTTGACGGAAATCTGGAAGAACCTGCGGAGCAGATCAATCTGATCAAGCCGGAGGAGATGAAGGCATTTTTAGACGAGTACGTCATTGGCCAGGATAAAGCGAAGAAAGTCTTGTCCGTTGCAGTTTATAATCATTACAAGAGAATTATGGCAGGATCAGATTCAGATGTAGAATTGCAGAAGAGTAATATTCTTATGCTCGGACCAACCGGTTCCGGTAAAACACTTTTAGCACAGACTTTGGCGAGAGTGTTGAATGTTCCGTTTGCGATCGCAGATGCAACCACACTTACCGAGGCAGGTTATGTGGGTGAAGATGTCGAGAATATCCTTTTGAAACTGATCCAGGCTGCTGATTATGATATTGAGCGTGCACAGCACGGTATCATTTACATTGATGAGATTGACAAGATTACAAAAAAATCTGAGAACGTTTCCATCACAAGAGACGTTTCCGGCGAGGGTGTACAGCAGGCGTTACTTAAGATTTTAGAGGGAACGGTTGCTTCTGTTCCGCCACAGGGTGGAAGAAAACATCCGCAGCAGGAACTGATCCCGATTGATACTACCAATATTTTATTTATCTGTGGTGGTGCTTTTGATGGATTGGAGAAGATCATTGAGACACGTCTCGACCAGAAATCCATTGGATTTAATGCAGAAGTACACGCCAAAGATGAGTACAATGTAGGGGAAGTATTAAAACATGTACTTCCACAGGATTTTGTGAAATTCGGACTCATCCCTGAATTTATCGGTCGTGTGCCGGTAACCGTAACACTGGATATGTTAGATAAGGATGCGATGGTCCGTATCTTATGCGAGCCTAAGAATGCACTTGTAAAACAGTATAAAAAGCTGTTTGAATTAGACGGCGTCAATCTGGAATTTGACAAGGATGCACTCGAAGCAATCGTGGACAAAGCGCTTGAGAGAAAGACCGGAGCGCGTGGACTGCGTGCGATCATGGAGGCTGTCACATTAGATCTGATGTATCATATTCCATCCGATGAGAGCATTACAAGATGTGAGATCACCAAAGAAGATGTAGAAAAGAATCTTGCGATCGAAGAGAAAGAAGAAAAAGCACTTGTTGAGAAGTTAGAACAGGCTTCTTAAGCAAAAGATAACAGTGCAAAAAGCTGTTAAAGAAAAAAGGAATTATAGAAAATGGATACAATGATTATGAAAATGCCTGCAGTTGCCCTTCGTGGAATGGTGATCCTGCCGGGAATGGTAGCCCATTTTGACGTAAGCCGTGCAAAATCCATCAAGGCAGTGGAAGAAGCGATGATGGATGAGCAGAAGATTTTTCTTGTGGCACAGAAAGATGTGGAACAGGAAAATCCTGATATTGAGGACTTATTTAAGATCGGGATCATTGCTGAGGTAAAGCAGGTAATTAAGTTACAAAATAATATTGTACGCATTTTGGTAGAAGGGAAAGAGCGGGCAGAATTGTCCGCTTTTCTTGAAAATCCGGACTATCTGCTTGCGGAGATCATTCGATTTGACGAGGAAGTGGATGACGGACTGCCAGAAGAAGCGAAGGAGGCAATGCTTCGGAGCATTCAGGAGACATTTGGTAAATATGTGGTCGTCAATCCCAAAATGGGAAAAGAGCTGCAACGCCAGTTAAGTGAGATCACAGATCTGGAAAAACTGATGAATCAGCTTGCCAACAGCCTTCCGGTACATTTCGGGGAAAAACAGAAAATCTTAGATGCGGTTTCTATGACCGAACGTTATGAGGTTCTGATGGCACTCTTATTAAAAGAGATCGAGATCATAGCCATCAAGAATGATTTTCAGGCGAAAGTCAAGGCGCATGTGGATAAAAACCAGAAAGAATATCTGCTGAGAGAACAGATGAAAGTGATCCGTGAGGAGCTTGGCGAAGATAATACGGAATCAGACGCAGATCATTTTGCGGAGGCTCTGGGTAAGATCAGGGCAGACAAAGAAGTGAAAGAGAAGATCAAAAAAGAGATCGACCGTTTTAAAAATATCAGCTCCAGCTCCTCTGAGAGCGCTGTGGCGAGAGGGTATATTGAAACACTTTTGGAGCTTCCATGGAATAAGACATCCAGAGATAACAAGGATCTGAAAAATGCCGAACAGATTTTAAATGCCGATCATTACGGGCTGGAAAAAGTAAAAGAGCGTATGTTAGAATTTCTGGCTGTCCGCAATCTCACCAGCAAGGGCGAAAGCCCGATCATCTGTCTGGTAGGACCGCCGGGAACCGGTAAAACGAGTATTGCACGATCCGTTGCAAAAGCGTTAGATAAAAAATATGTGCGGATCAGTCTAGGTGGTGTGCGGGATGAGGCAGAGATCCGCGGCCACAGAAGAACTTACGTCGGAGCAATGCCGGGACGTATCGTGAACGGACTGCGCAGCGCCGGCGTGAAAAATCCGCTCATGCTGTTAGATGAGATCGATAAGATGAGCAGCGATTACAAGGGGGATACGGCGTCTGCATTGCTGGAAGTGCTTGACGCGGAGCAGAATAAGAAGTTCCGGGATCATTATGTTGAGATACCGATCGATCTTTCAGAAGTGCTGTTTATTGCAACAGCAAACTCTGTGCAGGATATCCCAAGGCCGCTGTTAGACCGTATGGAACTGATCGAAGTGACCAGTTATACAGAGAATGAGAAGCTTCACATTGCCAAAGAGCATCTGCTCGCAAAGCAGATGGAGCGCAATGGGATCAGACCGGAGCAGCTCGCCATCACAGACAAAGCGATGGCAAAGATCATCAGTGGTTACACAAGGGAAGCTGGTGTGCGTAATCTTGAACGTAAGCTTGGTGAGATATGCAGAAAAGCAGCAAGACCGCTTTACGAGGGAGAAAAAGAGAAGATTAAAGTTACAGAACAGAATCTTGAAAAGTTCCTCGGCAAAGAGAAATACAGTTTTGATAAGAAAAATGATACGGATGAAGTAGGAATCGTCCGTGGACTTGCATGGACAAGCGTTGGTGGAGATACTTTAGAGATTGAAGTCAACATCATGCCGGGAAAAGGTGAGTTCCAGCTGACCGGACAGCTGGGAGATGTGATGAAGGAATCTGCACAGGCGGGAATCAGCTATATCCGTTCTGTCAGTGAAGAGTATCATATTCCGAAAAAGTTTTTCCAGGAGAATGACATCCATATCCACATCCCGGAGGGTGCAGTGCCGAAGGATGGACCGTCTGCCGGAATCACGATGGCGACAGCCATGTTGTCGGCGATCACGAAGACACCGGTCCGCGCTGATGTCGCAATGACAGGTGAGATCACACTTCGCGGCCGTGTGCTTCCGATCGGTGGACTGAAGGAAAAACACTGGCAGCCAAAAATGCAGGAATTAAGACCATCTGTGTGCCAAAGAAGAATGAGAAGGATATAGATGAGATTTCACCGGAGATCAAAAAAGGTCTGAAAATCGTGTTTGTGGAGCAGATGAAAGACGTGCTGGATGTGGCGTTTGTAAAGGAACAGAAATAGGTTAAATATAGGTAGGATGTGGTGTGCAGTCTGCACACTGCAATAAGTAGAGGAAAAGATAATGGTAATTAGAAGTGTAAATTTGGAGACTGTCTGTGGTATCACAAGTAAAATACCAGACAATCCATTTAATGAAGTGGCATTTGCAGGAAAGTCAAATGTAGGAAAATCGTCCATGATCAATGCGCTGTTAAACCGCAAGTCGCTCGCAAGGACGTCGGCGCAGCCGGGAAAGACGCAGACCATCAATTTTTACAATGTCAACGATGCCATGTATCTGGTCGATCTGCCTGGTTATGGATATGCGAAGACCTCTTCCAGTGAGAAGGAAAAATGGGGAAAAATGATTGAGAATTATCTCCATACTTCAAAAAAACTGCAGGCAGTCTTTTTGCTGATCGATATCCGTCATGATCCGTCTGCAAACGATAAAATGATGTATGACTGGATGGTTTATCAGGGATTTACACCGATTATCATTGCCACAAAGCTTGATAAGATCAAGCGAAGCCAGATCCAGAAGAATGTAAAAGCAATCCGCGAAGGGCTGAAAGTAAAGCCGGGTACGGTGATCATTCCATTCTCTTCCGAGACAAAGCAGGGAAGGGATGAACTGTGGGAGGTTATCGATTCCTTTGTTCTGCCACAGGAGGAAACTGAGGAAGAAGATAAATAACAGTTCGCAGAATGCCTGCGGCCTGTAATGTAAAAATGACATTGCACTGCAAAATCGTTCATGGTAAAATAATAGTATAAGTGTCAGACAAGACAAAAAGCACCCGGAGATACTTTCTGGGTGTTCTGTGAATATAAAGGCGCATCGGAGGATGGTAGAGATGAAAAAGAAGAAAATTGTGATTGCTCTTGGACATGAAGCATTGGGAACAACACTTCCTGAACAGAAAGAGGCAACGAAACGAACAGCAAAGGCAGTGGCAGATTTTATCCGTGAAGATTATCAGGTTGTGATCACACACAGCAACGGACCACAGATTGGTATGATCCATACTGCTATGAATGAATTTTGTAAATTATATCCGGAATATACTGCAACACCAATGTCTGTATGTTCTGCAATGAGTCAGGGATATATCGGTTACGATTTACAGAATGCGATCCGTGCGGAATTATTGAACAAGGGAATCTATAAACCCGTTTCTACGATCCTTACACAGGTTGTGGTTGATCCATATGACGAGGCGTTTTACAAACCAAGCAAAGTCATTGGACGTGTGCTGACGGAAGAGGAAGCAGAGGCAGAGGAGAAAAAAGGAAATCACGTTGTAAAAATAGAAGGCGGGTACAGACGAATCGTTGCAGCGCCAAAGCCAATGGATATCGTGGAGATCGATGCAATCAAAGCATTGTCCGATGCTGACCAGATCGTAGTTGCCTGTGGAGGCGGCGGAATCCCGGTATTAATGCAGGACAACAACTTAAAGGGTGCCAGTGCTGTTATTGAAAAAGACCTTGCAGCAGGAAAACTGGCAGAACTTCTGAATGCAGACATGCTTGTTATTTTGACAAGTGTTGACAATGTATGCTTAAATTATGGACAGCCGGATGAAAAACCATTATCAACCATGACTGTTGCAGAAGCAAAGAAATACATGGAGCAGGGACAGTTTGGTGAGGGCGATATGCTTCCTAAGATAGAGGCAGCCATCAACTTTATCGGTGACTCTGCGATCAGATCCGTTCTGATCACAAAATTGAACAAAGATGGTTCAAATATCCATGGCGGTATGGGAACCATGATCACAAAATAATGTTTTTGACATAATGTTTACAAAAAGAGCAGGTTTTTTTACAAAAGAAAGCTTGCTTTTTTTATGTTTATTTCGTATAATCTCTCCGTAGATGGAGCCGCCGTACCAAAGAAGAAACTTAAAATTTATTATACATTTTTCACAAGAATACGAATAAAAACGAAGAGAAGAGTCTGTATTATTGTGAAAAGTGTATAAGTTTTAAGTTTTGCAGAGATTGGTCCGCAGGCTCCGTGCTGATTTAAGGAGATTGTTAAAACTATAACAGAAATCAGGAGAGGCATACGCATTTCGAATGAATAAAAATCAGCAGGAACACTTGAAAAATGAAACCATAAAAAGAAAGGAAGAATTTATGACAAGAAGAACAAAAATTATCTGTACGTTAGGACCATCCACCGACAATGAAGCGGTGATGAGAGCATTGATCGAAGAGGGAATGAACGTTGCACGTTTCAATTTTTCGCATGGACCGCATGATGAGCAGATGGGAAGATTAAAAATGCTTCGCAAACTGCGCAAAGAATTGGGAAAATATGTTGCAGCTTTACTTGATACAAAGGGACCGGAAATCCGTCTCGTAGAATTTGAAAAAGGAAAAACAGAGTTAAAGACAGGTCAGACTTTTACACTGACAACCGATGATATTCCTGGAACAGATGAGCGCGTATCAATCACTTACAAAAATCTTGCAGATGATGTAAAGCCGGGCGATCATATTCTGATCGATGATGGTCTGGTAGGTCTGGAAGTTGTAGAGATCAAACCGGTTGCAAAACCAGTGAATACCAAGGTCAACGCAAGAGATATTGTCTGTAAAGTGTTAAATGATGGTGTGATTTCCAATAAAAAAGGTGTGAACGTTCCGAACGTTGACCTCACGATGCCATTTATCAGTGAAAAAGATTACGGAGATATCTGTTTTGCGGTAGAAAATGATTATGATTTTATCGCAGCTTCCTTTGTCCGTACCGCAGAGGATGTTATGGAAATCCGCAAAATCCTTGCAGAAAAAGGTGGCGAGGATATTAAGATCATTTCCAAGATCGAGAACATGCAGGGTGTCCGCAATATCGATGACATTATCCGTGTCTCCGACGGTATCATGGTAGCGCGTGGTGACATGGGTGTTGAAATCCCATTGGAAGATGTTCCGGTTATGCAGAAAATGATCATCAAAAAAGTATGTGAGGCTGGAAAAATCGTTATTACAGCAACTCAGATGTTAGATTCCATGATGAAACATCCAAGACCAACAAGAGCAGAGTCCACAGACGTTGCAAATGCTATTTATGACGGAACGAGTGCGATCATGTTATCCGGAGAGACTGCTGCAGGAATGTATCCAATTGAAGCTGTAAAAACAATGGTCCGTATTGCAACCCGCACAGAGCATGATATCAACTATTTACAGAGATTCAGACAGCGCAGGACCATGTGTAACCCGGATGTGACAAACGCAATCTCACATGCAACCTGTACGATGGCTGGTGATTTAAGTGCAGCGGCAATCGTGACGGTAACGAAGTCCGGACGTACTGCGAGAATGATCTCCAAATACCGTCCAAACTGCACGATCATTGGTGAGTGCCTGACAGAAAAGGTATGCCGTCAGTTAAACCTTGAGTGGGGTGTAGAACCGATTCTTATCACAGAGGAACAGGATGCAAGCCAGTTGTTTGAGAAGGCAGTTGATGTGGCAGAGATGGCAGGATTTGTTTCCAAAGGGGAATTAGTTGTTCTGACCGGTGGTGTTCCACTTGGGGTATCCGGTACAACGAACCTCATCAAAGTACAGGTCGCAGGACATATTCTTGTGACAGGAAAAGGGCTAAACGGAAAGAAAATTTCTGGAAACCTTTGTGTGTGCCACAGCAATGAAGATTTAAAAAGCTTTAAAGACGGTGATATCATTGTCGCAGCAGACACCACAAATGAAATGATGGCACAGATGCGTCAGGCTTCCGCACTGATCGTAGAAGCAGAGGGTGCAAACTGTCATGCAGCAATCGCAGGGTTAAGCCTTGATATTCCGGTTCTGATCGCAGCTAAAAATGCATTGAATGTCTTAAAGACCAGTGCTTACGTTGAAGTGGACTGCGAGAGCGGGGTTGTAAGTGCGAACTAAACCAGAGTTTCACTTGCGTGGTGTCGCAGATTCTGTGGTGCTTTCTTAGGGCTTGAAGGGCAGATATAAGCGTCCTCACACAAGTCGTGATTTTATCGGTTTATGAAAAGAAAAACGGTACAGACGAAATATGATGTTCCAGTTCGCCGGGCATTCCGATAAGCCTCAAAGAGTCTTATCTCCATGGCTCACAAAGGAAATCATATTTGTCTGTACCGTTTTTCTTTCATTTACGCTGTGAATGACTAGTGAGAGGACGCTTATACATGCCCAATTTACGCTATGAATTGCACCACAAAATCTGCAATTTACGTTATGGAACTCACGGTTATGGGATGAGTGCCTATACAAGGAGGTGTCGATTAAATTCAGTTATTCTCAATGCCTTGCGATTCGCCAATGATAAAGGGCACACCTCCCGGAGTTTCATCTTTGGGTTCTGCCGCTCGTATTCTGGATTGACGGATTTTCACAATCTGGATATTGCATGCCACACAGTCTTGGATAAATAAAAAATTGAACTGATTTGTTTTCAGGATTTTGGGAGCGGCCGGTCCTTAGAAAGCAGACATTGCGATTTCAAAAGCCAATGTAATTGGATTTTGAAATCACGATGGATACTTTCTTAGTACCGTT
>NZ_ACFY01000172.1 GCF_000174195.1 Roseburia inulinivorans DSM 16841 | reverse complement strand
GCAACTTTTTTCTGTTTGTTGTGATATTTATAAAGATTGTGTCCGATAGAAACGAGAAATACTTCAAGCAATACAGATTTTATTCCTCTTCGGACAATTCTTTTGTACCACCGGTCGTTTTTCATGATACCAAAGGTACCTTCTGCCTGAATGGATCTGTTCATCCTTAGAAGCGCTCCCTGGATGCTTTCGAGATTTTCTATCACTTCCTGATGCATCGCTGTAAGTTCGCGGTTGATCCGTACAGTACGGTTTTTATCTGTCTTTTTACATTGTTCTGCATATGGACAGCCGGAGCAATCTTCACACTGATACACTTCTTTCTGACGCCCATACTTGTTCCCTTTTACGTTTTTTCGATACTGAAGATAAAAGCTTTTCCCGTTTGGACAACGCATGATTCCGCCTTCCACGATTGGAAAATTTACTGCACGAAATGGATCTTCATGATACTTCTTGTCTGTAGTCTCTTTCTTGAACATGGTAAATTTCATATATTTTTCCATTCCATGCTGCCCACAGAAGATGTAATTGTTGTAAGAACCATATCCAGCATCTGCTACT
>NZ_ACFY01000173.1 GCF_000174195.1 Roseburia inulinivorans DSM 16841 | reverse complement strand
TATTCCCCCTTTATGATAATAGAATGTATGGTATTTTTCAATGCACATAAAAAATTTTGTCATAAAAATGCAACGGTGCTAACTGTAATTAAGATTAAAATTTTCATGCATTGAATTGTTCATCAAAATGGAATCTCCTGCCGAACCGGCAATGAATTTTGAGATCATATCCGTAACCATATATCAGGTTTTGGATCTGCAGACAGAAACGTTGTTAAGAATGATCACGATTATGAAAATCTCATAATCGTAACTATTATTTGTCTGCGACTTTGATGTAGGCTTAGTATAAAACAATCTTGGAATTGTGTCAATGAAATCCAGAGTTTAACTTACCGTGGAGCAGCAGATTTTGTGATGCAGTTCTAGAGTTTGAAGGGCAGATATAAGCGTCTCTCACAAGTCGTGATTTTATCGGTTTATGAAAAGAAAAACGGTACAGACGAAATATGATGTTCCTGTTCGCCGGGCATTCCGATAAGCCTCTAAAGAGTCTTATCTCCATGGCTCACAAAGGAAATCATATTTGTCTGCACTGTTTTTCTTTCATTTATGTTACGAATGACTTGTGAGAGGACGCTTATATTTGCCCAATCAACATCATGAATCGCACCACAAAATCTGCAATTTACGTTATGGAACTCACGGTTAACTTTGGATTCTGCCGCTCGTACT
>NZ_ACFY01000174.1 GCF_000174195.1 Roseburia inulinivorans DSM 16841 | reverse complement strand
AGTACTTAAGATTCTATTTCTGTTTTTCGCATAATCGGCAGCCCCAAATGGATTCCCATTATTCGCAACTGAATTTGTCATGATAGAAAAATCTGAAACGTTCTCTGCAATCTCATCCCATGTATTATACATCATATCATTACAGATAATATATGGCGTGTGGATCTTCACACGATTTTTTGCATTTTTCATCAATTCTCCCAACTGATACCACACTACTGGTTCTTTGGAACCTGTGTGAATAGGATTTGACACTAATGCAATCTTTTCTGTCTCAAAAGTTTCGTCCGTGTAATCGGTATCGCAGATTCTTTCCTTATTCTCTTCAAAATATTTCTGATAGCCGTTCTGCAGCTCTAAAACTGCGTTCTTTACAGATTTTCTGTTTGCCAGTTTTTTATTGTCATGAAAATAACCACTGTCTTCTTGTTCCCATATCGTTTCAAAATACTCTAACAACTGGTTAACTGAATTTTCTTTCTCAGGTTCATCGCAAACTACTAACACGTCTCTGTCATAGTTCTTATGTCCCGGAAAATCACCCAGGAAATAATTGTATGTATTTCTTCCCCCAAGAATATATCTCTTTCCATCTGCAATCAAATATTTATCATGCATTCTACCCATCATCTTCCATGGTTTCAACGGATTGGCCTTATTATATAGTTTAATTTCAACATTCTCATGGGAAGATAATCCATAGAAATACGGATTTCCTTCCATATCAATCCAGCTCTCCATTCCATCTACTAACAGACGAATATGTACACCTCTGTCTGCCGCATCATGCAGTGCTCCTAAAATCAATTTTCCACTTTCATCGGATTGAAATGCAAAAGTAGAAAGAATAATTTCCTTTTTTGCATTCTTGATCAAACGCACTCTTTGTAAAAGCGCTTCTGGATTCTTTTCTATGATTACTGCCCGTTCTGTATTTTCACTGCATTCGTTCCATGACCCATTTTTTGTTTCTTTTTTGGTTGTATTGGACACTTCCGGCTGCTTTTTATATGCAACGCAGATTCCGAGCAATTCATAAAAAGCCACACATAAAAAAATTGCCAGTATAACAAGAAGGATTTTACATATTTTATACTTTTTCATTGTACATCACCTGATTCCTTTTTATTTCATACTTATACAATACAAAGTCAATCTCAATTTAACCTCAACAAAATTTATTTTTCATAAAAAAATATGACCGGCTTCTTTTTAAAGAAACAGTCATATTTTTATTCTAATATATGAAGGAGCTTTTCTTACTCCGTTGTATTAATCACTATCCATGCAAAATCTTCTTTGTACAACAGACTGTTAGATATAGCAAAAACGA
>NZ_ACFY01000175.1 GCF_000174195.1 Roseburia inulinivorans DSM 16841 | reverse complement strand
AACCGCACCACAGAATCTGCCAATTTACGTTATGGAACTCACGGTTATGGGATGAGTGCCTATAGGATAATACCAAAACTCAATCAGCATTTTTGAAATAAGTGAATTAGGATTTCTTTAAATGAATTTTAACGGAATAAAATAGAATTGTATATGTGATTATGGTAGAATTATGCTATTAATGATTTTGACAATCGAGATTTGTAAGACTAATTTGAGCAAAGCGGAGAAATATCTCTGCAATCATTGACAAAAATTGCAAAAACTCTTGACGTGGAAAGAGAACTGAAAAGTTATGATATATTTAAGTAGTTTTAGATTAAGTAAAAGAAAAGTGAATAATCCTAATATTTATCCCTACAATGTATTCCGAGATAAGTATATTGAACCATTTGTTTTTAGACCCATCACTGTACTTTATGGTAACAACGGCTCAGGTAAATCAACACTCTTAAATATTATAGCCAATTGCTTACAATTAGAAGGGAAAGAATATGCAACAAGTAATTCATTTGGAAGCGTTGATTACTGTGGTTTGTTTTCCAGCGAATGTTTGTATACTTTGGGGGAAGACGACTATGGAAATACAATAAAAAAATTACCGGAAAACAGCCGGTATATTAAAAGTGAAGATATATTGTATGAGATTAAGAAGATACAACAAAAGCAGATATTATCAGATGGCATGGAGTATGATTATGTTAAGAGAGGCATGTCTTTACTTGAAGCAAAGAAATTTTTAGCATCTAAAGAAGGGTGTAAGCAGGAAGAATATATAAAATTTGCACAGGAAAAATATTCTAACGGAGAGACATCAATGCAATATTTTGAGGAGTATTTACAACCCGATGCATTATATTTATTAGATGAACCGGAGGTTTCACTTTCACCTGCGAATCAGGTTATATTAGCAGAGGAAATTAATAAAATGGCAAGGTTGTTAGAATGCCAGTTTATTATTGCAACGCATTCACCATTTATGCTTGGAACTTTAAATGCCAAAATATATAATCTTGATACGGAAGAGTATGATGTTACAAAATGGAGTGATTTGGATAATGTGCGATACTTTTATAATTTCTTCAAAAAACATGAAGATGAATTTAAAGAAGATTATTTATAAAAAAATATTAGTATGGACAGATATATTTTGAACTAAGGATGTTAATTGATGACAAGATTGAAAGCTCACGATGATTCCGCTTGGCGGAACAACAGCTTCAAGTTTGAAGAGGTGAACGCTTTGAATCTTGAGAAAACCAAATTATATTACAATCAAATAAGAAGTGGAGATTTATGCGATTGTTGTAGAAACTATATCACTTGAAGCTGACTGAATTTTGCCGTTATCTCATAGGCACTCATCCCATAACCGTGAGTTCCATAACGTAAATTGCAGATTTTGTAGTGCAATTCAT
>NZ_ACFY01000176.1 GCF_000174195.1 Roseburia inulinivorans DSM 16841 | reverse complement strand
CACGCTGTGAATGACTTGTGAGAGGACGCTTATATTTGCCCAATCAACGTTATGGATTGCACCACAGAATCTGCCAATTTACGTTATGGAACTCACGGAGTTTCATCTTTGGGTTCTGCCGCTCGTAACTTGGATTGACGGATTTTTAGATTGAATTTCTATGGAGTGTATATTCAAAATATTGCAGTTTCATAACTTATGAGATAATGAATGTAAAGTGGGCGAATATTGTTTTCGTTTTGCGTTATGGAGATGAAACTCTCCATTTGTGGAAGCCTCTGCTGAACACAAATGTTCAGAGAGGTTCATCGCAATGTTTGACGCAACGAAACACAATATTTGTCCATTTCACATTCATGTTTTCATAAACATGTCAGACTGCAATATTTTGTTCATAACCTAAATTATAAAATTCAATCTAAAAATCCGTGCCACCACCTACAGGCGGCAGTTCATACGTTAAACTCCGGTTTACAGTTTCACTTTGAAGGTTTCGTCCGCCGGAAATCCCCCGGCGCATTTCTGCATACCCCTCTGGATACTGTCGGCGGAAGTTCCCCAGTCCTTATCTTTATTGCGGTAATCATTCTTTTCCACAAACCATGAGACTTCCTTTTGCAGCCGTTCCATATTTTCCTGCATGAGAGGAAAAGCAATTGCATAAAAATCTTTCTTCTGTGCATCATTTAATTTATTTTCCGCAGTCTCGATCAGATCGCCGAAATGAGGAAGGCAGAATCCCTTGCTGTTTTCAAACATCTGCCGAAATTCCTCGTTTTTCAGATACAGGTCAAAAAAGGTGTCCAGATACCGTCCGTAAATGCTGCGGAAGTGGTCACATACATAACAACTGTTTACTTTTTGAGAAATCCATGAACCCAGCTGCGTCTCTGGAAGCTTTGGATCTGTTGCATCTGTTTTTCTCATGCGTTTTAAAAAACTTGACTTTCCGGGCGAGAAATCCTTCATTTCTTTTGTGAGTTCTGCATTCAGCTTCTTCAAGTGTGTACTTAAAATTAAAGCGTTTCCGAGACGGTTTCCATAATCATACATCATTTTAAAGTGATGACGGCAGAATCCGGTTGCATCTGTTTTTTCGCGGATGTCATCCTCCATATAAGCAGAGCCTAAAATAAAGGAGATGGCATGCTGTTCTGCCTCGCGCTCTAAATGGCAGAATGGACATTCACCATCGGCTTTAAAGGCATCGATCAATGGGATAGTTGCAATATTTTCTCTCATATGTAAGTCTCCTGGAAGTGTAATTTATGAAGATTGTAGTTTTTTAATTTCTGCTAAGGGCAATCCGGAAAGAGTGGATATTATTGTATCATATCAAAAACTTTTTTGACAACCCGGGAAGGTACTTTTTATGATATTTTTGCACATTCGTAAGTACAATTGGTAAGTCAGCGAAAATCATCCTTGTAAAAATCCGTTTTATCATATAATATAAGAGTGCAAAAGTCTCTGCCTCTGAAAGAGGCGGCAGAAAAATCAGAGCAGGAAGTTGTCATGGATTATTACAGCAGTCAGATTAACAAGTTAATACAGGAATTGTCCGAGCTGCCGGGAATCGGCGCGAAGTCTGCACAGCGTCTGGCGTTTCATATCCTGAATATGCCGGTGGAGCAGGTAGAAGGACTTTCAGAGGCAATTATCAATGCCAGGAAGAATGTCCGGTACTGCAAGGAATGTTTTACACTGACAGACGATGAACTGTGCCCTATTTGCAAAGATGCCTCCAGAAACCACAAGACGATCATGGTGGTTGAGAATACAAGGGATCTTGCTGCTTATGAGAAAACACAGAAATACGACGGTGTCTACCACGTGCTTCACGGTGCGATTTCACCGATGCTTGGAATTGGACCGAATGACATTAAGTTAAAGGAACTCATGCAGCGATTACAGCAGGATGTGGACGAGGTGATCATTGCCACGAACTCCAGCCTTGAGGGAGAGACAACTGCAATGTATATCAGCAAATTAATAAAACCAACCGGTATCAAAGTGACCAGGATCGCCAGCGGTGTGCCGGTAGGCGGAGATTTGGAATATATAGATGAAGTGACATTGCTTCGTGCACTTGAGGGGCGGACGGAGCTTTGATCTAAGAAGAAAGGCAAGGTTATTATGACAAATTTAGAACTGGAAAAAACCGCGAATGAAATTCGCAAAAGCATTGTGACCGCAGTTCATAGTGCAAAATCCGGACATCCGGGTGGATCATTATCATCAGCAGATATTTTTACCTATCTGTATTTTGAAGAAATGAATATTGATCCAAAGAATCCGAAGATGGAAGACCGCGACCGCTTTGTATTGTCCAAAGGACATGTTGCTCCAGGATTATACTCTACATTAGCAGAGAGAGGATACTTCCCAAAAGAGGACCTCGTTACATTGCGTCATACAGGTTCTTATTTACAGGGACATCCGGATATGAAACATATTCCAGGTGTTGATATGTCCAGCGGATCACTTGGACAGGGACTTTCTGTTGCAGTTGGTATGGCGGCAGTTGGAAAGTATGACAAAAAAGATTACCGTGTATACACACTTTGTGGTGATGGAGAAATTCAGGAAGGACAGATCTGGGAAGCAGCAATGTGGGCTGGCTTTAAGAAACTGGACAACCTTGTAGTCGTTGTAGATAACAATAACCTTCAGATTGACGGTGCAGTGGACGAAGTATGTTCTCCGTATCCAATCGATAAAAAATTCGAAGCATTCAACTTCCATGTGATCAACATTGATGGAAATGACTTTGATCAGATTCGTGCGGCATTTAAGGAAGCAAGAGAGACAAAGGGAATGCCGACAGCAATTATCGCCAAGACAGTAAAAGGCAAAGGCGTTTCCTTCATGGAAAATGTTTGTGACTGGCATGGAAAAGCTCCAAATGATGAGCAGTATGAAGTTGCAATGGCAGATTTAGAGAAAGTAGGTGAAGCATTATGTCAGAAATAAAGAAAGTAGCAACACGTGATAGTTATGGTAATGCTTTAGTTGAACTGGGAAAAGAACATGACGATCTGATTGTTTTAGACGCAGACTTAGCAGGCGCAACCAAGACAGGTATGTTCAAAAAAGCTTTCCCGGAGCGCCATTGGGATATTGGTATTGCAGAGGCAAATATGACAGGTATCGCAGCAGGTGTTGCAGCATGCGGAAAAGTTCCATTTATCAGTTCTTTTGCAATGTTTGCAGCAGGACGTGCTTATGAGCAGGTTCGTAATGCGATCGGATATCCTCATTTGAATGTAAAAATCGGAGCAACACACGCTGGTATCTCTGTTGGAGAAGACGGAGCAACACACCAGTGTCTCGAAGATATCGGTCTGATGAGAGAAATCCCTGGAATGGTCGTGATCAATCCTGCAGATGATGTGGAAGCAAGAGCAGCGGTGAAAGCAGCTTATGAGCATGTAGGACCTGTTTATCTTCGTTTTGGACGTCTGGCAGTGCCGGTATTCAACGATGAGGCAACTTACAAATTTGAAATTGGAAAAGGAATCGTATTAAAAGAAGGAACAGATGTAACAATCTTTGCAACCGGTCTCTGTGTAAATGAGACAATCGAAGCAGAAAAAATGCTTGCGGCGGACGGTATCAATGCGGAGATCATCAACATTCATACGATTAAACCATTAGATCGTGAGCTTGTCGTAAAATCTGCTTTAAAGACTGGAAAAGTTGTCACGGTAGAGGAACATTCTGTGATTGGTGGTCTTGGAAGTGCTGTATGTGATGTTCTTTGCGAGGAAGCACCTACAAAAGTATTAAAGATCGGTATCAATGATGTGTTCGGTGAGTCCGGTCCTGCACTCGAACTGATCAAAAAATATGGTCTGGATGCAGAAGGCATTTACAAGAAAGTAAAAGCATTTGTAAAATAAATTTTTAAAATATTCTTGTGAAAAAATAAAACAAGGTAGAAAGAAAACCCGATATGCTGGAAATTTCCGGTATATCGGTTTTTTTGTCGAAATAATTTTTTCGGGAAGGATACAATCCGCCAAAATATGCGTCCGTCTTGTGCTAGGATTTCCTGTAAAGTAAACATCACCCATCAATGGGACAGGCAGCGGAAAGGGGTTTATATATGATTGAGATCATTCGGGAAGAAAGTTTTGACAGTGAACAGGAAAAGAGAGAACTACCTAAGAATATCAGACAGATCGGATCGCCGGATATTGGAGACCGCATTTACATAGAAAATAAAGTACATGAATATATGCATCCTTACGATGCATTGCAGGAGAAAACGGTTTATGTTTTGCTTGGAAGATTTGAAAATATGATTGGCAGGCAATGCGTATTTGTGGAGGCGGCAATCTGTCTGGAAGAGATTGCATTTGAGGGGGAGTGCCCAGTGTGGAGCGATGACAGTTGGGCGTATCTTTATAAAAAACTGAAACATGCTTATGACAATATGGTCATTGTCGGCTGGGCGATGGATATCCGTGGACAGTTGCCGAATCTCACGGTTGCAATTGAGAAACTGCACCGGACTTATTTTGGCGGAGAACACCAGATTTTGTATCTTATGGACTCTCTGGAAAAAGAGGATGCCTTTTATAGCCTGAAAAATGGCTATCTTAAGAGAAGAGCAGGATATTACATTTATTACGCACAAAAATCGTTTACTTTATCCGCTATAATAGATGATGAGCGGAAAAAAGATACATATATTCAAAAGAAACAGAATGAAAAACAGGAGATGATGCAGGAGGATAATCAGAAAGAAAAAAATCAGGAACAGGAATCATGGAGTGAACATTTTTTTGCAGAAATGAAAAATGATGAGAATTATGCAAGAGAAGAGGAAAATGAAAAAGAACGGACGAGTTCTTACCGTACCTATCTGGAGCAAAAAGGGCAGAAAACAAAAATGATTCCATCTTACGGACTTTCTATTTTACTTTTTCTGGTGGTGTGTGGTCTGGGATTTGCAGCGTTTCAGAATCATCAGAAAATGAATGCGATGGAGACAGCACTGATGCAGATGAACAGTGCAAAGATGACGGAAACAGAGACACAGACACCGGCTTCTGAGACAGATGTAACGGTTAAAGTGGAGTCGGTAGAGGGAAACATTATACCGCAGGACAATGCACAGACAGGGGCGGCAGTGGATGTGACGCAGGGAGAAGAGCAGACAGCAGAGAATGCGACACAGGAAAACGGACAGACAGAGGCAGCAGCGGAAGGGGATGATATACAAGTGCAGACCAATACAGAACAGACGGAAACACAGCCACAGACAGACACAGGCGCAGTGCAGACAGCAGGGCAGACGGACAATGCACAGGCACAGGAAACAGCAGTGGTGCAGCCGGAAGCAAGCCAGTATCTCTCGCAGGGTTATTACATTGTACAAAAGGGTGACAGTCTTGTGGGAATCTGCCGGAAAGTTTACAATACTACCGCTATGATGGACAAGCTATGCGAGACAAATGGAATCGACAATCCGGATGCAATCTATGAAGGTCAGTATCTGACACTGCCGAATTAAAAAAGAAGTGAAACAAAAGCCGGGGCGTGCTATAATAAAAACAACTTTGCAGTAAAAAGAAGTGAAGGACTGCAAAAACACCAGAATTTGGGAGAAAGCATGACAGAACAGGATAAAAAGAAATTTAAGACCGTGCCGGCAATGGATATGGATGAGTATAAACAGAAAATAAGGGAACACCGGTTAAAGATTTTAAAAAGAACACTGGTGACGGCGCTGATCATTTTCGTGATCATTGCAGGCTTATTTCTCTTTCTGGCTTTGCGCCATTACGAAGATTTTGATGTAAATTCAACTGTGGAACGTTCGGATACAGCAGCAACCATTTTTGAAGAGTTTCAGGGGAATATTTTAAAATACAGCAATGATGGTGCTTTGTATACGGATACTTATAATGAACGGATCTGGAATCAGACCTATGAGATGGCGAAACCGACTATCGATATGTGTGAGGATTATCTGGCCATATATGACAAAAAGGGAACGCAGATTTACATCATGACTTCGCAGGGGCTGGTGTCAAACATAGAGACAACGATGACCATTGAGCAGGTGAGCATCGCTGCACAGGGAACGGTTGCGGTGCTAATGGGAGATCAATCCAATTCGTATCTTGTAGTGTATGACAAAAATGGAAAAGAGCTGGTAAACGGAGCTATTTATGGAGAGGATGGTGGATATCCGATTGCGATTGCACTGTCGAACGATGCCATCAAACTTGCAGTGTCTATGCTGGATATCAATGATGGAAATGTAAAAACGACGATTGCATTTTACAACTTCGGTTCTGTAGGCGAAAATGAAATCGACCGCATTGTATCTGCAAATTCATTTTCCGATATGGTGATTCCACAGCTTGATTTTGTGTCAGATGACCGCATGGTAGCATATGGGGATTCTGAGATCGCAATCTTTGAAGGAACACAAAAACCAAAACTGGCTCAGGAAATTCCATTGACCGGGGAAGCAAAAAGTATTTTTAATAATAATAAATACGTGGGAGTTGTATATAGCAACAATGATGAAAAACTGACGCATCATGTTGCGGTGTACGATATGCACGGATTCACGGTGATGGAGAAAGATTTTTCACAGGAATATACAGAAATCGGGTTTTTGTCAAACAATGAAGTGTGCATCCTGAACAATCATTCCTGCGATATCTATACCGTGCGTGGTATTTACAAATTCCATTATGATTTTGACGAGGAACTTTACAAGGTCATTTCAGGAGGAACTGGTTTAAATTATACGATCATACTGGAAAATTCGACCGAGAAAGTAAGACTGAAATAAGGAGTACATATGAACTGGTTACTGATTATTATTGTGTTGTTATTGGCGCTTTGCGTTGTCAACGGTTATCGCAAGGGCTTCTTACGCATGATGTATTCTATGGTATCATGGGTGATCATGTTTGCGCTGGTAACGTGGGCGACGCCGTATATCAATACATTTCTGAGGGATAATACGTCTATAGATCAGACGATTGCCGTATACTGTGAACAGCAGATCCGGGAAAAGACAGCGAAACAGATAGAACAGGAAGCTGCAGCTGTGCCGGGAGAAGCTGCGGATGAAACACAGCCGGCGGCAGGACAACAGGCAGAAGGAGTGGAACAGAATAATGGACAACCGGCGGATCTTACAAAGCTTGGTGTGAAGCTTCCGGATTCTGTCATGAACAATATCTCAGAAAAAACAGCAGACCTTGCCGGGGAAGCATTAGATGCTTCCGGAATCTATGCACAGGTTTCTGTTGGAATGGCAGATTTTATTTTAAATGGAATTTCATTTTTTATTGCATTTGCTGTTGGGATGATCGTGTTGCATTTTTTTTCCGGAATACTTGGTATTGTATCAAGGATTCCGATTATTCGTGGAATCAACAAGTATCTCGGAACTGTTGCGGGAGCCATATACGGCTTTGTGGTTGTCTGGATTGCTTTTTATGTGATAGCGCTTTGCAGTACCAGTGAAGTTGGTGGGGCTTTAATTTCGTATATATATGAAAGTCCGTTTCTTACATATATATATGAAAACAATCTGATCGTTGCATTGATCATGATGTTTTTATAAAAAATAGAGATCATAGATATAGGGGTAAGCCGGATGCATTCCCCTATATCTATTTATAAGAGAAACTTAAGTAAAATATAAGTGTAGAAAATGAAAAAAGTGTGTTGACAGTAGAAAAAAATGATGTTAGTATAATACTCACCGCGAGGGAAATACCTGTGGCGAACATCAATATTTAAATGAATGGGTAAAGAATCTGGACAAGTTATTCTTACATTCATGAAATAAAATGATGAAAAAAGTTGTTGACAAACGAATGACGGTTTGGTATTATTAACAAGCTGTCGCAAACGAGTGACAACGAACTGTTTCGAAAACGAAGCAAAACAAAATAAAAAAGTTGTTGACAAACACTTCTGAATGTGATAATATATCAGAGTTGCTAAAAACAACAAAGAACATTGATAACTGAACAGTGAATAACCTTGAAAGATTCATAAGAGAATAATTCAAGTCATCGAAAGATGAACGAACAGCTTTTAATAAAGCAAACCTTAAAAACAGTAAAACCTGAATCAAGATTCCGGTAGGAACTTGTTTCTGATTTAGAAAAGCCAGATATTCTGGCTGGATTAAAACTTTTAACATGAGAGTTTGATCCTGGCTCAGGATGAACGCTGGCGGCGTGCTTAACACATGCAAGTCGAACGAAGCACTTTGATCGATTTCTTCGGAATGAAGTTTTAGTGACTGAGTGGCGGACGGGTGAGTAACGCGTGGGTAACCTGCCTCACACAGGGGGATAACAGTTGGAAACGGCTGCTAATACCGCATAAGCGCACAGTG
>NZ_ACFY01000177.1 GCF_000174195.1 Roseburia inulinivorans DSM 16841 | reverse complement strand
CTGATGTGTTTCGAATCGGAAACACAAAAACATGCGCGAGTGGCTCAGTTGGTGGAGCACGACCTTGCCAAGGTCGGGGCCGCGGGTTCGAGTCCCGTCTCGCGCTCTTATAAATAAGAAATATTCAAATGAATATTTCTTATTTTTTTGTCCACAATACTCTAATCTGCACAATCTATGCTCCGGCTCTCTCTTTTATTATCTCTTTCTTCATAACCTCCTCTCCCACCACATAACATGAAGTAATACCCTCTTTGGAGTTTTCGCCAATGAAACACCATTCCACCAATAAAAGTATTTTTATTATTTTTCTTCTGATTCCCCTCGCGGCAGGCGCTCTTTCTGCACAGTTTACTGGAAACATGTCCGGCTCCTACGCCTCATTTACAAAGCCTTCTTTCGCACCGCCCGGTATTTTATTTCCGATTATATGGACGATTTTATATCTGCTTATGGGAGTTTCTTCCTATATTGTTGCGCAGTCTGACCATCCGGATAAGCTTTTGGCACTCCGCACATATTTTATCCAGCTATTTTTTAACTTTATGTGGAGCATCCTTTTCTTTGGTTTGTCAAACTATCTGCAGATTCCTTATCTGTTCTGGTGTATTTTCGCAGCAATACTGAATTTTGCAGTTTACCTTCTAAATTAAGCATTTTTTCTGCTTTTCACAGTTAACGCACTTTGAAAAATATGTTATACTACTTGATGAAAAATGACAGGAAAGTGAGAATTACTATGAATAAAAAAGATATTTTAGAAATCAAACGGCGCTTTAAAAAAGAAGCCTGCACCTTTACGAGAATGTGCGGCTGCTACGTGGACGCTGACCGTAATAAAATCACCAAAATCGGAGAAACTTTTCTGAATCTGGAGGACGAAGAATTTTACAAATATTTAGAGATTGCAAAAAAAGTATTGTCCGGCACGATCGGAAACAATCTTTTAGAGCTGAAATTTCCACTTGCAGAGGAAGCTGCCGGCGGCAGACAGCAGTTTCTGATGGGACTGCGCGAAAGCAGACTGAAAAATGATGATCTGATGGACACGTTTTACGATATGATTATTGACAGTTACGATTACGTCGGCAATTATCTGATCCTGATCTTCCACGATGCCTACGATGTCATGACCAAAACTTCAGACAATGACAAATTAGACGAGTCGGAGGAAGTTTACGAATATCTGCTGTGTGCGATCTGCCCGGTCAACCTGACCAAACCGGGACTTGGCTACCGTGAGGACGAAAACCGCATAGGTCCACGTATCCGTGACTGGGTTGTCGGCGCACCGGACACCGGTTTTGTATTCCCTGCATTTACCGACCGAAGCACAGACATCCACTCTGTTATGTTTTATACAAGGGATACCAAGACACCGCATACGGAATTTATGGAAGCCGGTCTTGGCTGCGGTGCTAAGTTTACCGCGACAGAAAAGAAACTCACCTTCCAGAACATCGTCAAGGATGTGATCGGGGAAGATGATGAGGAAAGCGACGCTATGTTTCTTGACATTCAGGGAAATCTCAGTGGTTTGATTGAAGTTCCTGCTGAGGATGAGGAAGAAAAAGAGCCATCACCGCTCACCCTGACCGATATCGCCTCTGTCCTCTCCGACAGCGGACTTTCTGAGGAACAGACAGCTGTAATCGAGAAAACCTACGAGGACACTTTCGGTGAAGATTTACCATCCGCCGAACATTTAGTTGATCCAAAGCTAGTCGAGGCAAATGCGAAACGCAAAGAAAAATTAGAACTAGTAGAACAGGTGGAAAGCCTGAAGCATCAGCTGGAAGAAACCCGCTCCATCCCGGTCGATGATTCGGATGATGATGTCCCGGCAGTCAAAACTTATGATGTCATTCTCCGTGTAAAACCGGAAAAAGTCGGACAGATCCATTCTGATACCATCAACGGTCAGAAATGCCTCATCATTCCAATGGATGAAAATGAGCATGCTGCTGTAAACGGAGTGAATACTACTATATAGCCGACAATACGATGTTCCTGCGGGAAAATATCTGCTGTCCATCAAGGGCTATGTCCGAAAGGCAAGAAGGTGGAACTGAAAAGAATTAAAACAATCGGGATTTAGAGGAGATGCATTTATGCCTAAAATAATTTGGTGCGGTAATAAATCTTGGGATACAGATTTCCCAGAAAACACGTTGCCAAACAATGCAAAACGAATAGAAAGACCGGATAATATTTTTAAAAGCAGTCTGTTATATGGTACCTTACCACTTATTTTTAGTTATGCGATAATATGCATTAAATGGTTTATGATTGGCGAAAAAGCAATGAATCCGATATATGTTCCATTCGGAATAATATTGGGGCTGCTATTGCTGCCTGTTCACGAAGTTTTACATGGAGTTTGTTATAAAAAAGGTCAAAAAGTTTACATAGGAATCTGTTTAAAAAAGTTTGCTGCTTTTGCAGTATGTCACGAACCAATCAGCAAACGTCGTTTTGTAATAATGAGTTTAATGCCTATGCTTTTAGGTATAATACCTTTGGCTATATTTCTTTTATCTCCACCCAATGCATTTCTTTCGGGAATATGTATTCCAATGGGGATTATTGGTATGCTTTCTCCAATGCCGGATTACATGGATGTCCACATTATTTGCAAACAAGTACCTAAAGGTGCTTTCGTTCATACTCAAAATGATGGGTTTTACTGGTACAAATAGTTTTTTATAGAAAAGTAACTCTTATTTGATCATAAAGATTTACGTTCTGCTGCTCATGACCTGAACTGACGGATTTTAAGATTGAATTTTTACAAATGGTAAATTCAAAATATTGCAGTATCATAACTAAAATGCAATGAATGTAAAATGGGCGAATATTGTTTTCGTTACACAATATTCGTCCATTTCACATTCATGCCTTCATAAGCATGCCAGACTGCAATATTTTGTACATAACCTAAATTACTACGCCTCAAGCTTTCTGCAAATGAAATCTTCCATCTGACTCTTAGGAAGCCCCAATATCAGTGACAATTCGCCATAAAGCTCATTTTCTGCAGCCTTTAAATAACGTTCATCCAAAGATGTTATTTTTTTGCCCTGAGCGATCCGCTCTTTTTTTTCGGAAATATAATGTCTTGATAATACTGATCCATGCCCTGAAATCACAGGTCTTTAACGCCTCTTTATATTGCAGTTCCCGCTGTTTTTCATTGACTACCCACAGTTCTTCGATCTGCGGCATCTCCTCGATCAGCTGCTCTGCCTCCTGTCTGGTAATGACTTTTCTCATTGCCACCTTGGCATTATCGGTCGGGGCATATATTTTGCCGTTTCTGTCCTCTAACGGAGCCAAAACATAATACAGCCTGTCCTTATTACTGCCAGGAATATCAATATGTGTGATTTCTTCTACCTGACATACACCTTTACATCCATAAACAATATATTCTCCTACTTCAAACATTTTTTTCTGATTCTCCTTTCTATTCGATTTTAACACGAAAAGTCTGCAACTGTCAGTATATTTCTTTTTCATTTTTATAATTTTGTGAAAACTGCAAGAAAGCTTTCCAGCATTTTTTTGTATATTTTGCATAAGAAATGCTTTCCACAAAATGATAGTAAAACCTTGCATTTGCGAAACTTTTTTCTAAAAAGGAAAAAAGCCGCACATAAAAATGATGTACGGCTTTTCCCGAACCGGCGGACTGGGTGATCCACCGATTCCATATATTAAATTAGGGAAAGGAATTATAAATGTTTCTCTGCCAGAAATCAGCAAAGAAATTTATAGCAAAATAAATTGATTATCTCTGAACACGTCCGGAAGCATCTCCGCCAGCTAATTTCTGAACTTCAGAAACGCTGACCTGATTGAAGTCACCTTCGATAGAGTGTTTCAGACAGCTTGCAGCAACTGCAAACTCGATCGTATCCTGTGGAGCGTAATCATTTAAGCAAGCGTAAATTAATCCGCCGCCGAAGGAATCTCCACCACCTACACGGTCAACGATATGCATTAAATATTCTTTAGAGAAATAGCTCTCTCCGTTTTCATATAACATTGCAGCCCATTTATTATCGTTTGCAGAGATAGAAGTTCTCAATGTGATAGCTACTTTCTTGAATCCGAAACGATCTGTTAATTTCTGGGCAACCTCTTTGTATCCGGCTTTGTTTAACTCACCTGCTGTTACTTCTGTACCTTCAGATTTGATTCCGAATACATCATTTGCATCTTCCTCGTTGGAAATGCAGACATCTACATATTTGCAAAGCTCGCCCATAACCTGTCCGGCTTTTTCTTTGGACCATAATTTATTACGGTAATTTAAGTCACAGCTTACTGTGATTCCTTTTGCTTTTGCTGCTTTACAAGCTTCTAAGCAGATCTCTGCCACATTGTCACCGAGCGCCGGTGTGATACCTGTGAAATGGAACCAGTCAGCTCCCTCGAAAATCTCATCCCAGTTGAAATCTGCTGTTGTTGCTGTTGCGATTGCAGATCCTGCACGGTCATAAATAACTTTGGATGGTCTCTGGCTTGCGCCCTTCTCTAAGAAGTAGATACCTACTCTGTCACCACCGCGGACGATCTTGGAAGTATCAACTCCGAACTGTCTTAAAGAGTTCACACCTGCCTGTCCGATCTCATGAGCCGGTAATTTTGTTACAAAGCTTGCATCCATACCATAGTTTGCTAAAGAGATAGCTACGTTAGCCTCTCCACCACCATAGGTAGCTCCATAGGATGCAGCCTGTACAAAACGATAATATCCTTCTGGTGCAAGACGAAGCATAATCTCACCAAATGTAACGACTTTCTTTGCCATTTTTAAATCCTCCATATTTTAAATCCGTATGTTCCATATAGTGAAACAGTGTTTCACAATTTGTAACCTCATTATAACATCATTCTCACAAATGTCAAATATGTTTTTTCAATCTTTTCAAAAATATTTTTAAATAAGTACTTTTCATTTCCTGTCCCATGCGCTATAATTTATTTAAAAGTGGTTCATATTACAGAACTTTGTTCCGCAATACAAAACTTACAATTTTACATCTACCAGTAAAATTGTAACCGATCATTACAAACTGACAGAACCGAACTACATATTTTTTCCAAAAACAGGAGGAAAACGACTATGGATCGTAAATATGATGTCATCACATTAGGGGAAATTTTATTAAGGCTTTCTACACCAATCAATGGACGCCTTGCGCAGGGCGATACATTAATGAAACATCTCGGCGGTGCAGAGTTAAATATCGCATCTGAGATTGGGCAGCTTGGTTTAAACACTGCCATCATCTCAAAAATACCAACGAATCTGTTAGCAGCCTTTATCAAGAATCAGCTGAATGCCTCCAGAGTCAGTGAAAACTATCTGATTGAAGATCATTCCGACGACAGCCGTGTCGGCATTTACTACTATGAATATGGTTCTTATCCAAGAAAACCCCGTGTTGTCTATGACAGAAAACACTCTTCCATTAATAATATAGAAATCTCAGATGTGCCACAGACACTTTTTTATAATACCCGTCTGTTCCACACAAGCGGCATTACACTTGGTCTTGGTGGAAAGGCACAGGATTTTGCGATCCACTGTATCAAAGAATTTAAAAAGCAGGGAACCCTGATCTCCTTCGACGTGAACTATCGTTCAAACCTCTGGACTGGAGAGGAAGCAAGAAAATGCATTGAAACCATTCTTCCTTATGTAGACATTTTCTTCTGCTCCGAAGACACTGCAAGACTTACCTTTGGAAAAACAGGTACGATCAACGAGATCCAGAAATCTTTCTGTGAGGAATACCCGATTTCCGTTGTCGCTTCCACAGAGCGGACTGTCATCACTCCGAAGAAGCACAATTTTACTTCCATCATCTATTCTGCAAAAAATGATACTTATTACAGGGAAAATCCATACAATAATATTGACGTTGTGGATCGTATCGGAAGCGGCGATGCCTATGTATCCGGTGCACTGTATGGTTATTTAAAACATGGGGACTGCCAGAAAGCTTTGGAATACGGCAATGCCATGGCTGCCATCAAACACAGTGTCATCGGCGATATGGTCTTCACGGACTTAGAGGAGATCGACAGCATTATCAAACAGCATAAGAATACTTCAGGCTATCAGTCTGAAATGAACCGTTAAAAAGAAGAGGCAGACCACACATTTACTGTGCTGATCTGCCTCTTTTTTGCGTAAATTCATACAAGTTCCATACACTCTGCCTCGAAAAATTCTGCCTCTTTCTCATCATGCGTGACAAAAAGAACCGTTTTTCCGGCAGTCTGCATTTTTATGACTGTGGCAACTTTCTCCTTCGTCTCTGCGTCAAGTCCCTGCAAAGGCTCATCCATGATCAAAATATCATACTCTGCCAGAAGTGCCCTTGCGATCGCCACACGGCGTTTCATGCCGCCGCTGTACTCACTTACCGGCTTTCCGGCAATATCGTCAAGTTCCATCTTTTTTAAAAAGCCTGTGATCTCTTCTTTTGTTTTTCCGGTTGTGATATGAATGTTAGTCACCGCATCCAGATTTTTCAAACAGGCGGTTTTCCTGAAATATAGCGCTGATCTTTTGATGCTCCATACCGGAAACCGTTCCTTCATCCGCCTTCTCCAGCCCCATCAGAATCGATAGCAGCGTGGATTTTCCGATACCCGATTTTCCCATAATACAGGTCATTTTTTTCTCCCGGAACGTACAGGAAAAATGATCTAACACCTGATTACGATCATATGTTTTACATAAATTTTTTACTATGATATCCATTTTTTCTCTTTTACCAATTCCATTTTTGTTTTCTACTGCCTTTTTTTTGCTTTGCTCACATACGTAAACCGCAAATTATTTTACACTCAGCCGATGCGCCAGCAATGACAACAGCCACTGAAAAATTTTTTCAAAAAGCACACTCACTGCAATAATGACAAATGTCCAGGCGAACAGGTCAGGTGTCTCCAGATAAATCTTTGCATTGTAAAGTTTTTCTCCGATGGAACCCTTGGGAATGCCAATGATCTCTGCTGCGATCCCCGCCTTAAAGCACATGCCGATCGCAATTGCACAGGCAGAACGAAAATACGCAAAAAGTCCCCCAAAATAAAGGTAATACATTTTGTTCCAGAATGTCATCCGAAAGATTTTTGCCATCTCAAAAAGTTTCCGGTCCAGATGTTCAAATCCCTCCAGAAGATTTGTATAAATGATTGGAAATGCCATGATGAAAGAAATCAGTATTGACAGGTTTCTTGATGGCATCCAGATGAGCACCAGCACAATAAAAGATGCGACCGGAGTAGCCTTTAATACAGCCACCGGAAGTGCAAGGATATCGCGTATTAATTTCACATGATATGCCAATGCAGAAAGCAAAACGCCGCCTGCCGCTGCGCAGAAGAAACCAAGTGCGATGCGCTCCAGCGAAAACCAGATTGACTCCCAGAAGGAAAAGGTTCTCACCAACGAAAGCAGGCACCGCCCCACTGAAAGGGGCGATGCCAGTAATATCTGCTTGTCTAATGCCATGCTTGCAAACTGCCAGAGTAACAGCCAGAATGCAATGGTCCAGAGTTTTATTTTATTTTTCTTCCTAGTCTGCGTTGTAGTAGAAATCATCATTTGGTAATGCTCCACCGACTGCTGCCGGATTCTGTTCAAATAAAATTCCAAGATAGCTGCTTAATTTTGCTTTCATATCATTTCCGGCAATAAATGTAATGTTACATTCCGGGATTGCCTTCTCTGCAACCTGTGCTGCAACAATATCGTAGTTTCCGACTAGGACTGCCGCTTCTGCCACATTGTCATTTACATAGTTTACAGAAGCCTCATACTGCTGCAAAAATGTCTCAACTGCGTCCGGATGCGCTTCAATAAAATCATTTCTTGCGATCACAACTCCGGTAATTAAGGCTGCCTTTGTATCTCCATCGCCGGAAGCCTTCTCCCACTCTTCGGTAAGGTCAAGTGCCACACGGATATTTTCATTCTGTGTCATTGCCACAGTCACAAATGGCTGTGGAAGCATTGCCACTGCATCCTCATTTGCTGCGAGTGCTGCCACACATTCAGAATGCTCGGATTTGTATTCGATTGTGACATCTTTTTCCGGGTCAATGCCATTTGCAGTCAGCATATAGTTTAATGCGTATTCCGGTGTTGCACCCTTTCCGCTGGCATAGATGGTTTTTCCTTTTAAATCAGCAACACTCTGTACACTGTCGCCATTTTCCACAATATATAATACACCTAACGTATTGACTGCCAGAACGCTGACATCCACACCCTCTTTGTTGTACAAAACAGATGCAAGGTTTGCCGGAACTGCTGCAATGTCCACATTTCCCTGCACAATCTGCGGTGTGATCTCATCCGGTGATGCTGCAATGGTAAAATTGTAATGATTTGCTCCGGTATCTCCATTGTCGGAATCATCCATCAGCTTCACCATTCCCATAGCTGTCGGTCCTTTTAAGGCGGCTACATTCACATCTGTCAATTCGCCTGCTGCTTCAGTTTCTGTACTTGCTGCTTCCTCTGTTGATTCTGTGACTGCTTCGCTGGTCTCAGTCTGCGGAGTGGCTGTATTCTCTTCCACTTTGTTTCCGCCGCATGCTGCCAGCATCACACAGGACATCATAAGAGCCAGTGCTGATACAAGTTTTTTCTTCATAATATAAATTCTCCTTCTGGTCTTAAGAATATCTCAGGTCAGTTTTTTCTTCCCTGTCAGACCGAATTTAGTATAAACGAATTTATATAGAATCTCAAGTATGTTTTTTAGTACATGTTAATTTTTTAACAACCTTTTTCATATAATGCTGCCACATTCTTATTCTTCCACGGATTCTGTGACTCCGAGAAAGATTGGCATTTGTGTTTCTGTGTCAATGATGGCATAGACAAATGGGCGGTCCAGATGCACCGTTTTTATTTCAGGTTCATATAAGGACATCGATTCCACCATTCCGACAACCGTTGAGGCACCCGCTTTTGTTCCCTGCTCATCAACTTCGATATAGGTTTTGTGCAGTACCATGTTGATATAGATATTTCCATTATCACTGGTTCCAATTCCTCGAAAATCTGCCTGTTCCTCATCAAATGCATCTGTCATTCCCATGTTCTGCAAGGTATCTTTTAATTCTATTGAATATTCGGACTTGAATTTTGGGATTGCTGCATCCACTTCATAATCCGTGCTGGCATTTTCAACAAGACCGATCAGTTTTTCTGCTGACAAATGACTGATATAATCCTCTATGCTTATCCCTTCTTTTGGAAGCAATGCCATAAAACTGTATCCATCTTCATATGGTCGGATAAAACCGGTCGTACTGTCATCTTCCAGATAATATGCCTCTGTGGAATACATCATATCCACCGTCTGCTGTGCTCCATTTTCAGAAGTAAATGTGCCTGACTCTACATCCTCCTTCTCATATGGAGACTGCCACTTTGCATCAAAAGCAATGGCATTGATCAGATACATTACCGAATTGTCTTCGATTTTCTCTAATATCTCCGGGATCATTTTTTCTGTTTTTTGCGAAACCCAGGTATTGATATCTTTTAATGTATGCTCATCAAAAGGTGCCTGATAAATTTCCGCATCAAATAATTTACTGTTTTCTGACAGGAAATCATTCTCCACATGTAAGGTGTCTGCATCTTTCAGCCAGATTGAATTTGCAATGTTTAGATGCGCATTCTCTGTATCAGCCAGTTTTTTCATATACGAAGAAAGTTCTCTGCCCTGCTGCCCTACCGGTGTTCCATCCGACAGAACCTGCTCCATCTGTGACAGCGTATCACCTTTTGCACCATTTTCTGTCATGGTAAGCGCTGTTAATACTGACAATGGAGATATCATCTCATTTTTTCCATCCTCATATGTCTGCTGCAGCAGATTCAGGGCAAACTGACAGTATCGGTATTGGTAACCGAAGGATGTTTCTGTGCTGTCATCTTCCGCTTTCTTTTCTGTCGTATCAGCCTCTGCCTGCTGATCCTCATTTCCTGTATGATCGGCGTTTTGTTCACTGTCCTCCGACTGTTGCGGCGTCAACCGCTTCGTCGTATCAGATAATCCACTGCCACACCCGAATAATCCTAACGTCATACATCCGATCAAAATTGTAACCAGTTTTCGTTTCATATGCTTTGTCCTCCTTTTTTCGATGGTTATGTAAATATGTTCTTCTACTGCTGTTATCTTTCTATAAGGAAAGACGCTGATTTTTACAGTTGGTTACAAAAAACTAAAAATATTTGTTACTTCTCACTCCCGAATCACTTTCTTCAGCAACAAAACAGCAACTGTTTTACTACTGACTAAACAGTAACGATTACTCTCAAAATTTTCAAAACTCATTCATAAACTTCTTGCTTCTTATATACGCTCTATGTTACAATAATTCAAAGCATATTTTACAAAATCTTCATGACATTGTCATCTATATTCTAAGAACGACAGATTAGCCCCAAATAGTCTGCGTACTTCATTCGTATCTATGCTTTCGTTACCCATTAACCAATTAAAAAGCAGGAGACGAGATGAACTTAGAATCACAAATAGTTATATTCTCCTGCAATCAGAGAACAGTTAAAAAAACTGTCCTGCCAATTTCAGGAGGAAAAAAATTTATGGCAAAATGCAAAAGAAACCGTAACAGAGCAAAAAGAAACTTTACATTCAAAACACCAGCGGCAAACCGTAATTATAAAGACACCGTTTTTCGGATGTTGTTTTCTGACCGGAAAAATCTGCTCTCTCTTTACAATGCAGTCAATCAGAGTAATTATAAAAACCCGGAAGATTTGGAGATTGTGACACTCGAAAATGCTATTTATATGGGAATAAAAAACGATCTGGCATTTATCATGGATACGAATCTGTATCTGTATGAACATCAGTCGACCTACAACCCTAATATGCCACTTCGAGATTTATTTTATATTTGCAGTGAATACCAGAAACTCGTGGATAAAAAATCACTGTTTTCTTCCACCTTACAGAAAATTCCTGCCCCAAATTTTATCGAATTCTACAATGGTTCAACGGTAATTTCTGACTGTACAGAACTTCGGCTTTCCTCGGCATTTGAATGTCTGACAGGGGAACCAAAACTTGAGTTAATCGTTACGGTTTTAAATGTCAATGAAGGACACAATGCAGATTTAATGCAGCATTGCAGTATGTTAAAAGAATATGCACAGTATGTTGCCAGAGTGCGCCACTATGCATCAGACATGCCTTTGAACGAGGCCGTAAAACATGCAGTGGATGAATGCATCCGGGAAGGGATTCTGGCGGAATTTCTTACCCAGAACCGAAATGAGGTCATCAGTATGAGTATTTTTGAGTATGATAAAGAATTAGAAGAAAAAAATTACGAAAAGCAGAGTTTGAGGCAGGACGCGAAGCCGGACATGAAGCCGGATTTGCAGAGGGTGAAAATCACGCTGCTCTTGAAATTGCCAGTCGAATGCTACAATCTGACAAATTTTCCTTAGACGAAATCGCCAATTTCTCTGGTTTGTCTATCGCTGAAGTAAAGAAACTGTGCACCGATAAACAATAAATTTGAACGCTTTCCCTGCCCCAAAACCTTATTTAATCCAACGGCACTGCATACAGATAGGAAATCCCCTCTTCATCCCGCAGCTGTAATAATTTTTTCTTCTGGCAGACGATTGAAAATCCATAAATACGCAGTCCATCCTGCTTTACACTCTCGATCATCATATCGTAAGGAATTTCCTGATACCCATTTAAAATCTTCACAATCTCCGGATGATCGCGCAGATAGCTCAAAAGACTGATAAAATGCGTCTCCATTTTCTCTGTATCCTCTGATATATGCCAGCTGTCTGTATCCGCACGATTATCAAGCTGGCAGAGATATGGATAAGTCTCCCTGTCCCAGTCGATGCAGCTTCCACTTGGATTAATCAGCATCCCAACCGGTACAGAGTCACACATATAGCCATCTTCATCGGATGTATAGACTGCACACCACAGCTGTGCGTCCATCTCCCTGTTTTTCGCCCAATTATAAAAATCTGCATAACTGGTCAGTTTTTCCAGGGACGCGTATGCAATGTAATACGCATTATCATCCAGTTTCTCAATAGACGCATATGCTTCCTCCTCACTTCCTGCCGGTCCCCAGAATTGTCTGGTATCTTCGTCGAAAAAATGTATTCTAGAGTATTCTTCCACCTCTTCCGGCACCATAAACGTATTTCCATAAGGCATTTTGAACTCATCTGTATTATAAAGCGTCAGCTTCCCACGCTTTAGCCTGCCGTTGACGGTTGTAAATTTTCCGCCAAATGAAATCCCCTGCGGAATAGAAATATTGTATGTTCCATAACCCTCTGCCACCGCATTGACTGTGTTCCGGTAACTGCCCGGCCAGAACAGTTCGGAATATACAGAAAGGTCAAGGCTCATCCGTGTTGTTGTAATATCACTGCCTTCGCCTATTCCCACCACTTCATTTGGATTATAGTAAAAAGCCGATACAACCTGCGGCAGAACAAAGATCACACAGAGCACGACGGCAAGCACGCCTGTTCCGACGATCACACCCATTTTCAAAAAAGTTCGCCGGATCGTTTTCTGTATCATTTTTACAAAACGCTGTTCCTCTTCGGATTCTGCATCATTGCCCTGCACAAAAACCTCTTCTTTCTCCTGCCTTTGAAGTACTTCGAGTCCCGGAATCTCCTCTTTTTCATAGAGGTACTCACTGATAGCTTCCTGCTTCTCAATGGCATGTTCCACTTCATCTGTCTGTGCCTTGTCTAATTTTCCTTCCTGATATAATTTTAACAATTCACGATAAGTCATAGTTATGATCCTCCATGTAAGTCCGCAGTTCACGCTTTGCCCGATATGACAGTACCCGTACATTTTCCGGTGTCATTTTTAAGATCGCCGCAATCTCTTTCTGTGACAGTCCGCCAAAATACTGCATCAGCAGAATCTCCCGTTTCCGTTCTTCCAGTTCATTCATTGCCTGATAAAGGAGCCTGTTTTTCTCCTCTTTCAAAATGCCTTCCAGAACCTCCTGCGATGCGGTATTCTGTATCTGTTGCACTTCACCAAGCGGTACTTTCTCTTTTTCCCTGCGGTAATAATTGAAAAAAAGATTGCGCGCCACCAGATACAGCCATGCACGCATGTTTGTGTGGTCATCCGGCAGCGAAAGCAGTGCTTTTAAAAAAGTTTCCTGCAAAAGATCCTCCGCAAGACTGCTGTTTTTGCACAAAGAGTAGAGGTAAAGATATATTTCTTTGCGATATTTCTGATATAGCTGCTTTAATATATCTTTTTCCATGACTCCTCCTCTCCCGTATAAAAACGACCGTCCCCATTCCTGTGACTCAGCCTGCGCTTTTGGAACTTCATCTATATAACAATCCTTTTTGAAAAATGTTACACGGAAATTTTATTTTTTTACTTCCAGTCGTTTTTCCCCTTTGAGGTCAACACAGTTCACGCAATACCATGAGGAGTTCCTCCTCGGTCAGATTCTTCGTCTGGATGGTAAACGTCACACCTTCCTTTGTAAAAATCGCGAGATAACATTCATCCTCCGCTGCAAGACGTGCGATCGTCACTTCCCTATTATTGATCACAGAAGTTTTTAAATCATCATCCTCAAATTCCGTGATAATCCCGGATTCCATCGTGCGGACACCGATCTCAAGGCTTCTGTTTCCATCCTCACTCTCATACAGAAATGTATTATTATCATCCACTACCTGATGATCTTTATTATAATAAATACTTCTTTCAGCCGTGGTCTGATTTTTCTCTTTTTCCCCGTCCAATGGCTGTATACTGCTTTGTACATAGGCTGTATCTGTATCATGCTCCTCTGCATATGCCACAAGATTTTCCGGCAGATTTTTTGGAAAAACAGTCACTCCATAATACTGCTCTAATTCCTCTGCACTCATACGCTCTTCCTGTCCATTCCCCACATCGATTGCAATCGTTGTCAGTTCACTGACCTCGTTGATCGTGATCTGCTCGTCTGTATCTGCAAAAGATTCTGACTCCACACTCTCTGTCTGTTCCTCTTCCGCCTTTGCCACTGCAGTTTCGTTCCCCTCATTTGGGGCTGATGCACCTTCGTTCATCCCTTCTGCGACAGCACTTTCTGTCTCTGCGCCTGTATCTTTGTTCTGTACCCACAGATCAAATGATACCACTGCTCCAGCCAGCAGAATACACACACACGCCGCCATTGCAGTGAAATGCTTAAGATTTCTCTTTTCTGTGCTGCTTTGCTCCACTGTTCCGCTTCTTTTACATAAGCTGGATCGATTTTTCCGATCACATCTATCCAGTCCGTCTTTTTCATAATGCATAGCCCTCCTTTTTCAGATAGTCCAACAATTTACCCCTGACACGAAAAAGTGTTGTCTTCACCTTTGCCTCACTGCATGCACAGCGCTCTGCAATCTCTGTAATATTATCAAAATACCAGTATCTCCGCACAAACATCACGCGGTGCTCCTTCGGGAGATTTTTGAGGAAATGATTGATACACGCCACTAATTCCTGTTCCTCTATGTAGTGCGATGGCTCTTTTTTGTCCACCTGATCTGTCAGTTCATCAAAAATAAACTCCACTTCCCCTTTTCCTCTTTTTGCCGTATGCAGTTTCCGGTATCGGTCCAGACTTAAATTTCTTGTGATTGCACCTAAAAACGCAGATAAAATTGCCGGTCTCTCGTCCGGCATAGCGTTCCACGCCCTCAGCCAGGTGTCATTGACACATTCTTCACAATCTTCTTTATTCAAAAGAATATTTTTCGCAATCCTGCCACAATAACTGCCGTATTTCTCTGCCGTGTGTCCGATCGCGCCCTGATCTCGGTTCCAATATAAATCAATAATCTTTTCATCTTCCATTGCACGTATCCTCATGTTCCCCATTGTTTTTACACGGATTTATTTCATTTTCTCATATTTCTCTTCACCTGGAAAGACGCAAATGAATTGGATTGGTTACACAAATTTTACACATATCAAAAAATCCGCACCTTATTTTTAAGGCTGCGGATTTTCTGATCTCTGCTTTTCTATAAACTAACCAAATCTCAAGCTGTCTCCATGGTTCAAAATCGGTGCACTGTACAAAAACAACACATCCTGATATTCCGTGTCCCCTAAAAGCTCCAGCGCATGCGAAGCTGAGACATACCGGAGGTCAACCAGCGTTACTTCCTCATAATACTCCGCTAAAAGCGGTGCGATACTGCTGCCAAAAGAATCCCTAAACAGCAACAGCTTCTTTCCATTATGGCACTCCGGATTCTGAATGGTCAGAAGCGCTCTTGCACCCCACAGATAAAAATCATAATCATCCATCCCACCGATTTTTTCCGGTGCATAGACACTTACGTTCTGTTTTCTTTCATAATCATAGACCTGCATCCGCTCTATAGACAGATCTGTCCGGTAAATCATCTTATCCGGTGCGGTTTTCCATGCAGAGGCTGCCCCGTAAGCTCCGACAAAATCCTCTGTGGCAATCTGCCAGCCGTCAGATATTGTATTGGTCTGCTGTCCCATAGACTGCACAAGCGTATCTACTACGCCTGTAATTTTTCCTGTTTCCAGTGCAGATCCGTGCGGTAATAATCTTTCAGATGCAGCTTACCGTATAAACTGATTTTCTGTGCCGAAGGGATCTCCGCCTGTATCATCTCATCCAGCCTTTCATAATCCAGTGTTGGATACTGTTTATCTGCCAGATAATAATTTTTGTCCGGGATGACTGCGACATAACAATCTGCGTTCTGAAATTGTTCTGCGCAGAGCTTCTCTACGGAATCTGCCACTCTGTCCACATTCTTTTCATTTAATTCTGCCTCCAGATGATAAATTCCATCCTCAACTTTAAAATAACCATTGGTATCCGCTTTTCCCAAAAGTGCCGTCTCCGTCTCCGCTTTCACTGTGCGCAATCCGTCCCGCACCGGAAACTGCTCGGAAAAATACGTTTCCAACTGCTCCATATACGTTCCATCCCAAAAAGCAGCCACTGTAAATGCCGGTTTCTTCGCAAGTTTCCGTCTCTCCGTCTTAGAAACCGCCTGATCCGGCAGCAGAAACGCCGCCACCGGGACACAGACAAGTGAGAGCAGAAAAACAACTGCTGCTATTTTTTTCTTCCAATCCATGCTTCTGCCCTCCTCATTAACGATCCGGTGTCAGATAAATGTGGTTTTCCACTCACTCTCCCTAAAACCGGAAATATAAAAACGGGTGTACCGAACTTCCCAGTAAAAATGCCGTAGCAAGCACCAGTCCTGTCAGTATATAACAGCTCTGTAACAGCCATCCTGACTTTTTCCACATGTTTGTATTTTTTAATCTCTGAACCCACATTGCAGGAAACGGTGTCGCACCGGCGCATGCGATGAGCAAAAGTATCAGATAGCTCTTTATCTCATAAGCTGCCATCGGTGTCATTGCATTTCCGTAACTTCCGGCTAATCCTAAAAACTGTTCTTTTATCTCACGGACACTCTCCACACGGAATATGACAAAACTAAAAAGGACGACCAGAAGAACATAACCATGTTCTATGCTGTTTCTGGCACAGATCAGAAACATATTTTTCCTGTTACCACCATTACTGTCATTATTTGCGGATATGTCTGCTATTTTAAAGGATCTTTCTTTCCATTTTTTCCGATTAATTTCTCTGCACTTAAGAATACGCCAAAATACAATCCCCACAGCGCAAAATTCCATCCTGCACCGTGCCACAGCCCACTGAGCAGCCAGACAACGAACATATTAAAACACCATCGCAGAACGCTCACCCGGTTGCCGCCCAGCGGGATATAAAGGTAATCGCGGAACCATCCGCCCAACGTCATGTGCCATCTGCGCCAGAACTCCGAGATACTTTTTGAGATAAAAGGATACCTGAAATTCTCCGGGAACGTAAAACCTAATATTTTTCCGAGTCCGATCGCCATATCGCTGTAACCGGAGAAATCATAGTAAAGCTGTAACATAAACGCAAGGGCAAGCACCCAGTAACCCAGTGTGCCGATCCCTGCGCCTTCCGCACGGATTCCTGTTGTCACGACTGCTTCCGTTTTTGCTGCTGTTTCAGATATATTTTGCAGCGCCGAGACAAGCGGTGCAAGGGAATCTGCGATCAAAACCTTTTTACAGAGGCCACAGACGAACCTTGCCGCACCTTCCCCGGTTTTTTCCCATGTGATCTCCCGGTGTTTTAATTCCGCCTGCACGGATTGAAAGCGGACGATCGGTCCGGCGATCAACTGTGGAAACATCGTCACATATGCCGCAAAATCAACAAAATTGTGTTCTGCCGCAACCTCTCCCCGGTAAACATCCACATAGTAACTGATGATCTGAAACGTGTAAAAACTGATGCCGACCGGAAGTGCGATCTGCACCATCGGAACATGTGTACCGAGAATCCTATTTACACTGTCTGCCAGAAAATCCATATATTTAAAAAATACCAGCAATCCCAATGTCATTGCCGTAAAAATCCCGACCACAAGCCTGTCATGTCCACCCTTGTATTTTCCGGATCTGTCTGCCGGATCAGCAGCACTGACACACTTCTTCTGTCTCTGATATTCGATGCATCTTCCACCCATATAGCCGGCTGTAACAGAAAAAAGGAGTAGCACACTGTATTTTGGCTCCCCCCACAAATAAAAAACGAAGCTTGCCAGAAACAGTATCAGATTTTTCACTTTTGCCGGTGTCAGATAATAGATCACTAATACCGCCGGTAAAAAATAGTATAAAAACGTAATACTTGAAAAAAGCAAGCTTCGCACCACCTTCTGTATTTATTTTTTTAACGCTAAAAACGCTTCTTTTGCTGCATCTGCAACATCTTTGTCTGCCATGATGAATAAAATCACGTCGCCAACGTTTTCCACAACAACGCTCTCTGCTTCAACACATATCCACTTTGCCGGATCGGCATTTTCCTCTAAAAGCTTCTTGGCAGCTTCGATATCCTGATCTTCACTTACCCGGAGCAATACACACTGATAAGCGATCGAGGACATCATCGGTGCAGAGTACACGGAATCCGTATAATCAATCTCTGTCGTTCCTAAAATATATTCTTCTTCTGCTTCGGTAATCTCCACGTTTTCAAAATCATCTGTGTAGCTGAAGTAATCGTCATCTGTTTTTGCTGTTTTATAAATCTCATCCAGAATATCTGCACAGCTTCCCTCCAGATTTGCCGATGTATCCAGCGCACCCTCTGTTGCCTCTGCAGTGATATTTCCATCATCTGCAACCGAATCTCCGGTTTTATTTCCACACGCAGCAATGGAAAGTGTCATTGCCGCCAGCAGAATCCATGCTATTTTTCTCTTCATATTCCCTCTCATTCCGGCGTTCATAGACGCCCAAAAATTCATTTTCACAATCCATTGTGATGTGACCATCATTATACTATAGATTGTTCCCTTTTCCTAATGAATTTTTTCTTAATATCCGAGGAAATTTCTGGATACTTTATGATTTTGCAGTCAGAACCGATACAAACTGAAATCTCTGATCCATCCAGTTTCCGATCATTCCGATCACTTTTCCCATGGTAAATGCTGCCAGCACTGTCCCAATGCCAAGTCCATCTAAATGTCCCAAAAAGCAGACGGTAAGAACTGCTGTCACACACAGGCAGATCACATCATAACCTATTTTGACTCTGGAATAACGCACGCCTGTAATCTGTGATAATTCCCTCGGAAACAAGTCCGTCGGAATGATCGGCAGTCCACAGCGGTTAGAAAACGCAATGCCAATGCACAGCAGCAGATAACTGATAACAAAATACAATACGCAAAATCCAAGAGATTTTGGCAGAATATCAATCCACGCTTCATGCAAATCCAAAAGCTCGCTGAATGCAAATCCGACCACAAAGCTGAACAGATATGCCGGAACAAATTTTTTGCGCATGATCATCAGACTTAAGATCAGTGCTGCCTGAAAAATATACGTCCAGGTACCCAGTGAAATGACCGGTGCCACCTCTGAAAATGCAAATGGTACACTGGAGATTGCGGAAATTCCCGCACCGGAATATAACATTAATACCACACCAAAACTGTTGATCATCACCGTGATAAAAAGCGCCAGTTCTCCACGGAAAACCGTTCGTTTTTTCCCATTTTCCTCTTCCACTGGTGCTTCGCTTACAAATTGCTGTTCTGTCTCTTCTTTTGTATTCCCACTCATTTTCTATGAATCCCTTTCCATGACTTTCTGGTGCCTCTTACATGCCATCATATATCTATGTCTTTTACCACCACGAATCAATTTACTCCTGTTTCTTATAAATAACAAGTAAATTTTATTTTGGAATCCATAGTTTTTGTCTATAGGAAAATCGTAAAGCGCATGCCGTCTTCCACAGGCTCAAATACATGGCGGAATCCCTCTTTTTTCAGCAGTTCCCGCACCACATAAAGTCCCAGCCCGTTGCCCCCGGAAGCTGCCCGCGTGTCGTCCACACGGTAAAACGGCTCATAAATATAAGCCAACTGCTCCTCCGTCAACGGTGTACAGCTGTTTTCGATCCAGATTTTGTCTATGTCTGCGGCAATTGTGATCTGCCCGCCCTGCTCTGTGTACTGTACCGCATTGCCGATCAGGTTCGACCACACTTTCTGAAATGTATTCCGGCTCATAAACAGCATGCAGTCTTCCGGGATACTGTCTGTCACCTCCAACTTTTTGTCAGCGATCTGCATCGCATATTCCTGCAGCACTGTTCCAATTTCCCCGCCTGCATAAAGCTTCTGTTTTTCCTCTTCCTGCAGATCCTGCACTTTGGAAGTATCTAAAATATCCCTGACCATTCCGCTCAGTTCATCCACTTTGGCAACTGCTTCCGCAAGATATTTGTCACGATCCTTGTACTTTCCTATATTATACTGCATATTTTCCAGCAGAATCCGCAGTCCGGAAAGCGGTGTTTTCAGTTCATGAGAAGCGGAACGCAGAAAAACAGTCTTCGACTTTTCCACTGCGAGCATATGCTCTTTTTCTTCATCCAGACTCCGGATCGTTGCAAGCAGCTGCTCATAAACCTGATTGATCTGCTCCGCCAGAAGTCCGACCTCATCTTCGTCCTGCACATGAAATGCCGCTTCCGGTTTTAAATTTTTCATATCGTTCGTGACATTCAGCATGTGAAAAATAGGTCTTGTAATGCGTCTCGAATATAAATAAGAAAAAACAATGGAAAAGAGAATGGCAGCTCCGAACGTAAACGGCAATAAAAATGTGATCATATCCACCGCCTCTTTCACCGGCATGGCACTTGCCATCACTTCCACCTGGATTTCAATCCCATCGTCTGCTTCCATTGTTTTATTTTTCACAATAATCGATTCCGCATTTTCCAGATTGCTCACATCAAAAACCATATCGGCATCGGTATACAGTGATATTTGGAAATCCATTCCCATATAAGTAACTTCACTGCCGGCACACTCTACCGTAACATTGACATTATTTTGTTTTGCAAAATCAGAAAAAATCTGCCCCGCTTCCGCTGCAGTATTCCTTTTTATCTCCTGCTGCAATGTCTCCATTTTCTTTTCCAGCTGATCCTGCATCCGGCTTAAGTACACCTTCGGATAGAAAAAATAAATCATCAGATGCATGGATGTTGTGATAAAAAGCAGCATAAAAAACGTATATAAAAATGTTTTAGGAAATAATTTCATTTTCTTCATATTCAATCCCCTACTCTGTGCGCACCGCTGAATACAGCCTTCTCTTGCAGGCTGATCACTTATTGATAGTTTATGGCAGCTCCAGCTTATAGCCGACGCCCTTCACCGTGATAATACAGTCGAGCTGCAGTTTTTTCCGCAGATTTTTCACATAGACATCCACAACACGGTCAAAAGGGCTTTCCTCCTCACCCCAGATCCGGTCTAAAATCTGATCCCGGCTCACAACCTGTCCCGCATTCTCCAACAAGACTGCTAAAAGTTTGATCTCTTTCGGTGTGACTGCCGCATCTTTTCCAAGATACGTTGCCCGATACCCGGAAAAATCCACCACAGCATCTTTGTATTTCCATGTATTTTCTGTCTTATAACGTGCTCTCAAAAGTGCTTCGATCCGCTTCAAAAGTAGGATCAATGAAAATGGCTTACATATGTAGTCATCAGCAAGGTTGTCAAACGTCTGCACCTGCGTTTCCTCGTCCGTGACCGCCGTCAGCATGATCACCGGAAGTTCACTGAATGTCCGCAGTTCTTTTAACACTTCGATCCCATTTTTCTTTGGCAGCATAATGTCTAACAGCGCCAGATGTATCTCTTTGCTTTTTAAAATTTCAAGCGCCTTCTCCCCATCTTCTGCACAAAAGACCTCATATTCATTTTCTTTTAAAAACTCTGCCACGCCCTCGCGGATTGCTGTATCATCCTCTACAATTAAAATATTCATTTTATACTTTCCTTTTCCTTAATTTAGTACTTCCCTGTTAAAATGTGCTATTTTCCTATAACAATAACACTACTTCCAGTTTATTATGACCTCTAAAGATTATCAACAAAAAAAATTTTCTGATTTCATATTAATTTCACATTAGAACGTTATGATATGTCTATCAAATCAATCAGACAATAGTCTGAACAACAAAAAACAAAGGAGATTTTCTTATTATGAAAAACAAAACATTATCTATCGCAACACTTTTACTTACAGGCGCACTTCTTTTTGCAGGATGCGGACAGACCGGAAATACCACCGGCAATACTTCTTCCACAACAGCCGGACAGGAAACGGCCACAACTGAACAGACAGACAGCACTGCACAGACTGCTTCCGACAGCACTGCTTCCACAAATGATATTTTCACGAACATGGATACTACAGATATAGATGGTAATAAAATGGATTCCTCTATTTTTGCCAAAAACAAAGTAACACTTGTAAATGTATGGAATGTCGGATGTACCCCATGTGTCAATGAAATTCCTGATCTTGATAAGATCAATAGTGAATACAAAGACAAGGGTGCTGCTGTTTACGGACTTTACGGCGACCTTGGCATGGGTATCTCAGATGACGAAATGGCTCAGATCAAAGATATTATGAGTAACGCAAATGCATCTTACACACAGCTTCGTATGGATGGAACGCTTGCCACAAATGAATCCCTTTTAAATATTATGGCATACCCTACCACTTATGTAGTTGGATCAGATGGAACCATCCTTGACACGATCGAAGGTTCTAAGGACTATGAAGGCTGGAAAGCTCTCATTGACTCTTACTTAGCAGAATAGTCACATATAGATCAGGTTTCCGGCAGTTTCCCGGACTGCCGGAACTCACGAAACGAGGCGAAACTTATATGAATATCAAAAAACGCTCTGTCACAGGCATCTTACTTTTAGCTATCGGGGTTTTATTTATTTTAAATGGAATCCATCGAAATGAGCATACCACTGTACAGAATAAGTCAAATATCATCTGTCTGGAATGCATTGGCATCGGATAATAGAAAATACATTACACGAATTTACAAGGAAAGGTTTTTCATCATGAACTGGATAAAAAAACAGCGAAAACATTTACGCTTATGGGTACAGGTTCTTTTCACCGCCCTGACAAATGGATATGTCATCGGTTTTACCGAGGGAAAAATTTACCGCGGCACAAGCAAAAAGCTCTGTGTCCCAGGCTTAAACTGCTACTCCTGCCCGGGTGCTATCGGTTCCTGTCCGATTGGCTCCCTTCAGGCTGTGATCGGCAGTAAAAATTATAAATTTTCCTTTTATGTCATTGGATTTTTAATGATCTTCGGCTCTCTCATGGGACGTTTTGTCTGCGGCTGGCTCTGCCCTTTTGGTCTTGTGCAGGATTTGCTGCATAAGATCCCTTTCGTCAAAAAGATCAAAAAAGTCCCATTTGACCGCTATCTGCGCTATTTAAAATATGTCATCCTTGTTGTGTTCGTCATTGCCATGCCTTTGCTTCTTGTCGGGGAAAGCGGCTATGGAAGTCCATGGTTCTGCAAGCTGATCTGTCCGTCCGGCACACTGCTCGGCGGTATTCCGCTTGTTGCAAAAAATCCGGGACTTCAGCGTGCCATCGGCTTTTTATTTGGGTGGAAGGTCAGCATCCTTGTCATTCTTCTTATTTTATCTACAATGATATACCGCCCATTCTGCAAGTATTTATGTCCACTTGGTGCGATTTATGGTATTTTCAACCGGTTTTCACTCTACCATTACGAGATTGATGCTGCCAAATGTACGAAATGCGGACTTTGCGCAAAGAAATGTGATATGGGTGTCAAGGTTTATGAAAATCCAAACAGTGTGGAATGTATCCGCTGTGGAAAATGCAAAGATGTCTGTCCTACCGGCGCTATCCATTCAGGAATACGTCCCAAAACCGGAGTTTAACTTACCGTGGAGCAGCAGATTTTGTGGTGCTTTCCTAGAGTTTGAAGGGCAGATATAAGCGTCCTTTCACAAGTCAGAATTTTATATGTTAATGAAAAAGAAAAACGGTATAAACGAAATATTATGTTTCTGTTCGCTGGACATTCCGATAAGCCTCTAAAGAGTCTTATCTCCATAGCTCACAAAGAAAATAATATTTGTTTATATCGTTTTTCTTTCATTTACGCTGTGAATGACTTGTGAAAGGACGCTTATACATGCCCAGTCAACATTATGAATCGCACCACAGAATCTGCAATTTACGTTATGGAACTCACGGTTAGGGGAGGAGTGCCTGTTATGGGATGGATTTAATTGGTCTGCATCGGCAATTCGCTTTCTTCAACCGGAACTGCTTCAAGTTCATTATTGAACCAATATGAACCAATATCTGATCTTGTAAAGTATTCAAAATTGCCAGTGGAAGATTTCAGCTTTCCGTTCTTGACCCCATCACAGACATAAATCAGTTCATAGCTTGTCCCATCTGAAAGGTTAAAGCGAAAACTGGTTACATCTGCTCCTGTGTTTTCCTCAACTTGTTTTTCTTTCAATGATAAGTTCTCAAACATATCATATAAGTCTGTTATGTCAGTTTCTGCAACTACTACTTTCTTTTCCGCTGATGTAGGTACTCCTGCATAGTGATACATTTCAATATTTTCAATATCTCCAACTTCAAAAGGAAAGTCAATATTGGCTGTTTCTCCGTTGCAGCCGATCAACCCCATCATCAAAAACAGCAAGGCTGTCATACCTATCGTTTTTTTCATATCATCACATTCCTTTGTCACATTCCGATTGAATTCGTTACTGATCAAATTCTACCACAATCACCAAAAGCTTATTCTTCTTTTTCATGGAGCTGTTTGTATATGGTCTCTGCGTCATAATCCGGCGAGCTTTTCTCTATGACGTCATAGATCTGCCGAATCCGGGAGACAGGTTCTTCTAACATGTCTGCTGTGGCTTCGGCGGTGTATCCTTTTTGATGCTTTTTAATAACCTTCTCTATAATTTTAGAAGCTGCGCCTTCAGTCCTGCCGGCATTTCTGCCTTTCAATTCCGATTCCTTAAAGTCGTCCGCAAACAATTCTTTTAATGCCTCACACATATTCGATCCCTCCTTCAACTTTTCCCAGTTTGCACGCATGACTGCGTCTGCGAGTGCCTGATATAGCTTTGAGTTTTTGTTTTTACTGTAACTTTCTATAAAATTTTTAATCTCACTGCCCGCCTTAAGGTCATTCCTTAAATTGTTGAGCCAGTAGTTATGCTCCTTTGACAGCTTTGGGACTATGACAAGCTGTATCGGGATGGCATCCCCAACGAGGTAGTATATGCCACTGTCCTGCTGTTCCACTGAAAACTTCCGGTCTTGTTCCAATTTGCGGAGCATATTCCTTGGATAATGATAGCATACAAAAGTGATTGTCAGTTCATCTGCCGGGATCAGATCTACTGTCTCCGTATCTGATTTGTAAAGACAGGCGTATGCATAGGTCTTGTAAAAATCATCAATGTCAAGGTCGTCTTCCGGTGATTTGTACTCTATGATATTATACTGCCGGAAGATCCTCCCGATATTCTTTCTGAGTTTTACGTGCTTTTCATTTTTGACCAGCACATCGATCTGCATTGGCTTTTTTGAGATGAGATGTTCCGGATCAAATTCCAGATATTTTGCTTCGTCTCCGAACTCAATCTGCAGTGCCGCATCAAATGCCGGATGCCACTGGATCTTTTCATCGTTGGTATTCAATCCTATTCCTCCTTTTATGATAATAGAATGTTGTGTTTTTTTCAATGCATAGGGTGGATTTTCTGTTGTTTTTTACATAAGTGGGTATGCAAAAACATCAGTCAGATCAAATGCTCCCTGCATTGAATTGTTCATCAAAATGGAATCTCCTGCCGAACCGGCAATGAATTTTGAGGTCATATCCTCGACCTTATATCAGGTTTTGAATCTGCAGACAGAAACGTTGTTAAGAATGATCACGCTTATGAATGCTTCATAATCGTAACTGTTATTTATCTGCGACTTTGATGCAGGCTTAGTATAAAGCAATCCTGGAATTGTGTCAATGAAAATCCGTCAATCTATGTTACGTGCGGCAGAACCCAATATAGGCACTTATTCCATAACCGTGAGTTCCATAACATAAATTGCAGATTTTGTGGTGCTTTCTTAGGGTGTGAAGGGCAGATATAAGCGTCCTCTCACAAGTCAGAATTTTATATGTTAATGAAAAAGAAAAACGGTATAAACGAAATATTATGTTTCTGTTCGCC
>NZ_ACFY01000178.1 GCF_000174195.1 Roseburia inulinivorans DSM 16841 | reverse complement strand
TTTGTGCAATTTTACTTAAGAGGATGGAAAATTATGCTATTGGTAACAGATCAGCAGGTTGATTCTTGTTGATTTTTTGTATATTTCTGTGTTTTTTTGCGTGAAACTTGACTTTCCATGAGCAGGATTCTAAAATAAAAGCTAAGAAAAAAAAGACAAGCTGTTCCGTGTATAGAAAAAAGCACCGGACAGGACAAGGGGGAAATCGCAATGAAGATTTTAAACGGTAAAGTATTTGAAAATGGAAAATTCGTTGAGAAGGAAGTAGCGACAGATGGCAGCTTTTTCGCAGCAGATTCTGGCGATGGAAAGGAAATCGACGCAGCGGGCTGTTATGTGATCCCGGGACTGATCGATATTCATTTTCATGGTTGCGCAGGAGTCGATTTCTGTGACGGAACCGTAGAGGCGATGCGCCACATGGCAGAGTATGAGCTGCAAAATGGTATCACTTCCATTCACCCGGCAACGATGACATTGTCGGAGGAGGAACTGACGACGATCAGCAAAGCTGCAAAAACATTCCATGAGGAGCAGAAAGCGGATGAGACACTGCTTACAAAAGAGGCTGAGTTAGTCGGAATTTATATGGAAGGACCTTTTATTTCCATGGAGAAAAAAGGTGCTCAGAATCCATTATATGTGCATAAACCTGACGCGGAGATGTTCCGTAGGCTGCAGAAGGAGGCGGACGGATTATACCGTGTCTGCGTTGTGGCACCGGAAGAACCTGGAGCAATGGAATTTATTGACAGCGTAAAAGGAGAAGTGCGCGTGTCAGTGGCACACACAACCGCCGATTATGATACTGCAAAGGAAGCATTTGAACATGGTGCGAGACAGGTGACACATCTTTACAATGCAATGCCTCCATTTACCCACAGGGCACCGGGCGTGATCGGAGCAGCCTGTGATAATGAAAATGTTATGGTTGAGATGATCTGCGATGGTGTACATTTGCATCCATCCACCATCCGCACGAGTTTTAAGATGTTTGGAAAAGACAGGATTATCCTGATCAGTGACAGTATGATGGCAACCGGTAAGCCGGATGGAATCTATTCTCTGGGAGGACAGGAAGTTCAGGTACATGGCAATAAGGCAACCCTGACAGTGGACGGTGCGATCGCAGGATCTGTAACCAACTTATTTAACTGCATGAAGTTCACAGTCAAAGAAGCAGGACTTCCATTTGAGGAGGTTGTGGCATGTGCAACAGAGAATCCTGCAAAAGCAGTTGGACTGTGGGAGAAATATGGAAGTATCGACAATGGCAAATATGCCGACTGTGTGATCGTGGATGAAGATTTTAACATCAGACAAATTGTAAAGCATGGAAAGACCGTTTTGTAGAACTTGTAAATTTTTATAGGAACAGAGAAAAGGGGCAGTTTGGAGATTATCCGGAACTGCCCTTTTTCATCAGGCGGTAGAGCCAGAGCAAAGCAAGGACGCAAAGCGCGATCTGACTGATTAAAAGGCCGGTCAGGTAACCTTTGATACCGATAACTGGAATCAGAAATATAATAAAAAGAATACGGATCAGGCAGGAGAAAAGGTTTAAAAACAGTGTGATTCCAGGTTTCCCAAGTCCATGGAAGATGCTGTTTAACGTGCTTCCGAGATAAAGAAACGGGCAGATCCAGCTCATTGTAACGATAAAAGTGGCGCTGAGTGCATTTTTGAAAATAAAGTTGCCGATAAAATCACCGAGAACTAAAAGTCCAATCGTACAGAGCAGACCGAGCAAGAGACAGGACTCAGTTGTTTTTATAATAGCTTCCCGGATGAGTCTGTCATTGTGTTTCGCCTGAGCTTCGGAGACGACTGGAAGCAGAAGGACTGAGATGGAATTGGTCAGGACGGTTGGAAACATGATAATGGCAAATGCCATTCCGGTCAGGATGCCATAGATACTGAGCGCATCAGAGGAACTGTATCCAAACAATTTTAGCTGGTATGGTATAAGCAGATTTTCGATAGTTGTAAATAAATTAAGCGTCAGGCGATTGAGCGTCAGAGGAAACGACATGGTAAGCAAAGACCATGTCGTTTTTCTTATATTGCCTTTACAGGCTCCAAAACCGATAAAGCTTAAGGAGACAAGCATTCCTGCAAATTCACCAAGTACAAGCCCCCACACGGCGTCAGAGATGGCAATGGATCGGCCGTTACTCTGTGCAACGAGATAAATCAGATAGACACCCCCGACACGCGCTGACTGCTCTGCAAGCTGGGAGAGAGACGGCACAAGCGCTTTTTTTAATCCGTAATAATAACCGTTAATGCAGGAGTGGATACTGCACGGAACATAACAGAATGACAGTATTTTGATCAGCGGGGCGCAGCGCGTTTCCTGCAGAAACGAGCCTGCGATAAATTCAGAATGATTCCACATAAAAAGGCCGGTAAAAACAGACAGGCATACAGACAGAATCAGTCCGATCAGCAGATAAAATCTGGCTCCTGCAGGATTTTGCTTCCCAATCTCACTGGATACAAATCTTGAGACAGATGTCTGGATTCCGGCAGAGGTCAGGGAAAAACAAAGAGCCATAACAGGAAAAATCAGTTGGTAAATTCCGAGACCTTCTGCACCAATTGTGCGTGAGAGGAATATCTTATAGAAGAAACCAATGAAACGGGAGAGTATGCCGGCAGTTGTGAGCAGCAGGGTTCCGGTAAATAAAGTTCTTTTTACAGATAGATTTTTTGACATTTGACCTCCCGGGATTAGAATTTCTGGACACCAAATGAGTGCATTTGGAAGTGCCGGATTCATCAATTTAGTATATGAGAGAAGTGAGGAGAAAATGAGTAAACAGATTTATCTGGATAATGCGGCGACAACTCAGATGTCTGATGCTGTAAAACAGGCGATGGAACCTTATTTACAGGAAAATTATGGAAATGCATCCACAGCCTACAGTATCGGTGAAGATGCGGGAAGAGAATTGGAAAAATCGAGGGAAGTCATTGCGGCAACCCTGCATGCAAAAACCTCAGAGATTTATTTTACATCAGGCGGTTCGGAGTCTGATAACTGGGCAGTAAAAAATATTGCAGCCGCCTGTAAGAAAAAAGGGCGGCATATTATAACAACCAACATTGAGCATCACGCCATTTTGAATTCCTGCGAGTATCTGGAAAAACTGGGATATGATGTTACTTATCTGGAAGTGGACGGGGATGGACTGATTTCGCCGGAACAGGTAATGGATGCTATAAGACCGGATACAACGTTGATTTCCGTGATGTTTGCCAATAACGAAGTCGGAACGATCGAACCAATTTATCAGATTGGAAAAATTGCGCGCGAAAAACAGATTTTATTCCATACAGATGCTGTGCAGGCGTATGCGCAGATACCACTTTCGGTAAATTATTATCCAGTCGATCTGCTGAGCGCAAGTGCACATAAATTTCATGGGCCAAAGGGCGTTGGCTTTTTGTATATCCGTGATGGCATTGATATCCCATCTTTTATCCATGGCGGAAGTCAGGAGAGAGGAAAACGTGCCGGTACGGAGAATGTAGCCGGAATTGCCGGAATGGCGAAAGCAGCAGAGATTGCTTACGGAAACATGAGAAAAAGAGTGCAAAAAGAAATTATGCTTCGCAATTATCTGATCGAACGTGTGATGCATGAAATTCCGGATGCAAAATTGAATGGACATCGCAGTATCCGGTTACCGGGCAATGTGAATTTTAGTTTTAAAGGACTTGAGGGGGCATCGCTGTTGATTTTGCTGGACGAAGATGGAATCTGTGCATCAGGCGGTTCCGCATGTAATACAGGTGAAGAACGGATTTCTTATGTGATCAAGGCATTGGGAGTGCCGGAAGAATATGCACCGGGCACGATAAGACTCACGCTCTGCGGCGATACGACGCGGGCAGATGTGGATGCAGCGCTTGTTTCATTAAAACGCAATATCGCCATCCTGCGCGGTTAAACCGGAGATTAACTTACCGTAGAGCAGCAGATTTTGTGGTGCTTTCTTAGGCTGTGAAGTGGCAGATATAAGCGCCCTCTCACAAGTCAGAATTTTATATGTAATGAAAAAGAAAAACGGTACAGACGAAATATGATGTTCCTGTTCGCCGGGCATTCCGCTGGGCTTCTGAGGAAAAATTTGTGAAGCAGAGGCTCAC
>NZ_ACFY01000179.1 GCF_000174195.1 Roseburia inulinivorans DSM 16841 | reverse complement strand
TTTTGTTGTTGTGCGCCTAGCGGCGCACGTTTCTAAGTATGACGGACATGCCGTCGTCTGTACACGTCAACTATTGAAACCGCCGTGTACCGAACGGTACGCACGGTGGTGTGACAGGACGGCGGTTAGTCACGTCTCCTACTCGATTATTCGGAATGAACAGTAATATATTTTTGTTTTCGACTGTTTGGCTTATCTGGAATAGTCATTTTAAGCTGACCACTTGCCAGTAGAGGATTCAAATATTTTCTTGTAAAATAAGTGAGATTTCGATAACCAATAAACGAGCAAATTTCTTGTTTGCTTTTTTCTGTTATACAAAAATCCAAGACTGCGTGTAGGATGTCCTGTGATCTATCTTGATCACTAACTTGGTCACAATCTTGGTCACTGACTAAGTCTTTCTGACTAAGATGGTAATTCACATTTTTCAAAATAACTCTGAAATCTGTTGCTGTCGAGAAGAATTCAGGTTTATATATTTCTGAATATCCTGGTAGTTTTTCAGTTTCACTGACGATTTTGCGTAGACCACTTCCACGGCGTTCCATGTATTTCATGCGGTGGAACAGGTCAGCAATCACAGGGTTTCGTCGCATGGAACGGATACTGTAAATATCGTATTCCTGAATTGAGCCGCCGCCAAACATACCGCCCGGAGATGTGATTTCCACCCGATCATCATACATATCAATGTGGACCTCGCTGCCAAGCACAATATAATCACGATGGATAAGTGCATTGACAAGAGCCTCTGTCACAGCTCGTTCAGCATAATCCGGCTTGTCTACACGATACTGTGCCTCTTTGACAAAACGGACTTTGGAATTATTGCGAATAAATTCACTGCCGCTTTTCAGTAAATAAATCAAATTCCCCTCGTATTCCTTATCATCCAGCGCATCATCAAAGATAGAGCCTTTTTCCAAGCCATTCCACCGGGTACAGAACATACGGGAGTTATAAACTGTGTGCTGATCGGTCATGAGCTTTCCGGCATTGGTCAGGAATCCATTTTTGTCAGCCAAACCGAAGGAGACATAATCGGATGGCTCAAAGCGGAGACCAGTCCGTTCCAGATAGGTTGCTTCCAGAAGTGTAAAGCTGTAATCCTTTTTTACCGCGTCTGTTGTTAGGGTATCAAAGGACTGATT